>CAJTYS010000033.1 GCA_910583765.1 uncultured Eubacteriales bacterium | reverse complement strand
CACGTTTCATGACGCATTGGTGCCTTTCGCAGAAAGGCGGATAATAAAAATGAAAGTAATAATGCCTCAGATAGGAATGACGATGATAGAAGGAACGATTCTGGAGTGGTGTAAGTCTGATGGAGAGCATATTGAAAAGGGTGAGAATATGCTGGAAATCGGCACAGAAAAATTATCAAGCACTATTGAAGCGCCAGAAAGCGGCACATTGAAAATCATCGCAAAGGTCGGAGATATTATACCATGTGGTGAAGAGATTGCTGAAATCGTATAATAAAGGAAGTGAACGATATGAAACCAATATATTCTAATGAAGAATTACTGAAGATGTACAGGAACTTGAAAAGAGGACGCATCTTCACATTAAAAGCCCACGAATGTGTTAACAACGGCTTGATTAGAAGCTCATTCCATACACCTTACGGCCAAGAGGCGGTAGGGGTCGGTATTGCGAGTGCGCTTAAGGAAAACGACTGGATCAATCTTAAGCATCGTTTGCAGACAGCTATGATAATGAAATTTTCACTTGAAGAGTTTTTAGGAGAGCTTTTCGGGCTGAAATCAGGATATGTCAACGGATCCGGATTTGATTTTCATCTTTGTGACTATGATGAGAACGGCAGACATGTAAGTGGTGGAACAGCGGTTCTCGGGGGAACTATCCCACTCAATGTTGGATTTGCCTGGGCAAGGAAAAGACTTGGTAAAGATGATGTGTGTGTTATCGCATGTGGCGATGGGGAATGTAGTGAAGGCGGTACATTCGAGGGCTGGAACATCGCGGCGCTGTATCAAGTTCCGGCAGTATTTGTAATAGACAACAATCAGTGGGCGATGACAGTACCTCTGGAAAGACAGACAGCAAATCCTAATATATGCGAGAAAGCTGCCGCCTGTGGTATACCGGACTATCAGATCGTAGATGGCAATGATATATTAGCCGTTCGTAAGGCAATGGATGATGCGATTGAACTGGCGCGAAAGGGGACTCCTAATATAGTCGAAATCAAAACTCTCAGATGGGATGCCCACTTTGTAGGTCAGGGAAATGATTATCGCCATGATAAGGATATGATAGCCGAGTCCATGAAAAATGATGACTGCGTCAAAAGATATGAGGAATATCTTTTGACAAACGGCATAGTAGATCAGGCATATATTGATAAAGTTGCAACTGAAGTAGAAGATGAAATAGATACAGCAATCAAGAATGCTCTGGCTGCCGAAAAACCAAGTAGAGAAGACATATATCGGAAGGAGTATATTTACGCCACTCCAGAAACAGGAGGTGATTTGTAATGAGGAATATATATTTAAATCGTGCGATAGCAGAAGCTGTTTCAAAAGAAATGGAACTTGATGATAAGGTAATCCTTCTGGGAGAAGATACGATCAACCGTGGCGGCGGCATGAGTACATATTTAGGGGTACCTCAAAAATTTCCGGACAGATGTTTCGACATGCCTATTGCGGAAGTAGGGTTTACACAGTTTGCCTTAGGTGCGGCTTCCACAGGATTTAGACCGGTAGTGGACCTCATGTTCTCGGACTTTACGGCAGTATGCTTTAATGCCATCGCAAACGATGCGGCAAAGTGGAGATTCAATAGCTTAGGAAAAGTTGCCGCGCCTATAGTATATGTAGCTGCCAATGGCGGGCGAGGTACCTACGATGGTGTGGGATCCGGAGTAAATCATTCACAGTGTGTAGAAGCATGGTTTATGAATGTTCCCGGATTAAAGATCGTAATGCCATATTATCCAAAGGATGCTATGGGACTTCTCAGAAGTTGTATAAGAGATGATGACCCGGTTCTGTTCCTATATCATGAAGGTTCGCTCGGAGTACGTGAAGAAGTTGAAGATGAGATTGCTCCTATACCTCTTACAAATGCAGCAAAGATTATGAGAGAAGGAACCGATGTTACCATAGTGGCACTGCAAAGTATGGTGCCGGTTGCGCTAAATGCTGTAAAGGAACTGGAGGCGCATGGAGTTTCAGCGGAATTGATTGATCCGAGGGTGATTATCCCGTTTGATTATGATAAGGTTATCGCTTCTGTAGAGAAAACGGGTAGGCTTGTAATCGTTGAAGAGGCTCCTACAAGAGGCAGCTTCGCAGGAGAAATAATAAGAGTACTTTGCGAAAAAGATCCTGCGATGTTTAAAAAACCTGTAAAGGTATTAGGCGCTTTGAACAGTCCTATAGGTTCCGGTTACTCTGAAGCATTGATGATGCCTCATAAAGAAGATATCATCAATGCGGTTGAAGAGCTTACCAAATAACAAATCAACCAATAGATTCATGGATCACATGCATCAAAATTCTTTGTTGCAGTGGTCCATGAATATTCATTTTACAAATAGAAAACAGCAGGTATGGCGAGCTGTTTTGCTGAATCGACAAGAGAGGAGTTTAGAATAAATGCATTATAAATATGATATTATCGTCATTGGGGCTGGGCCAGGCGGATACGAGACTGCGATCAAGGCGGCACAAATAGGGAAAAAAGTATGTGTGATTGAATCTTCCAATTTTGGAGGAACATGTCTAAATGTAGGATGCATACCTACAAAAGCTCTCCTCAAGAGTGCTGCTGTCTACAGAGAAGTTATGGATTCGGATCTATTTGGGGTTGATGGCACAAGTAAAGAGCGCATTTCAATTAACTTTGAAAAAGTACAGGAAAGGAAGTCTCAAGTTGTCAATCAGCTTGTAATGGGAGTGCGATATCTGCTCAAAGCTAACGGTGTAGACATAGTTAATGGACGGGCATCATTCATTGATGAACGTTCAGTCTGTGTTGGTGATGACACTATATCCAGTGATGATATTATCATCGCTACAGGTTCAAAAGCAGCTATTCCCGCATTTATAAAGCAGCAAGGCACTAATCATATAATAGACAGTTCCCAAGCGCTAAACCTAGATTCCCTGCCTGCTTCCATAAACATTATTGGCGGAGGTGTCATCGGGATAGAATTTGCATATCTATTCAGTTCTTTTGGATGTAAGGTTACTGTAATAGAGCTGATGCCGGGCATTCTGCCTATGATTGATGAAGAAATATCGAAGCTAGCTCAAAAAAGATTACAGCAGATGGGAGTGGAGTTTGCATTAGGAGCAAAGGTGTCTTGTATTTGTAATAATGAGGTGATCTTTAATATTGACGGCCACGATAAATCAATTAAAGCAGAAGCAACCTTGATTGCCATTGGCCGTATTCCGAATATTGATGGTCTTGAATTAGATAAAGCGGGGGTAAAAACGAATAAAGGCACAATTGTTACAGATGAAAAGTTAATGACGAACATCCCGCATATATATGCAATAGGAGATGTTAATGGAAAAGTAATGCTTGCCCATGCTGCTTCTTCTGAAGGCATGGTGGCTCTTGAGAATATCTGTGGGCGTGAATGCAAAATGTCTTACGATAAAATTCCATCATGTATCTATCTGGAACCGGAAATAGCTGCTGTTGGTTTGTCCGAAAAACAAGCAAAAGAGCAGTATGGAAATACCAAGGTTGGTAAATTTAGCATGGCAAGTAATGGGAAAAGCCTTATTGAAGGCAATACAGATGGGATAATCAAAATTATTCTTGAGGGAAACACAGGAAAATTGATCGGCGCGCATTTGTACGGCTTACATGCCACCGACCTTATTGCTGAGGCAACATTAGCAATTAACAACTCTATGAATGCGGAATCAATACTAAACAGCATACATCCACATCCGACAATCAGTGAAGCTTTTCATGAAGCTGTGATGAAAGCTTGGTGTGGTAAATCGATAAATGGGCTCTAATATGAATAATGATATTTACATAAATGTCATAGGGAATGCGGGCGTATACATACGCTATAAGAATTTTGGTGTTATAGTAGATGGATTCTACGAAGGTTTTTATGATAAGGAGCGTTGGGAATTTGCAGATTTGGAGGATGAAACTGTAGAAGCTTTGTATACCTCTAAAGCTCCTTTTGAAGCGTTAGATTATGTGCTGATTACGCATTGTCACAAGGACCATTTTTCTGCAGAAAAAACGATGCTTTTAGTGCAAAATCAAAAACTAATATAAGATTTATCAATAGTTACAAGCGGGCAGAGCCGATTTTTTAGGCTCTGCCCTTATCTGTATTATATAGCGAATTTTATCCCTGTCAATCAGATTCATGGAAATCATCATAACGCAGCAACGGTTATCGTGCGAGATCTGTTTCATTCACCTTGCGAAAAGTCACACCAGAAATATCACTCAAAAGGGCTAGACAATTAGCCTAAAAGGAGAATTGTGAATAGCATGAAAATTTGCAAAAATAAACATGCAAAGAAAACAGCCAGCAAAGGAGGCGAAATCGTTGTTAGAGAAGACACAGGCAGTGTCCCTGTATCAAACTATGCTGACCATCAGGCAATTTGAACTGCGGGTTTCCAGCTGCTTCGCAAAAGGGCAGGTCCAGGGCTTTGTCCATTTGTGCGCAGGTCAGGAAGCCACAGCCACAGGCGTGTGCGCCAACCTAAAGCCTGAGGACTACATATCCAGCACGCACAGGGGCCATGGCCATATCATCGCAAAAGGCGCAGACATCAAAACCATGATGGCGGAGCTGTTTGGCAGAGAGGCAGGATACTGTCATGGAAAAGGCGGTTCCATGCATATTTCAGACACAAAGATCGGCGTATTGGGGGCCAACGGCATTGTGGGAGGCGGGTTCAACTTGGCTGCGGGTGCGGCCTTGGCATGCAAGATGAAAAAGAAAGGCAGCATTGTAGTCTGCTTTTTTGGAGACGGTTCTTCCAACGAAGGCAGCTGGCACGAAGCCATGAACATTGCCAGCGTCTGGAAACTTCCCATTCTATTCGTATGCGAAAACAACATGTACGGCATTTCTTCCAGAATCGACAAGGCCATGGCAGTGGAAAACGTTTCAGACAGAGCCGCCGCCTATGCCATGAAGCGGGAAATCGCAGATGGCAACGATGTCTTCGCGGTTCACAGGACAGCCAGGGAAGCGGCCGCCTACGTGAGAGCAGGCAGCGGCCCGATGCTTTTGGAATACAAAACTTACAGGCAGAGAGGCCATTTCGAAGGAGAGCCGGAAGTTTACAGGAGCAAGGAAGAGATTCAGGAATGGCTGAAAAAAGACCCGATTCAAAACTGCGAAAAGGTTCTGATACAAAATGGAATTTTAACAGAACAAGAAATAAAGACCATCAAAAATCAAGTGGCGGGGATCATTGATGAAGCTGTGGAATATGCGGAAAAAAGTCCGTTTCCACCTGTATCTGCCGCAGTGAAAGATGTTTACACCGATATCGTAGAGGAAGGGAGGGAGCGTTAAATGAAGATCACATACGCCAAGGCCATCAACGAAGCCCTGAGAAACGAAATGCGGCGAAATCCAGATGTTTTCATCATGGGCGAAGACGTGGGCATGGTAGGCGGAACCTTTGGGCTGACCCAAGGGCTGCTGGATGAATTCGGGCCGGACAGGGTGAGGGACACGCCCATCACAGAGCAGCAGATCATCGGCATGTCTGTAGGTGCCGCATCCTTGGGAATGGTGCCTGTCCCAGAGCTGATGTTCAATGACTTTATGGGATGCGCCTTTGATCAGCTGCTGAACCAGGCGGCAAAATTCAGGTACATGTACGGAGGAAACATGAAAATACCCATGACCCTCCGGCTTCCATGCGGCGGGGGACTTCAGGCCGCAGCCCAGCATTCCCAGTGCCTGGAAGCCTTTCTCACCCACATTCCGGGTCTGAAAGTCGTGTATCCGTCTAACCCAGCGGACGCATACGGGCTGCTGATCGGGGCCATTCGTGATGAAAATCCAGTCATGTATTTCGAGCATCTGAACCTATATTTTGGTGAAGGTGAAGTGGACCTGAACGGAGAGGCGATCCCTCTGGGAAAAGCAGACATCAAGAAAAAAGGGGCGGATATCACCGTGATCGCCACCGGCGCATGCGTGAACAAGGCCCTGGAAGCGGGCGCAGCCATGAAAAAAGAGGGAATTGACATTGAAGTGGTGGATCCCAGATCTTTATATCCCCTGGACAAAGAAACCATTTACCGCTCCATCCAAAAGACGAAAAGAGTGGCCATTGTCACAGAAGAAGTCAAGCGAGGCGCATGGTCCGCGGAAATGGCAGCTTGTGTGGCAGAAGATATGTTCGACTCTCTAGAAAAGAAAATCGTCAGGATTGGAGATCTGAACACACCGATACCGTATACGGTAAATCTGGAGAGCTATGTGCTGCCGCAGGTGGAAGACATTGTTCAGGGCATCCGCTCCATAGCGAACTAAAATCACAACGGAAAAAGAGGAGGAAACCAAAATGGCAGAAATCATCACAATGCCCAAGCTAGGGCTGACAATGAAAGAGGGCGTGGTCGCCAAATGGGTGAAAGCAGAGGGTGAAACAGTAGAAGCGGGCGACATCCTGCTGGAAATCACCACCGACAAGCTGACCAATTCCATAGAAGCAGGATCCGCTGGAGTCTTGAAAAAAATCATTGTGTCAGAAGGTGAAAAAGTCCCATGCCAAAGCCCGCTGTGCGTCATTGGGCAGGAAGATGAAGACATCGCAGCCTGCCTTGCTGAAATAGAGGAGTCTCAACATGAGTAAAACCATCAAAATTTCAGGGATCACAGAAATCATGGCCCAGCGCATGAAAGAAAGCTGGGAAACTTCACCCAGAGTCACTTATTCCATGTCCATAGAACTGGACGCAGTGGATCGTTTCATACAAGCCTTCAACGAAGACCACCAAAAGGAAGCCTTCAAACTCACCTACAACCACGTTCTAATGAAGGCCTGCGCCATGGCGGCAAGAAAACACGAGCACTTTCGCTGCAGTGTGGCAGAGGATGAAATCATCATCCATGATGACATCAACATCGGACTTGCAGTGGCCACGGAAAAGGGGCTGCTGGTGCCAAATGTGAAAAACGCAGATAAGCGCAGCTTGCGGCAGCTGTGCCAGGAAACCAACCGTTTGATCAAAGAGGCCAGGGAAATGTCCCTGGATTATCAGGACATAGAGGGAGGCACCTTCACCATCACTAATCTGGGCATGTATGGAATCGAGCATTTTACCCCCATCATCAATCAACCGGAGGTGGCGATCCTAGGGGCGAACAAGACTTGCGCGAAGCTGGTCATGGAAAATGGGTCTGTCGTGGAAAAATCATATCTGCCCCTGGATCTGGTGGCAGATCACAGGATCATAGATGGAGCCATGGCTGCTGGTTTTTTGAAGGAAATCAAAGGGCTATTGGAAACTCCCGAGACTTTGATCCAGGAGTAAGGAGGCGCATATGGAAATATATGATGTAGTTATTTTGGGAGGCGGCCCGGGCGGATATGTGGCCGCCATCAGAGCCGCTCAGCTTGGCAGGAAAGTGGCGCTGGTGGAAAAAGGGCAGCTGGGCGGCACGTGCCTGAACACCGGCTGCGTCCCTACAAAGACCTTAGTTAGAAATGCGGAAATCATCAGGGCTGCCCAAAACAGCGGCTATCGGGGAATCCATGTTCAGGGAATATCCGTGGACATTAAGGAAACCATAGAAATGAAGGACATGGTAGTTCGGCAGCTGAGGCAGGGCGTGGAAAATCTATTGGCAGCCAACGGTGTAAAGGTGTTCAAAGGTTTGGGCAGAGCGGCAGATGATTCCATGGTGGAGATCAAAGGGAATCCAGATGTGATTAAAATCAGATTCAGAGATTTGATCATCGCCACAGGCTCAAAGCCCGCCAATATCAAGATCAAAGGCGCGGCTGAGCACGCTGTGACCAGCGAGGAGATGCTGAATATGAAAGAGCTGCCAAAGAGCGCAGCGATCATAGGCGGCGGCGTGATCGGATGTGAATTCGCCCATATCCTCAGCGCTCTGGGCAGCAAAGTCACCATCATAGAAGCCATGCCCAGGATCTTAATCTTAAGCGATGCGGATGAAGAACTAGCCGCGGCGCTTGCTCAGTACATGAATAGCGCAGGGATTAAAATCAAAACTAAGGCCGTGGTGCAGGAAATCCGTGAAGCTGACGGGAAAAAAGCAGTCATCATCACCCAGGGGGAGAAAGAAGAGGCCGTGACCGCAGAGCAAGTGATGATTTCCATAGGCAGGGAGCCAAACCTTGAGGGCCTCGAGTCATTGGGGCTGGAAATGAACGGCCCTTACATCAAAATCAATGAGGCTGCCAAGACAAACAGGGAACATATATATGCGATAGGCGATGTGACAGGCATCAGGCCTCTGGCACATGCGGCCTCTGCTATGGGCAGGGTCGCAGCGGAACAGATTTCTGGAAAAGACGTGAAATTCCATGAAGCTCTAGTACCCAGCTGCGTCTTCACCTGGCCGGAGCTTGCCTCTGTGGGCTTGACCGAAGAAAAAGCAAGGGAAAAGCACGGAGAGATCAAAGTAGGAAGGTTTCCACTGGCAGCCAGCGGCAAAGCCTTGGCAATGGGCGAAACAGAAGGCCTGTTCAAAGTGATCAGCGATGGAGAAACAGGGAAGCTCCTGGGTGTGCATCTGCTGGGCGCAAATGCAGCGGAGATCATAGGAGAAGCAGCAGCTTTCATGAAAATGGATGCCTCTGTCAATGATATGGTGGGCACCATCCACGCTCATCCCACGATTTCCGAGGCAGTACAGGAAGCGGCTCTTGATGCGGCAGGAATCTGTGTCCATATGCCGCCTAGCCGGTAAACTCACTGGATCAAAGGCGCAAACAGCGCAGGAGGACAGCATATGAACATTACATTCGATTACACCAGTCAAAATATCATTGTCACTGGCAGCGCAAAAGGCATTGGCAGAGAAATCGCCATGGCTTACGCTGCTGCGGGGGCCAACATGGTCATCGCTGATATCAGCGACGAAGCGGGCGCAAATACAGTGGCCGAGATCCGCAGGATGGGCGGAAAGGCCAACTTCCTCCCGGTGGATATTAGGGACGAGCAGTCTGTGAAAAGCCTTGTGGAAGAAGCCTTAAAGCTGTGCGGCACTATCCACATTTTGGTCAACAATGCCGGAGTCGTGGGGAGAATCAAGGGCGACCCGCTGACAGGCATGGACCGTCAAGACTGGGACACAAGCTACGAAGTCAATTTGCGGGGAGTTTTTTATTGCTGCAGAGCCATCTATGACAGTTTTCTGAATCAAGGGAATGGAAAGATTTTGAATATCGCATCTGTTGCCGGAAAGACAGGTGCGCCTGAAATCGCGGAGTATTCGGCAATGAAGGCGGGAGTCATCAATTTCACCCAGACCTTGGCCCGGGAATTGGGACCGGAAAACATCAATGTGAACTGTATCTGCCCCGGATTCGTGTACACGCCCCTTTACGAAAAAGCAGCGCCCATCTACAAGAGCAAGTATCCGCAAATGTTCCAGAGCGCTGGAAACGGAAAGGAAGTGGTGGATGAATTCTGCCGGCAGCTATGCGCTCTAAAAAGAGCGCAAACTCCGGAAGACATAGCCAGCGCTGCGCTTTTTCTCACATCCGATGAAGCAAGCAACATCACGGGACAGGCCCTAAATGTCTGCGGCGGATGTGAATTCCGCTAAGCGCCGCAGGGTAGGGGGACACTTTTGGTGAGAAAATTATAGGCATTTTTCTAAATTTTATGGAGGTGAAACATATGTCGATTTACGATCAAGTCGCAGAAGAAATCACAGGCAAAACAGGTCTGCCGGAAGAATACGAAAAGGAAGTCATCAGGCGCGCGGCCATGATCACAGAAGAAGGCGGGGTATGCGATCCATTGCCAAAAGGCGATTGGGTCGCAACCATGGTCATTGCCGGGCTGTTTGGTATTTTACCCGTCATATTAGTAGCGCTGGACATTATTTGACAGGCTGATGAGAGTCATGAAAAATGGCTTCATGAATAAGGAGAAAGAAAAATGGAAAAAAATTTAGAAAGCGGCAATCATAATGATTTTTTGACAGGAAACCTTCCTCTGCTGAAATCAGACAGAGTGTACAGTTTCTTTGACAATACCTGCATGGACGTGGCAATGGCCATCGCCACCTGGTGTTTTATGACAGGCGGTACCATTGGGTGTTTGGGACGCGATCATCGCCACAGTGGCGGGGAATGTGGTCGGCGTGTTTCTAGCAGTGATCTCTTCCTCTATTTCCTCGGCCAAATATGGCATAGACCATTGGACCATGGGCAGGAGCTGGCTGGGAAACAACGGCATGAAAGTGATCCTCGTGGTCATCCTTTTGACTCAGGTGGGATGGGCCGTCACATTGAGCGTTATGTGCGGGCGTTCCATTGAAAATATTGTACAGGCGGCTACTGGCTTTGTGTCGGAAAGCGGGTATTTTATCAATGCTCTGGGGTTGGTCGCAGCTGTTCTGGCATGGCTGATCACCTGGAAAGGGCCTATCGTAATGCGCAAAATGAACGCGGTTGTGGCACCTTTGATGGCCATCGTTATGATCGGTATGGCGGTGCTGATCGCAATGGCTCCAGGCGGCTGGGGAGCAGTGTTTGAATGCGAACCTATCGCACCTGTCCCAGGGGGCAGGATGCTCAACTTCATGATCGCGTTTGAAGTAAACGTGGGAGCCGGAATTTCCTGGTGGGCATCAAGAGGCGTGATGGCAAGGCTATGTAAAACCACCAGGGCCGCGTATTGGCCTAACATGTTCGGAGTCTGCTTGGCAGCGTCCATTGGCACCATCATCGGCGTGGCCACATCCGTGGCTTTCAATTCCATTGACCCTACGGAATGGATGATCCCGCTGGGCGGCCTGGCACTAGGCGTGTTTTCTCTGGTGTTCATCGCCTTTGCCAATTTAAGTTCCATTCCTATCTGCGCCTATGATTCGTGTCTGGGCATGAGACAATATCAGATCTTTGAAAACATTGGATGGGGGAAGCTGACCTTCGTCTTTATGGTTCCCACCTTTTTGGTGATGATTTTCTGCCCATTGTTTATTTACGATCATTTCTACATCCTCATGGGGATCATATGCGTGGTTTATGTGCCTCTGGTAGGCATCCAAATGGCGGATTATTTTTTCCTGAGAAAGCAGAAGATCAATTTGGCGAGTACATACGACAAGTCAAGTACCAGCAAATACAGATATTGGGGAGGGTTTAACTGGATCGCGGTTCTGGTGTTCGCATTGTCCTGTGTTGTCTACGTGCTGCTGTTTGACCCGATCATGCTGGCGGCAAAGCCAATGTTTGTGTACACTTCCGCCACAGGAGCCACGCTGGTGTTCTCGGTGATTGTCTATACGATTTTAGGAAAGATTTTCCTGATAAACAATAAAAAGGGCGTTGGAGCGTATAAAGACGATGAACTGGCTAGGTAAAGCTTGCGGCAGAACGGCCGTGGGCGGCTCGGAATAAAAGAAGCCTGCCGCATTAGAAAGAATTTCGTGATATGCTCCCTTCTAGGCAGACATGTGAAATAATAAAAACTTGTTTACTTGGAAGGGAGCTTTCTTTATGGCTCTTAAGATGTGGGTTCCTTTGGAGAAATGTTCATTGAATCACAAATTAGGAGTCTATTTTCAGCGGTAATTCGTGGTATAATGAACGCAGGTAATTAAAACCGCGATGCTAGGAGGCACAAAGTTGGTTTATGAATTGAGACATTTTAATATGCCGCTTCTTCGTTTCACGGCCACAGAAGACAGCAGTATGCCTGATATTGAAATCACATGGGTCAATAACGAGCATAAAAAATTGCTGCCATTAGATCTGCGTTTGTCGGGTGAAGGTCTGGCAAGATGGATCAAACACCGAACCATTCCCAAAAATCGCGCCTATGTGCACAATTTTCTCAGCAAATGCGGACTGAGCATCAATCGTCCGATGAACATCATAAACGTTTCAAAGGGACTCTCGCTGAGTGATTGCTACTGGATTGTTGAAGAAGGCTTTAGCGGGACCTTTGAGCAGTATAATCTATACGATAATCGTTTCAGCAAAATCCTGGCGCTTATCGCATTTACCGGCCATGGCAGCAGCGTGCGCACGTCTCTGGCTTCCTGCCCGGAATTCACCACAAATGGAATGCTTCCCAAATGCTGGAGAAGAATCGATGGCACCATCAAGTTATATAAAGGCGGGACGATGGGTGGATACAACACGGGAAATGAACCTTATTCCGAATACTACGCCGCACAGATCGCCGATGCGCTGGAAATCCATGCAATCCCTTATGGCTTATCCAAGTGGAACGGTTTCTTATGCTCGACCTGCCAGCTGTTCACAAGCAAGGAATATTCCTTCCGGCCTATCGGAAGACTGGTGACCTCTGGTGGCATGACTGCGGTGAGAGCGTTTTATGAAAATCTAGGGATCGAATATGCACAGGCGTTAAACGATATGTTGGTGCTGGATGCGGTGATCTGCAATACTGACAGACATTTCGGGAATTTTGGATTCTTGGTGGATAATGAAACCAATGAAATCACTGCGCCGGCACCATTATTTGATCATGGCAATTCGCTCTTTAACTATGCTGGGTACGATGACCTGGAATCTGCCGATTCCCTCACCGCATATGCCAACACGCTGGTTCCGTGCGTTTATGATGATTTTATAGGTACTGCGAAAAAGGTGTTAACGCCAAAACGTCGTGAAGGCTTGAGACGCTTGCTGACGTTCAAATTCAAGAAGCATTCACGTTACAATTTGCCGCCAGAACGTTTGGCGGTTATGGAAGAAGCGGTGCGGAAAAGAGTGCGAGCACTGCTTCCGTGATGAAATCCTTCTCAATAACTTTCAAGATACGGGCTGCCACTGAATTCTTGGTTAGCTTGGTCAGTATTACTAACCAAACTTTTGAACATAAGCATAATATCTGGCATAAAAATTTTTACATTTTTCTTGCCGCTATATCATATACTACCATTATCGATTTACATTTTCACATTAGACGCAGATTCCTTATTATCGTCTCTGGCATCAATCAATATAATATCATCACATTCCACTAAACCTAAATTATTCAATATCGTACATAATTTTTCGTATTCCTTTTCTGAAAAATATAGTATTACTTTAATTGCTCTTTCCGTTTCAGAAGCAACCTTATAAATTTCAACCTGTTTAGCCAAATTCTGTTTCAACTTTGAATTTGAGGCTAATTTAAACTCGACCAAAGTTGCATTTTTCTTTCCATAAGATACTTTATAATCAACAGGGCCTCGACCATTATTTACTTCTCGATTTACATCTAACGGAGAACCGTACCACACTAAACGATATATTACTTGTAAATCGGCTTCACGTTTAATCGGCTTTCCATTTGCATAAAATAACTTATATCCATCTTGATCCTCAATTACATGCCTTAAAAACTCTACTCTTTGCCTAGCTTCCGCATGAGCATCTGGGATAATGTGATAAAACCCGCTCTTTTCATTTAACAATGTGATCAACTGAGATATCTGATGGTTAAACAACAGCTCTACTTCTTTGACTTTTTCTTTACTAATAGAAGTGGCATCATCTTGATTATCTTCTTTATACTTGACATAATAATCAATAAGTTCCGGATGGTGTTTAATAATTCTGGTTGCGGCATCAGCCTTTTCAGTTTGGCTCATCTCTTCTTTCTTTTTAGGCAATACGTCTCTAAAATACGTTTCCAGTTCAAACCGTAATGCGTCATCTGAAATAGAAGGTGCGATTTCTTGTAGATTTCGAATCATATCAGTTCGATTAATAAATGTATCATCTCTCGTTAGTATGGCTTTCGGTGTCAACAACACATAATCTCCATCATAACACGGTAAGTAATATTTCTTTGCCATCCATGATCTAGTTACCCAATTGAAGCAAACTTTTCCTACAACGAATTCCTTACATTGCTCTGCCTCCAAGTATGTTCTGGCAAATTCCTGTGTATATTCTAACAAATATTGTTTTGCAAAATTTGTCGTAAAGTCACTGATTTTATCGCGGCCAACATGTGAACTTATTAAGCAAAGTTTCTCCATATGATGACTTTTTGTGATCTTTTCTTTTCCAAAATCTTTAAATATGGAATTCAATCCTTCAAATAAGTTATTAGCGAAATCATTTCCCATTCCGCATCCTGCATTACCGGACAAACTAAATCCAAGCCATGTTTGTTTTACTTCCGAAAAAGAAAACCAAGCCTTTTTCATTCCAGGATCTAATTTAGGCATTTGTTCAGACTTCATTTGTAAAAACAACAAATAGTCAATCATTTCCTTATGAATAGCTTGAAAATCTGGGTTTTCACTATTAAACAGCAAAAATGGATCGATAAATAATGGCAAATCATTAATTAATGAGATATTTACAGCACCATATTCATCAATAACATCCTCGTTCACTTCAAAAAAATCCGAAAAATAAACTTTAATATTTTCCAATATATTACCCCTTTCATCTAAACATGTCTTGTATCTTCTCCGGCAAATACTTCACCAATTCTTCTGCCAACTCGTACACCTTAGTCCCAGGTGCAATATCTGCCGGCATTTTGCCTTGTCCATCTTTGATAATACGTTTTGCATATCGAATTGCCAACTTCGGGTTGCCTTTTTCCAGAAGAATTTCAAAAATATTTTTCATATTCTTCTGATACTTTCCAATCCCGAATTTTCTAAACTTATCATTCAGAAATGAGATATATTCCGTTCGATGATTATTTGCTGTGTAGTAAGCAAAATGAAGGAGAAACCAGAATTCGATACATTCATTGCTCCATGCAGCATGATATTGCACATCCGGATTTTGCTGATTTAGGTATTCTGCCCTTTGTACTACACCATTAAAATCTTTTGCCGGAAAACTGTCTTTATCGTATACACACCAAATCTGCCCCTTCTCGATTTTATTTTTCTTTACATACTTCTCAGCCATTCCAATTACACGCATGGTTTCTGCCTGACATGGTTCTATTTCTATCAGCACCATATCACGATAAATTGGATTGTCTTCAATGTAGCGCTTAAAGCCTTCAAAGTATAATGGTTCTGTCTGCTGACCTTCACAGAAGATATAGTATCGGAATTCCTTCTTTTCCAGATATTCCTGCCGGCGTTTTTTCTTCCACGCCTCCATTCCGGCTTTCTTAGGCATTGACCTTTCCCCAATCTATAATTTTTTTGAGGTATGGATCAGCGCCATACTTACCTTCTAAATACTGCTTATCGAATTTGGCATCCTTACGAACAGACTCACCCTTTTCATTTTTAAATTCAACCAGAGAATACAGCTTTGAATTCTGTCGGTTACCTTTTGCGACAAACCAGATTTCATCTCTTCGAAATACATCACTATTCATGGTAGACAAATCATGTGATGTGAAAATTAATTGCGCGCCATGTTGATTGATTTCCATATCGTTGAACATCATAATAATGTGCCGTAACAGTATCGGATGTATTTTAGCATCTAATTCATCAATAACCAGCGTTGTTCCAGAAATAAGACTATCTGCAATAAACGGCAATAACCCAAACAATTTCTTTGTTCCGCTTGATTCCTCAGACAAATTTAATTCAAACTCATAGTCATCAACAACATGTTTGGTATAAACCTCAATCCGTTCATCTTCTTTTTCTTCAACTCTGAAATTTGCGATATCCAAATCCATTTCCTGAATCATTTCCAAAAAGAGCGTCTTTACATCTTCAGAAGTTGCAATTGCCATCCCTAGCTCCTGAATGGGATTTCCGTAATTCAAAAAATCAATTCCGTATTCGAACCAGTTCAGCACATCATTTACCACTTCATTCTTTTTATGGGTAATCCCCAAATAGGAAAGTAATGTCAATGTCTCGGACAATTCATCACTTATTTTCAGCCTTGCAAATGCTCCCCTTAATTTAATTCCTTCTTCAGAACGTTCAAAAAGTGCTGATCTTCTGCCAGTATTGAATTTTACACGATCCAATCTCTCATACAGAACGATATCTCTCTTTACTGTCAAAATGTACCGATATTCCGCATCTTTTGTACGAAAGAAAAGCTCAAACTCTGTGGGTTCCTCTTTTTCTTTCTCACCAAAAGCAAAAGGTTCTATCAAAATTTTTTTCATTTGAAAAGGACGGTCATTACTATCATCAGTTGCATACAAGGGACGTAATATTTTTGCAACCAATATATGAAGTGCTTCCAGCACATTTGATTTTCCGCCACCGTTAGGTCCATAAATAGCAGACACCGGTAAATATAATTCCTTATCATTATCTTTGATTATCCTGTCCTCATGCTCTGATATAGCAGTAGCCTGCATATCAAAGGTCATTGCATCTTTGATACTTTTAAAATTTTTAACTGTAAATTGGCATAACATAATATCTACCACCTCCAACGTCTATATTTTTATTATATCGCTATTTTTTTATTTTGTAAACATATATATGAGATATTTTCTCATATATATGTTTGTAATAAAAATGGGTACAAAAAACACCCTACATATTTTTACGCAGGATGCTCTTTGATTGGTGCTTAAAGCGTAATAAAAGGGACTGTCGAAAAATAGATAGTTCCTTTTAATTTTCAGTTTATCTGCTGAATTGTATCAAACTCCGCGCTTTGATTTCTAAAAGCGTCAATGCTTTTTCCTGATCTAAAGCAACATCAGCGATGACAGGCAGGATACGCTCTTTTACGTAATGATATAAATCTTCGGCAGTCATTTACCGGTTCCATGCCCTGAAATCCAATCAGCTTGTTAAGATAAAAATCACGGTTTTTCAATTTATGAGAAGAAATCATTAGACAAACCCCCTTCATAGCTAGAGGATAGCACAAACTTCATTTAATATCAAGTTTGTGCCATGAAGAGCAAAAACTACGCAAAAAAATAGTTTTATGCATTAAACGGTTCGGTCTATAAAATGGTATTGCCAAAAACAGGACTTTTATTCCCAACAGACGAGATCAAAACTTGAGATCACATGGAAAGATCTTGAAATGCCTTATATCTCGCAGCGATTTGGAGCATGCCGAAAAACCTACATATATTCATTAAATTTGGCGATGACCCCGGTTTGGCTGTTTACCTGCAGCTTGGCGAAGATATTTTTAAGATGGGCCTTGACCGTGTGGATGCTGATGTGCAGCTCGTCAGCTGTTTCCTGATTTTTCAGCCCTCTGGCCACACAGTTGATGATTTCCTGCTCCCGAACCGTGATGTGATAGGCTTCCATGAAGGCGGCGGAGCCTTTTTTGGCGTGAGCCTTGGCAATGGTCACCAAATAGTTTTTTTCAAAATTGTCATAAGCCGTTTTGTTGATAAAGGTGTTGATTTCGATTTTAAACTCAGAGGTGTAATAGTGGATATTTTGCTCTGCGTTGCTGGTGAAATTCGTGGACTGTTCCAGGTCGGAAATAAAGGCGTTCAAAGCCCTGTCCGTGTTAATCTCTCCGGTCATGGCCCTGCAGAATTCCACGGATGCAGTGTTATAGTCCATGATTTCTTTGTTTTTGCTCACAATAATATTTCCCAGGAAAGAAATATCCCGACTTTTCTTCAGCAGCTTGATATCAGCGTGCATTTTATCGATTTTTTGGTGCAGCCGGTAGCTCTGGTGCACGATTTTGGCAATATAGGAAATCAGCAGTCTTTCTTCTTCCGTGAAATTTCCGTCCGCTTTTCCCTTGTAAAGGCTGAGGGATGAAGTGGCTTCGTCCAGAAAGATAATGGCCTCATAGAAAATGCCCCGCTCCCGAAAGCAGTGGTTGTAAAAGTCCGTTTGCTCGTAATCAATGAAGGAAATAATGTCCTCCAAATAAAGGGTTTTCGGGTCATGGCCATGGGCGGCGGAGGGGTGAAACAAGCTTTTATTGTTGAGGATATAGTCATTTTTAATGTCTTTATCAATATATTCCTGAGAGTAGATCTTCTTCAGATTCACGTTATCGTAAATATTGATGAATTTATCGTCGGAAAAAATGATCAGCGAATTTTTATAGCCAAAATATCTGTCGATCAAGCCCGTGATTTCATGGAAAAAATCCGGCATGATCAGCAATTTCTCGTTCAATTCTAAGTGAAATCGAAAGAGCTGTTCGTATGCTTGATGATCAAGAAAATTTTTCATTTCGTTTCTCTATCTCCTAAAATCAAAATATGCGCGCCGCAATGCTTTTCCCACCTTACTATTGTACCACACGTTGCCTTTTGAAAAAGGAGTATTTTCAAAAATACTAATGGGCCTGATGTTTCGCACCCATCCAAAAGCCAATCAACGGGTCATCCTTTACCCCAATTCCCTTGGCAGACCCAAAAAAATACCTAAAAAGAGGGACAGCGTACCAAAGGGCAGGCACTCGGCAGCCACGGCTCACTAAATTTGAGGAGAAAAATACAGAAAACATGGAATTTACAAAATAGAGAGAAAAATTATAAATTAAATAGAAGAACCAACAGAAACAAGAACGTGAAACATCATAATAATCCATGCAGAGTGAAAGCCTGTGGCGGCCCCTTTAAAGGAAGCAAGAAAAATTTTTTTGAATCGCGGCTGACAGGCGAGAAGAATGAAAAAAATTACAAACCTAGAGGAGGAAAAAAGAATGAAAGCTGATACCGCATATATCAATGGCCTGATCTATACTGTGGACCAACAGAAAACGACTGCGGAAGCAGTGGCAGTGGCCGATGGCAAAATTTTGGCAGTGGGGACAACAAAAGAAATCATGGCCTTGACTGATCCTAACACTCGTATCACGGATCTGGAGGGGAAGATGATGCTGCCATCATTTTTTGAAGCTCACGCGCACTGCATTCTCACCACGGAGCTTCTATTTACCGTGCAGCTCAAAGATTGCGGAAACAAAGAGGCGCTGCTTTCGCGAATCAAAGACTTCGCAGAGAAAAACCAGGATTTAAAACAGATCACTGGAAGCGGCTGGAGCCTTTCTGACTTTGACGAAAAAGGCCCGCTCAAAGAAGATCTGGATGCGATCCGCTGCGATATCCCAGTTGTCATGTATTCTGAGGATCATCACATGGCCTGGATCAACAGCAAAACTCTGGAGATCACTCATATCACAGATGACACGCCCGACCCTATAGGCGGAAGCATCGCCAGGGATGAAAACGGAAAGGCTACCGGACTTGTAAGAGACACGGCGAAAAACATGGTGATCAACAGTTTAGAGGATTTCACTGAAGAGCAATACATAACGGCCTACAAGGAATATCAAAAGGTTTCCAACAGCTATGGATTCACGGGGATGATGGATGCCGTGGTTCCTGCTAACACCGCTTGCTTGGCGGCTTATCACAAGTATTACGCGGAGGGCGAACCCACTATGTATACTAGAGCCGCGCAAATGTTTGATGTGGCTGACTCTGAGCAGCGGTTTGCGCTCTTTAAAAAGGAACGAGAGCAATACCAGGTCGGATCCCTGCTGGGCGCGAATATCGTTAAATTCTTCATTGATGGCGTGGTACAAGGAAAAACGGCGATCTTAATAGAGCCTTATTGCGACAGTGCGCCTGACGAGCCGTTTTATGGGCAGAAAAACTGGGATCAGGATCAACTGAACGAATGCGTTCGCTACGCAGATGAGAATGGTTTCCAAATTCATGCGCACACCATTGGCGACGGTGCGGTACGGATCATGTTGGATGCCTTTGAATACGCGCAAGAGCGGAACGGTTCGTTGAAAGAAAAACGCCATTCCGTGACCCATTTGGAACTGATGGCCGAGGATGACAAACAACGGATGGCGGACATGGGGATCATCGCCGTGATCAACCCGTATTGGTTTTTTAGGGATCTGTGCTATCATACGATCTATCAGGATTATCTGGGAAGCCAGCGGGTTAACTCGCAGTATCCGGTCAAATCATTAAAAGAAGCCGGCGTGCTGCTGGCTTCCGGCAGCGATTGTCCGGTCACCCTGCCGGTGAATCCTTTTGAAGGCATGCAGCTGGGGATAACGAGGCGTGCGCCGAAGACAGGCGGCTGCAAGATGTCCTACAGCGCGATCCCAGACGCGGAGGACCCGGCCAGCTACGATCCACTGAATCCGGAAGAAGCGGTATCCCTGGAAGACATGCTGGAGTCTTATACCATCAATGGGGCTTACGCGTACTTTCTCGATCAGGAAACAGGCTCCATAGAAGCGGGGAAATCCGCAGATATGGTCATTATTGATAAAAACATATTTGAGATTGATCCATATACCATCAGGGACGTTCAAGTATTAGAGACTATTTTTAGAGGGAAAACAGTGTATATTCGAGACAAGTAGGAAAGCGGGATATACGGTAAAGGAAAGACAGAAAAAACCATGGTCTGGCTGATGATCTGGCTAGCATAGCGCGGTTTTTTAGCTGCCAATCGCGTTTCTGTGGTTGGCAGCTTCCTTAATCAATGCTCAAATTTGTCCTACATGCAAGAGTTTATTCAATTCTGAACGGTAACTGATGCCTAGCTTTTTGTAAATGTTTCTAGAATGCGTTCTCAGCGTGCTTTCGGATATGGATAAGTGTTCGGCGATTTCCGTGATCGTCATTCCAGAAATCAAAAAACGCAAAACTTCTCCCTCACGGACAGTGAGATGATAGCGGGCCGATAAATCTGCGACCTCACCATTTGTGACGTTGAAACTGGATGCGGGTGAAGAGGCTTCATCAGAAAATTCTTCTTTCCAGATCCGAAGGGCTAAATGCTTTTTAAAGGTTTCCAAAATGAATAAATCTTTGTCAGTAAAATCATGCAGCTCTTCTAATCGGTACAGACAGACGATTCCCATGAACGCGTCCTCGTAGGCAAGTGACAATAGTACAGAGTAACGCAGGTTCGTCAATGCGAAAAACATCTTGAAATAGGATGTCTCCGTGATACCGTCTTCTCCAACAAACCAGGAGCTGGGGTTATACGCCTTTCCTTCCGATGTGGCGAATAACCATTTTGCGTAATCTTCACGAAAACCAAACTTCATATAGTTTGCTGCCACTTCCGTTGGCAGTTTATTGACGATTGGTTTACAAATAGCGCCAGGATTATTTTTGTCAGATAAATAGAAAGACCCGCTGCTATAAGGGATCAGAAGATGAATATCCGTAAGAAATTGTGTCCTTGCTTCATCAAAATCAGAGCATGCGCTGAATTTATACACGATCTCATTGATAAACAGCCATTCACTTTCATTTAGCCGCATGGCGTACCTCCAAATATGAAACATAAAACGAATGGAAAATAGTCATCATCGAACATTTTGCTCACTTCTTTCAGTGAAAACGGGTCACTCATGCAAACTCTCCTTTTCGCCACGCTACTATTGTACCATGTAGTGACTTTGGAAAAAGAAGTATTTTTAAAATACTCATTGAACTGGTGCTCGGTGTTAGGGCTAGGGTTGTAGTGAAATTGGTGAAATTTTGAAGTAAAAAGGCGTGCGAAACAGGGAGAAAAGAGGAATATCCCCAATTTTGCCTTACAACAAAATGATCATCAGCGTTGCTGGCCTTGCGGACTAATACGACGCGAATGTGGAATTCGCGACAAAGGGTGTGATGCTTTCTACTGTGTTTTGCATTGTCACCATACCGCTTTTTGCGATGATTTTGTAGGCGAGACAGTCAGAACAAGGGCGATTCATATGATATGGCAGAGGTCAAAGGCCTTTGGAACTCCAAAGGCTGCGGCCTCTGCTCAACGCCCTTGTGCAGGCGGATCGCTGTTTTTCAGAGTTCTTTTGGTGGTTCGGATTTTTGTTCTCAATGCCGCTCTTTCCACTCCTTTATTTTTGCCAGGCGGATTTTGAATTTTTCTTCTAATCCCTGGCTGGTGGGTTGGTAATACTCCCGTCCTTCCAGAGAATCAGGCAGGCATCGCATGTTGGTCAATTTCTCTGCCGTATCATGGGCATATTGATAGCCTTTCCCGTACTTCAAGTCTTTCATCAGTTTTGTGGGAGCATTGCGCAGCGCCAGCGGCACAGGCTCCGCCATCTGTGAAAGCGCGTCTTTTTTTGCTCTATTGTAGGCAACGTCAAGGGCATTCGATTTTGGCGCTAAAGAAAGGTACACGACAGCCTGCGTCAAATGGACCGTGCATTCTGGCATGCCAATGAAATGGCAGGCTTGATAAGCCGCTACCGAAAGCTCTAACGCCCGAGGGTCGGCCAGCCCCACATCTTCACTCGCGAACCTGGTGACGCGCCTTGCGATATACAGAGGATCCTCGCCTGCTTCCAGCATACGGGCAAGCCAATAAACCGCTGCGTCCGGGTCGGAATTTCGCATGGATTTGTGAAGCGCAGAGATCAGGTTGTAATGTTCTTCCCCCTTTTTATCGTAGAGCAAGGTCTTTTTTGAAACGCACTGCTCCAAAGCTTCCATGGTTACGGTGACATGGTCTCCATCGGTATCCCCGTTCAAAACAACCATCTCCAAGGTGGATAAGGCCGTGCGAGCATCACCGTTAGCAAAATTGGCGATCATTTCCAGCATGTCCGGCGAAATTTCCACGGTTTGTTTCCCAAACCCGCGGGGGTCGGACAAAGCCCGTGAAAGCAGCGTGATCAGGTCCTCTGTAGTCAGGCTTTGCATGACAAATACTTTGCAGCGGGACAACAGCGCGCCGTTGATCTCAAAGGACGGATTTTCCGTGGTCGCGCCAATCAAAATGATGCTCCCTTTTTCTACAAAAGGAAGAAACGCGTCCTGCTGCGCTTTGTTAAAACGGTGGATCTCATCAACGAACACAATGGTCTTTTCGCCATACCTGCGGTTGCTTTCAGCCTCCTGCATGACACCGCGGATTTCCTTGATCCCGCTGGTAACGGCGGAAAAATCAATAAAGGCGGCCTTGGCACGGTTGGCGATGACACGGGCCAGCGTTGTTTTTCCAACGCCTGGAGGTCCCCAGAAAATCATAGAGGAAACGCAGTCATTTTCAATCAAACGGCGCAAAACCTTTCCTTCTCCCAGCAGATGCGTTTGCCCGACAAATTCGTCTAACGTCTGAGGGCGCAGACGCGCGGCCAGAGGCACCGCGTCATCTCTTTCAAAGAATGTTCTCTGTTCCATATCTCCTTCTCCTCGTTTCTTGAAACAATGCGCAGGGCGCGGGGCCCTTACGCATAGAAAATCAATATCACTGCGCAGCCACTATCACTAGCCCCGATTCTTTTCTCCCCAAACGCATAGCTGGTCTAAAACGTCCATCAGAGATTTCCCTCTGTCGCTAAGACTGTATTCGACCTTTGGCGGTATCTGCGGGTATTCTTTTCTGATAATGAGCCGGTCCGCCTCCAGTTCTTTCAGGTTATTACTGAGCGTTTTGTCGGACACGTTTTTCAGATACCGTTTCAATTCATTGAATCTGACAACGTGAAACTCCATCAAGCAGTAAAGGATGACCATTTTGTGCTTACCGGAGATCAGCGACAGCGTATAGCTGAATCCTGTATCTTCAAAATTTGCTTTTTCAATGTAATTTTTTATCATTTTACGCTTTCCTTTAAGAAAGTATCTGTCATAAAAGACAGTACTTGTGATTTTTAAATTACCTGCTACAATTATATGCAAGGACAAAAGTTCTGTCAATCCCATATGAGAAGAGAGGTAATCACAAGTGAGAAGAAAGATCAATATAACAGAGGGCATTTTTCCAATGCCGGTTTTAATGGTGGCGACTTACAATGAAGATGGCAGCGTGAATGTCATGAATGCCGCCTGGGGTACCATGCAGGAGAGGGGCAATGTGGCGCTCAATTTAACGGAAACGCACAAAACCGTAAAGAACATCAAGGCTAGAGGCGCTTTTACAGTAAGCATCGCTGACGCGGCTCATGTGGTTGAAGCCGACTATTTCGGCGTTGAGTCGGGCAACAGGGTTTCGGACAAGTTCGAGAACAGCGGCCTTACTGCGAGCAAATCGGAAAACGTGGATGCTCCAGTTATCAATGAATTCCCGATTTGCTTGGAGTGTACGTTCATTGAGTATCAGGACGGAGTCTATGGATGCGGTGTCATTGGCAAGGTAGTGAATGTCACAGCGGACGAAAGCGTGATGGTTGGTGGCAAAATCGACATGTCCTTGGTGAACGCCATTGCCTTTGATCCGTACACACATGGTTATTATAAAGTGACAGAAAGAGTGGGCGAAGCCTTTAAGGACGGTTTACAGCTTAAAAAATAACATTGCGCACAGCAGGGGCTGCCTGCGGAAATTCAAAGCTACTTTGACTTTTTTCTAATGGGGCGGCCTCTGATTTGATTCTTGAATGGAGTGCCCTATGTTCTATTCAGCCGTCAATCTCATTGGATTTTGTGGACGCCGCTGATTTTCACGATCAATGCGGGAGACTGTAAAAAGCATGTTATTTTTCCGAGTTTTATGGTAGAATCAATGAAAAGGGATGAAAACAGGGAGGAACATCATGGCAAGAACAGTGGGGATCGGACATCAGGATTTCGAGGTGGTACGAAAGGAAGACATCTTTTATATTGACAAAACGGATTTCATACGGCAGTGGTGGGAGGCGAAGGATCAGGTGACGCTGATCACCCGCCCCAGAAGATTTGGGAAAACCCTGAACATGAGCATGCTGGAAAAGTTCTTTTCCACGGATCACGCGGGAAGAAGCGATTTGTTTGAGGGCCTTTCCATCTGGGAGGATGAAACCTACCGGCAGCTGCAGGGGACGTATCCGGTGATCTTTCTCAGCTTTGCGGACGTGAAAGAGAATTCTTTTTCTCAAGCCAGGGAAACCATTTGTAGGAATATCGAGGAATTATACAACAGGTTCGATTTTTTGCTGGAAACCGGCCTGCTGAACGAGAAAGAAAAGAGCGCTTTCCAAAGCGTGTCCGAGGACATGTCGGACAGCAAGGCGGCTTCTTCGTTAAGAGCCTTGTCCGATTATCTGTCCCGCTATCACAAAAAGAAAACCATCATCCTGCTGGACGAATATGACACGCCTATGCAGGAGGCTTACGTGGGCGGGTATTGGAACGAGATGGCGGCCTTCATCAGAAATTTGTTTAACGCCACCTTCAAGACCAATCCTCATTTAGAACGGGCTGTCATGACCGGCATCACCAGGGTCAGCCGGGAATCCATTTTTTCCGATCTGAACAATTTGAAAGTAATCACCACCACATCAAACAGATACGCTGACAGCTTCGGCTTCACGGAGGAAGAAGTCTTCGCCGCCCTGGACGAACAGGGCATGCCGGACAAGAAAGAAGAAGTAAAAACTTGGTATGACGGTTTCACCTTCGGGGAAAAGACGGACATTTACAATCCGTGGTCCATCATCAACTATCTGGATGCCGGAAAAGTGGGCGCTTACTGGGCGAATTCCAGTTCCAACGGACTGGTGAGCAAACTGCTCCAGGAAGGCAGCAAAAGGGTGAAACTGCGATTTCAGCGGCTGCTTGAAGGCGGGACCATTGTTACAGGGCTGGACGAACAGATCGTGTACGGCGAACTGGACGGGAACGAGTCCGCCATTTGGAGCCTGCTGCTGGCCAGCGGTTATTTGAAGGTGGTCCGCAGGGAGGAAGGTCCCGGAGGAGACGATTGGGATGATCCCGAATACGAATTGGCCCTGACCAACCTGGAAACACGGCGCATGTTCCGCTCCATGGTGCGGGGCTGGTTCAAGAAAGGATCAGCCAACTATAACGACTTCATTCAAGCGCTCCTTTCCGATGACCTGAAAGCCATGAATAAATACATGAACGACGTAGCATTAGCTACTTTCAGCTATTTCGACACGGGAAAGGCACCATCGAAATCAGAACCGGAACGCTTTTACCATGGCTTCGTGTTGGGCCTGATGGTGGAGCTTTCCGGCAGATACGTTCTGACTTCCAATCGGGAAAGCGGCTTCGGTCGGTATGACGTGATGCTGGAACCATTGAATCAAGAGGATGACGCTATGATTTTAGAGTTCAAGGTTCATGATCCAGATGATGAAAAGGATTTGGAAGAAACGGCGCAGGCGGCTCTGGCGCAGATCGAAGAAAAGAAATACGCCGCCGCTCTGGAAGCCAAGGGGATCCCGGCAGAGAAAATCCGCAAATACGGGTTCGCCTTTGAAGGGCAGGAAGTGCTGATTCAGGGGAATTAAGAGGCGGAACTTTTTGGAAGTATATTTTGTTGGCATTCCGGAAATATATTTACGATATTTTGTATACCTATAGAAAGAAAATGACCGCATGTTTGCGGTCATTTTCCATATGGCGGGTTTTTAGCGATTCAGCTCAAGATGAAATTCTGAAATCTATGGTATTCGTTGTTTTCAAGTCCCATGATTGTGAAAAGCCCATTGATTTAGGCAATGCTCCAGCCTGATGCCCGCCTTTATTTTTCAGCTGCTTTCTGCGCTGCTTTTTCCAAGGCTTTTTTACCTGTTTCCTTGGTGAACAGTATCGCTATGGTGCCTGCTCCTCCAAATACGGCGAACATGAACACCCAGGATTTGAGCAGATCGCTGATTTCGCCGCCCCATGCCAAATATAGAGCGGTGAAGAGCGAAGGAAACAAGGCGCATGTTATTTTTGCCATGGTGACGAACACGCCTGTGGCTGTCCCTGAAAGCCTCCCGCCGATTTCCTTTGTTTCCAGCATAAGGATCCTAGGGATCACCAGTCCCCACCCATTGAATAATCCTGCTACCATCGTGCACACGCAGGCCATGGTGAAGTCTTCTGTGAAAAGTCCCAGGCAATATAGCGCAGAGGAGAGTGGTATGGCAATGATGGCCAGAGGCTTCCTTCTGCCAAATTTATCGCCGATTGAGGGCAATACCAGATATCCCACTATGCCCGATAGGCTGGATGTGGAAATGATGAACCCCGCTTCTGCCGCATCGCATCCCCAGAATGTGGTGAACGCAATTGGGCCGATGGTGGAAAATGTCAGGATCATGGACGAGGATGTCATTTCTGCGAAAATACATAACAAGGCTTGTCTGCTGGTGAGGATGATCTTCAAAGCCTTTCCCAGCGGTATCTTTTCTTCTGTGTCATTTCCTAAATCCTTGTCCAGAGCGTTTTCTTTGTTGCTTCTTTCAGGGACAAAGATCAGCCATAGCACAGCTGTGAACACTAAAAACGCACCTGCTGCCACGAACTGTAATTTCCAGCTTCCTAAAAGATCGGAGAGCCAGATGGACAAGTTGAACCCAATAAAGTACCCTACAGAGCCGCCGCCAAACAAAACAGCTGTGACTTTGTACATCTGATCCCTGTCAAACCATAGAGTCACCATTTTCATCCCGCCCACATCGATCACGCTGGACAGGACCCCGCCTGCCACAGCTACCATATAGGCAAGCACAAAGCTGGAAACATATCCTCTAAGAGCAATAGCTGCTCCGAGGACGATCAGCGATATGATGATGACCTTTCTTGCGGAAAATTTATCGTATAGTATGCCTGCTACAGAAGCCATGATAGCAGCGCCCACTGATGTGGCTCCTACCAATGCGCCCCACTGGGCTGTCGTCCATCCGAATTCCTCTGCGATAATAGGAAGCATGCCGCTCCAGCTTGTGATCACATAACCGACTCCTGTGATGACGTTGATGAAGCAGGCCACAACTACAATTAATTTTTTCACGCCGATATTTTTGTTAAGTGTTTGTCCCATTATGAATCTCCTTCAAATATGATGTTCTTGTGTTTCATTGGTCACCTCTTGATCTGTCATTGAACATTAATTTACTCTGTTAAAATCGAGCGCTTCTGTGTATAGACGGGCCACGTCTTCTTCATCTAATTCTTTGGGTGTCATCATCATGTTATAGGCTGCGACTTTGAATGTGTTGTGCTTCATCCACTGGATGTCCTTCTCATTGAATCCTAAATCAGCTAATGTGACATCAAGATTGATGCTCCGCAGCAAACTAAGGAGCGCTTTCCAGCAATCATATTCATCCGTTCCACCGAAGAGTCTAGATATGGCCGCAATACGTTCAGGACAGCAGGGTGCCAGTTCCTTTAATAGAACAGGAAGGATCGCTGCTAATCCTTGACCATGCACCACATTTTTCAGTCCGCTTTCAGGATGCTCCATACCATGGCCAGCGATGACACCCACGCCATTTAACGTATAACCTCCTAACGTGCTGGCAAAGGTCACTTTTTCCCATGCCTCTGCATGATCATAATCATGGTAGAGCTTCACAAGGTTGTCGCTTAAGAGTCTCATCCCCTCCATGGCTAGTGCGTCTGTCATAAAATTCGCGCCTTTTGATAGATATGCCTCGATCAAATGACAGAGGGCATCAAAGGCAACTGAGGCAAAAACGCCCTTAGGCATGGTTTTCATCAGATCAGGGTCAACAATGGAAACCTTTGGTATGACAGCGTTTCCTACGATAGCAAGCTTGTGGCTGTTCTCCTCGTCTGTGATCACTGCGATCCCATTGACTTCGCTGCCAGTCCCGCATGTGGTAGGCACTGCCACGAGGGGAATGGCCTCTGTCACAGATATCCCCTCATATAACATGTCTTTGACAGACACTTTGCTCTTCATGGCTGCGCAGATTCCTTTGGCCGTGTCAATAGAACTGCCTCCTCCTATGGCGATGACGCACCCGCAGCCAGCGTCTTTAGCTATTTCAGCGCCTTCCAGCACTGTTGATAACACAGGGTTAGGCTGAGCCTTGTCGTATGTCACATATTCTGCTCCCGCTGTGTGAAGCTGGTCCTGCGCACGCTGTAATAGCCCTGACTTTTTTGTGCTGCTTCCACCGGTCACAATCATGATTTTCTTTGAAAGTTTTGCGGCTTCTTCCCCTATTTGATTCCCTGACCCACTGCCAAAGACCAAGTTTGTAGTTAGGTTGTAATTAAATTTCATGATCCTCTCCTAAACTATTTTAATGCTTTTCTGATACCTTCAATGATATCGTTTTCATCTCTTGTCCACATATCTTCCAGCTGAGGAGCAAAAGGGATCGGTGTATCAGGACCGCATACTTTTACTGGAGCTGCCTTTAGTTCATTGAATGCTTCGTCCATGATTCTGACATAGATTTCATTTACAGCGTTTCCGGTGCCAGACGCTTCATTGACGAGGACCACTCTCTTTGTCTTATGAACGGATTTGAGGATCGTGTCCATATCTAACGGGTTGAAGCACCTTGGGTCCACGACCTCGATCTGGATGCCCTCTTTGGCTAGCGTCTCCGCTGCGGCCAGGGATCGATTGACCATCTGCTGTGATGCGATCACTGTCACGTCAGTGCCTTCCCGCTTGACATCAGCCTGTCCCAATGGGATGATATAGTCTTCTTCAGGCACAGGACCAGGCGTATAGTAAAGCATTTTGTGTTCCAGAAATACGACAGGATCGTTTCCCCGCAGGGCAGCCTTCAAGAGGCCTTTTGCGTCATAAGGCGTTGAAGGCGCGACAATCTTGAGTCCAGGGATCGGAATCAGGAATTGTTCCATGCACTGTGAATGCTGTGCTGCTGCCCGCAGTCCTGTCCCTGTAGGAGTTCTCAGCACCATGCAGGCATCTTTTCCGCCTTCCTGCATTCCAGTCATATATCTGTTCTTGGAAACTTGATTCAGTAGGTAATCAAAGCATACGCTGAGAAAATCCGCATACATGATTTCAGGCACCATTTTCATGCCAGAATAAGCGCCGCCGATGGCGATTCCCATGATGCCGCACTCTGAAATAGGCGTGTCTAAAACTCTTTCAGGAAATTCCTTGAACAAATCTCCTGTAACGCCCATAGCGCCGCCATATGCGCCGATATCCTCACCTAACAGATAGATCTCGTTATCTTTTCTCATTTCTTCTCTGAGGGCTTCTCTAATAGCCGCTGCCATAGTGATCTCTCTCATTTATTTATCGCTCCCTTCATAGTGATAGTAAACATCCGAATACATTTCCTTTGCGCCCGAAGGTTCGCTTCCTTCCGCAAACTTTTGAGCTGCGTCCACGATCCCTTTCTTTTCCTCACTTACAGCCTGCATTTCGGCCTCTGTCATTACCTTCTGTTCCAGCAATACCTTTTCAAAACGTTTGATTGGATCATTGTGTTCCATCCAATCCTTGATCTCAGCTTTTGTCCTGTACGTGTTAGGATCGCCTTCAAAATGGCCTCTCCATCTATAGGTGTCCAGCTGGATAAAGGAAGGGCCTTCTCCTTTTCTTCCTCTTTCAACAGCTTCTCCTACAGCTTCCATAACCGCCAGCACATCGTTGCCATCTACTCTTTTTGCTGGAATTCCGTATGCTTCGGCTCTCTTAGTTTCATCTGACATAGAACGGGACTTGCTGATATGGGTGGACATGGCGTACTGGTTGTCCTGCAGGATGAATATAGTCGGCAGTTTCCATATAGCGGCAAAGTTCATGCCTTCATGGATATCGCCTCTGTTTGATGCTCCGTCCCCATACATGGTCACGCCTACTTTGCCGTTCTTTCTTACTTTGTTAGCAAAGGTGTATCCATTGATGATGGACTGGCCGATTCCTAAGATCGCATTGTTCCCCAGGCATCCTTTGGAAAGATCACAGGTGTGCATGGAGCCGCCCTTTCCTTTACATAAACCATTTGCTCTTCCGAAAATTTCCGCCATAGTCCTTCCCGGATCCACGCCCCTGCAAAGAAGGACACCGTGTTCTCTGTGAGTCGCTCCAATGGTGTCTTCATCGCTCAGATGGATGCATGTGCCTGCCATGCACGCTTCCTGGCCAAGGCCAAGGTGCACGCTTCCAGGAGCAAGGCCCTGTTTTACCAGGTCCACGAGTCTGCCTTCAAAATGGCGTACCAACTGCATGTCGCCATAAAGTTTTTTCATAACGTCTGCTGAAACTGTCATGTGTCTACCTCCTATTTAACTTCCATAGTATAAAGAACTGTTCCAATGGAAACAGCGGTCCCTTCTTCGACCAAGATTTCCGTAATGGTGCCTGTTTTTTCAGCTTCCAGTTCATTCGTCAATTTTTCACCCTGTACTTCTACGACAACGTCTCCTTCCTTGACTTCATCGCCTGCTTTTTTCAGCCATTCGGTCACAGTCACGTCCCCTTCGCTGAATCCCATTTTAGGCATTTTAAATTCATACTTCATAACTTCGACTTCCTTTCTATCGCTTGATTTATTTGTTTTCGGTAACCTTTTTACCGGTTTCCTTTGTTAACCATATAAACAAAGTTCCAAGTCCTCCAAATACTGCGTACATGAAGATCCATGCTTTCAGCAGCGCATCGATATCCTCGCCCCATCCTGCGTAAAGAGCAGCGAACAACATAGGGAAAAGGGAACAAGTAACCTTTGCTAAAGTGACAAATATGCCTGTGGCGATACCTGCTATTCTGCCGCCGATCTCTTTGGATTCCAACATCAGGATTCGAGGCATTACCATACCCCATCCGTTCATGAATCCGGCACACATGGTCATCACCAGTGCGATTCCAAAGTTTTGAGTCAGCAATCCACAGCAATAAAGCGTGCATGAGATAGGTATCGCAATTCCGCCAAGTGGTTTTCTCCTTCCGATTTTGTCTCCAATGATCGGCATGATGATATATCCTGCGATACCGATCAAACTAGAGGAGGATATCACAAGGCTGGCCTGTGCGGTGCTGCATCCCCAATAGGTGGTGAAAGCGAGAGGTCCTATAGCTGAAAATGTAAGGATCATAGAGGATGAACACATTTCCGTTAATATACACAGGATCGCCTGTCTGCTCTTCACTATGATGGCCAGTGCTTGGATAACGCTTATTTTTTCTGCCGTGTCATTGCCCAGGTCTTTATCCAGTGCGTTATCTTCCCTTCTTCTTTCAGGCACTGCGAATATCCAGAATAAACTCCATGCTGCCAGAAAAGCTCCAACTACTACAAATTGACGCTGCCAGCTGCCTACAGCTTCGGTGATCAGCAGGGACAAATTGAATCCTGCGAAATATCCTAATGACGCTCCTCCAAACAATATGCCAGTGACTTTATAAAGCTGGTCACGGTCAAACCATAAAGTGACGATTTTTTGTGCGCCAACATCGATCATACATGAAATCAATCCTCCGCCGAAAGCGATCACATATGCAAGAATGAAGCTCGATACGTATCCCCTGAGTGCCATCAAAATCCCTAGAGAGATCATGATAAAGACAAATACCTTTCTAGGCGAAAATTTGTCATGGATCGCACCTGCTATGGAAGCCATGATTGCGCTGCCTAGAGGCATTGCTCCTGCCAGAGCGCCCCACTGCGCTGTCGTCCATCCGAATTCTTCGGCTATGGTAGGCAAAAGCCCGTTCCAACTGGTGATCAGGTATCCAACTCCCATGATCCCACTTACAAAACATGCGACCACAACGATGATTTTTTTGCTGGTTCCTTCTTTGTTCAAAGTTTGACTCATAGTCAATCTCCTTTCCTAAATAAATGTGATATCATTACTAAAGTGAAGCTTCGCTGATTATTTAACGCAAATCATGTGCCAACTAAAAATACGAAATGCAAAAAAATCGCAGAGCCATGTAATTTACCCTGTGTTCTGTATTTTTCTTTTTTCTCCAGAGGATTTGTTCTATACGTAAAACAAAAAAATCACATTGTAACGTTTTTTGACAGAACGTTACAATGTGAAACGATTTGATACACAGTATGAATACGTTATTTCCTGACGATGATATTATATTTTTTCAGCTTTCTATAGAGCGTAGGCCTGCTGATGCCTAGGATCTCAGCAGTCTGAGATATGTTTTCTCCCGTTTCCCTTAAAGTCTCTTTAATGAGAGACTCTTCGCTGTCCTTCAGATTTCTCTGCTTCACAGGACTTTCCGCGGATTCCTCTTTGTCTTGGATATAGAGGTCAGGATTCATAAAGTTTTCAAAAGCCAGTTCTTCGGTGATCGTTCCGTTGGAACATAGGTAGTAGGCTCTTGTCACTACGTTTTGCAGTTCCCTGATGTTCCCCTTGTAGCGCCGTTCCCGCAGGCTTTTCAAAAAGCCTTCTGAAGGCTGTTTTTCAAACTCAGGGTTCGCTTTGTTGAGCCGATTGATAAAAAACTTGGCTAAAGGGACGATGTCGGAGCTTCTCTCAGAGAGCGGCGGAATCATGACAGGGAGCACTGACAGACGATAGAATAGATCCAGACGGAAATTTCCTTTCTGCACTTCCCTCATCAAGTCTCTGTTGGTGGCAGCTATGATGCGCACATCCACTTCTTTTTCTTTGTGCCCGCCAATGCGGACGATTCTCTTATTGTCCAGGACCCTAAGGAGCTTTGCCTGTATATCCAAAGGCAGTTCACCTATTTCATCGAGAAAAATGCTGCCGCCATCAGCGATTTCAAATTTTCCAGCATACCCTTCTTTTCTGGCTCCAGTGAAAGTGCCCTTTTCATAGCCAAACAGCTCGCTTTCGATCAAAGACTGAGGCAGCGCTGCGCAGTTGATGGCGATGAATGGACCTGCGCCTCTGCTGCTGGCGTTATGCACGGAATGGGCAAACAGCTCTTTGCCTGTGCCGCTTTCTCCCATGATCAGAACGCTTCCCTCTGCGGCAGCGATCCGTTTGCCTCGCTCGATCACTTTTCGCATGCTGCTACTTTCCGTGATAATGTCAGCAAATCCATACCGGGCTTCATTTCCAACAATCCGGTTGATATGAGCGTTAAAAGATTTTTCTTTTTCAAACATGATCACAGCTCCTGACAGTTTACCGTCAAACAATTCAGGATAGATATTGCCGTTGCATTCAATATGGCCTGCGCCGCTGCCTTTCTTGAACTTTAGAGAAGCATACATCACGTTGCTGTCTACTGCGTTCCAGTCCACACCTTCCAGCAATAGGGAATCAATATGCTGTCTATGAAACTTTTCTCTAGGCTGATTCAATATTTTTTCTGCGGCGTTGTTATGATAAATGACTTTCAGATTTGCGTCAAGAGACACTACCCCGCTTTCCGAATGATCAAAGGCAGCTTTCATAGTAGTGTCCAGCTTTTTGTATCGCATCTGCTTTTCAATGGCATCAGCTCCTGCGGCCACTACGCCTAGTGCGAATTCACTGTAATCTTTCACTTCAAAGGTTGTGAGCAAGGCGCCAATGACAGTACCGTCCGCACCATGGATCGGTGCGTCCGCACAGGACGCAGTATGATGATCTTCACAAAAATGTTCCGCGCTGTGTGTCCGTATGGGCTTGTCCAACATCATGCAAAGGGAGGCCCCATTGGTTCCCACAATGTCCTCTGACCATTTATATCCTGTCCATAATGTACCGTCTTCTCCATCTTGAGATGTTCCAAATAATGTATCCACTGTGTATAATATGTTGCTGTCACTGTCACAGACTGAAATCAAAAGACGCAGGTCAGTGAATATTTTATCGATCATTTCAATGATCGGTTTTGACGTTTCAAGAAGCTCCCTGTTTTTTCTTAGTATGTCCTGAAATTTCTTTTCTTCGATTTTCACGCCTTTGCCGCCGGTTTTATAATCAATGCCATACTTGATACACCGCTTCCAGGATTCAGCGATATAAGGTTTTACGCCAGGATCGATTTCTCCTGTTTCTATAAACTTTGTCCATTGTGCCCGTTTTTCTTCTATGATTTTTTTCTGAGTTGATAAAGTGGTATTCATACCCTGCCTCCAATCATATTTGTATTACAATATAGCGTATATTCATAATATACGCAACTTTCATACCATACCTGCTGTCCCGCGTTCTATTTTTTTACACACCTGTAACAGATTTTAACAGTTTTACAATTCATCCATGTCTAGATTTCGGTGATCAAAGAAAATGCGCATCGGAGTTTCCCATTTTTCCTACTGTGGATTTCTATGCTTTTGCGCATGACAGAGAGTTTCCTGCTTATTCTATTTTAGTTTGGCATGAAGTTTGCGTTTATATTCTGGTAGATGTGATCCAAAAAGCAGAGTCAATCTCGCTGATCCATTTTCAGCGGCAGACTCTGTTGATCCTGGGACTATCGCAGATGATAGTTCCTACATAATAAGATTTAGGAGGCTTTTTAAACATGACGACCCAACAGAACACACCTGCTGAAACCATCCAGCAGGAAGGAACACCCAAGAAAATAAAACTTACAGGGATCAGAAAAGCGATTGCCGCTAATATGTACGGCAGCTTGAGATCAATGGCACAGACTTCTGACGCAGTAGAGCTTGATGTGACGGAGCTGGTGGCGCTTCGCAAAGAATTGGTCGAACGTCAAGAGGAAATTGGCTGTAAGATCACCATAAATGACCTTCTTTCCTATGCTGCTACTCAAGTCATGAAAGAATGCGGTTATGCCAACTCGACCTTTGATGGCGAGACAGTCACAGAATATCCGTATGTGAACATTTCCATGGCAGTAGGTACAGACTTTGGCCTTATGTCGCCTGTGCTTGCCAATGCGGATCAAATGAAATTGCCCGAATTTTCCGCAGGTTTAAAGGATCTGGCCGTAAGGGCAAGAAGCAAGAAGCTTACAGCAAAGGAGCATAGCGGCGGAACCTTCACTGTTACCAATATGGGCATTCATCCGGTGGATATGTTCAATCCGATCATCAACCCGCCGCAGACCACGATCATCGGATTTGGAAGATGCGTGGAAAAGCCTGCGGTATATAAAGGCGAGATCGCGGTCCGCACGATGATGTATCTCAGTGTGACCTATGATCACCGGGTATTTGATGGCTCAGGTGTGGGCCGCATCATGAAGGAAATGCAGGAACGTTTGGAACATCCCGATTGGTTCAGACAGCATATTTAATGGAGGTGCAGGGATATGACGAAGATAACCATCATCGGTGCGGGCCCGGGCGGTTATGTGGCTGCGCTGAAGGCTGCCATCTTAGGCGCTGATGTGACTTTGATTGAAAAAGATAAATTAGGAGGCACATGCCTCAATCGGGGATGCATACCCACAAAGGCGCTGCTGGCTGGCGCGGATGTGCTGGGGATCAATGATTTCTCAGAGATATCAAAGCGAAAGGACAGCATTGTGAAACAGCTTGTGGGAGGCGTTGGTTTTCTCACGCAAAACAGAAGGGTGAAAGTGATCCAAGGCACTGCCAGGTTAACATCAGCGACCAGGGTTTCTGTTGCCATGGAGGATGGGAGCAGTCAGACCGTGGAAGCGGACAAGATTATTTTGGCAACAGGCTCTATTCCTGCTGTTCCAGGATTTATCCCTTATGACGGCGATTTGATCATGACCAGCGATGAAGCCCTTGCGCTGGAAACTCTGCCGGATTCCATGACCATCATCGGCGGCGGAGTCATTGGCTGTGAATTCGGCCAGTTTTACGCAAGAAACGGAGTCAAGGTGAATATGGTGGAAATGATGCCCCATATCCTGCCTGAAGAGGATGACGAAACGGCTAAGGTTTTAGCCAAGGCTTTGAAAAAAGATGGCGTTCAGATCTATGCAGGAACAAAATCAGAACGCATAGAGGCTGAAAATGGCAAGGTCCATGTGACACTGTCAGATGGAACCATATTGGAAAGCGATAAGCTTTTAGTATCCATAGGCAGAGTTGCGTTTACAGAAGGATTAGGTCTGGATGCTGTGGGCATAAAAACGGAAAAGGGAAAAATAGTAGTCAATGATAAAATGGAGACATCTGTGCCAGGCATCTATGCTATAGGTGATATTGTGGACACACCGCTTCTGGCGCATGTGGCTTCACGTGAAGGCATGGCAGCTGTGGAAAACGCACTAGGCGGATCAAGGTCAGTATCATACCGTGCGATCCCAAGATGCATATACACTTCTCCCGAAGTGGCAGCAGTAGGTATGACGGAAAAGAAAGCCAGAGAAGCTGGGATACAGGTCGAGATTGGACAGTTCGCTTTTTCTGGGCTTGGAAAGGCCATGGTCATCAATGAAACCACAGGATTCGTGAAGATCATGACTGATGAAAACGATGTGATCATCGGCGCGTCGATCGTGGGGCCTCATGCCACTGATATGATCTCTGAGCTTACGCTCGCTGTGCATGTGGGCATGACGGCGGAAACCCTGGGAGATGTGATCCATCCGCATCCTACGTTGTCAGAGGCTATCATGGAGGCGGCCCACGATGTGCACAAGCAGTCCGTGCATTCCTTTTAGCCTGGCAAATGTAAAGAAGCATGCCCTTTTGAGACATGCTTCTTTTTATAATTCCATGCTTTGATGATAGTCGGTCAAGACTGCGATTTCATCAAACTTTTCTTTTTCCCGTCCTGCCCGCCGGATCGTGATCGCTCTCCAGGCGAATTCATCTTTTTCCTCAGGCGGCAGATGAGATACAATAATTTTTTTAGCATCCAGATGTTTTTTTATGAGTGTCACGCCGTCCTTTCTTGCGATATAAGGGAACGGCACAATGAGCAGATCTAGATCCATGGCATTAAAACCCCATTTTTCATAGTTTTTATCCTGGATGCGCGCGTCTCCCACATGAAATATCGTTTTGCCCTCTAACTGGATCAAATATCCCCAGGTATCCACATCTTCGCTGTCTTTTCCCTCATGAGAGAATCCATAGGCTGATATGGTCAGATCCTGATCTTCATAGACCCTTTTTCCGTCCATGTTGTCATCCAATAGAATAAATTGTTCCTGAAAGCGGGAAACATAGGATTTATTGATCAAATCCGCTGTTTGCCTGGGCAAAAGGATCTTTGCTTTGCCGCCGGCCCGCAGGTAGGATTCAATATGAGAGGCATCGAAATGATCTGGGTGCCAATGTGTATGGAGCATGCAGTCCATATCTGCGAAGGGAGCTTTGGCTGTTGTCACTGCTTCTAATGTTTCTGCGTTGGTTGGCAGGTATGGATATCCCTCTGGATTGCACAGCAGGTCGATGGAAAGCATTTTATGATTTGTTTCGATGAAAAATCCCATATTTGCTTCGTAGACGATTTTCATGTTATTTCTCCAAAAGAATATTTTACAGCATAAGGAACACACCAGTATGCTGTAAAATAGTAGTGTACGGTTGAAAAGGCAGGAGCCTTTAGTATTCTAAAAGCACTTTTACGTTTTTCGTGTTGCCTGATGTGAGATCTTCAAATATTTCCTGCACTTCATCCACCTTTCTGATATCGGTGATAAAAGGCTTCAGATCGATCTCTTCTTTGCCCAGCGCTTCCACAGTGCCCACAAAATCCTGCAGCCCCCATCCATGGGAAGCGATGAGCTGCATGTTCCTTGTGACCATGGTGTTAAAATCAAACGGCAGCTGCTCGTTAGGAACGCCCATGACAATGACTTTTCCACCTACATCCACAGCTTTGAGATAGTTGTTCAATGTGGCAGCGACACCTACGCACTCGAACATGACATCATACATTTCTCCATCATTGGCTGCCATAATCTTTTCCATATAGTCTTTATCTCTGCCATCGATCACATGATCTGCCATTCCGAGATTCTTGGCAAATGCCAGTCTGTGGTCTCCTGTTTCAACCATGGTCAAGTTTTTGACACCTGCTTTTTTTGCCCACATTGCTGTGACCAGTCCAATGATGCCTCCCCCGATCACAAGGACTGTGCTATCTTTATTTACTTTTGATTTCCGCACTGCGAAATGTCCTACAGCCGTAGGTTCCACCATGGCCGCTTCCTTGATATCTACATTATCAGCGATCTTGATCGGAAACTTCGGGTTGACCAACACATATTCACAATATCCACCAGGGGTCCCGCCTATGCCTACGGAATCATAGAGGCTTACTGCTGTGCAATATTCTGACTCATTTGCCAGGCAATGCTTGCATTTTTCACAGTTGATGGCAGTCAGAGATACGACTCTATCGCCTTTTTTCAGGTCTGTCCTGGAGCCTGGATCTTCTACAATCCCTGCGAATTCATGACCGAGGATCCAGCCTTTTGCCCATGAATCGCCATAGTGCCAGTAGTGCAGATCCGAACCGCAGATTCCTGTATAAGCCACTTTGATCAGTACTTTTTCTCCGTCAGGTTTGGGAATATCCTGTTCTATAATTTCAAATTTGTCTTTATCCGCTATTCTTGCAGCCTTCATCATAAACTTCCACCTTTCTTTCTACTTTTCATAAGATTTTACTACATGCATGTATCAATATATAAAGCAATTTTTGTGCCATTATTGAAAACCAGGTTATATCAATGTTTTCGCTGGTTTTTTATATTTGATTAGCACAAATTGTAACCTTTCTTTACGTTACATGTAATGATTCGTGTCATTATTTTTGGTCAGAGGTGTATACGATTGCGTTGGTTTTTTATTATAATGAAGTGGCGCACAATAAAAATGTAGGAAGTGGAGATATAAGGCGCTTTTCACTCCACTTCCCGATGACTAGCTTTTTTACTATACATTTGTTTTTCATCAAATTTGACAAGCTCAATTGGCGCTTCCTGTGTATTTCTCAATGACGCATGTATGAGCATCAGTTTTTTTGTCGTAACTGATGGCCACCAACAGGATATTGCCAGTGTAATTTTTGACCCAGTCCGTATATTGCTTTTCCTTGATTTGCTGAATCGCGCTTTTGGCAGATTGGTCCCATTATCTGCGGGGCCGGCTGACGCACATGTTTTTCCGCTGCGTATTTAGAACGCTGTTGGTGTATGGGATCAACTGGCTTTTGTCCACATAAATCAGAGAATCCACAGCTTTTCCAAATGATTGATTTCCAGGATTCACATAAATGCCCATTTTGCTTCCTGCTCCTTCCTATGGCTCGTTTTTTGCGGCTATACTAAAAGTATAACCTGTTTTTTGCGGAGCGCAATGTTGGATTTGATTTTTTGCGAATTTTTTCATGAGTCAATCCCTCTGCAAAGCGGAAATTTAAATCTGTATCTGCTTTCCGCCAGTCTGTTCATAGAGCCGGTGAGAAATCGATAGTACGGTCCGGTTTCGCGAAGCGTTTCGCAAGGCAGCGAGGACAGCCTGTTCCGTGTCAGCGTCCAAATTAGCGGTGATCTCGTCCAGCAGCAGGATCTCCGGCTGAGCGGCGACTGCCCTGGCGATGGAAAGCAGCTGCTGTTGTCCCTGGGAAAACAAGTCAGAAGCGTAGATTGTCTGGTATCCTTCTGGAAGCGAAGCAATAGCATGGTGGATTCCAACGAGCTTGGCAGCGGATTTCACCATGTCCAGGCTGATGGCTTCATCAAAAAGCTTGATCTGGTCAGCCACTGTTCCCGGGACAGGACGGAAAGTTTGTTCAACATAGCCAAAGAGTTCGCGCTTGGCGGAATCCGGGATCAACGCGGCTTCCTGACCATGGACACGCACATGGCCGCTTTGGGGATGATACTGCCCCAACAAAAGTTTGAAAACAGTGGTTTTTCCCGCGCCGGTCCGACCGGTCAGGGTCAGATGTTCGCCAGGAAGCAGCTGAAAACTCAGATCATGCAGGACTTTTCGTTCAGGAACGTATCCGAAACAGACATCTTTCAACTCCACGCAGGGAGACGCTTCCATAAAACGCGGTTCTTCATCCGTATCCCAGCGTTCCGGCTGCCCAAGGAATTCGTTGATGCGGTGGACACCGGCAACAGCGGATTGGATGGTCTGGATTTCCATGCCAATGCGTTCCAGGGGGTCAAAAACTTGGGAAATGTAGGAAATCATAGCCACCGCCGTGCCAACGGACATTCCGAAAAAGGTTTTGATCACTGGGATCCCAGTGGCTGACAGAACTAAGATCACTGCGACCACTGCTGCGTTGAAAATAAGGATAACAGGCGAGTAAATCGCATCAAAAAAGTTTGTCTTTTCCATGGCAGCATAACTCTCATCAATGTAATCCCTGTACCGTTTTTCCATGTGCTCTTCCTTTCCCAGGGTATGGATGGTACGGATGTTGTGGATGGTTTCAGGAACATGATTGGCTGCCTTTGCCACGGCCTTTCGATTTTTCATCTGCGCCTTCAGGGATCGCTTCTGGACGAAGCGAGTAAAGCCAAAGAGCACAGGGACCAACAGGAGCAGCATCAGCGCGAGGCCGGGATTTTTCCCGCCAATGATCACAAAAATGCTGATCACCTTGCAAAGATCCGCAGTCATACTGATGATGCCAGAGGTGAAGAGCGTCTCCACAGTGTCCACGTCGCTGATAAAGCGTGAGACGGCCGCGCCAGGCTCCTGTCTAGTCAAGTCATCGGCAGTGAGGCGGGAAAGCTTGTCATTGAGCGCCCGCCGCAGATTCCCAGTGATACGCTGGCCAAGCACCGTCAGCTGGATTTCTCTGCCAGACTCTAGGAGCCCAGTCAGAGCGATGAGTCCAAAATACAAAGCAGCGGCTGTAAAGGAAACGCTGCTGCAGGCGGTCAAGCGGTCTATGATCCATTCCAACACCAGCGGCGGCAGGAGCGCTGCGATCACTGCGCCTGATACGGTCAGAAGGATACCCAGCGTCAGCCCTTTTGAGCAGCGTATGGTTTGGAAAATCACAGACAGGGTATTTCGGTTCATAGACTATTTCCTCCTACTACAATGTATTTATGGTTAATACCCCTTACAGCCAGTAAGGAATTACCCATCTTGTTGCTTAAGCTGTTAGAATGAGTGAAGCAATAGGTCTGGCCGTTTCCTCCTGGAACTTTAACGTCCGAAAAAAAGTCAGCCAACCAGCCCTCATTCGCGGCATTCGTTTTACGCAGGTTGAACCAAAACGCGTTCGTGTGATACCCAGTAGATTGAACAGGCAATGAGTAAATCTGGTATTGAC
>CAJTYS010000032.1 GCA_910583765.1 uncultured Eubacteriales bacterium | reverse complement strand
ACACCCTGACGGGAGCGGAAGGAGTGCTGCGTGTGGCCTGCATCGGGTTCCTAATCGCGAATGAAGGCGTATCGATTTTAGAAAACTGCGCCGCTGCTGGACTGCCAGTACCGCAGGCGTTAGTCAAAGTGCTGACGAAGTTAAAGAACGAAACGGAAGAGCAGGATGAACAGGAAGAAAACCTCAAGTGAAACTACCGTGAGCGGAAGGTTAGAGTCAGTGAACGCCCCGGGAGAGATTCCGGGGCGATTTGACGTAAAAATTGACGTAAAAAAGCGGTTTTCACCAGTTCACGTTAGACTAAACGAATCGAGTGGAAACCGCCGTAACCATTGAAAATTGTACATTGTAGCCAACGAGAGCATATGTTAGCATACGGAAAAAATTGAGTTCGATTCTCGCCATCTCCACCATCGTATCCACAATCCTGGAGACGTTTGTTTCCAGGATTGTTTGTGTCTATGACCAGATGAATTTCAATGAAATCTCTAAAAATCAACACCTTTTCGACATAAGTTTGAATCACTAGCTTCAGCTATTCAGGAGTTTTATTTTTCAAATCACTATCTTTCATGATATAGTCGTAAGCCTGTTGCTCTGTGAGCGTGACAGCGGCCCGCATTTTTTCGATGTACTCGATGCGCCCTTTCAAGTACTGGATCCGTTCATCATGGGTATCTCCAGCGGCCACCATCCATTCTTTGAACATTCCTTTCTCAACAGCTTTAATGATGTTTTGTATCTCTTTCTCATGGGAAGCCAATTCCGCTTTTAACGCGGAAAGTTCATCGCCGGTTTCATTCTTTCTGCTTCGCTGGAAAGAAATGATCTGCTTGGATAAGTTCCGAATGTTGTCCTCCGTGAAAAATTCATTCAACAAATGCTCTATAACCAGCTCTTCCACTAACTGTTTGTTAATGTCCTTATTGGTGCAGGTTTTCTCTCTGCGGCGCCGATTGCATTCATAACTGGAATATTCCGTTTTGTTTCTTCCAGCTCTGCGGGTGTTGCCGGACATGTGGCTGCCGCATTCGCCGCAGAAGATAAGTCCGGAAAGCAAGTAAGTTCTTTTCGCTTTGTGCCTGGCGTTCATTGTTCGATCCCCCCATCATGTGATTCACATAGTCCCAAGTTTCATCGGACACGATTCGCGGCATGCCGTTTTCGATGCGAATGATCTCATCGGGTGGTTTGGTGGCGTGATTGTTGCGTTTTCCACCCGCTTTTGCAGCCGCGCGATCATAAATATAGATCCCTTATATTTTTCGTTTTTAAAGAGATCGTGGAAGCTGTTTTTGGTGAATCTTTTTCCCACTTTGCTCATGGCTCCGATGCCATTGAGATAATCCGCGATTTCATTATAGCTTTTTCCGCTGGCTTTCATTTCAAAAGCGGCGCGCACCCATTCGGCTTCGGTGGGATTAATGGAGTAAGTGCCATCTTTGTTGACATCGTAACCAAGAGGGGGTCGTCCACCGGCGTGCTTGCACTGGTAGGCTGTTTCCCTTTTGCCTTTCTGGGTCTCTCTGGCCAGATTTCGGGAATAGTATTCCGCCATGCCTTCCAGGACCGATTCTAAAATGATGCTTTCAGGGCTGCCATCGATGTTTTCCAACACGGAGAGCAGACGCACGCCTTTTTCCTTCAATTTGCGTTTATAAAAGGCGCTGTCGTAACGATCTCGGGAAAACCGATCAAGCTTATGCACAATGACCACGTCCGGGGGAGCGGTTCCCACGTCACTGAACATTCGCTGAAATTGCGGCCTGTCATCCGTTGTGGCGGATTTTGCTTCATCACAGTATATATTGGTCAATATGTAGCCGTTCCGCTGGCAGTAGTCCGTTATGGCCCTGAGTTGAGCGTCTATGGATTCCTCTCTTTGGTGGTCGGAGCTGAAGCGGGCATAAGCCCAAGCTGTTTTCATATGCGTGCCTCCTTCGTTTAATTTTGGGTACAAAAATACCGGCTTGTAAAAAGTCGGCCACAATGGTACAATTATTTTGCTTAGGGATGGATTGTACCATTGCAACCATCGACATTGGCTCCCAGTGATGGGGGCTTTTGTTTATTTTAATAATTCGGCGATGTTGACGCTCCAGCCATCGTAAATGTGGACGGGAACGTCATCTGTGAAAGCGAATTGCGCCGAATCTTCTTCATCCTCAAAGAAATAAGTCATCACGGTTTGTTTTTCCGGATTCACGATCCAGTACTCCCGAACGCCAGCGTCCCTGTATTTGAGAAGCTTCACAAGGCAGTCCATGCGCTGGGAACTAGGGGAAACGATCTCGATCACCCAGTCCGGCGCGCCGTTGCAGCCTCGATCATCCAGCTTTGACTTGTCGCAAATGACGGAAAGGTCCGGCTCAACGTAGGTGTGGCTGTCTGCATTCAGGAACACGGCGAAAGGGGCGGGGTAGACCTCACATTCTCCATGGTTTGATTTTATGTGGGTTCCGATTAAGATATTAAGCTCGCTGACTAATCTCTGATGAATCCGGCTTGGCGGGCTCATCATGTACATGTCCCCGTCGATCAGTTCCGCACGCTGGCCGTCCGGCAGGGCGTAAATATCCTTTATGGTGTGTTTCGTAATTTGTTGCGCTTGCATGGGGTGGCACCTCCTTTACCAATGCAGTGATTTGATCAGCAAAAATAGCTTATTTCTCCAAAGTGTGAACGCCACTGTTCAAGAATGGAAGCACTGTTGGCTTCGATGATTCGCAGCAGCTTGCCCAATTGCTTCTGTGGTATTCGAGAAGCGTTGTCACACACAAGGGCTTTTCCGGCGCTGGTGATCCAGATTTTCGTCGCGTTCGCAGTGGCTCTGCCTTTAGCGATATGAACATGGACCGGTTCAAGCGGTTTGTTTTCGTTAGACCAGAAATAAACAATGTAGGAACCAATTCTAAAGATTTGAGGCATTTTCAAAACCTCCCTCTTGTGAGAACTCCATGATCAAATGGGCGTTATTTCGCACAAGACGTTTAAAATAATCCATTTCTGCATCAGAATAACCGACAATGTCTTCCCATGTATAATCAGGAAGAAAGCAGGTGGCGTTATGAAATCCGTCTTTTAAGTCAGGAGTTTCAATATAAACCTTGACCCTGCCATCAGGCTTCATTTCAGAATGTGTGATTTCCGTGTCATCATTCAAGGTCATGAATGGATACATCATGATTGTTTCCTCCTTCCGTTGTTTCTTTAAACTATCTCGGCGGCTTCACCAAAATGGTCAGATCGAGATAGAACATGTATTTTTAGTTTTAACCGATATACTCTTAGTTATATAGTAAAATGATTAAGATGAGAAACACCTTAATAACAATGACCATAAAGCGTATAGGTGATTGTAGAATTTTTAAGCTTCAAATAGCTATCCTTTTTCAATTCCTTGATCGTGTAGGCTTCGTGGCTAGAAAGGATCAATTGATTACCGGAAATCCTATACTTTCCATTTAAGGTGTCTTTAACATCAGCGTCAAAATCATAGTAGTAGTCTGCAAATAAAAAGTCAAGCAGAAATTTGTGAACTTTGAAAATTTATTACAGGTTGAAAATTAGGGATCAAAACCAGACCACCACATTGTGCCGGTCTGGTAGAAACATATGTCAAAGCCACTCTGACTTTGGAAGCGATGCCAGATATTCTTTCACCCGTCCGTAATAAATGCGCAGGAACTTGTTTGCGCCTGCGGTCATGTAGACATAGTAAGGCTTGCCCTGAGCGCGTTTCTTATCCATGAACAGATAAACAGGATCATCCCGCGGCTTGGTTTTGATCAGAACGTCCATGACCTGAAACAGGGTCTTACGAAGCGTGCCGGAACCTCGTTTGGATGTTGGAACACTTTTCTGCTCGTAGGAACCGGATTGATTGACTCCCGGATCAACGCCTGCGAAGGCTGTGATGGCTCCTTTATGAGTAAAGCGGGAGACATCGCCAATCTCAGCCATGAGCTGAGGTCCGAGTGATTTGCCAACACCTTTCATAGCCATCACGACAGGGTATTCAGGAAGTTTGGAGGCGGCCTCATTCATCATGACGCAGAGCTGCTCCACGGTCTGTGAAGCGGTGTTTAACTGTTCAACCGCTTGTTTGATGATAAGTTTTGTTAAATCATCCTTTGGAAGTACGGGAACGAGTTCCTTTGCTGTTCCGCGGATTTCTTCAGCTTTTGATTGGCTAAAGTTGTACTTCTTGTGTTTGCACCATTTTTGATAGTGGTCAATAAATGCGTTTAAGGACAATTTACGAACACGATCCACATACCAATAGGCGGCTATGAAATCGACCCATTTCTGGCTGCCGTCTTCACGGGCGGGGCTGTCAAAGAAAGCGTTCGCGCCCGGGAAAGTCTGGTCAATGATGCCGATGAGGTTGTTTTTCATGGCGGTTTTGTGTTTCATGTAAGAATCAAACTGGCGGTTCATGGTCTTTAACTGATTACGAATTTCATCCATGAGACTATAGTGTTTCAATTCCGTCCAGCTGTCAAGGGCATAGCGGGCGATTTTTACAGAATCCGCTTTGTCAGATTTGACTTTCCGAAGGGAATTGCCGCCGAAATCCTTAATGAGTTTTGGATTCACGGCACTCACAAAAAGGCCTGCCCGTGAGAGTTCATGGGCAAGTGGTTCATGGTGATGCTCTGTGTGCTCCATGACAATGCGAGATTCGCCATCAATGGCTCTGATGTGCTCGATCAGGGAACGGATGCCACTGGATGTGTGGCGGACTTCAAACGGTTTTGAAACGATCTCGCCATAAGGACGAAGGATAGCCACCGTGCTTTTACCTTTGGAAACATCAATACCTACCGCGTTCATGTTCATAAATTTGTCACTCCTTAAGGTTATTGCAATGGATCAGAACCGGTTTCACTCATTGCTTATTCCATCTACTGTGGTGTGACGCGAACGTACCGGGTGGCAGTTCAACCTGCATAAAACGAACGCTGCGAATGAGGAGCCGGTTATCAATCTTTGCTACGAACGCGAAGTCCAGGAAAGGAAAGGAGAAGCAAGTGAGGGATTACGTGCCGAAAAGCTGCGGGCTGCCGGACGCTCTGGCCAACCAGGTGATCTGGCTGGTCAAGGACTACGACAGAATGAAAACGGAATACGACAACGCCATCTGGGACAGCCCCGACCCTCCAGACGGGCAGCCGAGGGGGAGCAATAACGGGGATCCCACTTCCAAGGAAGCCATGAAGCGGGCGGAACTCTTCCGAAAGCTTCAGGCGGTGGAACAGGCCAGGCTCGCGATCCCCGAAGTCTACCGGGACGGCATGTGGAACAGCGTGCTGCACAAAATGCCTTATCCGAGGGACGCCGATCGGACCACCTACTGGCGGGAAAAGTCAAAGTTCATGCGCAGGGTGGCCGAAAACATGTTTTGGATCTAGATTGCGCGGAAAAAAGAACAAAACTTGCAACATGGGGGCAATGAACGCAACCCTGGGGCAAAGATTTCATGGTATTATGGTATCAATGAAAAAGCGAAAAACGGGCATATGTTTTGACTCCTTTTTAAATACCATCAGCGAAAGCTCCCTGGGAACGGGGAGTTTTTGTTTTGGAAAATTGAGTTGACAAACTCGCTTTCTTGTAATACAATGTGATACAAGAAAGGAAGTGAGCGGCATGACGATTTCCGTGAGATTGAATGACGCGGACACGGAACTGATCAAAGAGTACGCGGAACTGAACCACATGTCCGTATCGGAACTGGTGCGCCAATCAGTGCTGGAAAAAATCGAAGAAGAGCTTGATTTGGCCCTGTATTATGAGGCGAAGGCGGAGCATGAAAAGAATCCGGTGACCCATTCCCACCAGGAGGTCAAAAAAATGCTGGGGTTCGAGCCATGAAATACGCGGTGGAATACACGGCGAGAGCCATGAAGCAGCTGAAAAAACTCGACAGGCACGTCCAGGGGTTTCTCCTGGGGTGGATCGAGAAAAACCTCGTGGATTGCGAGGACCCCAGGCGACACGGTAAATCTCTCGCGGCGGATCGAAGCGGACAATGGAGGTATCGGATCGGCGATTACCGAGTGATCGCCGAAATATCGGACCAGACGATCACGATCCTGGTTTTGAACATTGGACACCGAAGAGAAATTTACAAATGATCGAACCAAGAGACAGGACCCCGAACCTGTCTCTTTTACTACGCAAAAAAGAAAGAAGGTGAGCCGAATGGCGAAAGGAAAATACCAAGAATGGCGAACGCCGGAAGGCTTGCTGAAAATCGAAGGCTGGGCCAGGGACGGCCTGACTAAATTAGTGTACGTGCACGAAGGAGCGAGGCCAGAAAAAGAAGGGAGCGCATGGAAACGACTGGAAGGGACGAAATATTTCGGAGGAGCGCAGGAAGGAAGCGAAGAGGCTGCTTGGCGTCCTAGAAAAACACGCGAAAACGGAAGGTGAAAAAACGTGCTGTTAGTATATAAATATAGACAAGAAAAGTCGAAGAGCTTATACTAAAAACGAACAACCGAGAGGAGCAAACGAATATGGCAAAGAAACAGCAACACTATCCGCCAGGGCAACAGCATTTAAAAACTAATCAAAACGTGGTAAAATGTAGGACATGGAACTAGAAAGTTTAAAAACAGCATTGCAAAGACCAGTTTGTTTGCGTTTTTTCTCCAAGGTTACTTTGCTATAGTTCAAGTTCTTTTATCAAATCATCCTGAAAAATGGAAGATGTGTGCTCTAGGTCACCATCACGGTAAGCCTTTACAGCAAATGATTCCTCATCTTCGAGATGAACCCCTTCTGCGTTCGCGAGCGCAAAAATTGCTTGAATCGTTTACCTGCATCTATCTTTTTCTAATGAAATTAACCACTTCCGAACCGTATTGTGATTACCGCCGATATACAAGAATGGTATTATAAAAAAATATGAAAATCGATACGTAAAAATAAAAAAGTTTGAAAAGGCCATGAAGCAGCTGAAAAAACGCAATAGACACATACTCCTGGAGCAGATCGAGAAAAACTCGTGAATTACAAGGATTCTCGGCATCACGGTAAATCTCTCAAGGCGGATCGGAGCGGATAATAGAGGCGTTGAATCTGCGACTATCGAGTGATCGCCGAAATATCGGACCAGACGATCATGATCCTGGTTTTGAACATGGGAGGTTGAGAAACAAGACGTGATTGAGATAGTGCAGCCTTCCAATGACGTGGCTTTCAAGCGCGATCTTTTTATTCCCCTACCAGATCCCTTTATCTCTCAAAATCTCCAGAGCGATCTCCATGGCCCTTGCGCCCGAAGCCCCATCCGTTCCTTGGAGGTTAAGGGCAAAAATATAGAGGTCAGCGTCAGATTCCACATAACCGATGAACCAGCCATTGACTTTTCGTCCATTGACCATGCCAGTGCCTGTTTTTCCTGACAAAATGGCTCCAGAATTTTCCGAAATGCGCAGAGCATCTTTTACAGCCTGGATATTTTCCGCTTTGAGGCCCCACTTGTTCTCATGAAGATCTTTTAGCAGCATGACTTGTTCCAGGGGTGAGATTTTCAGGGAGGACTCCATCCAATAATTGGATATGTCAGAGTTCAGATTTTCATTGCCATACTTGATGCGGTGATAAAAATCCTGCAATTTTTGGATCCCAAGGGCTTTATCCAATCCCTGAAAATACCAATTCACAGACTGTTTCATAGCGGAATTTAGATCCTGAGATTGATTCCATTCTGGGAAAGGGTGAGGCGTCCCATCCCATGAGCGCAGCGATGACTTGGCAGTGATTTCGCCGGCTTCAAGAGCCGCGAGGCCGCTGTAGATCTTGTAGGTGGAATCAGGGGAGAGCCTGCGCTTCGCGGCCGACTCCTGATAGATCACGTATTCAGCCTGCTGCCCATCGTAGAGAACAAAGCTGCCTTCATAGTCGTCAAAATAAGGACTCAGATCTTCTATCCGCATATCCAAAGATGGTTCTGGCTGGAGGCTTTGGCCGGAAAGGGCATGAGCGGAAGGAACGAGAGTCAAGGCACAGAAAACTAATCCTGCCAGGACGGTTATGCTGAAACAATGACAAGAGAGGGCAAACGGCTGATATGCGGCAATGTTTTCGATTCTCCGGTAAAGTTCCTGTTTGCCGCTTCTCATGCCTACAGCGGATACGAGGGAAGCGGACGCGATAGCAGGTCTGAATGCCCAGTTTAAAACTGCCTGCCCGTAGTCAGAACGCTGCTGAGGCTCCAAAAGCCGCAGCACACGGTGATCACAACAAACTTCACGATCCTGCGATATCCTTTTTACGGCATAGTGAACAAATGGATTGAACCAGTTGATTGCTAAAAATAGCCGCATTATTAGATTGAGCGCTGCGTCACGCTGCTTGCAGTGAGTCAGCTCGTGGAGCAGGATATAGGGCAGGTCTGGGTCAGAAGACGCAGATGGAGGAAGCAAGACGCAGGGACGCAAAAAGCCTAAGGTGATGGGGCTGGACACATAGGGGGAAACTCCAACAGAAATCCGAGATGCGAAGGAAGCTTTCATGCCCAGCAGATCACAGCATTGGGAAAGCTGTTCATCAAAAGCAGGCTGGCGCGGGGGTCTGGCTCCCTGAATGAGACGGCGGGCCTGTAGCGATCCCCAAAGGCCGCGGGAGAGCATGAGCAGCGTACCTGCTGTCCAGACCACAAGCAGAAAAACGGCGGTCACTTCTCCAATAGAGCGCCCAGCTGACCCTGCTTCCACGGCAAAATCCTGTATTTCATCGGAAATCGCGGTTTGGGAAAGAAAATGGGCCGCGGCGTTTTTCGCGGGCAGGGCAGAGGGCCCGAACAATCCATGGATGCCATTGTTCAGCAGATGACCGAGGTTTGGGAAAAATCCAGTCAATAGCGTCATGATCGTGCTGACAGGCAAAATGAACCATATATAATAATGGGCATGTGCCGTTAGTTTTTTAGCAAAGACCTTTTTGATGACTCGGATGGTCAGGATCAGCAGCGCTAAGGCAATGGAATGCCGCAGTCCATAGAACACAAGATCAGCCATGACCTGGCTCCTTTCCACCAGGATTTTCAGCGCTTGGTTTCTTTCCTTCTAAAATCTGGCGAAGCTCTTGGAGCTCATCCTGAGAAAGCTGGTCCTGTTTGATAAAATGCAACACCATGGAGCCTAATGCTCCATCATAAAAGCGATTTAAAAAATTGCGGCTGGCATTAGTCCTATATTCCTCCTTTTGGACAAGTGGGGCATAAACAAAGACACGGCCTTGCTTTTCTTTTTCCAGGGCGCCTTTTTTCACCAGGCGCAGCAGCATGGTCTGGATGGTCTTAGGGCTCCAGCCACTGTCAGCCAGATGCGCCACGACCTGATTGGTATTAATGGGAGCATGGCTCCAGATGACCTTCATCACTTCATATTCCGCTTCAGAAATTTGCGGGAGATTTTTCATGGCTTCCTCCTTGAACTTACATATGTAATATTGTACTTGGAAAGAGCTGTGTTGTCAATGGTCCCATACTGGCCGCTGCCTTGCTGTCTTCGCGCTGTTGAAATTTGATTTCTGCGGCAGGCCAATGGATTGACAGAACCCGCGCTAGAGGGTAAACTGGAAAACAAGGCTGATCAGGATAGGACTTGATTAGCGCGATGGGCACAGTGAAAGACGAATTGGGAATCTAAAAATCAACAATATAATGGATAGGAGTGATGATAACGTGAAATGCCATATTTTGATGGGAAGCCCTAGAAAACAAGGGAACACCATAGCATTGACAACCGTAGTGATGAAGAAACTGGAGCAGCAGGGGATAGAATGCGGCTTGACCTGGCTTTATGATAGAGACATCCGGGGCTGCACGGCCTGCAGAGGCTGTCAAAAGGACTGGTCCCGGCCAGGGTGTGTCCAAAAAGATGACATGGGAACCATATTTCAAGAAGTATTGGAGAGCGACTTGATCATACTGGCATTGCCTATTTATTCCTGGTACTGCACGCCTCCTATGAAAGCGGCTCTGGACAGAATGGTATATGCCATGAACAAATATTACGGCGATGAAAAGGGCCCGGCGCTTTGGGCTGGGAAAAAGCTGGCTGTGATCACCACCTGTGGATACGCGCCGGAAAAGGGAGCTGATCTCTGGGAAGAAGGGGTGAAACGTTACTGCAAACATTCCCAGATGGCTTACCTTGGCATGCTGGTAGAGCGGCACAAGAATTACAAGCAGGCTTTCATGGATGAGGAAAAGACAGTTCATGCCTTGGCATTCGCGGAGAAATTGATGAAGGAGCTTGTAAAATGAGAAGAAATGATCGGGAGATCCGGGATTTTCATGAGATCCTGGAAATCATCAGAAGATGCAGAGTCTGCCATGTGGCATTCCACAGCGATGGCGAATACCCTTATGCCGTGCCCATGAATTTCGGTTTTTCAGAGAAAAATGGACAAGTGACCCTTTATTTCCACGGAGCGGATTCTGGACGGAAGCACGAGCTGCTTCATAAAAACAATAAAGTGAGCTTTGTCATGGAAGATGCCCATGAAATCGTCACTGGGCCGCAGGTGGGTGCCTGCGAATGCACCATGGAATTTGAGAGCGTCATGGGCACTGGAGAGATGGACTATGTGGCTGAGGAAGAAAAGGAGGCGGCGCTCTGCGCGCTGCTGAAGCAATATGGCGTAGAAGAGGGAAAGGCTGACTATCATTTCCACCATGAAGTGGTGCCAAGGGTAGCGGTGCTGCGGCTGCGGGCGAACAGTCTGACGGCAAAGCGGCGAAAAGTGGGGCTGCCGTAAAGCTTGTGAAGGAGGCGTTTTCATGAAAATTGACCGATTGATGGGGATCCTCACTGTTCTGCTGCAGCAAGAGCGGGTCACAGCTCCTTATTTGGCGGAAAAGTTTGAAGTGTCCCGCAGGACTATCAACCGAGACGTGGAGGCTTTGTGTAAAGCAGGGATCCCAGTAGTGACTGCTCAGGGAAAGAACGGCGGCATTTCCATCATGGAGGGCTATCGTATGGACCGGACCCTGTTGACAGCTGGGGAAATGGAGTCCATTCTCACAGGCTTGCAGGGTCTGGACAGCGTCTCAGGGACCAATCGCTATCGTCAATTGATGGAAAAGCTGGCTCCTGACAGCAAGACTGTGATGGATGAAGGGCAGCACATGTTGATTGATCTTTCTTCCTATTATAAGCAGTCCTTGGCGCCTAAAATGGAGTTAATCCGCAGGGCCATCGATGGATGCTGGGAGATCTCTTTTCGGTATTATTCCAGCAAAGGCGAAGAATGCAGGCAGATCGAACCTTATCTTCTGGTGTTTCAATGGTCTTCCTGGTATGTGTGGGGATACTGTCAAAAACGGCGGGATTATCGGCTGTTCAAGCTGAATCGGATGCTGGGACTAGAACTGCTGGACCGCCGTTTTGTGTCTAGGAACCCGCCGCCTTACAAGATCCAGCCGGAACAGGCATTTATGCCGCAAATGCAAGTGAAGGCGCTGTTTCAGCCTAAGGCCAAATGGAGGCTCATTGAAGAATTTGGTGCGGAAAGCTTTGAAGAACAGGAAGATGGACGGCTGCTTTTTTCTTTTGGTTTCACGGACAAAGATCATGTCTTTGGCTGGCTGCTCACCTTCGGATCGCAGGTAGAGCTATTAGAGCCTGCGTTCCTGCGGACCGAACTTCGAGACATGGCCCTTCGGATCGCGGAAATTTATCAAACATGACATACTAGTGTCGTGTTTTTTGTGTATACTGGTAACAAGCGCAACACAAGGGAGGAAGAAATCATGGCTTCAAGCATAGAATTTGTAGAATACGTCTGCGATCAGCTTTCTGGCGCAGGAAACATCACTTATAAAAAAATGTTCGGTGAATACGGCCTTTATTGTGACAGGAAGTTTTTCGCCACAGTGGAAGATGACCGGTTTTATGTGAAAATAACAGAAGAAGGGCAGGCGTTTTTAGAAGATCCTGTGATAGTGGAACCCCACGAGGGTTCTCAGATGTTTCTCATAGAAGAGTTGGAGGATCGAGGGTTCCTGGCAGAGCTTGCCCGCAGAACCTGCAGCGGCATCAAGCCAGGAAAAGTAGATTACAAAAAGGAATATAAGGATCTGTATGTGCCAAAGGCAAAGCCTTCCTTGGTGCAAGTGCCAGAAATGGCTTTCATCATGGTGGACGGAAAAGGCGATCCTAACACGAGCCAGGAGTACAAGGACGCACTGGAGCTGCTGTATGGCCTTTCCTATTCCATAAAAATGAGTAAAATGGGAGGCGATCCGCCAGAAGGGTATTTTGAATACGTGGTGCCGCCGTTGGAAGGTCTATGGGAGACAGGAAACAGCGTTCAAGACGGGCAGGCGCAAGAAGCGAATGGCCAGGTGTTTCAGAAGGAAGGCATTGGCGACAAGGATCAGTTTGTCTGGACTTCCATGATCCGCCAGCCAGAATTTGTCACAGAGCAAGTGTTTCTCCAGGCCAAAGAGCAGCTGGCAGCGAAAAAACCGGAGTTGGATGTTTCCGCAGCAAGATTTGTGGTCTGGGAAGAAGGCCTTTGCGTCCAAGCCATGCATAAAGGCCCTTACGATGAGGAGCCTGCGACCATTGAAAAGATCCATAAATTTTTGAAGACTTCTGGTTTTGTCACGGATTTTTCCAAGGAAAGAAGGCATCATGAGATCTATTTGTCAGACCCGAGAAGGACGGCCCCAGAGAAATTGAAGACTGTGCTTCGGTTCCCAGTACGGGAAAGCGACTGAGGCGACTTTGCAAAGAAAGAACCTGCTTTGTGGAAAATCATGAAGCACCGCGAATCCTGATTTGTCATTGATAGCAAGAGATGTTCCCGCGCACATTAGAATGTCGATATTTTTCTTTTGACTTTACCGGTAAAAAGTGGTACGATTAAACGGTTAAACAGATTGGGAACCGCTTGGGCACGGTCAACGCGCATCAGGCTTAAGGAGAGAAATTTGGAAAAAAGAATCGCGCTGCTCATTGATGCTGACAATGTTTCAGCAAAATACATTGACCCTATTTTGGACGAGCTGTCCAAGCATGGGAACGTGACGTACAAGAGGATCTACGGAGATTGGACCAGCCGGCAGAATTCCAGTTGGAAAGAAGAGCTTTTGTCCAGCTCTATCACGCCGATCCAGCAATTTAGCTATACCACAGGAAAGAACGCCACGGATTCGGCGTTGATCATTGATGCCATGGATATTTTGTACACCAATACGGTGGAAGGCTTTTGCATCGTATCTAGTGATAGTGACTTCACAAAGCTGGCCAGCCGCATTCGGGAATCCGGCCTGACAGTGATTGGCATGGGAGAACAGAAGACGCCTATGGCTTTTAGAAAAGCCTGTGATATTTTCACCAGACTGGAGCTGCTGCAGGGCGAGGAAAGCAGCAAGGAAGAGGCAGAGGTCAAGGATGTGGACAAATCCGTGATCGAGGAAGCCATTGTCAAGATCATCACGGAAAACACCAACAATGGCAGAGAAACCGGACTGGCGGAACTCGGAAATCGTTTGCTGAAACTGTACCCGGATTTTGACGTGCGGAGTTATGGCTACAGCTTGCTGTCAAAACTGCTGGAGGAATTTTCTAAGATCCGTTTGTTGAAAAAGGGCAACTACGTTTCTGTGAAACTGGCGGAAAGCACCAATGTAGAAGATTTCATCATTAAAACGGTCCAGGCTGGCGGCAAGGACGGCATGGATTTGGGTACTTTGGGACAGGAACTTCATCAAAAGTACGAAAACTTCAATGTGCAGGATTATGGGTTTTCCCAGTTCAAAAAGTATATCCGCAGCATAGCGGGCATTCAGGTATGCAAAGTGGGAGTCCAAAACATTGTAAGATACAGAGGATAGCGTTTCAGGAGAAAGAATATGCAGGGATACAATTGCATCATGGTATATGACAGCAGCAGGCAGAGCCTGCTGTTTTGTAAAAGGATGAAAGATCCTTATAAAGGAAAGTATAATCTGGTGGGTGGAAAGATCGAGCCCGGAGAGGATGGCTTCGCGGCAGCTTATCGGGAACTGGAGGAAGAAACAGGGATCACTAGAGCGGACGTCTCTTTGAGCCATATGATGGATTTTACATATTATAACCAGGATTGCTGGGTGGAAATCTATGTGGGAACGCTTCTTGAGGAGCGGGAACTGCGGGCAGAGAAGCATCCGCTGCTGTGGCTTGATTTGGATGAGGACTTTTTTGATTTGGAGCGGTTCGCAGGGGAAGGAAACATTGGGCATATGGTGGAGCAGGTGAAAGTGTACGGGCCTGGTTTCGCTCCGGCCACTGGTCCTCGCTAGGCTGCGGAGGTGGCCTCCGCGAAACCAGGCCCTTGGGCTTTTGGGATAGGGAAGCAGGATTGTGGCTGCAGGCGGGTGACTGATTTGTTGGCGGGGAGTATTGTGGTTTGGTGGGTTGAGCCCCTTTTTGTTCGCTCCGGCCACTGGTCCTCGCTAGGCTGCGGAGGTGGCCTTCGCGAAACTAGGCCCTTGGGCTTTTGGGATAGGGAAGCAGGGGTGTGGCTGCAGGCGGGTGATTGGTTTGTTGGTGGGGAGTATTGTGGTTTGGTGGGTTGAGCCCCTTTTTATCCGTTATATGAGAGATTTGAAGCATAAAAGAAGGGCCCGACATTCGTGTCACAGCCCATTCTTTGGATGCTTTATTCCTTCCAGTATCGTTTCATGTGAATGTTCATATCCGCTTGCCCTAACTGGTATTTCTCAGCTACTTTGCCAGCGGCATCCTCCTGTGGTATGGATAGTTCCTGGCAGAGTTCGATCATCTTTCGGATGCCTTGCTCACGTTCTTCATTCTGACCTTCGAGTCTGCCTTTTGTTCGGCCTTCCGTTTGTCCTTCCAAAATGCCCTCTCGCCGGCCCTCCTCCCGAGCTTCTTGTCGGTCCAATATCTTCTCTTCCCATGCGTTCATGAATTTGATCCCCACTTCCTCATTTGATTTGATGGACCGGATCTTTTCGTGCATCCAGCGGATGGTTTCGCTGCCCGAAGCTTGCGCCCGTTCGTCCGTTGTTTCCTCGAAATAACGAAGCATTTCTATCAGTTCTCGGCTTGCGCCTTCCTCATTCGTCCCCCTGGTGTTGAGAAAGATCCGAGTGGCTCCGTCCATCAGGCTCACGTCCGCCGCTTCTTCGCATTTCATTCGGAAGGTGTATCGATACAGTCCTTTGCCGAACAGGTCGAAAGGCATGATGAGGATGATGAAAACATCGTTCATCTTGCCAAAATCCACTTCCCCCGGCGCTAGCAGCCGGCTGTCGATCATGCCTTGATAATTCCTAGAACGCTTCGGCAAATTTCCCGTGTTTTGTTTCTGTACTTCCGTGTTATGGATGTTATGTTCCGTGTCCATGGCCCAAACGTCCAGTTTGATCTGCCGATTCCAAATGGACCGCCTGATTTCTTTTTCCGTTTGCGGCGTGTGCTCCAGCTCGATGTCCTTTTCTAAAATGACCCCTAACACTTTTTCCAAGAATTCCTTGTCTTCCACGGCTTCGTTGAACAGAAACCGATCCAGCAAGTTCAAGTCTTTTAGTTCTTTCCCCTTGTTCAATCCGATCCCTCCTTTTGATTATACGATGTTCCTGTTCCCTTTTCAACAGGTATCGAGTTGTAATTTTTTAACTGTTTTATTTTACCATATATGAACTGCGGGGTCAATGGAATTCCGTATTTTTCCTGATGTGTTTTTTTCTTCTTCCTATGCGTCACTTGTATACAAAAAGAAAAGAGGGAATCCATTCATCTAGGCAGGCGGTTCGTATGAAGAATTGCTTTCTCTGCTTCCATTTGATCGTGTCTTGATTTTTTTCCGCTGCGGGAATATACTGATGGGGAATGTGATGAAGGAGTAAACATATGGAAAATCATTACAAATCGATCAATGAGAAGAATTGGAACAGAGCAATGCGCTGCATGGTATTCAGAGACAGCGTGGAATCGGCGTTCTGCGTGACCTTTGAAGCGGCAGGGCGATTGGGGGAAAAGCCGCAGAGTTTTTTTGCTCAGCGCTGAACCGTCTATTGGTGCCTGTGATATTCGTTTTTCCAATGCTGGCGTATCCATGCTAGGTATTGGACATGAAGGAAAACATAGATATAATAATAGAGAAAGCACAGGGAGAAGGGCCAGCTGCCGGACTGGATCTTTGGCGGTTTTGATAGGCAGCAAACCTGTGAAAGCAACATTAAAATTTTAGAAGCTGACAAGGAGGCATATTAGTTATGAAAGTGCTCATGATCAATGGAAGTCCCCATGAGAGGGGCGTGGGAAACGCAGCGCTGCGGGAAATGGAACGGATTTTTATGAAAAATGGAATAGAGACAGAAATGGTTTCCGTAGGAACAGCGGCGATTCGGGGATGTATCGCCTGCGGCTCCTGCGCAGATACGGGAAAATGCGTGTTTGAGGATCTTGTCAATGAAATCGCGCCAAAGTTTGAAGCAGCAGACGGACTGGTGATTTCCAGCCCAGTTTACTATGCGTCTGCCAATGGAACCATGGTGGCTTTGCTGGATCGCTTGTTTTACAGCACTCATTTTGACAAATCCATGAAAGTGGGCGCAGCGCTGGCCACTGCCAGGCGAGGAGGAATCACAGCCACTTTTGATGAACTGAACAAGTATTTCACCATTTGCGGGATGCCGGTTGTTTCCGGGCAGTACTGGAACGGGCTGCACGGCTGCAGCGCAGAGGAAGCTTCTCAGGATGGTGAGGGCTTGCAGATGATGCGGACGCTGGCAGAGAACATGACATTTTTGATGAAGAGCATCCAGCTGGGCAAAGAAAAATATGGGCTTCCTCAGCAGGAAAGCATGATACGGACAAATTTTATCAGATAATCAAAAGGACAGACAAAGCTGTGAACTCTCTTTTTCGTGCAGAGATTAAGAGGAAAAAAGCAGAATCGTAAGATATACTAGAGACTGTGAGGAGGATTTCACGTTATGGAATGGATAGAAAAACTCAATCAAGCAATTAGCCATATTGAGGAGCATTTGACGGATGAAGTGGATTACGAGCAACTGGGGCGGATCGCCTGCTGCTCTTCCTACCATTTTCAGAGAATGTTCACTTATATGGCGGGGATCCCTTTGTCTGAGTATGTTCGCAGAAGGAAAATGTCACTTGCCGCCGTGGACTTGCAGGGAAAGGGCATGAAAATCATTGATGTGGCTGACAAATACGGGTATCGTTCTCCCACTGCGTTCAACAGAGCCTTTCAGTCTGTCCATGGAATTGCCCCGTCAGCTGTGAAGAATGAAGGCGTGTCCGTGAAATCCTTTCCGCCTATCCAATTTAAAATCACAGTCAAAGGAGTGGAAGAAATGAATTATCGAATTGAAACAAAAGACGCTTTCCGCATTGTAGGCGTCTCTGTGCCGCTGCACAAAGACATTGAAAAAAATTTTACGGTCATTCCCTCAAAGTGGCAGGAAATCTCTTCGGATGGAACACTGCAAAGATTGAGCAGCATGATGGACGCGCAGCCTATGGGCGTGTTAGGTGTCAGCGCCTGCAATGGCACGGAGCCATGGAAGTATTATATCGCAGTGTCCAGTTCACAGGCAAAGGAGGATTTTGAAGAATACCTTGTGCCGGCCGCTACCTGGGCGATCTTTTCTGGAGGAGGCACGAATCAGTCTATCCAAGAGTTGGAGAGGCGCATTGTGACAGAATGGCTGCCAACTTCGGGATACGAATATGGCAATGCTCCTGATGTGGAGGTTTACTTGAATCCCGACCCGCAGAACGCACAGTATGAAGTGTGGATACCTGTGGTGAAAAAGTGATCCCTTGGCAGGGGGTGGAAGAAACAGGTTTTGAACCATCTGCTTTTCCCGTCAAAAACCGCCGCACCGACAATTTCAACATGTCAGCACGGCGGTTTTTCCGTGATTTCAACAGGCTTTATTCTTCTGCGTGTTGGTATTTTTCTTTTGTGGCAAGGCCGCCCCGTATGTGGCGCTCAGCCTTGTTGTTATCTAGAACCGCTTTGACTTGAGCTGCCAGACCGGGATTTATCTCAAGGAGTCGTTCCGTGATGTCCTTATGTACTGTGGATTTGGAAACGCGAAATTTTCTTGCTGCCTGCCGAACTGTGGCGCCTGTTTCCAAAATGTAGCCAGCCAGTTCCAATACTCTCTCTTCTATGTAATCCTTCATGTTAAGCCCCTTCACCACCTCTTGTAAGATTTAACAGCTAAATTTAACCATTTTGATATTCACAATATATGTGGCAGGTAAGAAGGTTATGCTTATTTTCGGCAAGAGCAGGAAAAAATACATGAGAGGCGCTGCCATATGGCCGCCTGCCTGCTTTTATTCCAGGAATTCTTCCAGGTTTTAATGAAAAAAATATCATATTTTCCTGATTTTATGGCAAAACTAAGTTCAAACTGCTAGAATAGAGGAGGTAACAAATTGGGATTCACAGAGGAAGTAGGCATTGACCTGGGGACGGCCAATGTATTAGTGTACATCAAAGGACAGGGGATCGTGCTCAACGAACCCTCGGTCGTAGCCATAGACAAGGACACCAACGAGATCCTGGCTGTGGGGGAAGAGGCCAGAGAAATGCTGGGGCGGACGCCTGCCAGGATCGTGGCTGTCAGGCCCCTTCGGGACGGGGTCATTTCCGATTACGACATGACCGAACGGATGCTGAAATATTTCATCAGAAAGGCTTGCGGCAGCAGCCGGTTTTTCCGCCCCAAGCTCATGGTGTGCGTGCCTAGCGGAGTGACGGAAGTGGAAAAACGGGCAGTCAGGGAAGCGGCTTCCCAGGCAGGAGGAAAATCCGTGTTTCTCATGGAAGAGCCGGTGGCAGCGGCCATTGGAGCGGGCCTTGACATTTCCAGGCCGGATGGAGTGATGATCATTGATATTGGAGGCGGGACCACAGACATTGCCGTGATCTCCATGGGCGGCATTGTCACCAGCGTGTCGGAAAAGGTGGCTGGCGACCGTTTTGATGAGGCAATCATTAAATTCATGCGCAAAAACCACAGCCTTTACGTAGGAGAGCGGACCGCGGAGGACCTGAAGATCCGCATTGGCACCGCTTATCCAAGGGAAGAGAGCGTTTCCGTGGAATGTAAGGGGCGGGATCTGGTGACTGGACTTCCTAAGACCATGTACGTTACTTCCGAAGAGATCATGGAAGCCCTGGACGAGCCTCTGACCATCATATGCGAATCCGTCCATAATGTGCTGGAACGCACGCCGCCGGAACTCGCCGCGGACATTAGCAGCTCCGGCATCGTCCTTACAGGAGGAGGCGCGTATTTGTGGGGCATTGATAGGCGGATCCAAGAACGGACCGGCATCAAGACCAGGGTCGCGGAAGACGCGAAATCCTGCGTGGCCATTGGCACAGGGGAAGCCCTGAACAACATTGATGTCATTAAACGAAGTCAAATGAACAGAAGGGAGACTTATATTTGAAGCTGGAATTGATCGCCACAGCCACCTTTGGGCTGGAAGCTGTAGTAAAAAGAGAAATACAGAATTTAGGCTATAAAATATTAAAAACAGAAGATGGAAAAGTCACTTATCTGGGGGACGAGCGAGCCATTGTCAGGAGCAATTTGTGGCTTCGCTCCGCGGACCGGATATTGCTGAAAATGGGAGAATTCACGGCCCTGACCTTTGAAGAATTGTTTCAGCAGGTAAAAGGGATCAGTTGGGAAGAGCTGATCCCCCCTGACGGCAAGTTCACGGTTACAGGGACCTCGGTGAAATCTCAGCTCCACAGCGTTCCCAGCTGTCAGAGCATCACCAAAAAGGCCATTGTGGAGCGGCTGCGGGATTGTTATGGGATCGACCGTTTTGAAGAAACCGGCGCCGAATATACGGTAAAGGTAACGCTGCTCAAGGACCGAGCCACCATCACTGTGGACACCAGCGGCACAGGACTACATAAACGGGGATACCGGACAGCGGACGTGGCGGCGCCCATTAAAGAGACGTTGGCAGCGGCCATGGTTCAGCTGACCTTTTGGAAAGCAGGGAGGCTCCTGGTGGATCCTTGCTGCGGCTCTGGGACCATTCCCATTGAAGCTGCTATGATTGGCAGGAACATCGCGCCAGGACTGAGCAGAGAGTTCGCTGCGGAAGGCTGGGAACTAATCCCCGAGTCCATATGGAAAGAAGAGCGGCAGGCAGCCTACAGGTCTGTGGATTATGAGGCAGAGCTGCGGATCCAAGGTTCGGACATCAGCAAAAAGGCCATTAGAGCTGCCAGAGAAAATGCCATTGAAGCAGGCGTGGACGATTGCATTGATTTTCATATCATGGACATCAGCGAGCTGGAGCCTGGAGAAGAAACAAACGGCATCATCATCGCGAACCCGCCTTATGGAGAACGGATCGGAGATGAAAAGGCAATCCGTCATATTTATCAAAGCCTAAAGGATCATATGAAAAACAATCCAGGCTGGTCTCTGTTCCTAGTGACCACAGATAAAGAGGCAGAAGCGGCTATCATGGGGCGGCCGGCGGACCGGAGGCGAAAGCTTTACAACGGCAGGCTGGAAGTATGTTATTACCAATTCCACGGGAAAAAGGAAGGGAAACATGAATCTGTCCATTGACAAAAAGCTAAAGACCCCTGTTTATCTTCAGATCGCCACTCAGATCAAAGAAAAGATCATCAAAGGAGAACTGGTGGACAGCTATGCCCTGCCTTCGGAGCGGATCTTAGCAAAAGACCTGGAGCTCCATCGGAATACCATTGTCAGGGCTTACAACGAACTGAAAGCCGATGGTCTGATCACCTCCTATCAGGGGGTGGGCTACCAGGTGGACTACAAGCAGACGGAGCAGAAAAAGAGAAAAGCAGTCAATTGGCAGGGCATCATGAAACAGCAATATATGGAGATGGGCAGCGCTTTTGATGAAATGTTCCTCAAATCCCAAGCAGAGAGCAAGATCTCTTTTGCCGCTGGCATGGCAGATCGGGACGTGTACAGCCAGAAAGAAGTGGCAGACTGCCTGGCACGGATTCTTTCTGCGGGAAACAGGCCTTCGTACTTTTATACGCCTTATCAGGGAGACCTGGAGCTGCGGGCAGAGATCACGGCTTTCATGCGCACAAAAGGAGTGCTGACCAACCCAGGACAAGTCCAGATCTTTTCAGAAAACAACCAGGCCCTGGATTTTCTAGTGACCCTGCTTCTTTCTCCTGGCGACAAGATCCTCACAGAAGAAAGCACGTCTCCTGACGTTTATCGGGCCATCGAACTGGCAGGCGCGGAGATTATCACCGTGCCCATGGATGAAAATGGCATGATCTGTGACAACTTAGAGCCTCTCATTGAAATGCACAAGCCAAAGTTCATTTACGTCAACTGCAGTTATCACAATCCCACTGGAGCCGTCCTGTCTTTGGCGCGGAGAAAAAAACTGCTGGAGCTTTCCTATCAGTATAGGCTGCCCATTGTAGAAGACGATGAAGCTTCGGAACTATTTTTTGAAGGACACAAAATCCCTTCTTTAAAAGCCATGGATCCAGGACAGAATGTGATCTACATGTATTCCTTTGCCCTGACCTTAGTGCCGGGAGTGGGGATCTCCTTCATGCTGGCTCCCAGGGAAGTGATCAAAAGCCTGAGCCAAATGGTTTCTGTCAGACTAGTGACCCTGGACTGGATGCCCCAAGAGCTGACGTGCCAATACTTGAAGGACGGGACTTTCCTCAGCAAGCTGGAGCATTTTCGGACTACATATAAAAGAAAGCGGGATTTGATGTGCGGCTATCTGGACGCAGCGGCGGGGCAGCTGGGTCTGTCTTACCGAAAGCCAAAGGGCGGCGTTTTTCTGTGGGTGAAGCTGCCTGGAGAACTGAGTGTTTCAGCTTTGATGCGGGAGACGGAAAAACAGGGGCTGGCCTTTATTCCAGGAGACGTGTTTTTCCCGGAAAAAAACCCGGGTGGCAATTATATCAGGCTCAACTATTCTTACCCAACAGAAGAACAAATCGAAAAAGGCATGAAAATTTTGATCAAGGCAGCGCAGAAAATTCAGAAAAAAAGCGGCTTTCAGCCTGTGACCCTTTAAATCAAAGTGCTGGTACACGGATAAACACGGGTGCTGGTACTTTTTATTTTAGGATAAATATAGTATTATTTTGTTAAAGACAGGCAAAATAACTCTGATGAATGAAATGAAAGAAAAGGAGAATTGAAAAATGGCAGTAAATTTGAAAGGCAGAAGTTTCTTAACACTCATGGATTTCACACCAGAAGAAATCCGTTATATGCTGGATCTGGCTCATGATCTGAAAGCAAAGAAAAGAGCCGGCATCCACAATGAAGTATTGAAAGGAAAGAACGTGGTTCTGCTCTTTGAAAAGACTTCCACAAGAACAAGATGCGCGTTTGAAGTCGCTTGCCTTGATGAAGGCGCTCATGTGACATTCCTGGATTCCGGCAGCTCCCAGATGGGCAAGAAAGAATCTCTGGAAGACACAGCTAAGGTGCTGGGCAGATTCTACGATGGAATCGAATACAGAGGCTACAAGCAGTCAGTGGTGGAAGATCTGGCAAAACACGCTGGAGTTCCAGTATGGAACGGCCTGACAGACGTGGATCATCCGACTCAGATCCTGGCTGACATTCTGACCATCGAAGAACATGTGGCAAAACCTCTCAGCAGAGTAAAAGTCGTGTTCAGCGGCGACATCAGAAACAACATGAGTTATGCCTGGATGTACGGATGCGCGAAGATGGGCATGCATTACGTGGCATACGGACCTGAAGTGCTGGCAAAAGAACTGGATCAGGATGTGATCGCAAAGGTTCAGGAAGTAGCGAAAGAAACAGGCGCAACTATTGAAATCTCCAGCGATCCGGCATGCTTGAAGGGCGCGGACGTGCTGTACGCTGACGTATGGGCCTCCATGGGTGAAGAAGCAGAGATTCCAGAACGTGTAAAACTGCTGACACCGTTCAGGATTGACATGGACATGATCAAGGCAACAGAAAATCCAGACGTGATTTTCCTTCACTGCCTGCCATCCTTCCATGACTTTGAAACCACTATGGCAAAGACCCAGAAAGACGCGGGATACGACATCCGCGAAGTCACGGACGAAGTGTTCCGCAGCAAGCATTCTAAAGTCTTCGATGAAGCAGAAAACAGAATGCACACCATCAAATCCGTTATTGTGGCTACAATTGGTTAGACTCAGATAAGAGGAAAATGAGAGGAGGGTCCATCATGAAACCCGGAATTAACAATTACTCTGAAATCGGAAAGTTAAACAAAGTATTGCTCCACAGATTGGGAGGCGAAATCGAAGGCCTGGTTCCCGACAATTTTGAACGTCTGTTGTTCGATGACATCCCGTATTTGAAGATCGCCCAGAAGGAACACGACCGTTTCGCGGAGATCCTCAGGGAAAACGGCGTGGAAGTCGTTTATTACGTGGACGAAACAGCCAAAGCGCTGAAAACAGATGAGATCAAAAAGAACTTTGTAGAAGAATTCATTGCGGACAGCGGCATTTATTCAGAAGAAGCGCAGGAAGTGGTCAGAGAATACCTCCTGGGCATGGAACCAAAACAGTTGGTAGAAAAAGCCATCGCAGGGATCAAGAAAAATGAGATCGAAGTAAAGAACAAAGGCTCCCTGGCTAGCTATATCGCTTCCGGCTACCCGTACTACACAGATCCAATGCCAAACCTGTACTTTACAAGGGACCCGGGTGCCTGCGTAGGAAACGGTCTGAATGTGCATCACATGAGCACCACGGCCAGAAGAAGAGAAGCCTTGCTGCTGCGCTATATGTATCGTTACAACAAAGACTTCGCGCCAGAAGGCTCGCACCTGTGGTATGACTATGATCAGGAATACTCCATCGAAGGCGGAGACGTACTGGTATTGTCAAAAGATATCGTAGCCATTGGCTTGAGCCAGAGAACCACTGCAGGCGGCATCGAACGCTTTGCGGAAAACATCCTCAAAGAATCCAGCTTTAAAAAGATCCTGGTGTTCGATATTCCGAAGAGCAGAGCATTCATGCACCTTGACACTGTATTCACCATGGTTGACTTTGACAAGTTCACCATTCATCCAGAAATCGAAGGACCGCTTCAGATTTATGAAATCACACTGAGTCCTGATGGAAAAGCCCACTTTGAAAGCATGCAGGGCGAACTGGAAAAGATCCTCAGCACAGAATTGAACCTTCCTGCTGTTGAATTGATCCGCTGCGGAGGCGATGATGCCATGGCAGCACAGAGAGAACAGTGGAATGACGGCTCTAACACGCTGGCTATCGCGCCTGCGACTGTTATCACTTATGAAAGAAACTATGTGACCAACGAACTTTTGGAAAAGAAAGGAATCAAGGTTATCACCATGCCTAGCTCTGAACTTTCCAGAGGAAGAGGCGGCCCAAGATGCATGAGCTGTCCGGTCAACAGAGATGATCTGTAAACCATGAAATCGATCAGGAGGAAAAAATGAAGGAAAAACTTGTAATCGCTCTGGGCGGCAACGCGCTCCAGTCCGGAAAAGACGAGCCTACCGCTGAAGCGCAGCTTGCTGTGGTACGCAAAACCTGCAAGTATATCGCGGAAATCAGCGAAAGTGGATATGAAGTGGCGGTAGTTCATGGAAATGGACCTCAGGTAGGCCGCATTGTCATGGCTTCCGAAGCCGCGAAGGATGTGACTCCAGCCATGCCATTTGACGTGTGCGGCGCCATGTCCCAGGGTTATATCGGCTACCATATCCAGCAGTGCCTGAAATATGCGCTCAACAAGACAAACAGAAACATTCCGGTAGTGACTGTGGCTACCCAGATGATCGTAGAAGAAAACGATCCAGCTTTCCAAAATCCCACAAAGCCTATTGGTCCGTTCTATTCTGAGGCCGAAGCAAAGGTGCTGCAGGAGGAAAAAGGCTATACCATGAAAGAAGACGCAGGCAGAGGCTGGAGAAGAGTTGTGGCTTCCCCGCTGCCAAGAAAGATCGTGGAGATCGACGCGGTGAAAGAGTTATGGGACCATGCCATCGTGATCACCTGCGGCGGCGGCGGCATCCCAGTGCTGGAACGTCCGGACGGAAGCCTGGAAGGAACGGCTGCTGTCATTGACAAGGACTTTGCTGCGGAGCTTTTAGCAGAACAAGTGGACGCGGACATCCTGATGATCCTCACTGAGGTGGAAAAGGTGGCCATCAACTTTAACAAGCCAAACCAGCAGGATCTGGAACAGATTTCCCTGGCAGAAGCGGCCCAGTACATGGAAGAAGGCCATTTTGCTCCGGGAAGCATGCTTCCAAAGGTAGAAGCCGCTATGCGGTTTGTCAGGGCCTTCCCACAGAAAAGAGCGATTATCACATCCCTGGACAAAGCAGTGGAAGCTCTGGAAGGAAAGACAGGAACAGTATTGACCTTTAACTAAAACGCGAACAAACCTAACAGAAATCCCAGTCCTCGGGCTGGGGTTTCTTTATACAGCAGGTCTGAACAGCAAAGAGCACTGAAACTTGCCACAAATCTTCATTGGAAAAATTATTGCTTGCTATTTTTCCCAGAAGGTGATATCATGCTGTCTGTAACTACTTTTCAGCGGTCAGATCGTTTAAAGAATTAAAAAAGGGAATCGTTATGGAAATTGAATTGAAATACGCAATTAACGACAACGAAACAGCGATGCGGATCTGGGAAGACGAGGATTTGAAAAAATTAGAAGAACCGGAAACCAGAGAAACTGTTTTTATGAAAGCCACTTATTTTGATACAGAGGACTATGACCTGTGCGGAAATGACATGGCTTATAGGGTCCGTCAGGAAGGCGATAGGCTCATCGCATCATTAAAATGGGGAGGCAAAAATGAGGGAGCCCTTCATACCAGGGAGGAAATCAACATTCCAGTGATCGACACCCACCCCAACCCAGTGACATTTGAAGAGAGCGACGTAGGAAAAGACTTGATCAGGATCATAGGCGGAAAACCGCTGCATCCGATCATCGAAATGCATATCGAGCGGCGCAGGTTCCGCATCGATACCCAGAGCAGCCTGCTGGAGGTTTCCGTGGATAACGGCGAGATCGTCACAGAAAAGGGCAGCAGTCCCATCTGTGAAGTGGAGATCGAGTTGTTTTCCGGCGAGCAGGAAGACCTGCTGGAAGCAGGGCAGCAGCTGGTGGACAAGTATGGCGTTGTGTCGGAAAAAAGGAGCAAGTTTTATCGAGGACTGGTGCTTTTAGGACAGCGATAATGAAATTTTGACAATCATGACGTAAAAAAGGGATGGTTTGAGCACGATTTTGGGCAATATGACGTTCCTTTTTTGATTTTCCTTTACTTTTTAAAGGGAAAGCGGTATAATAATATGCACTATGTGTTGATTATTTTAGGAGGATATAAATTAATGAAGGCAACATTTATCTCAAAAGAACAAAACGATGTAAAGTTCACCATCGAATTTACGTCAGAAGAGTTTGAGCAGGCACAGATCAAAGCTTACAAGGCTACGAAAGACAGATTTTCCATCGACGGGTTCAGAAAGGGCAAAGCACCTCGGGGCCTGATCGAAAAGCATTATGGAGAAGGCATCTTTTTTGAAGACGCAGTGAACGATTTGTTCGCGGACGCGTATCCAAAGGCTTTGGATGAATTAGAACTGGATGTCATCGACCGCCCAAGAGCAGAATTCGGTGATTTAAAAAAAGGAGAAGGCTTTACAGTGACATTGACTGTAGCTGTTTATCCTGATGTAGAAGTTAAGGACTACAAAGGCGTGGAAATAGAACGGGTCAGCGCGGAAGTGACGCCGGAAGACCTGGATCAGGAAATGGAAAACCTGCAGAAGAGAAATTCCAGGATGGTCCTGGTGGAACGGCCGGCCAAGGAAGGCGACACCGTACTGCTGGACTATGAGGGATGGTCAGACGGCGTGCAGTTTGAAGGCGGCACAGCAGAACGCCAGCCGCTGAAGCTGGGCTCCGGCACATTCATCCCTGGATTTGAAGAACAGCTCATCGGCGTGGAGCCAGGCGGAGAAAAAGACGTGACAGTCACGTTCCCAGAAGAATACCATTCCGAAGACCTGGCAGGCAAAGAAGCTGTGTTCAAGTGCAAGGTACATGAAATCAAGGAAGAAGAACTGCCTGAACTGAACGATGAATTCGCAAAGGATGTCAGCGAATACGACACTTTAGAAGAGCTGCGGAAAGACACAGAAGAAAACCTGAAAAAAGCGGCAGCGGCCAAGGCGGAAAACCAGATGAAGAACGCTGTGCTGGAAAGCGTGTTCAATGCCAATGACATCGATGTTCCAGAGGTGATGGTCAATGATGAAGTGACTAACATGATGAATGAATTCGACCAGCAGCTGCAAAGGCAGGGGTTGAACCTGGATCAGTATTTCCAGTACCTGAACAGAAAACCAGAAGAATTCAGAGAAGAACTGAAAGAAGAAGCTCACAAAAAAGTAAAGACAAGAATGATCGTCAGCGCGGTGGCTGATCAAGAAGAGATCAAAGCATCAGATGAAGATCTGGACAAAGAATTTGAACTCATGGCCATCCAGTACAAAATGGACGCGGACAAGATCAGAGAAATGCTGGGAACAGAAAGCATCGGCTTCATTGAAAACGACATTCGCGTCAGAAAAGCTGTTGACTTTATGTTTGAACAGGCTGTGATCAAATAATTTACGTTTGAATCACAGAAAAACAGTGAATACTCATAATGGGAGGGAACGTCCGGGCGCGGACCGTTCCACCCACTATGATTAGGAAGAAAGAGAGGATTTTACGCAATGGCATTAGTTCCTTATGTGATTGAACAGACGAGCAGAGGAGAACGCTCTTATGACATTTATTCCAGATTGCTGAAAGATCGGATCATATTCATAGGAGAGCAGATCGATGAGCATCTTGCCAGTCTGGTAGTGGCTCAGCTTTTATTCCTCGAGGCGGAAGATCCGGAAAAAGACATCTGCATCTATATCAACAGCCCGGGAGGGTCGGTGACCGCGGGCATGGCCATCTATGACACCATGCAGTATATTAAACCGGACGTTTCCACCACATGCATTGGTTTGGCTGCCAGTATGGGTGCGTTCCTGCTTTCAGCAGGCAAAAAGGGAAAACGGTACGCGTTGCCAAACGCGGAGATCATGATCCATCAACCGCTGGGCGGGGTGCAAGGTCAGGCTGAGGACATCAAGATCCACGCAGAATGGATTTTAAAGACAAGGGAAAAACTCAATCGTATCCTCAGTGAAAACACGGGTCAGCCGCTTGACCGCATTGAACAGGACACGGATCGAGACAATTTTATGAGCGCGGATGAAGCTGTGGCTTACGGCTTGGTAGACAAAGTTTCTGCGTTCAGATAACAACAGGGGGTTATTCATGGCAAAATACGATGAAAACAGAGAATTGAAATGCTCCTTTTGCGGAAAACCGCAGAGCCAGGTAAAAAGGTTGGTCAGCGGATCAGGAGTATATATTTGCAATGAATGCGTAGGCCTTTGCCAGGACATCATTGCAGACGAAGAGCGGGCCAGCCAGCAGCGCGGGCCTCAAGGCGGATACAGACTGCCCAAGCCAAAAGAAATTTCAGAGATCCTCAGCGATTATGTGATCGGCCAGGATCCGGCGAAAAAAGCATTGGCAGTGGCAGTGTACAACCATTATAAAAGGATCAGCAACACACACTTGATGAACGATGACGTGGAGCTGCAAAAGAGCAACATCGTCATGATCGGGCCCACTGGCTCGGGAAAAACGCTCTTGGCTCAAACACTGGCCAGGATCCTCAACGTGCCTTTCGCCATCGCGGACGCGACAGCGCTGACAGAGGCCGGTTATGTGGGAGAAGACGTGGAAAATATCCTGCTGAAACTGATACAGGCAGCAGATTACGACATAGAAAAAGCGCAGAAGGGGATCATCTATGTGGATGAGATCGACAAGATCGCCAGAAAATCCGATAACCCTTCGATCACAAGAGACGTGAGCGGCGAAGGCGTGCAGCAGGCTCTTTTGAAAATATTAGAGGGCACCATTGCCAGCGTGCCGCCTCAGGGAGGTAGGAAGCATCCGCATCAAGAGTTCCTCCAATTTGACACCAGCAATGTGCTGTTCATCTGCGGCGGGGCCTTTGACGGACTGGATAAAGTGATTCAGCGCAGGATGGGAGAAAAAACCATCGGCTTTAATTCAGAGATTCGAGACACAAAAGTGGAAGAGTCGGAAATCTTAAAGCACATCCAGCCGGAAGATCTGTTGAAATACGGTTTGATACCGGAATTCATCGGCCGGCTGCCAGTGATCGTGACATTGGAAGAGCTCTCAAAGGACGCTCTGATCCAGATCATCACAGAGCCGAAAAACGCATTGCTCAAACAGTACAAAAAGCTGTTTGCCATGGATGACGTGGAACTGGAAATCCAGGAAGACGCCATCGCCCGCATTGCGGAAAAAGCCCTGGAACGAAAGACAGGAGCCAGAGGTTTGCGGGGCATCCTGGAATCTGCCATGACGGATATCATGTACGAGATCCCATCAAGGGAAGACGTACAGAAATGCATTATTACCAGGGAAACAATAGATAAGGAAATCGAGCCGGAACTGCTGCTGGTAGATCAGAGCAAAGCAAAGGCGCACGATGAAACGGCATAATGGCAGGGGCGGCTTGTGACAAGTCGCCCTGTTATTGAATCTATGAACTAAGCCTTTAAGTGTATGGAGGAATAAGTATGACAGACGAAAACAATAGGACTGAAGTAGACCAGGAAGAACAGGCAGAAACTGAATTTGAAGTCGAAAACATATTGTCTCTGCCCATGATCCCCCTGCGGGGTCTGACCGTTTTTCCCAACATGGTGCTTCATTTTGACATTGGGAGGGAAAAATCCATCAATGCCTTGGAAAAGGCCATGGTACGAAACCAGTACATTTTTCTCTCCGCGCAAAAAGACGAAAACACAGATCTTCCTACGCCAGAAGATTTTTATCATATCGGGACCATTGGCAAGATCAAACAGATGCTGAAACTGCCGGGAGATTCCATCCGCGTGCTGGTAGAGGGCGTGTGCAGAGGGCACATCGATGAGGTTGTCTCAGAAGTGCCTTATTTCCAATGCGTGGTCACAAGGATCGAAGATGAAGTGCCGGAGGAACTATCGCCAAAGACAGAGGCCCTCATGCGATCCACCCTCAACAGCTTTGACGAATATCTGTCGGTCAATCAAAAGCTGGCTCCAGAGATCCTGCCTACTGTGGCGGGAATCGAAGAACCAGGCAGGTTCGCGGATCTCATCGGCTCTCATCTGGATATCAAGCTGGAGGACAAGCAAGCGCTGCTGGAGACCATTGATATCGACCAGCGGCTGGAAAAGGTGAATGAATTCCTGGTCAGGGAGATCGAGATTCTCAATATCGAGCAGGACATCACCACAAAAGTCAAGACCCAGCTCAACAAAAATCAGCGGGAATACTACCTGCGGGAGCAGATGCGGGCCATCCAGGAAGAACTGGGAATCAGCGAAGACGTGGAAGACGAAATCGAGGACTGGATGGAGCAGCTGGAAAAATTAAAGCTGGACAAAAAGATCAGGGACAAAGTGGAAAAAGAAATCAAGCGCTTTGGCCGGATGCAGCCTTCCAGCGCAGAAGCCTCTGTGAGCAGAACCTATATTGAAACCATTGTGGGACTGCCATGGCGCAAGGAGAAAAAGGGCAACATCGATCTTTCCAAAGCAGAAAAAATACTGAATGAAGACCATCACGGATTAGAAAAGGTAAAAGAACGGGTGCTGGAATATTTGGCAGTCATCCACCTTTCTAAGAGTATGAAAGGTCCCATTCTGTGCTTGGTAGGGCCTCCGGGCGTGGGAAAGACCTCTATCGCCAAATCCGTTGCCAGAGCCATCAATAGGGACTTTGTGCGCATGTCCTTGGGCGGCGTGCGGGACGAAGCAGAGATCAGAGGACACAGGCGGACTTACATTGGAGCCATCCCAGGCCGCATCATCACTTCCATCAAAGAATGCGGCACCAAGAACCCAGTGTTCCTCTTTGATGAAGTAGACAAGATCGGCGCTGACTTTAAGGGCGATCCGGCATCAGCCCTTTTGGAAGTGCTGGACCCAGAACAGAACAAAGAATTCACGGACCACTATCTGGAGGTGCCATTCGACTTGTCAAAAGTCATGTTCATCACCACGGCCAATACCACGGACACCATCCCAAGACCGCTGCTGGACAGAATGGAAGTCATCAATGTCAGCGGCTACACGGAAGAAGAGAAAGTGAAGATCGCCCAGGATTACCTGATCCCGAAAAAGGTAAAGGAACACGGACTGAAAGAGCCGAACATCCGCTTTTCCGAAAAAGCGCTGCGGGATCTGATCAATTATTATACCCGAGAGTCAGGTGTCCGTAATCTGGAGCGGGAAATCGCCAATGTGTGCCGGAAAGTGGCGAAAAACATTGTCAGCGGCAAAAAAAGCGAGTTCCGTATCACAGAAAAGAACCTGGAGGGCTATCTGGGCAAAAAACGATATCGCTATGACATCATCAGCGGTGAGGCAGAAGTGGGCGTGACCACAGGACTGGCCTGGACCATTGTGGGCGGCGACACCTTGTTCATTGAGACCACTGTGGTGCCAGGAAGCGGCAAGCTGGTCCTCACTGGGCAGCTGGGAGAAGTCATGCAGGAAAGCGCCAAAGCGGGCATCAGCTATATTCGTTCCATTGCGGACAAATTGGAGATTGACCCGGACTTTTATAAAGAGCAGGACCTGCATATTCATATCCCAGAAGGCGCGGTGCCAAAGGACGGTCCGTCCGCGGGTGTGACCATGTGTACGGCCATCATCTCCACTCTGACGGGAACGCCGGTGAGAAAAGACATTGCCATGACAGGGGAGATCACCCTGCGGGGCAAGGTGCTGCCAGTAGGCGGCATCCGAGAAAAAGTCCTGGCAGCCCACAGAGCAGGCATTGAAAAGGTCCTGCTGCCAGCTGACAATGAAAAAGATATTGAAGACATTCCAAAGAACGTGCGCAGGCAGATGGAATTCGTCCTGCTCCACACAGTGGACGATGCTTTGGAACAGGCCCTTGTAAAGGATGAAAAATGATCATAAAAAAGGCAGAACTGGAAGCAGTCACAGCAAAAGAACACCAATATCCAGAGGACAATCTAAAGGAAATCGCCTTCGCGGGCAGGTCTAATGTAGGGAAATCCTCCCTGCTGAACCTTTTGACTAACCGCAAAAAACTGGCCAAGGTCAGCGGCAGTCCGGGAAAGACCAGAACCATCAACTTTTATCGGATCAACGATGCTTTTCGCATCGTTGACCTGCCTGGATACGGGTACGCGAAGGTTTCCAAATCCCTCTCTCAGACATGGGGACCCATGATGGAAACTTACTTAGAAAAGCGTCAGGGTCTGATCAAGGTCATCCAGCTGGTGGATATCCGCCATGCTCCATCAAAACAGGACATAGAAATGTATGATTATTTGCGGCACTTTGGACTGGATGGGGTTGTGGTGGCCACAAAAGCGGACAAAGTGTCTAAGAGAGAGATACAAAAATCCATCCATCAGATCCGCACGTCTCTGCGGCTATCTGAGGGTGACAAAGTGATCCCTGTGTCCGCGCTGAAAAAAACAGGACACGAACAGCTTTTGGAAGAAATGGAAACACTGTTGGAGGATTAAATGCAATTTCTTGGTTTTCAGGTGATCTTTAAACGAATAAAAGCCATCCGTTTCATGATGAAGGATAAATCTGTGCCAAAGCGGAAAAAAGCGCTGATCATCGCAGGGCTTATTTACCTGTTCCTTCCATTTGACTTGATCCCGCCCATCCTGTTTCCCATTGCCTGGATCGATGATCTGATCTTGTGGCTGTGGATCCTGTGGCATTTGCGGGAAGAGTTGGATAAATACTGGCTGGGGGACAAGAAGGTGGATCTTTCCAAAAAATATCGTGGAAAAACAGTGATAAATGATGTAGAATATGAAGTAAAGGACAAAGATAAAAACAAGGAGTAAGGAACATGGCAAAAGACGCAGTTGGAACAATCATGATCACCGGAGAGCAGATCCAGCAGAGGGCCAAGGAGATTGGCCAGCAGATCGCAGAAGACTATCAGGGTGAGCAGATCGTGCTGGTAGGCATACTCAGAGGCGCAGTCTTGTGGATGGGCGACATCATGAGGAACACGGATCTGGACATGATCATCGACTTCATGGCTGCCAGCAGCTACGGAGCCTCCACGAAAACGTCGGGTGTGGTGAAGATCAACAAGGATTTGGACACTGACGTGGAAGGAAAGCATGTGATCATTGTAGAGGACATCGTAGATTCCGGGATCACATTGAGCAAGCTGAAAGAGTATCTGGAAAGCAAGAACGCAAAGAGCGTCCGCATCTGCACCTTGCTGGACAAGCCGGCGGGACGGAAAACGGATGTGAAAGTGGATTACATAGGATTTGAAGTGGAGGACAAGTTCATTGTGGGATACGGCCTTGACTTTGATCAGAAATACAGGAACCTGCCGTATATCAGTTTCCTGAAAGACTAGTGCGTGCGCCAACCAGACGGCGCATTGACATCGCTATCATGGGAATATCTAAAGAGCTGCTTTCGATATATGACACAGCCGCTTGTTGACCATTTTTTCGCAAAAGCGGGATTGGTGGATATTTTCGGAAACGCCATAGCGGATATTTCCTGCATAATAAAGAAAAGGAGATACATAAAAATGGGTTACAAAGTACAAATCGGTTTATCAAACAAGCACCTTCATCTGAAGGAAGAGGATATTGAGATCCTGTTTGGAAAGGGTCACAAACTGACTCCGACCAAGGATCTGGTTCAGCCGGGACAGTTCGCCTGTGAAGAAAAGGTGGACATCGTAGGACCAAAGGCCACACTCAAAGGCATTCGGGTGTTAGGGCCGGCAAGACCGGAAACACAGGTGGAACTGGCTGCCACAGACGCGAGAGCCATTGGCATCAAAGCGCCGGTGAGAGAATCTGGAAAGCTGGATGGAACGCCTGGCTGCAAGCTCATCGGGCCATGCGGTGAGATCGAACTGGATCATGGTGTGATGATCGCTTTGAGACACGTTCACCTGAACCCTGAACAGGCGAAAGAAGCAGGCTTGAAGGACAAAGACGTGGTAAGCATCAAGATCGAAGGCGAAAGAGGCCTGGTGTTCGACAATGTGCTGGTTCGGGCAGGTGAAAAACACGAAAAAGAGATCCATCTGGACACAGACGAAGGAAACGCAGCTGGCTGCGGTCCAAACACCATCGCGGAAATCATCCAGTAGCATCAAGCTATACGCAGCCCCACAGGGCTAAAAAGCGTCACTCTGATGCCATTGATCCAATATGTACCGATAAAGCAGCAAACAGGAAGGAAGTTTCTGGTTGCTGCTTTTTGGTATACGAAACACGCAAGCAATGAAAATACGGATCAATTTCGATTTTATACTTGCGCTTTCTCTCTGACGATTGCGTCTTTTCTTTCCATGACTCTTGCTTGTTAGCCTAGTTGCGGGCTAACAAGTCAGATCTTTTACAATGGCCGCGACATGTTCTCGTTTCTGCGGTTCCAACCTTTTTAGATCATGAATCAACTGTATCATTTGGAGAGAAAGCTTCTCATCTTCGCAAAAAAATTCTGTCGGCGTGATCTGAAAGAAATCACAAATATAAAAAAACACGGTCAAAGATGGCAGCATCTTTTTATTTTCAATGCGGTTAATGTAGGAATCGCTCTGTCCTAAGGACAAACTCATGTCTCTGGCAGACACGCCTTTCTCTAATCTCAATTCTGTCAATCTCTTACAAAAGTAATCCTCATACATTTATTAAGTCCCCCATACGTACAACATTTTAATACATTAAGGCAGAGATTCTATGTATTGGCAGTATCAATATTGATTGACAATAAGTATTAATAATATGTATAATGGAGTAAATTATAGATTCAAAATTTATAAGCAGGCTACATGTTACGCATTTGCCGCCTGACAGCTGATATTGCTGCATAAAGGCATGGGACGGCGGGCCAAGGCAGCAGGGTCTGCTGGGGAGGCGCTATGTGGAATATATGGATATGTGATGACGATATCGCCTTTCGGGAGAAATTGAAACACCAGGTCCAAGATATCATGAAAGCGGAGCAAACATGGATGCCGGGCGCCGTGTCCTTTTGCGAAGCGGAGGAGCTGGAACGCCAGATCAGAGATCATTGCGGCGAGGCGAATCTTGTTTTCTTAGATCTGACCCAGGATCAAAGAAAGAACATGCTGCTGGGAAAGCGGATCTTGGAAGCGCAGTCAGACGCTCAGCTAGTGTTCCTTTCCGCAGAGGATGAACGCTGCTGGGAGTTTTACGAGGTAGAACATCTTTATGCGCTGCGAAAGCCTGTGGAAAAGGACCATTTGAGGCGAGCCGTGGAGCGAGCTGCCAAACATCTGCGGGACAAGCATGCCATGGAATTCGCGGTTGTCAGCAAAAAGGGAATCGAGCGAATCCCCATGGACCAAATTCTTTATTTTGAGAAGGAGAAAAGAAAGGTCCATTTACATACACAGACAAAACGGTGCACGTTTTATGGAAAATTCAGCGATGTGATCTGCCGGACACATCGATATTTCATGCGCTGTCATAACAGTTATGTGGTAAATATCACGCAGGCGCAAAAGCTGGTGGGGCGGAAATTTTTCTTTGCCAACGGCATGGCGATCCCCATCAGTCAGACTTATTACAGGAGGATCAGGCAGGCCTATTTGGTTTATCTGGGCTGTGACTGTGAGGAGCAGTGTTCGCAGGAAGCCCAAGACATTGGAAAAGGATGATATAGAGGTTAGCGCTAAATCGAGAAAACTAAATGCAGATCCGTCAAGTGGACGCAGAAATAAGTGTGAACAGACTAAAATATAGTATGGAGGACTGGAATTTTCTGATTACTTTGAGAATGTTGATTAGATAAATATCATGTAAAACAGAGGAGGAACAAAATGAAAAAACAAATTTTAACCTGCGTCATCGCAGCGGTGATGATGCTCACCGCCGTATGGATCCCAACCACGCAGCCAGCGGCGGCGGCTTCCAAGAAGCCATTTATGAGTATTCAGGCAGACAGCAACGAAAAGCCAAGGGACAAAGTCGGCAAGTATTACATATGGGTGGAGCATAAAGACAGCAATAGCTTTTTGAAATGTGCGCAATCTCTAAATGGAAAGAAGAAAACGCTTGCTGCCATCAAAGGCAAAAAGGCCTATGACTCCAACATGGATGAGACCATCATCACAGACGGGGAGACAATTTATTATGCTGTGCTCAATCATGGAGATTATAGTGGTGGCGGATATGGGCTTAAGAATATGACTGTTTATAAAACCACAGTGAAAAACACAAAGCCCAAAAAGATCGCAGTAATAAGGCCGGGAGGTCTAAGTCCAGAACTGGCAGCATATTACAATGGCATGTTATATGGTAATGTGATCGCAGACAATTTAGGAAGCGCTAAAGATATGTTTGCTTATGATATTTCAGAGAAGAAGGGGACATGGGTTAAGCAGGATCGTTATGGCATGGATAGTTATGGCCAGTATATTCTCGTAGGATCATGGAGCGGCGATCCATCAGCTAGCAGCTTATACAACATGAAAACGAAAAAGTTCAAAAAACTACCTTTGAAAAACATGAGCGGAGGCGTTATCTACGGCAAAACCATCTACTTTACCGAATACAAAGACAAAACCAACACGACCCTGATCAAAAAATGCAATTTATCTGGCAAAAAAGTCAAGACCATCAAAAAGCTGAAAAATGCGGAGATCGTGCACATGGGAAAGAAGGCTGTCTACTATAAAACCGGAAATTCAGCGAAAATCAAAAAAGTAGTTTACTAGTCGTATTGATTTTCCAGCTGGTTCCAAGGTAGAATAGCAATAACGGAGCCATCACTTTTTTGGAGAGTTTGGGAAAAAGGCTTTTCCAAAAGTGACTCCCATATGTCTGCATGGAAACGGGAAAGCAAAAGCGCCTGTTAAAGCATAGCCTATTTCGCGGCCTCTATAAAAGCACAAAATCATTATTGAAATACAGCCATTCTATACGGCTAAAAATCGGTAAACTAACCATCATGAAAAAGGAGAACCACATGAAACAAAAACGCATCATGACTCTCATTTTAGCCCTGGCCCTGTGCCTGCTTCCCCTGGAAGCCTTTGCCGGGGAAAAGGCGGGGAACATCGTCAGCACCACAGACACAAAATACAGCTATCAGGACATGGAACGAGACCTAAAAAAGCTTGCCAAAAAATATCCAGATGCCACAGCTTTGGAAAGCCTGGGCAAAACAGCGGACAAGCGAGAGCTTTACTGCCTGCGCATGGGAAACCCAGAGGCAAAGAAGCAGATCATCGTCCAGGCCTGCATTCATGCTCGGGAGTGGCTTAACTGTCAGGTGCTGATGAAAATGACAGAGCGGTATCTGGCCAATTATGAAACCGGAACATATGACGGTGTCACTTATCAAGAATTGTTTGATGAAGTGGCGGTCTACATCGTACCTATGGTCAACCCAGACGGCGTGACCATCAGTCAATACGGCATCAGCAAAATCAAGAACAAAAACCTGCGCAAAAAGCTGAAAAAGATGAAGAAAGCCGGATCCTACAAACGCTGGAAATCCAACGCCAGGGGCGTGGACCTGAACCGCAGTTTCCCTGCCAGCTGGGCGAAAAAACGGACAGAGAAAAAGCCAGCCAGTGAAGGCTACGCAGGAAAAAGAGCCGCCAGCGAAGCGGAAACAAAAGCCATCATCAAACTGATAGACCAGCTGCCAAACCTGAAAGCTTGCGTGAATTATCATTCCATGGGCGAACTCATCTACTGGGGTGCGAAGGGGAAAGGCCAAAAGCGCAGCAACGCTTACGAACTGGCCAGCATGGTACACAAAAAAACAGGCTACCGTCTGGTGGACGAGACCAAGGACTATGGTGCAGGCGGTGATTTGGAGCGGTACTTAATTTCCAAGAAAAGGCTTCCATACGTCTGCATTGAGACCGGAAGCAAAAATTGTCCGTTAAAGCACAGCGCCTTTAACGGCATTTACAAAAAGAATAAAACCATTATTGAAAAAACAGCGTATCTGTATTATTAAACTGCGCTGCGGGAAAAATATATCACTCATATCACTGAAAAAAATATACCTTGGCCTTTCAAAAGCCGAGGTATATTTCATTGGTGCTTTTAGCGTAATAAAGGAGGCGAGCTTCTATAGTGGCATAGCGGTATCCAAATCCCTCAGCTCCCGATGCAGTCTTGCTGCCATAAATAGGGCGATAATAAAAGAGGCTGCGTCAGCAAGAGGCTGCGCGTATAGGATCCCCGGCAGGCCCCAGAGCTTGGGCAGCAGGAGGATCACAGGAATCAGACAGAGCCCTTGGCGGCATGCGCCTAGTAGGAGTCCGGCGGCTCCCTTTCCCAGGGCAAGAAGCAGGCAAGAATACACGGTGTAGAAACCAAAGAACATGAAGGATAAGCCATTGACCCGCAGAGAAGCGGCGCTCATCTGGATCATTAAAGGGTCACCCTGTGTAAATTGTGAGACGATAGCTTCGGAGAAAAGTGAGAGGGCCAGCCCTAAAAGAACGCAAAAGATAGTTGACCAGACAATAGATGTTTTGATCGCCGCTTTCAGCCGGGTGTGATTTCTGGCTCCGAAGCAATAACCGGCGATGGGCTGAAATCCTTTGATAAAACCGAAAACAGATAAACTTCCTATAGCCATCAGCCTTGTGACCACGCCCATTCCAGCGATGACCGAATCGCTGTAGACTTTTGCCTGCGTATTGATGAGAGAAATGGACAGGCTGGTCAAAATCTGAAACACAAGAGTGGGAACGCCGATCTTCAATATTTCCGCAAGCATTTCTTGAGAAAAGCGGCAGTTTTGCGGCCTGAACAGGAACAGGCTCTTTTTCCTGAGAATGAAATCCAGATAGATTCCCGTGGATACCATCTGTGCCAGAGCCGTGGCCATTGCTGCGCCTGTCACGCTAAAGCCCAGAGCATAGATGAAAATCGGGTCGAGGATGATGTTCAGACCTGCGCCTGCCATCAAAGCCCACATAGCTCTTGCCGCTGCGCCTTCGCTGGCGGCGATGTTGTTCATGGTGACATTAAACACGCTGAACATGCAAGAGGCGATATAAATGCGGGCATATGTAAGAGCAAAAGGCAGGATGCTTTCCGTTGCTCCCAGAAGCAGCAAAACAGGCTTTAAAAAACATATGGAAAGCAGGATAAAACCTGCGCCTGCGCACAAGCTGCCATACAAAGCGGTGCTGGCCGCTTGTTCCGCTTTTTCTCTATTTTCAGCCCCCAGCAGTCGAGAGATATAAGAAGCGGCACCGTTTCCAAAGAGCAGCCCCAGCCCGATGATGACCTGCCCAAGGGGATATACCACAGAAATCGCGCCCATTTGCCTTTCCCCCAGGCCGCCGACAAAATATGCGTCCGCAAGGTTATAGAAGGCGTTGACCATCATGCCGGCCATGGTAGGAAGTCCCATGGCGAGCAGCGCTTGGGGGATCGGTGCGCTTCTCAACAGTTCTGTTTTGTTGTGATGTGTTTTCATTGAATCATGTCCTCCTTTGATGATATAAAAGATACTACTATAAATTATAGTAGTTGAAAAACAAAATCTATACTACTATAATTTATAGTAGATGTCAACATGAAAAGGAGAAATTTATGGCAACTATTGATTTGATCGTGCTGGGGATGTTAAAGCAAAAACCGCTCAGCGCTTATGAGATCCAAAAGCTGGTGGAATACCGCAATATTTCCCGCTGGGTCAGGATCAGCACTCCATCGATTTACAAAAAAGTGATTCAGTTGGAAGAAAAAGGTCTGGTGACGAGCCGCCCGAAAAAGGAAGGGAAAATGCCTGAAAAAGCCATTTATGCCTTGACGGAAGCCGGCGAAAGAGAATTCCAGCGGCTCATGCTGGAAATCGCCGGCCAGCCAATCAATATTTTTTTGGATTTCAACGCAGTGATCGTCAACCTCCAAAGCTTGCCAGAGGACAAGCAGCGGCAGTGCTTGGAAAACATCAAAAAAAATGCGGCTCACATGAAAGCTCGCTTGGAAGAAAACCTTGATCGCAAGGAATCCGCTGCGGATATTCCGGCCACCGGCATGGCCGTGCTGCGGCAACAGCATGCGCTGATCCAAACCATAGAAGCCTGGATCGAGTCCGTGTCCTGCGTGTGAAAAAGGGCGGTATCGTGAAACTCTAGTGGCATTTAGGTAAGCAATCCCCCTGCGTAGATCGGAATCGTCACCAAGCTGATCAGCGTGGACAGACTCACCAGATTGGAAGCGTACTGCCCTTCCAAATCATAATATTCCGCCATGATTGCTGTCTGAGCGTGGCAGGGCAGAGAGGCGGTGAGGATGAAGACTTTAAGAGGCAGACCTTGGACTCCCAGCAGAGAAAAAACGCCCCAGATCAGCAAGGGGTGAATCACAAACTTTCCGGCCATGATCAACACTTGATCGAAAGTGATCTTCGGCTTTCCCATGGAAAAGGACCGGGCCAGATTGGACCCGATCACCAGCAGAGAAAGGGGCACGCAAAGCTCACCCAGATAAGTCAGGGAAGTTTCCAAAACCAGGGGCAGATGCCACTGCAGCTCTGCCAGAGCGTAGCCGATCAGTACCCCCCACAAGGCCGGGGCTGAAAATTTTTTTCACAGAGAAAGATTTTTCGTCCATGTCAGAAGCTTTGCTCAGTGTGTAGGCCCCTAAACTCCAAAACATGACGATGGTTACCAGATAAAAGGTAAAAAGATAGGGCAAACTTTCGGCTCCGAAAACGATCCGATTGATGGGAAGGCCGATGAACATAGAATTGTTGAAGGTAAACGTGGTTTCAAAGACAGCCCGCTTTTTCGGCGAAAGCTTCAGGAGCCTGGCCAGCAGTTTTCCCAGGAAATACATGAAAAACAAGCTAGCAGCGATTACCAGCAGATTCCAAAAAGCCGCCCTGAGCATCTCAGGGGTGAAGCGGTTTTCGATGCTGACGATAGCCAAAGCCGGTGCGGCGATTTTTACCACAGTGGTGGAAAAAACTTTATTGGTGTTTTCCGGCCACTTTTCTTTTTTTGTGAAATAAAATCCTACTCCCAGGATGACGAACACGACTAAAACACTGATGATTCCATTTAACAACGCTTTCGCCTCACACAAATCACTTTCAATTATATCCAACAACAGCCCCCTTCGCAACTGAAATTTTCTCTTAGTTGACCAGGGAATAGGGAAGATCCTGCAGGCATGTCCATATTCCTATCCACACCCAAAGCCATGGCAGCAGAGGAGAGTTGATTAGATTGCTCCATTAGAACAGGTCAGAGTGTAGGTTATTGAAATTTTGAAAATATGCAGTAAATAAATTCTCGTATTTGTGTTAGAATGAATAAAGGCTGCGAATATATGATTAAAAGCAATATAGAAGTAGATATAAAAGTGAGGTTAAATTCAAAGATCGGTTATTTTAGAAAGGAATCTGATGTGGTATAAAAAAAGTTGACAGCCCATTCTCAAGGATTTGAGATATAATCA
>CAJTYS010000031.1 GCA_910583765.1 uncultured Eubacteriales bacterium | reverse complement strand
GCGATTTCAATGCTTTCTGCGTTTTTTCCCATCCTTCTGGTGTCAAACTCCCGCGCCACTTCCGAAGGGAAATTGAGTAACGGCTATTTGCACTCTTACGCCTGCCTCACTTTGCGAAAATTGTCGAAATATTTTTCAACAATTTTTTATCGTTCTCCTTGTGAAGTAACTGATCAATAGTATAATAAAAATAAGGAATACACAGTGAAATGGAGACGCTCCCCATGCGGTACACAATCAAAGAATTATGCACCAAAAAGGAAAATCAAATTTTTGACCGAAAAAGCGCTAGAAAGGACGCAAAAGGATTGTCCAATCACATTGTCGCATTTGCCAACGCAGATGGAGGAACAATCGTGATCGGCGTGGAGGACAATGGCGACATAACTGGAATAGATGCCTATACCCCCAATATCAATGAAATCCTCAGGGTCCCTTTTGATTATTGCGCGCCTTCCATACGAGTAACCACCGAAACCTTAGATTGTATTGATAGAGACGGCAATCCAAATCATCTTTTGGTCATTACGATCCCGCAAAGCCCTGAACTACATGCGAATCAGCAGGATGAAGTTTATTATCGGATGGGAGACAAGTCTCACCGGCTCAAGTTTGATGAACGCTTACAGCTTATGTACGCCAAGGGTTCGCGCTACTATGAGGATGAACCTGTCTTTCGCTCTTCTATAGAAGATATTGACTTGGCGTTTGTCTCTGAGTATTGCAAAAAAATTGGTTACAGTAAATCCGCGGAAGAATATATCAGACAAAACCATGATTTTATTGTGCAGCACGATGGCAGGCAGGAAATGAGCGTGGCTGCGCTCCTTCTCTTTGGCAAAGATCCACAGCGTTTTTTCCCACGAGCGCGGGTCAGGTTTATCCGATATGATGGTATTGAGGCGAAAGTTGGCACGCAGATGAATGTGATCAAAGATGAAATCTTTTCCGGCCATATCCTTGACATAGTTCGGCAGGCATTGGACTTTGTGCGCAGTCAAATAAAAGAACACACTCGTCTTGGCAAGGACGGACGATTTGTCACTACGCCCGAATATCCTGAGTTCGCCTGGCGGGAAATCATTATCAATGCTATCGCCCACCGCGATTATAGTATTAAAGGCACAGATATTCAGATCAAAATGTTTGATGACCGAATCACTGTGGAAAGCCCTGGGAGTCTTCCTGGCATTGTTCGTCTTAGCAATCTTCGCACTGTGCATTTTTCTCGTAATCCGAAAATTGCCGAATTCCTGCACCAATATGATTATGTGCAGGAGTTTGGTGAAGGTATCGACCGCATGTTCAAAGAAATGGAAAATGCTGGGCTTCCTGCGCCACAATACACGGATAACGCCTTTATGCTCAATGCAACAATCCGTAATGGCGAAGTAAATGGCGAAGTAAATGGCGAAGTAAATGGCGAAGTAAATTCCAATGCCTTCAGCAAAAATGAAAGACTTGTGTACGAAGCGATTGCCAAAAACACTGGCGTCACGCGGATGGATCTAGTTGAAACCCTTGATATTTCAGCCCGCACCATTGATCGTGCGATTAAATCTTTGAAAGAAAAAAAAGCCATCGAACGGGTCGGCTCTGACAAAACCGGCCATTGGGAAATCGTGGGCTAAGGCAATGGCGCAAACTCACTAAAGTTATTTTTTAGTATCAAATCAGTAGCGCACCTGTATTCAAAAAGCTCCTAACCGCTGCCATTGCAGCGATCAGAAGCTTTTCATCACTTTATTCCCACTTGACAATTACTAATCAATTTTATTTAGATATTATTTGTTTTTGTTATTGGCATTGCCTACTCTTTTGCTATATTGACTTGTAAACAATAAAAATAAGCAATGCCAAAACTAGACTTGTCAAGGTTCCCAATAAATATTTATTTCTAAAGTCGGTCTCCTTCAAATCATTTGTCCTTGCCCATGTTTTCACCGTTATTATTATGGCTATAGCCGGAAAATTTTCAAAACAAGCAAAAATTACTGTCAGAATTCTTTCCATGATCCCAATCATTGATCCAATATCAAACAGGCTCATCTCACTTGAATCAGGATAAATATCACTAATCAATTTATTAATCATTACTGAGCAAGGCATGATCAATGTAAGGCACAAAAATACAATCTTCAATATTTCATAATAATCATCGATACCATTACTGAAGATGAAAAAACGAGAGATGAAAAATAAAATTCCTATATGTAATGCCTGATCAACAACAAAAACCACTGTTTGCTTATTTTTTCTCTGAAAATAACATGCTCCCATATCAATCAATATATGCGTTACCAATAATACCCCTATTGCTACAGTTGCATATCTCCACTCTATAATAAAGTATAAAACACCAAATGGCACCATGTATAACACCGAATGGATGATTAGAAATTTCCAGTTAAACCACGAACCACTTTTACATTCCTTACACTCTCCACACTTTTCTCCTGTTTTTCCCTTTTTACATCGTGCGACCTTACTTGTTTGTAAATAAAAATCCCCCAATAAATGTAAAATAATTAAGATTAAATAATTTACCATATATCCTCTCCGAGTAGCTCAAATATTGCTTTGTCCATTGTTCTGCTTTCTTTTATTTTTCCTAATGAAATGTATCTATCAATATTTTGACGAGTAGTACCCATTACACGAGCAATTTCTGTTGACATACCACGGATCCAAAATTCATCCATGCGGAACAACAGCTCACCATCTTTCTTTTTTGTGCATGCTTCTCTACTTTCAAAAAGAAGTTCACAATCTATATTTAATATTTCTGCATCCCGATATCTACTGCTAACCCTATTCCAATGCTCCTGTTCTATTAATCTATATCTATTTTCTAATATAAGTCTATAAAACTGCGTATCTTCCTCTTTATAGACAATAGGTAACATAATATCGGCTATCAGTTCAATTAAACGCACAACTTGTGATTGTCTTGCCTTGACCTGCATATCTGATGAACAAAATTCATTTAAGTATTTATCATACTTCGATTTTGTGTTAAAGCATATTTTGTTGCTTTTTCCCTTTTTAATTGAAATAATGGCATCTCTTGCTAAATAGTATGCTTCTCCATCAAAAGCTGACGATGCCCATTCTTCTACATCATACTTTATTTCTCCATACCCTATTCCGCATCTTATCTTAATAGGATATATCAATATCTGTAGTTTTCGGATGTATAAAAAGGCGGACTGTAAATCTAAAAACAATCCTTGAAATTCATCACCTGCACTAGACACTACATTTTTCTTTATTTCATAAAAATATATACCGTTCAAATAATCCACGCAATCCATCAATAATTTTTGTACATCATATCGTTTGTAATATTTTCGTGACTCTACTACATCAAACATCACTGCTGCATATTTCATAGACGTCCACCTCTCTTTATATACATCTTAACTCACAAATCAGAAAAACGCAACGTAAAAGAGTTGCATTTATTATACGCAACTCTTTTACGTTGCGTTTAGATTTCTAGTATATCGCAGCGCATTTTGATTAAGCCACTCCAATAAATAACCTTTCCATATCCAATCTATCTGCCATACTTTCCTCCCCCGGAAACATATATGCATAGTAATAAGTTATTCTCCCACCGTTATGACTGAATATTTTCTCTTTTCAGAGCATCCATAAACCATTCATCAAATCCTTATCATGAAGGCAAAGAAATCCGCAATCCCCATAAATACTGGGGTTTGCGGATTATAATGTCTTTTTAGGTCTATTCCCACTCTATTGTCGCACAAGGTTTCGGGCTGATATCATAGCAAACTCGATTCACGTTTTCTACCTCAGCCAAGATCCGATCTGTGATTTTCAGCAAAATTGGCCATTCGATCTGCTCAATGCTGGCGGTCATAGCGTCGATGGTGTTGATGGCCCGCAGAATCACCGGATATTCAAAGCTTCTGGCATTGTTCTTCACTCCTACGGATTTGAAATCAGGCACAATGGTAAAATACTGCCATACTTTCTTGTCCAAGCCAGCCTTTGCGAATTCTTCCCGCAAAATGGCGTCAGATTCCCGCACTGCCTCCAGTCGCTGCCTGGTAATGGCGCCTAGGCAGCGAACGCCCAGCCCTGGTCCTGGGAACGGCTGACGGAACACCATGTCATGAGGCAGTCCCAGCTCCAGGCCGCAGGCCCGCACTTCATCTTTGAACAGCTGACGGACCGGTTCTACCAACTCAAACTGCAGATCATCAGGCAGCCCACCTACATTATGATGGGATTTTACCACCTTGGCAGTCTTGGTGCCGCTTTCCACGATGTCCGGATAAATGGTCCCCTGCCCCAGGAAATCAATGCCTTCCAGCTTCCTTGCTTCTTCTTCAAACACACGAATGAATTCAGCGCCAATGATCTTACGCTTCTGTTCCGGATCAGCCACGTTTTCCAGCTTTGATAAGAAACGATCTGTAGCATCCACATAAACTAGATTCGCATCCAGTTGATTTTGGAACACTTCGATAACGCTTTCCGATTCGCCTTTGCGCATCAGGCCATGGTTTACATGAACGCATACCAACTGCTTGCCGATAGCTTTGATCAGCAGCGCGGCCACTACGGAACTATCAACACCGCCGGACAAAGCCAGCAGGACTTTTTTGTCGCCCACCTGCTGCCTGATCAGCTCCACCTGGTCAGCCACGAAGTTTTTCATGTTCCAGTTTTTTTCAGCTTCGCATTTCTCCAGGACAAAAGCCTTCAGCACAGCTTCCAGCTCCGCCTCTGCCTGCGGCCATTGATCCAGCTTTTCGCAGCTTGCTTGAGGGTGATCCACTGCCAGCACCGGACAGCCAGCTTCATAGACCCATGGTCCAACATCGATCTTTTCTCCGTCCACAATATTGTTAGGCCCGCCGTTAATGATGATCCCTTTCACATTGCTCAGCGCTGCCAGTTCTTCCTTCGTGATGTCGTGGGGGTAGATTTCACTATAAACGCCTAGGGCTCGGATAGCTCTGGCGATGGTGGTGTTTTCCGTATTGCCTAAATCCAGTATTACGATCATGTCTTGTTTCATTTTCACTCTCCTTTGTGTCGCAGTTTTCTCAGTAAGTTTGCTTTCATTTTACCACAGGACGCAAGGTTTGTACATTCCTTGGCGGAAAGGGATTTTGAGGGAATAATGAGATCATACAATAAAAATACCTCTCAAGCGGATTTGGTGATCTCTGTCATCTGCTTAAGAGGTATCTGGTCAGCCCCTGCGGGGCCTATCGCCGTTTCTTATTTGACCTTTACGGACTTGGTCTTGCTCCAATCACTGCGATATTTTTCTTTCTTCACTGTTTTGTAAGATCTTACCTGGAAGTTGTACTTCTTCCCTTTTTTCAGTTTTTTGATCGTCACTTTTGTGCTCTTGGCAGATACGTTCTTAATTTTCCAAGTCTTTGAATTGGATGTCTTGTATCTTACCTGGTACTTGGTGATTCCCGATACTTTCTTCCAGGAAACAGTCGCTTTCTTGTAACCAGCCTTTACCTTTTTGACGCTGGTCTTCTTCGGAACGATATTGAATTTCACAGTTTTGGTGCCTGTATAGCCATTGATTCCCTTAATGGTGGCTGTCGCTTTTCCCACCTTTTTGTTATTGGAATATGTTACCGTATAGTCTTTATCTTTGGCAAGCGTCTTTCCATCATACTTTACAGTAAGCGCTGGTTTCTTCGCTTTTCCTGTATATGCCTGATTGCTGATCTTGGAAACTTTTGCGTTGCTCATATCTTTCGGAAGGCCTGTGCCGCTAATAGCGTCAAAGGTGTAAGTCGGCAGTTTTCCCTCTTTCAGAGCAGTTGGCATGTACACTGCGCTGTCGCCATTCCAAGCTTTCAGCTCGTTCACCATTTGTTTGGCGTATCCAAGAGCCTCAGCCTGCAGATGTTTGTTCAGCTCAGTCGCTTTTTTCAGAGCCAAATCATAATCATACGCCAAGATCTTCTGCATATCCTTGTCGATTTCTTTCTGCTGAGAAATCAATGATTTCTGATATTTTTCCCAGAACTGCTGAACGCCAGAGCCGTATTTGGTCCGAGCCTGGAGACTTCCCACGTCCTTCTCGTCCACTTTATCTCTTCCCTTGCACAGGAAGTAAAGTTCGTAAAATACGGTTCGATAGGAATTAGCGCTTGGATTTTCATTGTTGTATACCATAGTGTCAAGGCCAATGCTGTTTTCTGCGATCGTCTCTGTGACCAGAGCGTTGTACCCTGGGATGTATACGCCGAATTCAACCGGCGACAAGGAAAGCCATTGAACAACGGACAGTTCTGCCGGCATGTCATGACGAACTTCAAAGACATGGGACTCCAAGTTGTTGTCGTTTCCGATTCCCACACTGTTGCCCGTGCCTGTTCCACCGTATTTCGCTGTTCCTTCGCCTCTAAAGGCCAGCAGGCGAAGCGCTTCATACAGCGAGTAGTTCTTTTCTTTGCGCGGAGTTTTAAAGAAATCAATGTAGCCAGGCTTTGTATTGTTGGCATAAGCCTCACCCTTCAGGTAGTAATAACCCTGCCAGAGACGATTGCTCACGCTCTGCGGTTCGTTCGCGTAACTATCCGCAATGAGGATGACACCCTGTGCGTCTCTTTTTAGGGTTCCTGCCTGCTCTGGTGTTTTCACCAGATTTTTTGTCATGATGACATCTTTCTTGTTGGACAGATCCACGTTCGCCGTGATGTTCGGTGTGAGTCCAACCATGTCGTCCGGCGCTTTTACCGCAACAGCGTTATGTCCGCTGAGAGACTGCACGATCCAGGTTTCATCTTTATCTGTGATCATGGTCATGTCTCTTCCGCCCGCACCGTTGTTTTCATAAATGTCGATCAGGATCTCCGCGCCGTGACGAGCGGATTCCGCCTGCATGAGAACCACGGAAGGGATGTCCTCTTCGCAAAGGCCATCGTCAACCATTGCATCGACAGGCGTGACATCTGAATTGCGAGAACCTACGATCTCTGGCTTTCCGCCGGACAGAGATACTGTCCCGGTCACGGCTACGCCTTTTTCATTGGTCCCTGCCTGCGCCATTTCTTCTTCGCCTTCACCAGTGTAGTCTTTTACCAGAGTATAACGAAAGGTTTTGGCTGGATATGGAGTCGTAAAGCCGTAACTGCCTTTATACATCTCTCCTGACGCATGAGTAGCGCCTTGTCTAACGGTATAGTTCTTTTTGTACCGCGTCCAACCTGAGTCTTCAGACCGGCCCACCAGAGTGGTACCATTATCTGTGACATCTTTACCAAAATAAATTCCTGTGCATCCAAAGGAAACGGCCGTACTGGAAAGTGTGAATAACACGATCGTCACCAAGGACACAAGCACTCTAGAAAACTTTTTCTTAAACATAACTTCCCCCTCATTGTAATTAGAGGTATTTCAATGTCTTTGAAATACTAAGTTATAGCAAATTTAGTAAAGTGATAACGAAACAAAGCCAATTCCGCTGCTCCTCTTTCAGCGGCGGGCTTCATAGATGTACAGGAGATCCATATTCCCCCACACATAGAAAATAGAAATACGATATGCCATATCATTTTAAGGCCTTTTCAGAAAATGTATCATGCCGCGAAGAAAGTCTCTCTCTATCTTTGTTCAACTCGAAAGCCTTTGATCTAGATTATTTCAATTATACCCCACCTCATATTTTTGTCAATATCCCGCAAGTCTTTTTTCAGAGAAATCAGAAAAAAGCTGGAAAGGAAATCACTTGAAACACTGATCAAACCGCAGCAGCTTTTCCACCTTCTTCATGGAGAATCGATACACGCCGTACTGGTACGCGGCAGCGGCCAGCAGCACTAGAACCATGATCGGGAACAGACGCAGCTCATCTGATGTCAGGCGCCCATCGTTTCCCTGGAGCAGCAAAGCCTCAAAAGCGAAGATGCCCACTGTCCCGATCATCGTCGGCAGCACATATACTTTCCGTACCTGCTTTGCCAAAAGTTTTTTCAAATACTCGCGGTCAGCTCCTAATTTCTCCAGATCACTGAAAACCTGCTGGCTGCTCAATCCCACGCTCTGGCTTCTGGCAAAAGAGATGATGCCTGCCGCAGCCAGGCAGATCACAGCCACATACAGGAAGAGCAGCATATAGACCGCATAGGATTTCAGCCCATTGGCCTTCTGTAAGGGCAAGAAATGGGGCTCGTACTGCCAGTCCGCCTCTTTTGCGGAATTTCCCGGGTCATAACGAACCCTGCCTTCATAACCATACTCTGACCCTGCCAAAGAGCGCTGGTACGCGTCATATGCACCGCAGACCTTCATGTCTTCGGACATCCGCTCCCCGAATTTTTTGTAAAGAGCCGCTGAAAAGGCCTCGGCATTTCCCCCTGCGTCACCATTGAAAGCGCCGCTTTCTTGATTGCTGCCAGGATCGCTAGAAACGCTGTCAAAAAGGACTTGGGTTTCTTGTGGGAACTGGCTGGTTCCGGCTTTTAGCTTTTCATAATCCTCATCACTGATCACATACCGGCTTTCTGCGTCAAATCCATGGCCCTGCACCAAGGAATGATAGACCAGATTTCCCTTGTATCGCAGCTTCAAGAAAGCATCCTTTTTATCTAAATAGACCTGGTCCATGTCATCGAACCGGAAAAAGAGGGACTCCTGGGCATCGTCCTCCTGGATTTGGAAATACGTCCCTTTTTCCACCTGAACCCTTTGGCCTGTGAGCCTTTCGAAGCCACTGACGCTGAGAAATTCGTAAACCGCGTGCTTTTCTTCGTAAATATTCAGTAAGTCGTTGTTCTCATCCACATCGTCCCGATTCACGCCGCTTCCCACTGCCTGCACAAAGTCAGCTTCACGGTAATCCCGCAGTTTCACGCCATATTGCCTGGCAAGGCCGTAAATCTCTTCCCGATCTGGCACCCCTGCGCCTTTGGCGTAAAACATGCTGTACATGGCTTCACACTTTTCAAACCCTTGCTCCATGGTCATAGTGTTTTGCGGAACATAAAAAACAGCGAACAGACCACCGGCTAGCAGCAGCGTGATCACCAACATATTGCGAACAATAGAACGGCCCTGGAATTTCAGCATGCCATAGGAAATCAAATCATTGTAGTATTTCTGCGGGTTACGCCCCCTCCTATGGCAGGAAATGGACCATACTAAAATCTGATAAAGCCCCAGAAGGGCGGCCAGGTAAAAACAGTTTGTCCAAGAGCCCAGATAGTGATTTGTCATTTTCGTCACTACAGTGGGCATCAGGAAACCAAGCAGAATCCCTGCAGCCAACAAAAATACGCCGCTGAGCAGATATTTCGATGTAACCATTTTTTTCAAAGGCTCCTGTTTTCTCTGCTCGTTGAGAATGTCCATGATGTTGCTGCGCTTCATGAATCGAGCCGTCAAGCCTATCACAAGAACAAAGACGGCCACAGCATAAATTAGGCTTGTGCCCAGGCCCATGAGGGTGAATCCAAAATGATATTCGGAGATCCCTCTCACCAGTAGCTCAAACAACTGCCCGATGCACCAGGCCAGCAGGCAGCCTCCGGCAAACCCTGCCGCGGATGCGGCCGCCATGTGCGTCATAATTTCAGAGCGCAGCCCTTTCCGCACCTTGCGCTTTTCTGTGCCAAGAGCTAAAAACACTCCGATTTCCCTGCTCTTGTACCGCAGGAACAGCCCTGCGGCATAGGCGATGAAAATCAGGCATCCCACTGCTGCCAGAACAAAAATCATGTAAACCTGCTTGCGGGAATCGCCGCCATCAGGCAGCGTGTTTTGGATCAGCGGGCTTTGCAGCATCATTAGATAGGACGTAATGAGCATGACCGCGAATCCCACGCAGAAACGGAATTGACGGTACTGCCCCTTGTTGTGTTTCCGCAGTTTGCTCCAAAGATCATTCAGCGTCATTGCTCTCACCACCATTCATCGCTGCCAGCACTTCCAACAGCTGGTTATGGAACTGCCGGGGACCGCTGGTCCGAGACAGTTCTTTGAAAATGTTCCCATCCTTCATGACAATGACCCTGTCGCAATAACTAGCGGAAAAGCTGTCGTGTGTCACCATGAAGATCGTGGCGCCCAGCTGTTCCTTCGCATTGACAAATGCGCGAATCACCGCTTCGCTGGATTTGCTGTCCAGATTGCCTGTTGGCTCGTCTGCCAGGATCAGCAGCGGATCGTTCATCAACGCCCTGGCCACAGCGGTCCGCTGCTTTTGCCCGCCGGAAATCTGGGCTGGAAATTTGTCTTGGATGGTCTCGATATCAAAAAGCCGCAGCAGCTGTTTAGCCGTATCCTCCATTTCTTTGTAAGGTTCCTCTTTGATCACCTTTGGGACACACACGTTTTCAAACACCGTCAGGCCGTCCAGCAGCATGAAGTCCTGGAACACGAAACCCAGGTATTGGTTCCTAACTTTAGCGATCTTGCTTTCGCTCAGGCCAGACAGATCGGTGCCTTTGAGTATGATCTCACCTTCATCATGGGGGATAAAACAGGAAACGCAGTTGAGCAGCGTTGTCTTTCCGCTCCCTGACGGGCCCATGACTGCCACGAATTCCCCCTTCTTCACTTCAAAGCTTACGCCTTTCAGCACTGGATAAACAGCTGTGCCGTTCTGATAACTTTTATGCAAATTTTTGACTTTCAGCATTTGCTTTCCTCCTCTCTTTTTCTCATGTATTTTACAAAACTTTGTTTTATTTTTTTAGCTTTTCTATTCACAAGTTCTGCGCCTTTTTCCGCAAGTTCCGTATTTTTGCTAAAATCATAATGAAACTTGGATTTTGATGTAGTATGATTGATTAAGATGGGAAAAAGTTTGTGAAAGGTTTAAGGTTTCCAGTACATATGCTGAACGTGATCATTTGTGATGATGAAAAGGAGTTTCGTATTGATCTCAAGAGAGTCATCGACCGGTCTTTGGGACTGTGGGGCATCCCCTGCTGCATCTTGGAGTTTTCCAGTGGTGAAGCGCTAGTGGCGGAGTACACAGGAAATCAGGATCAGCAGATCTTGTTTTTGGACATCAAAATGGGCAGCGTCTCTGGTCTGGACGCCGCTAGACATATCCGCCGCCTGGATCCAACGGCGGTGATCATTTTTGTGACCGCTTATCCAGATTTCGTGTTTCAGGGCTATGAGGTGCGCGCGCTCAATTACATCCTCAAGCCTTATGATGAGGATCGGATCCTCCAGGTGCTGCGGGATGCTTTGGACCTGCTGGACATGAGCCGAGATTCCTGCTTTTTCATAGAACAGCGAGGAAGGACCCTGCGACTTTCCTTTGAGCGAATCCAATACTTTTTCAGTGAAAGGCATCTGCTCCACGCAGTAACAGCAGAGGAGACCTTTTCTTTTTATGGAAAACTGGGGGATTTGACAGCCAGTCTTCCCGATTGTTTCGTGCGGATACACAATCGTTACCTCATCAATCTGAACCATTTGGACGCACTGGAAAAAAGCAGCGTGCGCGTCGCGCAGAAATCCCTGCCAGTGAGCCGTTCCTACAAGCAGTCGCTTTCCATTGCCTTTGCCAGGTATCTGCTGCGGTGAAATGAAATGTTTTTGGGAGGATCTCATGCTGTTTTACTTAGAGTTTTCTATTAATTTTCTGATTGCTTTGTCTTGTGCATATATCGTCTATTTGCTATTGGCTAAACAGCTGAACTTCCGGCCCTGCATCTGGAGCCGCGTTTTGGTGACCGCAGCGCTATGCCTCTCCTTTGGCTCCCGGATCTACTCGGAAGAAATGACTGGCACAATAGCGACTTTGCTTTTTTTGCTGCTAGCCGTGTTTGTGGCCTGCGCGGATGATGTTCTTGTAAAATTGTCCTCTGTGCTTTTGCTCTACCCCATTCATGCGGCCCTCTCTTATTTGACAGAAGATCTCGGGTTTCTCTGCTGGCTCTATGTGTTCCATGAGGATATGACCCCTGGCGGCGAACTTGTCCTCCACACATGCACCATGCTGCTCCGCCTGCTGCTGTGGGTCCTGGTTTATCATCTGGCAAAGGAGTTTTTTTCTGAGAAAGCTCTGCAGTTTCCGCAAAAGATGTGGCCAGTGATTGATCTAGTCTGTCTCACTTCCCTTTTGGGACTGGTCACGCTCATCTACCATGTGGACACGGATCATTCTTACGCCATTTATCCGGCTTGTGTTGCCTGCGTCCTTGCCAACATCAGCATCTGCCGCCTGTGCGTGTATATCGCTCAAAGCACCCGCGGCGCAATGGAGGCGGAAGTGCTGAAATCGCAGGAAGCCTATTATCGGGAGTTGGAAGCTAGCCAGTCTGAGACTCGACAGCTGAAACACGACATGAAAAATCATTTGACCGTGGCGCGAACCTTGCTGGAAAACGGTCAAATTAGCCGGACGCAGGCCTATCTTGCGGACCTGTCTGGTCAGCTCCACTCAGAACTTTTGCTTTTTTGTCAGCACCCTGTTTTGAACGCAGTGCTCAATGCGAAATACAGATTGGCTCGGTCTTCTGAAATTCACTGTGAGTTTCATGTGGAAGTGGGGCAGGACATGGGGATCGATGATGTGAACCTCTGCGCTCTGGCCGCTAACACCTTGGACAATGCTATCGAGGCCTGCCTGTCCGTGCCGGAGCCCAGCAACCGGTGGATCACGCTGAAATCACGCTGCGCTGACGGATATTTCAGCTACTGGGTGGAAAACAGCAAGACAACGCCGGTGGCAGAAACAGGCGGGAAATTTCTGACTAGGAAAAAAGAGAAAAACGCTCACGGGCTGGGACTGCGAAGCGTGGAGACCATGGTCCGAAGGCATGACGGGACTATGGATGTTTCCTGGGACGAAAAGAGGTTTTCCGTGACTGTGCTGATCCCGATCAATGAAGAAGGATACCCACATATATAGGTATCCTTACTGTAGTTTTGATTGAGCACATGAAAAGTAACCGCCTCGAAGCCAATGGTACGACGGCTTCTATTTCCACTCGCCAGTGTCAGCTGACCACTGTTTGACATCTTCGCGTTTTCAACCGCAGTCTGAAAAGGATCTTCTAAAAAATCGTTGATTGTATTTAATACGAGTCTAAAGTCATCTGTTTTTGTCTTGATCTTCTTTGTGAACGCTTTCCATTTTTTCTGCATGCCATCGTCTGCGCCATAGGTCATAATCTGTTCAAACTGTTCTATGGTGAACACATGCTCACGATTAGCAAATGTCTTTTTTAGCGCTTCTGTGAGCGTTGCGCCATCAAAATCAAACCTGTTCGCAAGGTAATATATATCGTAATAGTCTTTCATTCGGCTGGAGAATTCCATCAGACTCAAGATGGCATCTAATTTCTCTGCCACAGTTGTTTCAATGGAATAAGTATTTACTGAAGGTGCGTCAAAATCAGCAAGTTGTGTTGGTATTTTACGTTTTTCCTGCTTTGGCACGATCACATCTCCTACGCCAAAATCAATACTGAATGGCGTGCGGGTATTCTTAATGCAAGCAACAATAGATGCCCTGATTCCCGCATATTTTTTTGCTATTGTGATAGGCATGACGCTCTTGACCACAAAAGTAACGAAATCGTTCCCCGTATCACAGGAAATAATTTCTTGCAATAGGATCTGTAATCGTTCGGGCGTGTTGGGCACTTTTTTGAGAAGAAAGTCCACATCAACGGTTACTCGGCTGTCAAATTCGGTAAGAGAGTAGATGAACAGACCGCCCTTTAACACAAGATTTTCAGCATATTTAGACCTTTCCAAACGTCGTAAAAATTCCTCTTGGCAAAACAGCTGTAGGCAGAGTTGATGACTCCGTCCGCTTTCTTTTGCCCTGTTTTTTAATCGCGCAAGCACAGACGCACCTACATCAGCCATTTAGCAACACCTCCATTACATTCATGACCTTTTCGTACAATCGCATTTTTTTTGCGTATTTGGAGAGATTGCCCAAATTTTTCTTTTCATCAGCAACATAAGAATGAAGGGCCTTATTAAATATCTCATGGTCAAGCTTTGTACGGTATTTAAAACAGTCACATATCGTGCGCTCTCGATCATATACGGGAAGTGACACCCCATTAAAATCATCCATGGTTTTACCAAGTTCTAAATAATCCTTTTGAATATAGTAGGCCTTCATTGAAATTTCCTGCATTTTCTTGGCAGTCCTCGACATGGAGCGCGGGATGGCAATGGACCATTCACGGGGAGAAAAATCATTATATCCATAGTGAAACAGCGCAGATTCCACACAGATCGTCCCTTGCGGAAGCAAGGTGGCGATCAACTGTTCATCCGTTATGTCTCTATTTGTCGCCAGCTGATAATATCCATGTCTTATACGCTCGATAACCCCATCGCCGCAAAGTCTGGCCACATCATAATTCTTGAGTCCGACCAAAATAAAATCCGAAGTTTTCGCAATTTTTCCAACCTCTTTAAATACATTTTGAGCAAGTTCTCTTTTATTCAAAATCCACCAACTTTCTGCACGCACTATTTAAAATTTGCCTGATTATATCACGAAGCCTCCCAATTCGCAATAATTAACATGCAGTTTTATTTTTTTGTACGCCAAATACAGCGACATGTGCGGTTGTATCATCAAAATTCTACGAAAAAAATTGTCAAACACATCCTCACTGTAGCATTTTCAGATACTTGAGCGGAAGTTCAAAACCAAAAAGAATTTAGCGTTACCTTCAGCCCTCTTGCTTCTTACGCTTTCGATCGATCCAAAAAAAGCGCGCAACGTACAACGCCAGTAACACCACCCAGGAAAACGCTTCCGCATAGGCGATGACCATGCTATGGAAAAATCCTACCAGCAGATATGAAGCCGTAATCCTAACCACCAGGGCCAAGACCCCTGAGACACCGGAAAACAACATGTCGCCCAGCCCTTCCAAATAGCCGCGCGCTGCCATTGCCAAACCATATACGACATAAAAGCTCGCCAGCCTATAGAAAAAGGCTTTTCCAATTACCACTGATTCAGCAGTCAGTCCGAACATCTTGATCAGATCACCGCCGAAGGCAATCACAAAGGCTGTGAGGCACACAGAAATCAAGGCCATCATCACCGCACCTGTTTTAAGCACTTTCTTGGCTCTTAACGGCTGGCCCGCCCCTATATTTTGAGCAACGATGGTGGCGATCCCGGAGCCAAAATTGATGATGGGAAGAATAATGACCGTGTCCACCCGATAGGCCGTGGTAATCGCAGCCACCACCTGTTCGCCAAAGCCATTCATGAATCTCTGGAGCACGATGTTTCCCACAGATGTGACCCCTGTCTGTATCGCAGGCGGCATGCCGAAGCTCATCCCTTGCATGATCACCGCCTTATCCATGATTTCCTTGTTTAGGGAAAAGCGCAGGGCAGGATATTTCCTAATGGCATAGATTACTATAAACGCTGCCATGGCAATCTGTGAAATAGCCGTGGCCGCCGCCGCGCCAGCTGCGCCAAAGGGAAATACGATCACCAAAAGGATATCCAGCAAGACATTCGCGATGGAACAGACGATCACTGCCAAAAATGCCGCTCGACTGTCTCCCACGCCTCTGAGCACAGCAGCATAGTTATTATAAATGGCTAAAAAGGGTACACCGATCATCAGTAACCGCATATAGTCTCCTGCGATTTCAAAAATATTAGCTGGCGTGTCTAAAATCGCCAGGATTTGATCTGTGAACACGATGCAGAATACGGTCGTTACACCAAAAACGCCTGTTAGCAATACGGTAAAGCTCCCTAAAATGGTTTTCAGCGTTTTTTCCTCTCCCAATCCGAATTTTTGCGCTGCCAGCACAGAGATACCCGATGTGAAACCGACGATCACTGTCACAAACAAATGATAGATGGTAGTCGTTGCTCCGATTCCCGCAAGGGCCAGTTCTCCCTCCACGTTCCCAACGATAAAGGCATCCACCCAATTGAAAATCTGCTGGAACATGCCGCTGAGTATTAAAGGAATCGTAAAAACGATCAGAGATTTCGCAATGCTTCCCTGTGTCAATCTGTTGTTTTCCATTTCACCCTCCAGCTTTTTTTAAACAAAAGGCGTTCTAGAAGCTACCATACAGTCAAACACTGTACCACAGGGGTAACTTCCGAACGCCTCACTAGTTCTATTCGATTACAAGCAATCTTATCACAACCAGTTATTGGAATCAAGTTTTTAACGTAAATTTTCCTATTCCTGCCGCAAATATTCCGCGAAGCGGTCCAGGCCTTCTTTGAGCGTCTTAGAATCAAAGGCATAGCCAATGCGTACTGCGCCTTCCATTTCAAAGCAGGAGCCTGGGGTGAACAGCACGCCCTTTTTGCGCAGCAGATCGACGCACAGATCATAGGACGGCATATCTTTCTCGTAATAAACCAGGGCAGTAGTCCCGGCTACAGGCCGCACATAGCTGACTTCCGGCGTTTCCTGCACCCATTTGTCCAGAATCTTCCGGTTTTGAAGCAGGATCTTTCTGTTTCTATCAAAGATCTTTTCTTTATTTGCCAAGGCCAAAGATGCCAGCCGGTCATCGATCACGCCGCAGCTGATAGTGTCATAGTCCCTGCGCTCCTTCATCTGTTCCATGGCTTGCGCGTCACGAGTGACCACCCATCCCATTCTCAAGCCTGCCAAAGAAAAGGCTTTTGACATGCTTCCCACGGAAAGTCCCTTCTCATAAAGATCAACGATGGATTTCATGTAGCTGCCGTCCTCTGAAATGCCCCGATACACTTCATCTGACAGCACGTACGCACCGACTTTTTCAGCGATCCCCACGATTTCCCGCAGATAATCTTCAGGGATCCACGAGCCAGTAGGGTTATTTGGGTTGTTGATGGTGATCATTTTCGTGTTTTCATCCACCAGGCTCCGCAGTTCGTCCAGATCCGGCAGATAATCGTTTTCTTTTTTCAGCTGCAGAATCCGCACTTCCGCTCCCACGGATTCGGGGATGGAATAATGCTGCTGGTATGTAGGCATCACAGACACCATGTTGTCTGTCGGTTCGATGAGGGTCATGATTACCTGGTGATTGGCCCCCACTGCGCCGTGGGTAGGCAGCACCTGCTCTGGCAGGACATTTTCATAGAGGCCAGCTACCCCGGAGGTGAACTCCGGTGAACCGAAGATATGGCTGTAAGTCAGTCTCACTTCTGCCAGTTCTGCCATATATTCTGGCACGTTTTTTCCGCAGAGAGCAAGCAGTTCTTTGACAGTCAAAGAGTCAATGCAGGTTTCCCCCAGATTATAGACCGCGTCATTTTCAAACTCGCCCATCCATTGTTCAACTTTAAAGGTTTTGATCTTCATTGTCATACTCCTTTCGTAAATCCTCTGTTTTTGTACTCTTTCCTACAAAGCGGACGATCAAAGCCGCAGCTGCCATCCCTGCGGCCAGCAAGATCAGCGTAGGCAGGCCCGCAAAACCGATCAGCAAATAACCGATGACCGCTAGTCCTGCCGGAACGACAGAATAAGGGATCTCCGTCTTAATATGATGAAGCACATCGCAGCCAGTGGACGCAGCTGAGATAATGGAAGAATCGGAAATCGGTGAAGTTTGATCCCCAAAAATGCTTCCTGATAAAACCGCTGCGATGGATGCGAGTATCAACGGAGAATCGGTGGGATCCTCAACCATGGCCGCCATCAGCGGGATGGCGATAGGAAACACCACTGGCATAGTTCCCCAGCTCGTCCCTGTGCAAAAGGAAATCACACAGGAAGTAACAAATATGATGGCTGGAAGGATACCTGCCGGCACGTTGCCGGCGACAATACTGATCAGATAATCCGCCGTTCCCAGCTGTGCGATCACGCCGCCGATGGACCATGCCAACACCAGGATGATCCCCACTTCACAAAGGCCGCAAAATCCGCCGAGCCAAGACTGGTAAATATTCTTTATGGACATCTTGCATCCCAGCTTGGCGATTACCGCAGCGACCAAGGTGGACAGCACGGCCGCCCAAACAATAGGAGGCATAGGATCTGCTTCTCCAAAGCTAAGGCGCAGGCCTTCCCATGAGAAAAGCGAAACGTCTGTTTCCAAGGATCGATATCCGGAAATCCAGATTCCGAAGAAAATCACCAGGACCAGCGTGAGGATAGGCAGGACAGCGTAATATATTTTTCCGGTGGTTTCCTCTTGTACGGAGGACATGTCTTCTTCTGAAACCTGTGCGTCGTCCGCCACCAGCTTTCCCGTGAGGCGGGCCCGTTTTTCCGCTTTGTACATAGGCCCAAAATCCCTTACCATGATAGCCACGGCAAACAAGATGACGATGGCAAAGATATTATAAAACATATATGGGATATTTCTCAAGATCGTACCAAAGCCATTGACTTCATAACCCATGTCAGCGAAAGAATCGTTGACCAGGCCGATCTCAAATCCGATCCAGGTAGTCATCACCGCTATGCCCGCCACGATCCCCGCCGTAGTATGGACAATGTAGGTCTGTTTTTCTCTGGATACCCGCAGACTGTCTGAAAGCGGTCTTGCCGTGGGTCCTACAACCAAGATATTGGCGTAATCGTCAAAGAACACCAAACAGCCTAATATAGACGTGATGATCTGTGCGCCCCGAGGATTTTTGATCCGTTTGCTCAGTTTTGCCGCTATAGCCTGCAAGCCTCCTGTGGAAGTAAGAAGCGCCACCATGCCGCCGATGGTCAAGGTGAATACCAGTATTGCCGCATGTGAGCTGTCTGTCATTGCTTCTGAAACATAGGTGCTGAATGTTGTCGTGAAACCGGCGACAACATGAAAATCGCTTATGATCAACGCTCCTGAGAAGGTCCCGATCAAAAGCGAAAGCACGACCTGCTTTGTGCAAAACGCCAGTGTCACGGCCAGGACAGGGGGGATCAGACTTAAAATTCCGTAATCCATTTGTCTTCTCCTTTGTAACAAAGTCGGCGGCGCTGATTCTCATTTCAGCGGCAGACCTTGTTGATATTGTGGAAATATCGTAAGCGACATTTCCCTCGTAGTGAATGGTTTGAATTGGCGCTCAATTCTTACTCTTTGATTCTACCACGATCCACCCTGTATGGTAATTGGCTGCGCAGACGAAAAGGGCGGCATCCTGTTTGTAGATACCTACAAATTAAAATGCCGCCTCCTGTGCAGTTGTCTTTTTTCCATGTCCCCGAGCCAGTTTTCATCAGGGCTTCCCCATGCCTTACGCATCAAAAAAGCCTTCATATTCCGGCAATGTCAAAACTTTGTGGGCCTTAATCAGGAAACTCAGCTCCACGTAAAAATCATGCCCGTTTCCCCTTTGGATTCCCATGATCTCGCTGATCCGCTTTAGCCTGTAGCGGATGGTATTGATATGCTGAAACATGGATTCAGCTGTCTTGTTCAGTTCTCCGTTATTTTCGATATACGCAATGGCGGTTTCCAACAGGTTGGTGTGGTTTTTCTCGTCATAATCCGCTAGTTTGCCGACACGCTGCCGATATTCCCTGTAAATGGGGGCTTCTTTTCGCATAGGGAACAGATATTTGTAGATTCCCATATCATCATAAATCGTCTGTTTTTGCCCCTCGCACCGGCTGACCACGCTGGCAGCCACGCTTTTTTTCAGCGCTTCTTCCAGGTTTTCGTCTTTGCCCCAGTAATGAAGACCAATGCGATAGCTCTCGGTGTCAAACCCGTATTCTCTGATCAGTTTCAGTGGCGATCCTTGAGCGCACCATTTAGGCCCCGCCGCAAAAAGGAAAAAGCCGTGCCGGTATTTCAGAGCCTTCATTTCGTGCCCCAGCAAAGGATCGCTGATTTCCTGGTCCAGGGCTTTGACGGTTTCCATGATATCTGCGCCCGTTCCTTTGGACAAAAGGTAAAAATAATATACCGCAGCTTCTTTGCGTCCTAGGGGATCGATCAGTGCCAAGAGAAGTTTTTGGTTTTGGCTCGTGTTTTGCCCCTCAATCATTTCCGCAAGCAGGGCTTCGTACTCCGTGTACTTGTTGTCCTTGGCAATGGCGTTTTTGATTTCCACCACCAGATCTTCTGTGAGCACAGCTTTGGGGAACAGGAAAACAGGGACCGCACTCTCATTGATATGCTCCACTGTCTTTTGGGGCAGAGCGTCAAAAAAGATATTCTGGATGCCAATCGCCGCCACTCCCGCTTCTATAAACGCGCAAAGGTAAGCGTGGATTTTTTCTGGGTCATCTCCACACATGTACAGCGGCGTTAAAATGAAATCCCCCGCTCCAAAACCCTTTGGTATGCTTTCTAATTCTTCGTGATTGTGGATCCCCACGTTTGTCACCATGCGGCTCAGCCCCTTTTCCCCGGCAACCAGACGGAGTTCCTGGGAAAATTGAAAGCTGATGACATCTGCTACTTTTAGCATTCTGCGTCCTCCGTTCTAATCCTGACTCTTGATGCCGCTGCCGCTGATGGGGATGGCTTCTCCCAGATAGGTGGGCTCTGGCTTGAACATCCATTTTACGAAATCCTTGTCTCTAGCGGCGATTTCCCGCAGATCCCGCATGCGCTGTCCCCTGTACGTCACTTGATCCGCCGCCGCGCCCCAGGCCTCAATGCCCATTTTATCGCATCCGTACAAAGCTCTGTGCTGGTGGTAGCCTTGGGTGACGATGATCGCCTTTTCCACCTGGAAAATATCTTTTGCCCGATACACGGATTCATAAGTGGAAAAGCCCGCATGATCGAGAAAAATATCATCGATAGGCACTCCCGCTTCCAAGACATAGGACTTCATGGCGTTCACTTCATCATAGCGGACTTGGCCATGATCGCCGGAAAGGAGCAGCTTTGGCGCTATGCCTTTTTTGTACAGTAAAATTCCCAGATCCAGCCGGTCTTTCAGCATGTAACTAGGCGACCCGTCCTTTCTTACCGCCGCACCCAGCACCAGCACGCAGTCTGCGTTCTTTTCCCTGAGCTTGTCCAGAGTTTCCTCTGAAATCTGGTTTTCTCTCGTTTCCACCCTGCAAAGGATTTCATCTTCTGTGGAAGCAGTCACGTATTTGCTGATGCCAAAAACGGCAATGATCCCCAACACAGCCAAGATCAAAAGCAGGATCAGGGCTTTTTTCCATAATTTCATGGTATTTTCCTTCATTTTTTACACACTTTCTATTTTCAAAACGCAAAAACTGTATTATCATTATAACAGGTATTGTCCTCAGAGGGAAGGCCAGTCCAATTTGTTTATTTATCCAAAAAATAAAGATAAAAATTGTTGACAGGACACAATTTGTGTTTTATGATATCAAATATACGAGAAAAGGAGAAATGCACAATGAAATATGAATTTCCAATTACGAAGACCAAAAATCCGAAGAAGAAACCGGATCCTGACAAGCTCCGCTTTGGCGTAGATTTCACGGATCACATGTTTATCATGGAATATGAGGAGGGAGAAGGCTGGTACGACGGCCGCATCGTCCCTTATGCGCCTCTTTCTTTGGATCCTGCCGCTGTGGTATTCCATTATGCCCAGGAAATGTTCGAAGGTTTGAAAGCTTATAAAACAAAGGAAGGCAAGATCCAGCTGTTCAGGCCGGACATGAACGCCAGAAGGACTAACCGCACCAATGACAGACTCTGCATCCCGCATATTGACGAAGATCTGTACGTGGCAGCCATCAAAGCGCTGGTAAGCGTGGACGCTGACTGGATCCCGCAGAAGGAAGGCACTTCTCTGTACATCCGTCCTTTCATCATCGCAGACGAACCGTTCTTAGGCGTAAGGCGTTCCAATGCTTATAAATTCATCATCATTCTCAGCCCTGTAGGTCCATATTATGTAGGCGGCCTGGCTCCGACGAAAATCTACGTGGAAGACAAATATGTTCGGGCCACTGCGGGCGGAACCGGCGAAGCCAAGTGCGGCGGCAACTACGCGGCCAGCCTGAAAGCCCAGGAAGAGGCCCATGCCAAGGGTTATGAGCAGATCCTCTGGCTGGATGGAGTGGAGAGAAAATACGTGGAAGAGATCGGAACCTCCAATGCGTTCTTTGTGATCGATGACGAAGTGATCACCGCGCCGCTGGACGGAACGATCCTGCCGGGGATCACCAGGGATTCGGTTATCGCTCTGCTGAAAAAAGAAGGGGTGAAGATTACGGAAAGAAGACTGACCATTGATGAGATCGTGCAGGCTCACAAAGACGGGAAATTCCAGGAAATGTTCGCTTCTGGAACCGCTGCTGTCATTTCTCCTGTAGGCGAATTGTGCTATAAAGGCGACAAGATGATCATCAACAACGGCGATATCGGCCCGATCGCTCAGAAGCTGTACGACACTCTGTATGGCATTCAGACAGGTACTGTGAAAGACACCATGGGCTGGACTGTGGAAGTAAAATAATGATTTGAAAAGAACGTGCCGCAGACTCGCTTCGGCACGTTTTCTTTTTCCATCATTTTTTAGACTCGTTCGCCTACTAAATTGAACCCAGCTTCGGCAAGCTGCCGCTTGATCATTTCCGCCTGGTCATTATCCCTGGTTTCCATGACGATTTTCAAGAAACAGCTGTTGATGGACATGTTGGGGTCGCTGTTGTCGTGATGGACTGCCACCACATTGCCACCGCACCGGCTGATGATATTGCTGACACCCACCAATTGCCCTGGTTTGTCCATGAGGGCGATGGTCAGGGTGATCCGCCTGCCGCTCATGATCAGACCTCTAGTGATGACCCTGTTGAGGATGTTCACATCGATATTGCCGCCACTCACCACGCAAACCACCTTTTTTCCCCGCAGCGGGATTTTCCCGAACATCACCGCCGCCACTGGCACCGCGCCCGCGCCTTCTGCCACTAGCTTTTGTTTTTCCATCAGCGTCAGAATCGCAGCGGCGATTTCATCTTCCGTAACAGTGAGCATTTCGTCCACGTATTTGCTTACCAGCTCATAAGTTTGGTCGCCTGGCACTTTCACAGCGATCCCATCAGCAAAGGTGTCAACAGTTTCCAAAGCCCGCTTTTCCTGGGCTTTTATGGATTGGTACATGCTGGGCGCGCCAGCTGCCTGAACACCGTAGATCTGACATTCCGGCTTCAGCTGTTTGATCACTGCCGCGATGCCGCTGATTAGCCCGCCGCCGCCCACTGGGATCACAATGGCGTCCACGTCATCCAACTGATCTAGAATTTCCAGGCCAATGGTCCCCTGGCCTGCGATCACCGCTTCATCGTCAAAGGGATGGATGAAAGTGTAGCCTTTTTCCTTTTGCAGCTCTACCGCCCTGTTGTACGCGTCATCGTAAGTGTCACTCACCAGACACACTTCCGCGCCAAAGCTTTTCGTAGCTTCCACCTTGCTGATGGGCGCGCCGTCCGGCATGCAGATCAAGGACGGGATCCCATTTTTGCTGGCCGCCAGAGCCACGCCCTGGGCATGATTTCCCGCGCTGCAGGCAATGATTCCCTTTGCCTTTTCCTCCTCGCTAAGCTGGCTGATCTTGTAATATGCGCCCCGCACTTTAAAGCTGCCTGTCATCTGCAGGTTTTCCGTTTTCAAATAGATTTGGTTTTCCATGCTCAGGGCCGGAGCCAAAATCAAGTCCGTTTTGCGCACTGCGTCTTTCAACGTGAATGCCGCATGGTAGATTCGATCTAATGTAAGCATTGCCGCTGCCTCCTTTTTTCTTCCGTATCTCTTATGACTAAATGGGCCTCGCCCATTATCCCCGCTGGATCCATACATGCTTTCCTTCAAAAGCGAAGCCATAGCTTCGGATCTGCTCCGCCGCCATTCCTTTTGCCTCTAGGGAAGCGGCGTATTGTTTTTCTTTGATTTGGAAAAGCGCCGCCTGCGCTGTTTCTTTCAAGTCTTTTTCATCCTCCGGGTCCCGGACCTTGAATTCCATGATCATCGCCGGATCCTTTTCACTTTTCGGTTCCAGCATCACGTCATACCTGCCAAAGCCGCTTTCACGGTTGGAGGTCAGCGTGTATCTGCCCGAAAGCTCCACCATCAAGCCTAAGACAAAGCCGTGGTAGAAGCAGGCACTTGAATTTTGCTCGTCAAAATTCTTAGTGATCGCTTCCACAGCGTGAAAGCGTTCCGGCTGCTTCCCAGAAGGCCGGTTTCCCGTGTCAAAATAGCTGAAAGTCTCCAGCACCACTCGATTCATATACGCATTCATGGCTTTCAGATCATCCAGCAGCAAGGCTTTGATAAAATCATTGTAATCGCCTTCCGAAACCGCAAACCAGTTCTGCACCATGGCTTCAAACATTACCCGTACTTCCCGATTGGTCAATGCCAGCATATATGTGCAGCGGCCTGTGTTTTGGCAAAACGTTTTCCCTGTGACTTTCAGGTAGCCGCTGGATAAAAGAAGGCTCCAAATGGCGTTTTTCTTCCTGGACAGCTCTCCATACACCAGCTGCTCATCGATTTCCATGTTCAGCGTATGGCCCCGCAACAACTGTTCAAAATCCAGTTTTACCTCTCTGCTCCCCTCCCGAATCAGTTTGTCCACTAAGCTATTGGAACTGGAATTTGCCCAATATGGTCCAATGTTCCCTTTATCCAGGCAATGGATGATGGACCAAGGGTTGTAGATACCGGTTTTATTTCCAAAAGTGAACCCATCATACCAGGTCTTCACATCTTCCTTTTTGCTTGTCAGTCCGTACTCGTCCAGAGCCGCGAAGACTTCGGCCTCTGTGAAGCCAAAACAGTCCGCGTACTTGTCAGATGTGGTGGTGACCACTTCCAAGTTGTTCAGATCAGAAAAAACGGATTCCCTGCTCACTCTGGTGATGCCGGTCATAATGGCCCGACCCAAATATGGATTGGTCTTGAAGGTGGAATTGAATAAACTTCTGATAAAGGAAACCATCTCATCCCAGTATCCGCCTACGTAAGCTTCCTGCATGGGCGTGTCATATTCATCCAATAGAATGATCACTTTTTTTCCATAATGACTGTAGAGAAACTTTGACAGTCTGTGAAGGGCTGCGATGGCCGTTACTTCTGACATGTTATCGGAAACGCTTTTAAACTGTTCTTTCTCTTCTTCTGTGAGCTGGTCGCTTTCCAACAGGAAACTGTACGCACCATAAAGGTCCGTTATGATTTGGCAGATCCGTTGAAACACTTGCTCGTATCTTTGCTCTTTCACGCTGGCAAAAGAAAAGTTGATGACCGGATATGTTCCTTGGAGATTGCGGTATTTTTCATTTTTCCAGATGGAAAGGCCTTTGAACAGGTCGCCCTTTCCAGCATATTTCGCGGAAAAAAATTTTTCCACCATGTCCATGAGCAGGGTCTTTCCAAACCGTCTGGGGCGGGTGATCAGCGTCACACTGTCACCTCCATCCCACCATTCACGAATAAAATCCGTTTTATCCACATAAAAATATCCATTTGTCTTCAGTGCTTCAAAATCCTGGATCCCGATTCCTATGGTTCTGGCCATGATTCCCGTTTCCGCCCTTTCCTGCTTTTGATTTGCGTCCGTCTCACCTGCTTTTATCCAAATGTTTCACCTGACGCGGTTCTCTTCTGGTATTGTACCACAAAAACTTGGCGCACGGTCATTTTTTCTATCAGGCCTTTCTGCAGGGTTCGCAAAATCAAAACCTGCGAAAATCGTCTTCTGCGATTTTATTGATTTCCCTTTGTGCTTCTTGCCATTTCCACTGCGGAGAAGTATAATGACCATATTCACAAAAGGAGGTGCCCCATGCCCCACATTGCGATCATCGAAGACGACAAAGGCCTGAACGATGGCATTGTTTTGGCCTTAAAACAGGATTCTTTCACCTTTTCCCAATATTACACTTTGAAAGAGGCGAAAGACATTTCTGCGGCAGATCTGATCATACTGGACATCAACTTGCCGGATGGAAACGGATTTGCATTCCTGGAACAGTTCCGCGAAACCTCAGACACTCCCATCATCGTCCTCACGGCAAATGACCTGGAAACCGATGAGATTCGAGGGCTGGAGCTAGGCGCGGACGATTATGTCACCAAACCCTTCAGCCTCATGGTCCTGCGGGCGAGAATCCACAAGGCCCTGGAAAAGGCGGGGAAAATAGGCGGCCTGATTTATCGGCAGGATGGTTTTTTCTTTGACTTTCAGCAAATGCGCTATACGAAAAACGACCAGGAGCTGCAGCTGAGCAAGACCGAACAAAAGCTGCTCCACGCCTTAATCGCCAACCGGAACGCCACCATGTCCCGAGACACGCTGATCGACCGGCTCTGGACGGACGGAGCCGAATACGTGGATGAAAACGCCTTGTCCGTGACCATCAAGCGGCTGCGGGACAAATTGGAAGAAAACTCGTCCAAGCCTCGATATATTCAGACCGTCTACGGCAGCGGCTACGCCTGGAGGGACAAATGAATGGAATTTCATTCGCCAGAATTGACATTTTCAGAATATGGTGATAGTATACTAGAAAAAGAGCGCTGCCGACAGACGGTTAGCCCACAAGAATAGTTACAAAAGTAACCGCTCCATCAATATAGGCAAGGGCGGTTATTTTTGTGAGTGATTGCTTCCAATTGCATATCCGACCCCAAACGCAGTCAAGCACAAGCTGATAACCGCAATGAGGCCTTCAAGTGTCAACATGGGCATCATCTCCCTCCTTTCCCAAGATTTCCAGCAGGGCAGCCTGCGGATTTCTATGTAATCAGAGGGTCACAGTCCCTCTGGAGAAGGACTAACCGCCTACCGTTATGGCAACGCTCTTTCGATAAGCATACCATATTTTTACACATCACGCAAGCTTGGAGGGACAAATGAGCTTATTTGGAACAAACAGCACCCTGGAAAGACTAAACCAGATCCTAGACGACACCATGAACGGAACCTTTGAAGAATCCCGTTATGACGAAAGCCAGCTGTCCCGCCTGGAATCCAAATGGATGCGCTATCTCACCGCTTCCCAGCGTTCCCTGCGCCAAGTGGAAGAGGAACGAGCCAGCATCAAGGAACTGGTCACGGACATTTCCCACCAGACGAAAACCCCTCTGTCCAACATCATGCTCTACTCCCAGCTTTTGCAGGAACAGGTTCAGGATGAAGACAGCAAAAAACTGGCAGAGCAAATCCACCGGCAATCAGAAAAGCTCCAGTTCCTCATCCAGTCCCTGATCAAAACTTCTCGGCTGGAGTCAGGCACTTTCCAAATCAAGCCCCAAAAAAACAAAGTCTTTCCAATGACCCAGGATATCGTCCGTGAATCAGAGAAAAAGGCCGCAGCTAAACAAATCACCATAGAAAACCAAGTCAGCGAAGCCATGACCGCCTCTTTTGACAAAAAGTGGACCACCGAAGCCCTCTTCAACATCCTGGACAACGCTGTCAAATATTCGCCGCCCCACAGCCAGGTCACCATCACTGCCGAAGCCTACGAAATATACGCCGCCGTCAAGATTCGGGACCAGGGCCAGGGCATCGCGGAAGAGGAAATCCCCAGGGTCTTCGGCCGCTTTTATCGGGGAGAAGACGCACGCCTGGAAGAAGGCATTGGCATCGGCCTATACCTGAGCCGCCAGATCATCGAAGCCCAGAGCGGCTACATCACTGTCCACTCCCAACTTGGGAAAGGCTCGGAATTTCAGGTCTATCTCCTGCGCTTGTGATCTAAAAAGTCGGTAGTATATATTTGCTTCTGACTTTTAGTTAGCGTAAAACTCTTGTTGTACTTCTGGCAGTAAAAAGGTATAATAAGAGTAAGCAGAGCAGTTTATAAACGGAACAGAGGTGTCAGATGAAAAGACTGAAAGTATATTTGGATACTTCGGTGGTCAGTTATTTATATCAAGAGGATGCTCCGGAAAAAATGCGAGATACATTGTCACTTTGGGAATTGTTCAAACAAGGCGTATATGAAGTTTATGTGTCAGATATTGTTTTTAGGGAGATTGATAGGTGCAGTGATGAGAAGTTAAATATTCTTTTGGACTATCTGAACCAGATTGAATATCATGAGGTGGAAACGGATAGAAATACCATTGAACTTGCTGGAAAGTTTATAGATTTTGGCATATTAAAGAAAAAAAGTTTTGATGATTGTCAGCATATAGCTGCTGCAATCCTTGCAGGGTGCGATGTTATTATTTCGTGGAATTTTAAGCATATTGTCAACGTAAAGACCGTGAAGGGTGTAAAAGTAATCACAACTCTTGAAGGATATAAGGATTTACTGGTTTATCCACCCCCTGTTTTGCTGGAAGAAGGTGATGATGATGAGTGAGCCGGTAGTAAGTGAAAGGTTTGATGTTGATGACATTCGGAAGATTCGGGAATATAATTCATTGAGGCATATTCAGATGACGCCGGAGGAAATTATTGTAGACACAAAAAAAGGGGCTGAAAGAATTAGGAAGATGCTTCAGGAACGTAAATGCGTGAAAGTATAATTTTAAAAAAGACATTTGCTGATTTAGTAAGTGTCTTTTTTGTATCTAAAAGAGGATCAAAACATCACTAAGAACATTCTTAAAAACATATAAAAATCTCCTCAACCTTTCATAACTGTAAGATTCTCGAAAGCCCATGGAAAGATTGCTGTGCTATAGTCTATGCTGTAAGAGGCATGGACTTCTTTTTTAGAAGGACGGAAACAGCATCAATCAAAGGAGGAAAATCATGATCGTTTTAGAAACAAAGGGCCTAAAAAAGTATTATGGGAAAGGGGAAAATCTGGTGAAAGCCCTAGACGGCGTGGACATTTCCATTGAGCAGGGAACCATGAGCGCCATTGTGGGCACCAGCGGCAGCGGAAAATCCACCCTTCTCAACATGCTGGGCGGTCTGGACCGCCCCACGGAAGGCACGGTCATCATCGGCGGGAAGGACATCTCCACCCTAAAGGACGAAGCTCTGACTATTTTCAGACGCAGAAAGATCGGCTTTATTTTCCAAGCTTTCAACCTGGTGCCTGTGCTGAATGTTTATGAAAACATCGTCCTGCCCATTGAATTGGACGGGGAACAAGTGGACGAAGCCCACATTGAAGAGATCATCAAAGTCCTGGGCCTGGAATCCAAGAGAAACAGCATGCCCAATCAGCTTTCCGGCGGCCAGCAGCAGAGAGTAGCCATCGCCCGGGCCCTGGCCACCAAACCGGCCATCGTCCTTGCTGACGAACCCACGGGAAATCTGGACTCCAAAACCAGCCAGGACGTGCTCAGCCTGCTGAAGGTCACAGGTCAGAAATTCAGCCAGACCATTGTTATGATCACCCACAACGAAAGCATCGCCCAAATGGCTGACCGAATCATCCGCATTGAAGACGGTAAGATCCAAAAGCGGGGTGAGCAAGATGCGTAAAGTCAAAAACAGGAAAGCCATCCGCCGTCTTTCCCAGAGAAGTCTGGTCGCGGGCCGTAAGAAAAACATCATCGCCATCCTGGGGATCACGCTGACCTGCGTTCTCTTCACCAGCCTGTTTTCCATCGGCGGCTCCATCCTGAAAAGTTCCCAGGAAAGCACCATGCGCCAGGTGGGAGGCAGTTCCATGGCCGGCCTGAAATATATGCTGCCCGAGGATTTTGAAAAGATTTCTAGTGACACTGCGGTCAAAGACGCTTCTTTCCGGATCCTCATTGGAAACGCAGTCAGCAAGGAGCTGAATAAACTGACAACAGAAGTCAATTACGCCCAAGACACGGACGCAAAGAGCATGTTTTCCTATCCTGAGGAAGGCCGGATGCCGGAAAAACGCTTGGAAGCGGCCACCAGCACACTAGTTTTGGACGCACTGGGCGCACCCCACAAAATTGGGGAAAAGATCCGCCTCACATTTGATTCAGATGGCAAAAAACGAACGGAAACTTTCACGCTGTGCGGCTATTGGGAGGGGGACTCCGTCAGCATGGCGCAGCAACTTTGGGTATCAAAAACGTATTGTGATGAAATAGCGCCTGTTCCGAACAAACCTTATAAAGAGACGGACGGATTCCATACGACAGGCTACTGGATGATCGACTTTAATTATGCCAACAGCTGGGACATCGAGGGGAAGACCATAGAGCTGCTGGAAAGAAACGGCTATGACCCGGAACGCATGGATTACGGCATCAACTGGGCCTATACAACCAGCGATGTGGACGGGGCCACGATTTTGCTTTATGCCGCGCTGCTGATCATCGTTCTGCTTTCCGGATACCTAATCATTTACAATATCTTTTACATCAATGTGACTCGGGATCTCCAGTACTACGGGTTGCTGAAAACCATTGGCACCACAGGTCGCCAGCTCAAACGGCTGGTCCGGCTGCAGGGCTACGCTCTGGCTTTACTGGGCATCCCCATCGGGTTGATTTTGGGGACCGCGCTGTCCAGAGCCTTGCTTCCCATCATCCTTTCCAACTTTGATCTTGGAACGATGGTTTTTTCCTTGCATCCTCTGATCTACCTTCTGGCAGCAGCCTTTTCCCTGATCACAGTGCTGGCCAGCTGCACGAAGCCCTGCCGCATGGCCGCAAAAGTTTCTCCAGCAGAAGCCGCCAGCTATACGGAAACCCTGCCTGTGAAGAAAAAGAAGAAGAAAAGCAGGAAAACCACTACCCTTTCCATGGCCATGAGGAATCTGGGCAGGAGCCGAAAAAAGGCAATTGTCGCAATCATTTCCATATGTCTGAGCTTGCTGCTGGTCAACGGGACATTTACTGTGACTAAAGGTTTTGATCTAGACAAATACGTTGGAGAGCAAATGAAAGGCGATCTTATGATCGGCGGAGTCAGCACCTTCAATCATGCGGCTGGCGGAGAAATCACCTTCGATTCCATCAAAAAATCAGACCGTGACTTTTTCCGCTCCATAGATGGGGTAAAACAGGCTTCTGACGTGTACTGCTCCTTTGGGAACATTGATCTCAAGGGAAAGGATTATGACCATATCCTGAAATTCATGACCGATCATCCAAAGATTTTCAACGATGATCCATGGATGGAGGGTGATTTTGAAAACGTAAAGAACGGCAGGGTTCTGAATTGCGATATCTATGGCATGGATTCTTATGGCACGGGCCAGCTCGTTGTGGAACAAGGCCACGTTGATCAAGACGCGTTTTGGTCTGGGGATTATGTCCTGCTGGAAAAAGTAGTAGGCAATAACACTGGAAACATCGTCACCACGGATTGCTACCAGGTAGGCGACAGCATTCCTCTGAACCTGCCTGATGGTTCTCAAAAGCAATACCAGGTCATGGCCATCGTTGAGATCCCTACGGCCCTGACCAATCAAATGGGCAATTCCCTGGGCACCCGCGCCGTCATCCCTTCCAAGGAATACTTGGCCCACAGCGAAACGGACGGCTCCCTTTTGAGCGTCCTCACTCTCACACCGGACAAGGCAGACGCTGTGGAGCAAGTAGTGGCCGCTTATACGGAAGAAGACGATTCTGATCTGATTTGCCGTTCCAAGCAGCACTATGAAGAAGAGTTCCAAGAGTTCATTCGCATGTATCACATCGTAGGAGCGGCGCTTAGCGGCATCCTGGGGTTGATCGGCATCCTGAACTTTGCCAGCGTCATGGTCACAGGAGTTTTTGCCAGAAAACAGGAATTTGCCATGATGCAGGCAGTGGGGATGAGTGGAAAACAGCTGAAAGGCACCTTGATTTGGGAGGGTCTATTGTATGCCTTCATTTCCCTGATCGCAGTTTTGACCCTGGGAAGCGTGGCCACCCGGACCATCGTTCAGGCCGTTGCCGGAGAAATTTGGTTTTTCACCTACCATTTTTCCGTTACCCCGATCCTGCTGTGCGCGGGGCCCCTACTGCTGATCACTTGGCTGGTCCCGGAACTTGCGTATCGTGCTTTGAAAAAGCAGACCATCGTGGAGCAGCTGCGGGTCTTGGCTTAAGGCCATGGAAAACCGCAGCGCGATGCCGTCAGCGCTCCTGCCTGTCGAAAATTAAAGCTCCTTATCCTGCCGTTTTGTGGTACAATGGCAATAGGTAAAATGAAAGACGATGCCATGATTTTAGAATTCAAGGTTCATGACCCGGAAGATGAAAAAAATTTGAAAGAAACGGCTGCCGCAGCTTTGGTTCAGATCGAAGAGAAGCGATACGCCGCCAGCCTAGAAGCCAAAGGCGTTCCGGCAACGAAGACTCGCAAGTATGGATTCGCCTTTGAAGGGAGCAGGGTACTGATCCAGGGAAGCTGAGGATTCAAGGCTTAATGTAGCACAAGTAGAGCACCTTGCCATATCACTGCCTGTATGAAAATGTCAAAAACTCGAGGCCGCATAAATTCCAAAGCTTGATGGCGTGGCGCAATTTTTAATTGCCCACGCCGTTTTCATGTAGCTGGCAGGCAAGCCAGCAATATGTTTCTCATTGCTAGCTTCCAGCCTGCTAAAGCTTGCTCAAAACTGAATTGAAACAGAAAGAATAGAGCTACACAGTTTCCGCCTCTTCCTGCTTCGCCAGCTCAATGGCCTCCTTACCGCTGATATGCTGGATATCCAGGGCGATGATCTGTACGCCTTTGATGCATCTATCGATCTCATCATCGCATCCATCCATGAAATCAGCAGAATATTTTTCCGCCAAATGAGTCAGTATGCCCCTCTGCTCTGTCACGTCTTCCACAAAACGGGCCTTTCCAAAGACAACCACGCTCCTATAATAAGTCGTGTATTTCTCCGGCACGATTTGATCCTTGTCAATCACAGTGAAGGAAACCTTGTCATGCTTTTGCAGGGCATCGATCTTATGACCCTTTTTCGCGCTGTGGAAATAGAGGGTGTCGCCTTTCAGCGAATAACTGAGCGGCACGCCATAAGGATAGCCATCATCGCCCATTACGCTCAACACGCCAGAAGTGGCGTTTGCGAGGATCTCCCTGGCCCGTTCTTCGGATAAAACCTGCTTTTTGTTACGTCTAACCTCTCGAAACATTATGAAACCTCCCTTTGTTTTCCTTTGCCGAAAACAGCAGTGAGCCCCTGGCGCGTTCTCGGTTCCAAGGTCCGATCACCCGATCCATGCGCACTGCCAAAAAATAAAACGCCTGCATCCAATCCTTCAAAGGCCTAACGGAATGGATCTAAGGCGTTTACCCGGCGGCAAATACGATTATGTTGATTCCAGTATACCACAAAATCCTTCTTTGGCAAGCATCATTTTTTTCTTGCTTCTGATCCCTCTGCTCGCTTCTGACCGTGCGCCTCTGCCGCCTGTTTTCCGCAAGATGCAATTTGGGATTTTTTGATTTACAGCCGCTGTCCATTGCAATCACGCCAGATTTTCATTATAATGGAAAGAAATCTTATAGAAACTGAGGTGCATTGATCATGAAAAAGAACCTTTTAGAGTTAAACATGAAATTAAGCTCCCTGACTGTGTTCCGAGAGCTGCTGTCCGATCCGGTGGTAAAAGCCATGCGCTCCATGATGAACGCCCTGGAAACCAAAGAACTCCAGGCGCAGGTGGAAGCTTACTGCGATTTTGCCGCGGCTCTATACCAAGAAACGCCTGACCTGGGGGTATATGTCAACAATTTGATCCTCAGCGATGAAAACTTTTATATCAAAGAAAAAGCCAAAGGCGCGCGGATTTCTCCAGTAGTCAAAGCATGTCTAAAGTCGGAGCTGAGCATCCTCCAAGACCTGTCCCAAGTCACCTCTGAATCTGTGAAAACCGCCCTTGGCTACAAAGGCTTTCTGCCGGACTGGGAAAACTCCCTCTTTGATTTACAATACAATTACAAAGAACGCATCCTCAAACTGCCTTCCACAGGGTATGGCATTTACGCCAAATACCGGATCTTCCACCTGGAAAACGGGACCATCGCGCCTGTAAAGCATCCAGATGCCCAGCGTTTGGAACAGCTATTTGGATACCAGCGGGAACGTGACTTAGTGATGAAGAACACAGAAGCGCTGATCTCTGGAAAAATCGCCAGCAACATGCTGCTCTACGGCGACGCGGGCACTGGGAAAAGCTCCACCATCAAAGCAGTCTGCAATTACTATGCGCCAAAGGGACTCCGCCTAGTAGAAGTAAAAAAGAACGAACTTTACCAGATCCCATATATTGTGGAAGAGCTTTCTGCTCACCCATTGAAATTCGTCATTTTCATCGATGACCTGAGCTTTACCAGCAATGACGACAATTTCTCCGCGCTGAAGGCCATCCTGGAGGGGAGCGTTTCCACCTGCGGCAAAAACATTGTCATTTACGCCACCAGCAACCGCCGTCATCTTGTCAAAGAATCCATGGGCGACCGAGCTGGGGACGAACTCCATCTCAACGATACGCTGCAGGAGACCATGAGCCTGGCCGCCCGCTTTGGCCTCACCATCACCTATCAAAGGCCGGACAAGGAAGAATATCTGTCCATTGTCAAGAGTCTGGCCAAGGACTATGGCGTTGAAATGCCAGAAGAAGAACTGCTGCGCAAAGCAGAGGCCCATGCGCTCCGGTGCAGTGGCAGAAGCCCGAGGGTGGCAAAACAGTTCATTGAACTGCAAAAGATCGGCATTTAAGATCACAGCCTGGGGCGCAAAAAGAAAAGAACCATCCATACTTCTTCTATCTTCCACCAGAACAACACATTCTTTGGTTAAAATGTGTGTATCACAAGATGGAAAAGGAGAATACCCATGGGCAGGTTCAATCGATTTACTGTATTGCTTTCCCTGCTGGCAGTTATCGCTCTTTTAACCTCCTGCGGCAGCAGCCAAGTATACGGGAAAATCAAAAAAATCAGCAAATCAAAGATCACCATAGAAACAGGTAGTTACACTCCAGCCTCTGACTCCAAGAAAAACGCGGCAAAGGCCGCGGAATCGGACAAAAGCGCAGAAGGCAGCTTTCAGGCTGACGGCGGCTTTGCGGATTATTCTTTGTCCGCGGACATTGACAGCTCTGACCTGTCCGAAGGAACATGTGTAAAGCTGACCCTGGAAGAAGACACTGTCATGGCAATCGAAACATTGTTGTGTCCAAAGCCAAAGACAGCCAGCAGCCAGGAAACGGACCCTCATTTAGCGGAGGCAAAGCAAAGCGCCCTGCTCCTTGTTGATGATAAAAAGACAGATGCGTCTGGGAAAAAATATAACACTCACAAGGCAAACGCCAATACCATCCTTGTAGGGAACCGAGGCTCTCTGGAAATGAGCGGCAGCGCCCTGACAAAGACCGGAGATACGACAAATGGGGCCAAGAGCCGTCTCCATGGTTTAAATGCCGTCCTGATCGCCTCTGAGGGCAGCAGCGCGTCCATTGACAACACGACCTTGACCTCCGGCGGCACTGGCGCCAACGGCCTCTTTTCCACGGGAAAAGACACGACTATCACTGCCAATGACCTCAAAATACAGACAAGTGGGAACTCTTCTGGCGGGCTGGATGCCACTTACGGCGGTTCCATCCACGCAGAAGGTTTAGATATCACGACCAAAGGCACGGACAGCCCAGCCATTGCCGCGGACGAGCAGCAAGGCACTGTCAAAGTAACCAATACAGCAGTTAACTCAGATGGAGAAAATAGTCCCTGCGTCCGAGCTGAAGGCAATGTGAAAGCCATGTGGGTCAAAGGCGGCGCGTCTAAAAGTCCGATTGCTGTGATTGAAAACAACGGACGAGTCACCCTGGACTCCTGTATCCTGCGGGGTTCTGGAGAAAGCGGCATCTTGTGCCGGGCCAGCGGCACTGGGACCAGCGGCGAAAACGAAAAATGCTCCCTCAATGTTGTGGATTCTCAGCTGACCACCACTTGCAACGGACCAATGATCGCAGTGGATTCCGGCTCTCTTTCAGCAGTCATGGAGAACACCACCTGTTATTACAGCGGTCAGGCTTTCGCGAAAGTTACCGGCTCCCTGATCCTAAAAGGCATTGACCAGGTCTTCAAAGGCAGCATCCTATGCAAGCCAGGGAGCTCCGCAAGATTGAGGTTAACAAAGGGCACGCTCTTTGAGGGCGCTGTGGATCAGGAAAATGCCGCAAAATTCACTTCCATGACCATGAATGCAGACAGCACATGGAACGTAACAGGGGACAGTTATGTGGATTCCCTGAAAAACAAGGATAAACAGTGCCGCAACATTAAATCCAACGGGCACACGATTTATTATGACCCTGGCCACAAGGACAACGCGTGGCTGAAAGGGAAAGTCCTTTCTTTGTCAGGCGGCGGGAAACTGGCGCCTGTGAATTAACATAAATCCATACGAAAAGAGGGCAGTCTCTATGATGAACTGCCCTCTTTTCCTGTCTTTTTCCATATTAGAATATTAGAACACGAATGGGATCACATAGATCAGAATCGCCACGATCACCGCAATAGCGACAATAGCTCTCCAAATGGCAAATTCTCTGTCCATCTTCGCCTTTTCCTCTGCAGGCGGCTCTTGGTGGGCAATGATCTGCGCAGCTAGATCCTCATCCCCCTGCTTTCCGTATTTTGCCTGGCAGATGAAGAAGATCACCAACCCCACAGCGCACCAAATGACTCCTGTCAACAGTGCCTCCCGATCCAGCTGGGTCATCATGATGATGTAAATGATAGCGCTGACAGGAACGCCCACTTGGATCAGCGGCGCTTTATACGGACGCTGCAGATCCGGCTTGCGGCTCCGCAGGAATCCGCAGGCAATGATGCCAATGACATAATAGAACAAGTCAGCAAAAAGACTGAGAGACGCAATGTAGATCATGGAACCTGTAGCGATCAGCAACAGCGTCAGGATCCCTAAGGTGATAATGGCCACATACGGCGTCTGGTATTTTGGATGCACCTTCGCAAATATCTTTGGCATGGCTCCATCTCTTGCCATGGTGAACAGATATCTAGGCGGCACGGAAATGCTGGAATTCAGTGTGGAGAAGTCCCCGCCAAAGGCAACGCCAGCTGCCAGCATGATCAATGGGAACCCCAGGATCCCCGCAATGGTCATAGCCTCTGCATAAGGCGCGCTGGCCACAGAGATGGCTCCCAATTCTCCAGTAGGCACGATGCCTACCAGGAACCACTGGAACAGCGCATTGACCGCGAACACAATGAACGGCGCCAGAAACAGCGCTCTCGGGATGTTAATGTGAGGATATTTGATCTCCTCTCCCATGGCGCAGCAAGTTTCAAAGCCTGCGAAACACCACCAGATCAATGCCACGGAACCAATGAAGCCTCCAGCTGAAAAGTCCACATAGCTGGGAAGCTCCACGAAATTGGACAGTCCTACATTGGGGATCATCAGCAGGAACCAGATGATGGCCACGCCCCAGAAAAAGAACATGAATCCGTTTTGGAGCCGGCCTGTGATCTCTACGCCCCGCACGCTGCACAGCAAAAAGATGAGGACCGCGACGCAGGCGATGATAATATCGCTGGTTGCCCCTCCAGGGACTTCGAGGCCCAAGGCTCCGAGAAAAGTCTTGAAATAAAAGCTGAACGCAAGGGCTTCCCCGCTGGTGACGGAAACCAGTGAAATAATGAAGTTCCAGCCAGCCAGCATGCCGAAAGGCTTACCGATGCCCAGAGAAGCGTATTTATATGTACCGCCTGCATAAGGCAGGGCCGCACCCATTTCCGCATACAGCAGCGCAGGATAAATGCTGATGAGCATGGCCACGAAAGTAGCGATGATCACAGCTGATCCCATCATTCCCACTACATTGGCTCCTGTGGTAAAAAGCCCCACGCCTACCACAGTCCCTACTGTGATAGTGACTGCTTCACGCATTCCAAATGTTCGTTTTAGAACATGATTTTCATTTTCCATTTTATCATTCCTCCTATTAGTCGCATGACCCTATTCTTGCTTTTCCATTCTGATCTCCGCTGCCCTGGCGTGTCCGATCAAGCCTTCGCCTCTGGCCAAATTGGATACCAGCGGCGCGATGCCCAGCATGCCATCTTTTGTCATGCTTTGGTAAGTGCAGACTTTCAAGAACGTGCCCACCCATACGCCTCCTGTATAGCGAGCCGCGCCCAGCGTTGGCAGAGTATGATTGGTCCCGGAAGCATAATCGCCAAAGACCTCTGCCGTGTTGCCGCCAATGAACAGAGAACCATAATTGCGCAGGGCTTTTACCACTTCATCCATCCTATCTTTCTCCACATTGACCTCCAAATGCTCTGGCGCGTAGGCATTGGCATAGGAAACCGCTTCCTCCAGACTTTCCGCAATGAGAATCTCTCCAAAATCCTTCCAGGAACTAGCAGCGATTTCTTCTGTGTCTAAAGTCGGCAGCTGCTTTTCCACTGCCTCCAGGATGGCTGTTCCCAGGGCCTCGTCCGTAGTGACCACCAGTCCTTTGGCTTCCCTATCATGTTCGGATTGGGCCAGGAGATCAGCGGCAATGATCTCTGGATCCGCCTGCTGATCCGCAATGACCAACACCTCGCTTGGCCCTGCCAGAAAATCGATCCCAATCTTTCCAAAGCACTGGCGCTTTGCTTCTGTGACAAAACTGTTGCCCGGCCCCACCACAAGATTCACAGGCTTGATCTGTTCTGTGCCATAGGTGAACGCCGCGATAGCCTGGGCTCCTCCCACAGCATAGATCTCATCGATCCCCGCCGTGTCCATGGCAATCAAAGTCTTGGGATGGATCCGGTCCGTGCCTTTGATCACTGGCGAACAAGCTGTGACCCGCTTGACCCCTGCTGCCTTGGCGGGAATCCCCAGCATGAGAGCCGTGGAATAAAGCGGGTATCCGCCACCCGGCACATAGCAGCAGCAGGAATCCACTGGAATGACCCGATGCCCCAAACAGATCCCAGGGTTTGGAGAAACCCCGTCTAATTCAGCCATGGTTCCTTTCTGCGCTTTGGCAAAGGCCTGGATATTAGCCGCCGCCTTTTTGATGTCCTGGATATCGCTTTCAGCGACCTGATCGTATGCTTCCTGGATCTCTGCTTTGGAAATCCGCAGGCAGGTCCGCTCACATTGGTCAAAGCGGCTGTTGTAATCCAGCAGGGCTTTATCGCCGTTTTTCACTACGTTTTCAATGATTTCTCCCACTGCCTGACGGAGCCTGGCCCGATCTTCTTCTGTCCGCTGCTTCGCGCTTTTTAATGCTTTCACTGCTCGTTCCTCCTTTTAAGGTCAATTATTCTATGGGTTTTATATCTTCAAAGGTCATATTTTAATTTTTTCCGAGAAAGCTGGGCTTGGGTCATGTTGAGGAACGCCGCCGCCTTGCGGGTGGAGCCTTCCTTTTTCAATGCGTATTCAATGAGCCGCTTTTCCTGAGCCGCGATGATCTCTCCAAAGGAAAAATGCTCTTTTCCCTTCAAAATCTTTTTCATGTCAAAGACAACATCATCATAGAGCTTCTCATTGATCACGCTGTCCGCGTCTTCCTCTCCGATCACATTGCCTCTGCTGCTGATGACCATGCGGTGGACCGCGTTTTCCAGCTCCCTGACATTTCCCGGCCAATCATACTTGTACAGCCTGCCTAACGCTGCTGGCGAAAAGGCCTTCTCCAGCCCATACTTTTTATTGTAGCCTGCCAGGAACGCATCAGCCAGCACGTAAATATCTTCTCGCCGCTCCCGTAGCGGCGGCACGTCAATGGTACAGATGTTCAGCCTATAATAAAGATCCTCTCGGAATTTTCCTTGGTCCACCAGTCTTTTCAGCGGAATATTGTTAGCGCAGATGACCCTCACGTTCACTGATAGTTGCTTTGTCCCGCCAATGCGGAAAAACTGGTTTTCCTGTAAGACCCGCAGCAGCTTTGACTGCATGTTCAGGGAAAGCTGGCCGATTTCATCTAAAAATAGAATCCCGTGGTTTGCCAGTTCAAAGTAGCCCTTTTTCCCAGAAGCCTGGGCGCCGGTGAAAGCTCCTGGCTCATATCCGAAAAACTCCGATTCCGCCAGATTTTCCTGTATGGTCGCGCAGTTGATCTTTATGCACGGCTGGCTGCTGCGCACGCTGTTTTTGTGAAGCAGGCCCAGGATCTTTTCTTTTCCCACCCCTGTTTCTCCCTGTATGATCACGTTACAGTCGTAGCCCGCGATGTTCAGAACATCATCGATCACGATTCTGGTGGCAGGGCTTTGGAACACAAAGTCATCGATCTTTTCAGATTTTTTTAACAGCAGGTTGCGGGCTTTCTTTTCCGTCAGATCCCTGCTGTTTCCCAGTTTTTCATAAAACTGATCCACCTGTTCCAGCTCGTCCTTCATGCGCCGCAGATTGCTGACCGTGTATTCAAAATAACTGTCCGAATACTGGTCTGGGGAATAGGCCTCCAGTTTCTTGGCCATGCCTTCCGCAATGAGGATCGCCGTGCTATAGCCATTTTCCAGGCTGGTGAAAAAGATCTTTCCGCCGCAGGCGGTCATGAACACAGTCAGAGTCTCTGAACCAGGCAAGTCTTCGGTGTTGATGGTAATGTCCACCAGGCTCTGTTCCTCTTCATGGATCCGCTCAAAGGCCTCCAGCGGCTTTCCAATGTCCGTGATGATCAGCTTGTCCACATAGCGCGCCAGCAGCTGCCCCGCCTCTTCCTCGGAAAGAACCCCCAGGCTGGCTTGGTCCGCGTCCATGACCGCCAGGATCCGCACGTCATTTTCCAACGCGTGCTTTAGGCTTCCCGCATAAAAAAGAGTGGTGACGATATCTTTGCCAATGATCATGATCTTCATGCCCTTGTCCACAGTCTCGCTGATGGTTTCAAAGGTGGAAGCCTCGTCTAATGCCGCCAAAGTGTAATTGATGGAAAGTCCTTTGGGCCTCTGATGGATGGGAGACGCTTGAAACACGATGGCATGGCCTTCTACCATAATGTCGCCGTAATTATAATCGATCTCCTTGATCCGTTCCAAATAAAGCGGAATCCCCGTTAAAGTAGCGCAAACCAGGACTGCGTCTCCCGCTTTGTGAGCAGACTGTTTTTGAAACTCGCTCCCCATTTCTTCCAGGATCCCATAAAACATCCCGCCGCTGTTTGTGAATGGATTGTGCAGCTTGCCCCTACGCTCCACAATGTCCATGATCCGAGCCATGATTTTTGCTTTGTCATAAGCGCATTCGCTGCAGATCTGCTGAAAGCTGTCCCGTTCAATATGGACCCGCTCGACTTTAATCCTTGCCTCATTTTCTGAAATTGTCCTGCCATTGTCCAGTTTCCACGCTGTCACGGGCGTTGAACCTTTTGGCTCTATGACTCTGCTGATCCCGAATCGGTCTTTCATGGCGCCTCCTATGGCTCTTTGATTCGCAGGCTTTTGTTACTGTCTTATCATACTCCAACAGCTCCCCTGCGTCAATGAATTTTTGAATCGAATTCGAGTTACTTTTTTGCTGTTTGAGTCATTATCGAGTCGCTTTTTAGGCACTAATTTGCTGTATTTTCTGTAAACTTTTTTATTTTCCTTGAAATTCCAAGGCTTTTCAGGTTCGCTAAAATTTCCATCAAAGTTGGCACAGAACTTGCTTCATATATAGGCAGAAAGCAATTAAATTAACAATAAAGACATTTATGGAGGTAATCACAATGGTTGACAAGAAAATGGTTTTGAGCGATGGATATGCGCACGCTGCGAGAGCTGGTCTGGAATCTTACCTGAAAGACGCGGAATTGGTCAAGGTTTACAAGGAAAAGATCATGGCTCACGCAGAAGAATGCAAATGCCCGCTGACAGAAGAGGAAGTACTGGCTTACATCCACGAACAGATGGAAGATATCGATGAGCTCCAGGAAAAGAACGACTCTCCTGTTGACCTGCGTTTCCACAAGAAAAGAGGTTAAAAGACTCCTGAAAGAACATGAGTCATATAAGTAAATAAAGTAAATGGAAAAGACGAGCGAAGCGAAACCGATTCACTCGTTTTTTCTATGACAGAAAAGCCGCTGGCCGGCGAGCTCCACGCCTCCTTTTGATCAGCGAGTCCGGTAAGGGGTGCCACTGGATTTCTGCGGTTCGCGCCTTTTCACAGCAGCAGCGCCATGCCCTGCTCTATGATAAACACCGTGACGCAGGCGCCCAGCGCCACTAACAGCAAGCCTTTTTCCCGAAAAGCCATGAAGATCGCCACTGCCAATCCAGCCACTGCCGCTGCCAACTCAGTGGTGGAAAATAAAATGGCAGGGAAGGTCATGGACGCAAGGGCAGCGTAGGGCACGTAATACAAAAATGATTTGATGAAGGTATTTTTGATTTCCCTGTTCATCAGCACCAGCGGCACCACTCGGATCAGGTATGTCACCACTGCCATGACTGTCACGTAGATATAAAAGTTCATGGATTCACTTCCTCCTCCCTGATCGGATGGATAACCGCGCCAACGGCAGAAGCCAGCACCGTGCAGATGATGATGGCAAAGCCCGGCGAGATTTCTTTCAGACCCGGCAAAAAATATAAGGCTGAACTGAGCACAATGGCAATGAGGATCACAGCCGCGATGGACCTCTCTTTTTTCGCTGGCGGAATAATAATCGCCAGAAACATCCCGTAAATGGCGATCCCTAATGCGCTGCTCACAGCAAGCGGCAGCGCGGAACTGGCCACTGCGCCGAAAAAAGTGCCGGCTGTCCAAGACGCGATGCACACGGACATGACTCCATATATGTAATATTTGCTCACTTTCCCTTCCTGGGTGCTGACCAGCGCAAAGGCTTCATCCGTGATGCCAAAGGCAATGACGCACCGCTGCAACCTGCCTGTGCCTGGCTCCAGCTTTTGCGATAAGGACAGGGCCATCAGCGCGTACCGCAGATTGATAACCAGCTGTGTTAAGGCCATTTCAAAATAAGGGGCGGCAGCGGCAATGACCGTCAGACCAGCGAACTGTCCGGCTGACGTCAGGTTGGTCGCGGATATCAGCGCCGCGCCTCCTGCTCCAATGCCTTGTGCCGCTGCCGCCATGCCAAAGGTAAAGCCCACTGCCAGATAACCGGCGCAGATGGGTATGGCGTCCTTCATGCCTTTTGCGATTTTGTTTGTCATAATGCCTCCTGCTCTTTCAGAGTCTATTTGAAAATCCGTTTTTTCCATAACGCGCCACGATTCGCAGGGACTCCGTTCACCGAAGATGCGTCCCAGGCAGCAAAATCCCCCAAATCATGCACCTTATTATTTTATCACATTAAATGGCACATCCCAAGCTTGAATTTTAAGTAAAATTATGTTATTGTTTTCTATGATGGAGGTAGTCTATGAATATCACACAGGCCATTGAAGCCAGAAAATCCAGGAGAACCTATCTTCCTTCTTCCATGGACCCCAAGCACATCGCGCTTTTAAAAAGCCGCATCGAAGAGTACAACGTGAGATCTGGTTTGGGTATTCGTTTTTTGGAAAACGGAGAATTTGCCTTTTCCGGCATTCGCAAGAGTTACGGTATGTTTAAAGGCGTCCGCTCCCTATTTGTCATGAAGGGCCCCAAGAACGATCCTAACTTAAAGGAGAAGATCGGCTATTATGGCGAACTTTTGATCCTGGAGGCCACTGTGCTGGGCCTTGGGACTTGCTGGGTCGGCGGCACCTTTGATGCTTCTGGCATACGGACAGCAGAGGGAGAAGAGCTGGTCTGCGTCATCACAGTGGGAAATGTCTCTAAATCAGAAAGTCTGAAGGAGCGCATGATCCACAAGGCCATTCACCGCAAGACCAAATCCATCCAGGAGCTGTCAGAAATCGTGGGGGAATGTCCCAGCTGGCTGAAAGCGGGCCTGAAAGCGGTGCAGAAAGCGCCTTCCACCAGAAACACTCAGAAGGTGTGCTTTTTGTATGAACCTGGAAACCTCCGAGCCAGAGTGCCAGAAACTTATAAGTTCGATCTTGTTGACCTGGGAATCGCCAAGCTTCATTTTGAACTGGCGGCCGGTGGTCGTTTTGAGGCTGGAAACGGAGGAAGGTTCCTCCCAGCCAATAAAGGGTGACGCATCGTTTTTTCAGTCGCCTGATCAATTTGTTTCCTTCTAAATTTTATATGACAAAAGGAGCCTGTCACAAAACCGTGCCAGGCTCCTTTTGGATTGCAGATCTAATGCAGAAATCTCTCAAAGCTATGATT
>CAJTYS010000030.1 GCA_910583765.1 uncultured Eubacteriales bacterium | reverse complement strand
TTGTACATTGTAGCCAACGAGAGCATATGTTAGCATAAACGAAAATTCGGGTTCAAGTCCCTCCAGGCGCACCAAAATACCCGAAAGGGTATTTTTTTAATGAAGGGGACTTGAACCCGAAAGGGCACGAGCGTGAAGGGAGACAGTCCAGTGGACTGTCGAGCAGTGAGTGGCCCAAGGCGAAATGAAATGAAGCTGCAGGGCGGCAGGCGGAGCCTGTGTAAGTCCCTCCAGGCGCACCATGAGAACGTTGAAATTTCAACGTTCTTTCTTTGTGTTTTTAAAAATGGTGCAAAAATGGTGTAAAATCACTTTGAATTTGCGATCAGCGATGAAATTCCGGCGGCCATGTTATGCGCCTTTTCTTTGCGGTCTTCAAAGATATGAGCATATACATTAAGCGTTGTGGACTTTTCCGAATGCCCAAGCTCTGCGCTCACATCCAGCAGATCATATCCCATCCATTTCATCATAGATGCATGAGTGTGCCTCAAAGCATGGAAGCTGAAATGCCGCATGTCGTTTTGATCCAGAAATTGCGTGAGCCAATCCCATAGATTGTTCGGGTACATGGCGTTTCCAAACGCACCTTTGATCAAGTCGCTGTGTGTTCCGGTTCTGGTTAAAGATAAAGTCAATATGTCATGTTCGATCTTGTATATAAGCAATCAGTCTGGAGTGATGTAGCATTCTCTGTGGCCTTTGTAATTGCCGAATAAATCGTGATCTTTGTATGTAAGAGGAAGAGGCTGTTCACTGCTTAAGATCGTCAGAACGTCTTGTGCTATATTAAAGTTGTAATGCTTTGTTCAAATTTACCAGCACTTGGAACATTGGGTAAAGCCTAGTGATTTCGTTTCTTCAAGCCGCACCTGCCTTGGACCGTCCATATTGCTGCAAGTCTGGGAGCTATGATATTTCTCACCGCCTTTTGTTGGGATCCAAACATACTCCATGGTTGATACGCCGTTCTGTCCATCTGTGCCTACGACTGTCACCTCGCAATACGCGGTCGCGCCATTCATGGTCGCGGATATCATCGAGGTTCCTGGTTTTTTCGCAGTCACCACGCCATTGCCATCAATAGACGCGACTGAAGAGTGGGTGGTCCACCAGAACACATTGTTGCTTTTCCCATTGCTGCTGACCTTCAAAATATAGTGCTGGCCAGAGATCAGAGAAAGGCTTGTCACGTCGAGCGTCGTGGTGGGATTTTTCACCGTGATTTTGCACCGGTACTTTTTCTTGCCGATCTTCGCGGTGATGGTAGCCTTGCCCGCTTTCTTGGCCGTGACTTTTCCCTTCTTGCTGACAGTGGCCACGGATTTTTTGCTGCTGGACCATTTCGCTTTCTTTTTCGTTCCTTTGACCTTCAACTGCAGGGTCATGTCCCTGATGACAGTTGCCTTTTTCTTGCTGATCGTTACCTTTGTTTTTGCCGCCGCGTGTGCGTCTATGGGTGCGAGCTGGGCCGGTAAGGTAAATGTCCCAGCCACGAAAAGCGCTATGCACAAGGTGACGATTTTACTGATTTGTTTCATCATGATCCTCCTATCCTAACATTGTGATCACTGCGATTTCCGGCTCGAGTGATCGACCTAAAAGATGCCTTGGATGCTAACCAAATGCCATCTGCGTACCATATCAGTATCATTGTAGCAGTTGCCCGACGCAGTATCAATAAAATGACAGAAAATAGCCCACTTTTTTTCGCTTTTTAAATTTTGAGCACTTGCCTGTGATTTGCCGCAAGATTAACTTCACACTAGAAAAATTTGAAACTCATCAAAAAGTATGATAAGCTAAATTCTAGTAAGAGGAGAATCGGCGGATGGTGATCGGGAGAACACAAGAATTGGAGCGATTGAATCACTTGTATGAATCAATCATTAGACCATGAAAATAAAATAAAACCGCGTCACATAGAGCATAAAATAATGAAACAATTTCATAAAAAAATAAACATATTTGCAGGGATTCTGAAAAAAGGATAAAATAACCACAAAGTTCAGGAATCCTTTTTGTTTATCTGAATAATCAAAAAAGACTATAATATCCTCAAAGAGAAGACAATGATCCACTACAGGTTTTGTGCGACTTTTTGGAGGTAAGAGAGTCATGACGCAAGAGAGAGAAAAAATTGAAACTGGCCGGACTTGGCTGGGCATAGAATTTGGGTCAACCAGGATCAAGGCCGTATTGATCGATCACAACGGAACGGTCTTGGGCATGGGTGTCCACGACTGGGAAAACACATTGATGGATGGGATCTGGACTTACCCGCTGGAAGAAATCGGAGAAGGGCTGCGAGCATGTTACCGGGCGCTGCAGAAAGACATTCGGACAAAATATGGAGTAACCTTGGAGAAAATCGGCGCTATGGGAATCAGCGCCATGATGCACGGTTACATGGCTTTCGATCAAGAGGGACGCTTGCTGGCGCCCTTTCAGACCTGGAGAAACAGCAACACGCAGCAGGCCGCGGATCAGCTGACACGGCTGTTTCAGTTCAACATACCTTTGCGGTGGACCATTGCGCATTTGTATCAACGTATACTGGATGGGGCAGCGCACCTGGAGCAGCTGGACTTTGTCACCACTTTGGCTTCCTATATTCACTGGAAACTGACAGGCAGGAAAGTGACAGGGATCGGTGACGCATCCGGGATTTTCCCCATCGACTCCGCGGCTTTGGATTATCAGAGCGACATGATATGGAGGTTTGATCAGCTTGTGGAAGCAAAGGGTTACGCCTGGCGCACAAGGGAAATTCTCCCAGAGGTTCTGACTGCCGGGGAGATTGCCGGACATCTGACAGAAGAGGGCGCGGCATTTTTGGATCCTTCGGGAAACCTGAAACCAGGCGTTCCCATGTGCCCGCCGGAGGGAGACGCGGGGACAGGCATGGTGGCCACCAACTCCGTGGCACCGGAAACAGGCAATGTGTCCGCGGGCACCAGCACCTTTGCCATGATCGTGCTGAAACAGCAGCTGTCCCGACTCCACAGAGAAATCGACATGGTGACCACGCCAGAGGGCTTTCCTGTCGCCATGGCCCATGCCAATAACGGCACATCGGACCTGAACGCATGGATCAGTCTGTTTGGCGAATTCGCAGAACTCATGGGATTAAAAATAGATGTGGATCAGTTGTATGAAAGGCTATATACCCATTCCTTGACAGGCGATGAAGATTGCGGCGGCCTGCTGCCCTTTGGATATTATTCCGGAGAAGGCATCACAAAACTCAACGAAGGGCGGCCGCTTTTCGCCAGAACGCCGGGCAGCCGGTTTGACCTGGCCAACTTCATGCGGTCCCATCTTTACGCTTCTTTAGGAGCAGTAAAGATGGGAATCGACATTTTGCTCAAAGAGGAAGGCGTGAAGGTCAGCCGGATCACAGGTCATGGAGGATTTTTCAAAACCCCGGGGGTAGGACAGCGATACTTGGCGGCAGCCGTTGGCGCGCCGGTCACGGTAATGGCCCACGCAGGCGAAGGCGGCGCATGGGGCATGGCTATTCTGGCGGCCTTTTCACAAAACAGAGCAAAGGATCAAAGTCTGGAAGACTACCTGGGAAAACAGATCTTTTCCGCGGTAGAGGGGACGACTCTAACACCGGCAGCAGAGGAGATCAAGGGATTCGACTGCTTCGCGCAGCGTTATCAGGCAGGACTTTCCATAGAAAAGGCCGCGATCCAGGCAATGGATTGGCAATGAATTGGTAGAGAGAACAAGGCGTTTGGGGTATGATCCCATTAAGCGCCTGGCATGTGATAAGAATCTGGCAAAATTGCCATAGAAGACTCGGAGGGGAGCCGAATGATCAAAGTTTTTTTAGTGGAAGATGAATTTGTGATTCGCAAAGCGATCAAACATACGATAAACTGGGAGCAAGAGGGGTTTGAACTGGTAGGAGAAGCCGGAGACGGCGAAGTCGCTTATCCGAAGATCCTCAGCACAAAGCCGGATGTTCTGCTGACAGACATCCGTATGCCTTTCATGGATGGATTGGAGCTTTCCAGATTGGTAAAAGAGTCCCTTCCAGATATCAGGATTCTGATCATCAGCGGATATGATGATTTTGAATACGCAAAACAAGCCATCAGCATTGGAGTGGAGGAATATCTGATGAAGCCCATCACAGAGGAAACACTGCTGAAAGAGCTGAACAAAGCCGCTGACAGCATCCGTGACGAGAACATGGCAAAGCTTGCCCGGGAAACTTATAAAAAAGAGAGGCAGGAGATCCGCGCCCTGGAGCTGCAAAAGTTCTTTCGGGACATGCTGGATGGCAGGGTGAATGTTCAGGACTCTTTGGAACAAGGAAGAGAGCTGGGGATTGACATCATAGCGCCATGGTACAATATCTTGCTGCTGCAGATTTTCCCAAAGGATCTGGAATATGGCCTGCTGGAGTCTTACTCCAAAGCGCGGGAAGAACTGAACGCCGCGGTGCGGAAAAAAATTGAAAACATGCCTTGCGTTTACCTCTACGAACAGCCAGGCGGCATCCTGTGCTTCATTGAAATGGCAGATTCCATGGAAGCCCTGCAAAGCCAGGAGAGCCAGAGCATTGAAGAGCTTCGGGCATACATGGAGGATCATATGGACGTGAAATACTTTCTAGCCATCGGAAAGCCCGTGGAGCGAATCCGCGACATGGATCAATCTTATAACGCGGCCAGCCGCAGGTTCGCTGAACGCTATCTCAGTGATGATAGTAAAGTCTTTTATGCGCAAAACGGATCAGAAAGACCAGAGGGAGAAAAATCTCATCTAGAGAAAAAAATCAGCATTGATTATCATAAATTGAACATTGGAAAAATTGAGCAGAAATACATGATGAATTTTTTGAGAAATGGTTCTGTCACTGAAATCCAGGGATTCGTGGCAGATTATTTCGACAGTATTGACGAAGAATCATTGCTGTCCCTGCCTCTGCGACAATATATCATAATGGGTGCTGTGATCTGCGCCATTTCGTTTCTTGGTTCCATCAATGTTCCGCAGGAAGCAATCGACGCGCGGATGAATGACTTCCAAAACGCGCTGTCTTCCGTAGGCTCCATAGAAGAGGCCCGGGATTATATGGAGCGGCTTTTAACAGAGGCCATCAGCGTCCGCAACAAGGTGGCGGATAAGAGATATACCAGAGTCATCGATGAGGCGCGGGTGTACATCCAGGAAAACTATAATAACGAAGACATTTCTCTTCATTCCGTGGCATCCAACGTGAACGTGAGTCCCAACCATTTCAGCATGGTGTTCAAACAAGAAACAGGAGAGACCTTCATCGAATACTTGACCAAAATCCGCATGGAAAAAGCGAGGGAGTTATTGCTGTGCACTTCCATGAAAACTTCAGAAGTGGGGTTTGAAGTGGGATATCGGGACCCTCATTATTTCAGCTATATTTTCAAAAAAACCCAAGGCCTGTCGCCAAAGGAATATCGAAAAACGCAGCGGGACCAAGATAAGGAACAGAAACAATGAAAACTCAGAGAAGGGAAGAAAAAAGGAGCAGCATACAGACGAAATTAAAGCTTTACATCTGGATTTGCGTAGCTCCTTTTGTGCTTCTAGCGGGCCTATCCGTATTCAGCATGTACCAGTACTATCAGGATTACGACAGTCTCATACGAAACATCGCTAGCGCCAATACCTATAACATCAGCTTTAAAGACGACATGGATGAAATGATGTACAAGATCATCATCGGTTCTGCCAACTGGACTGACGCAGAGGAAAAACTGGAAGGCGAAGACCCAAAGGGCATGATTCGAGACGCGAAGGCATATTTCAATGCCTTGAAGGGGCAGACGGAAGGTCAGGACGTGCAGGCGGATTTAGACGCCCTGATTCGGCTGCTGGATATTCTCTATGATCGGGTGGACGATATTTTGGACAATGTGGAAGAGGGGGGCCATTACGATGAAAATGTGGAAATGCTGGACATGAACATCCGCACCCTGACAACTTTGGTCCAGGAAGACATTCAAAAATATATCTATGATGAAGCGGTGAATATAGAAAAACTGCGGCAGCAGGTGTCTGGAAGTTTGATCCGGCTCATTTGTTCGCTGCTGGCCATATTGCTGCTGCTCATTGTGTTCAGCGTCTTTGTTTCCGAGCGGCTGGCAGATCGGGTCACAAAGCCTATCACCGATTTGTGCGGCATGGCGGAAAAATTTTCAAAAGGCGATTTCACAGTGTCATATCATACGGAGACCAACGATGAGATGGAGACTCTTGCGGAAAACTTTAACAATATGGTCAATGAAATCAGAATGCTGGTGAACAATATTCACAAAGAGCAGGAAAATGCCAAGAACATGGAACTGCGGCTTTTGCAGGAACAGATCAATCCCCATTTTCTGTACAATACCTTGGACACCATCACATGGCTGACAGAGTCAGGCGACAAAAAGCAGGCTGTGCGGATGATTCAGGAGTTGTCCAGTTTTTTCCGCACCACCCTTAGCAGAGGCAGAGAGCAGATCACAGTCAGAGAAGAGCAGGAGCATATCCACAGCTATTTGGAAATTCAGCATTTTCGGTATCAGGACATTATGGATTATGATATCCGCTTTTCCGAAGAGATCCTGGACTGCGGGATACGCAAGCTGACTCTCCAGCCTATCATTGAAAACGCTTTGTACCATGGAATTAAAAATAAACGGGGAAAAGGGAGCATCATTGTCACAGGAGAACTGAAAGGAGGCGATCTGGTTTTCACCATCAGGGATGATGGGATCGGAATGACAACAGAAGAATTAGAACACTTGCGGGGACTGATCGATGGCAGGATCGAAAAGCGCACAAAGGGTGGATTTGGCATGGCGAACGTCCAAAAGCGGATTGTGATGCAGTACGGCCGCAGTTATGGCATTTCTGTAGAAAGCGTCCATGGAAAAGGAACGAGAGTCACGGTAAAAATACCGAGAGAGCCTGGGACAGATTCGCGTCACCCTTTTGAAGCCGAGAGTCCTACTGTCATAGTGGAAAAAAGAGGGAGATGAGACAATCATGAAAAAAGCGGCAATTATCATATCTCGCACCATCATTGTGCTGTCCATGCTGGCACTTGCTGGCTGCAGCGGCAATACAGACAGATCAGAGCAAAGGGAACATCTGGTCTCCCATCAGCTCACCATCGGTTTTTCACAGGTCGGGTCAGAGTCAGACTGGAGAGTGGCCAACACAAAGTCCATGAAAGACACCTTTTGCGCGGCCAATGGATACACGCTTATTTTCGATGACGCACAGCAAAAACAGGAGAAACAGATCACGGCGATCCGAAATTTCATCCAGCAGGAAGTGGATTACATTATCCTGGCGCCAGTGACAGAAGGTGGCTGGGACACGGTCCTGCAGGAAGCAAAGGACGCAGGGATCCCGGTGATCATCGTAGATCGAATGGTGGATGTTTCCAATGACAATCTGTATACGGCATGGGTGGGCTCTGATTTCAGGAGAGAAGGCGAAAAGGCGTGCAAATGGCTGCGAAGCTATACCCGAGCCATGGGCATCAAAGCAAAAGAACTTCATATCGTCAACATACAGGGAACCATAGGCGCGACTTCCCAGATCGGCAGGACCGAAGCCTTGGAGTCAGCCGCAAAAAAATACGGCTGGGATCTGCTGGCCAGCGCTTCCGGCGATTATGCCCGCACAAAGAGCAAGGAAGTCATGGAATCCATGCTCAAGGCGCACGGCAATATCAATGTGGTTTACTGTGAAAATGACAATGAGGCTTTTGGCGCTATTGAGGCGCTGCGGCAGGCGGATAAAAGCGTGGGGCTGAACATTCGGGCAGGAGAGACCCTTGTTTTATCCTTTGATGGCACCACGGCTGCCCTGGAACATCTGCTCAAAGGCGAGATCGGACTAGTCACAGAATGCAATCCGCTGCAAGGGCCTGCTGTACGCAAGATCATCGAGACCCTAGAGAAAGAGGGCGCTGTGCCAAAGCAAACTTATATCAATGAAAAAGTATTTGCCCATGATGACACGGTAGAATCGGTAATGGTGCATGACACGCAATATGACATCACCGTGGTGAGCCAGAAACTGATTGACAAAAGAAAATATTGAAAGTTCGTCAAAAGCAGGCGGGAACGCGAAAGAGGCGCAGGAGATCCAGATTCTCCCGCCTCTTTTTTTACTGGGCCGCAGAGCCCCGCGAACCGTAAAAATCGAAAAACAAAAATAAATAATTGAACCTGCTGGTAAAGGTGGGTAAATAATCGAAATGTTTTCAAAAGATACTCTGTAGCATGAATTTTCAGATTTCAGTATAGTAAAGACATAAGAAAACAGGATCGAACCTGAACAATCAAAACAAGAAAGGTATTATGAAGAGGTGGCTATTATGAAAAAGAAGTTAATTTCCGTATTACTGGCCATGGCAATGGTATTTGCGCTGGCAGCGTGCGGCGGCGGCGGTGAGTCTAAGGAAGCATCTGATTCCGGATCTGCAGACGGATTGATCAAAGTGGGCATTATCAACAATGACCCGAACGAATCTGGATACCGTACAGCCAATGACAAAGACTTGAAAGCAAAGTTCACAGAAGAAAATGGTTATGACGCGTCATTTGCCTACAGTCTGAAGAACGATGAACAGATCACTGCGGCACAAAAGTTCATCCAGGATGGCGTAGACTACCTGATCCTTTCCGCAGCTGACGTATCCGGTTGGGACGGGGTGCTGCAAGACGCGAAGGACGCAGGCATCAGAGTGATTCTGTTCGACCGTACCATCAAGGCGGATCCAAGCCTGTATGAAGCATCCATCATCTCTGACATGGATAAAGAAGGCAAAGATGCGGCCAACTGGCTGAAAAACCAGAAACTGGACAGCTACAACATCATCCACCTTCAGGGAACGATGGGCTCCGCTGCTCAGCAGGGGCGTACCAGTGGGCTGAATACCGTAGCCAAGAAAGAAGGCTGGAACATTGTTTCTCAGCAGACCGCTGACTGGAACGCGGAAAAAGCGCAGCAGATCGTGCAGTCCGCCATTGATGCCAAGAAAAAATTCAATGTCATCTATGCGGAAAATGATGACATGGCAAAAGGCGCAGTGCAGGCCCTTGACAAAGCGCGCATCTCCCACGGCGTTGGAAAAGATGTTGTCATCATAGGATTTGACTGCAACAAGTGGGCTCTGGAAGAGCTGAAAGCAAAGAAGTGGAACTATGATGGACAGTGCAATCCGATCCAGGCAGGTTATATCGATAATGTCATTAAAAAACTGCAGAAGGGCGAAAAAATCGAGGAAAAGACCATCTACCTGGAAGAAAAAGGATTCGACGCAAATGAAATCACAGACGAGGACATCAGCAAATATGGAATCTAGCCTTCGTTCGTACGAATCGTAAAGATCAGCAGATAACCAAACGCGCCGCAGAACCGCAAGATATACCTGCGGCGCGTTATTGCTGAAATCAAGGAGCTTTCATAGAGAAACGAAGAGGTGAGTCAGGTGAAAGAAAAATCTGTACTAGAACTGAAAAACATACATAAAACATTTCCCGGCGTCCGGGCGCTGCAGGCAGTGGACTTTACCTTGCGGGAAGGAGAAATCCATGCGCTGATGGGTGAAAACGGAGCCGGAAAATCAACATTGATCAAAGTCATAACTGGTGTTTATGACAAAGAAGAGGGAGAAATTTTCTTAAAGGGCCATGAAGGAGCCGTTCATATCCATGCTCCCCAGGACGCGCAGAATCTGGGCATCAGCACCGTGTACCAGGAAATCACCCTTTGCCCGAATCTTTCCGTTGCCGAGAACATGTATATTGGCAGAACAAAGGGACACATCCAGAACTGGCGCAAAATGAACGCAGGCGCGGAACGCATTTTGCGGACATTGGACATTCCGGCGAAAGCCACGCAGCAGCTTGGCACTTGTTCTCTTGCCGTTCAGCAGATGGTTGCCATTGCCAGGGCCGTGGACATGGACTGCAAAGTCTTGATCTTGGATGAGCCCACGTCATCCCTGGATGATCAGGAGGTGCAAAAGCTGTTTGGCCTGATGCGGGATTTGAGGGCCAAAGGCGTAGGCATCATATTCGTCACCCATTTCCTGGATCAGGTTTACGAGGTTTGTGACAAAATCACGGTGCTGCGAGACGGAAAACTGGTGGGAGAATACGAAATCAAAGACCTTCCAAGGGTACAGCTGGTTTCTAAAATGCTGGGCAAAGAGCTGGATGATCTTTCTGACATTAAAGGCGATGCCGTACCGTATGAGGCGGGGGCGGATGCGGAGCCAGTGCTGGAAGCGGAGCAGCTCCAGAGCGATGCGGGCATCAAGCCCTTTGATTTCCATATCAACAAAGGAGAGGTCAACGGATTCACAGGACTTCTTGGTTCTGGGCGCAGCGAGTGCGTGCGCGCGATTTTCGGCGCGGATCGGATCATCAATGGCACTGTGAAAATGAAGGGTGAACAAGTCAAGATTTCAAAACCATTGGATGCCATGAAAAAGGGAGTCGCTTACTTGCCGGAAGACAGGAAATTGGACGGCATCATCGGCGATTTGTCAGTTCGGGAGAATATTATCCTGGCGGCCCAGGTGCTGAAAGGGTTCTGCAAGCCATTTACCAAAGCCCAAACCTATCAATTCGCAGATGAATACATCAAACTGCTGGATATCAAGACGGCCTCGGCAGATACGCCGATCAAATCATTGTCAGGAGGAAACCAGCAGAAGGTGATTCTAGGCAGGTGGCTTTTGACCCATCCGGAGTACTTGATCCTGGACGAACCCACTAGGGGAATCGACGTTGGGACAAAAGTCGATATTCAAAAGCTGGTCATGAAGCTGGCCTCTGAAGGAATGAGCATTACCTTCATTTCTTCAGAAACTGATGAAATGCTTAGAACCTGTTCCAGACTGGTGGTCATGCGCGACCGCAAAGTGGTTGGGGAGCTGACCGGCGACCAGCTGACACAAAGTGGTATTATGGAAACCATTGCCGGAGGTGACATGTAATGAGCAAGAATGAAGGGAAAAGACTAGATACGCAGGCGATGCCGGCGAAACGTTTTAACAAGCAATTACTGATTCCATTAGCGGCTCTGGCTGCTCTGGCGCTTTTCAATCTGATTGTGGATCCATCCTTTTTTAAGATCAGCATTGGCGAGAACAGCGCAGGGGATCCGGTGTTGTCCGGTTATTTGATCACCATATTGGACTATGGTTCAGAATTGGCGATTCTGGCCATTGGAATGACGCTGGTAACTGCGGCGTCAGGCGGACAGGACATCAGCGTGGGCGCGGGCATTGCCATCGCGGGCAGCGTGATCCTGCGAGTCGTGTGCGGTTCAGAGGGCAGCACGGAAATGCAGGCTCCGCTCATTGTGGCATTTCTCATTGCCTGCGTGGTTTCCATGCTATTTGGCGCTTTCAACGGGACATTAGTAGCCTATTTCAAAATCCAGCCCATGGTCGCCACATTGATCTTGTTTACGGCAGGACGTTCCATTGCGGCTTGGATCAATAACAACGAGCTGCCTACAGTGGCAGATCCTTCCTTTGCTTATTTCGGAGGATTCTTCCCAGGCGTCCCGATTCCATCGCCGTTTTTCATTGCCGTGGCATGTATGATCATCATTGCCCTGGTGCTGAAATTCACGAACCTGGGGCTATATACCCAGGCAGTGGGGATCAATGGCAGCTCTTCCAGGCTCAATGGCATCAATCCGGAATTCATCAAATTCCTTTCCTTTGTGATTCTAGGTTTGTGCGTCGCAGTGGCCGGATTCATTAAAGTCAGCCGCCTTTCGACCATCAACTATTCCGTAATTGCCAAGGATATTGAAATGGACGCGATTCTGGCAGTCGCTTTAGGCGGCAATGCCCTTAGCGGAGGAAAGTTCAATATGACGGCTTCCATCCTTGGTGCGTATGTCATTCAATTCCTGACTACAACGCTGTACAAAATGGATGTCCAATCCTCTGCTTTGTCCGCATATAAAGCAATCGTCGTCATCGCCCTAGTGGTTCTCAGCACGCCGGTAGTCAGATCATATATCTCAAAATTCATTAAAATGATAAAACCGAAAAAGCAGGAGGAGGTTGTGTAATATGTTCGCGGCTATGACAAACAACGAAAAAACGAGGGCTCCCAAACTGACGGATCGTTTTAGAAACCTGAATGACACGGGGATGCTCCTTACCATTACCATCATCGTATTTTTCGCAATGTACATTTTCGCCATCCTTTTCCTTGGAGAAGGGTTCCGTACCCCGCAGACCTTTTTCAACTTGCTCAACACCAATGGAGCGTTGCTCATCACATCCTGCGGATTGTGCGTTGTCATGATCGCCGGAGGAATCGACATTTCCGTTGGCGGCGTAGTGGCGCTAGTGAGCATGAGCTGTGCCGTATATCTGGATTACCATGATGGCAGTGTCCTGGGCTCCATTGGGATTGCCGTGGGGATTGGCCTTGCCTTTGGCCTGGTGCAGGGATTTTTAGTAGCATACCTGGACATCCAGCCCTTTATCGTCACTCTGGCAGGCATGTTCTTTGCCAGAGGCATGATCACCATTGTCCATGACGCGCCTTTCAATGTGGCGCATGAAGGATTTCAGACCTTGAAGAACACAAGAGTGGAGATTCCAGGCGTGGGTTCAGTGAACAAGTTGGGCGTTTTCGTGAATTCCTATGTGGAGATCGGCGTTGTGGTGGCGGTTCTGATCGTAGTAATTTTGTTCTTCGTGCTGCGCTGGTCAAAGCTGGGCCGCAGTCTTTACGCGGTAGGCGGAAACAGACAGAGCGCGCTGATGCTGGGCATCAATGTGAAACGGACCGTGTTCCTTTCCCATGTGATCTGCGGACTGCTCGCGGGTATCGGCGGGTTCGTGTATTTTCTCCATGTCGGATCAGGCTCCGCGTCTCACGCCATGGGCATGGAAATGAACGCCATTGCCTCGGCCATTATCGGTGGAACCATGCTTACAGGCGGCGTGGGAAGCATTGTGGGCACCTTGTTTGGCGTCCTTTCCCTGGCAGTCATCCAAAACATCGTGTCTTCCGCGGGGCTGGATCAGGCTTGGTGGACAGGGATCACCATCGCTGCCATGCTGTGCCTCTTCTTAGTGATCCAGAGCATCGTTATGGCGCGGAAAAAGAAGATGATGAAAAAATAAGGCAGGTGGCCCCCAGTGACTACTGCGAAACAATAATCATTAAATATGGGAGGAACACAAATGAACAAAACATATAAACTCTATTTTATCCCGGGCAGCCAGGACTTGTACGGGGAAGCATGTTTGAAACAGGTGGCTGCGGACTGCCAGGAGATGGTCAGGTTTCTCAACGATAAGTTGCAAGACGTTGTGACAGTAGAATTGCTGCCCACTGTGGAAACATCAAAAATCTGCGTGGAAAACATGAAGAGGGTCATGAACGATGATGACTGCGTGGGCGTGATTACCTGGATGCACACGTTTTCGCCTGCGAAAATGTGGATCAAAGGGCTGCGGCGCCTTGGAAAACCGCTCCTTCACCTGCATACCCAGGCCAACGAAAAGCTGCCTTATGGGTCCATTGACATGGATTTCATCAATCTGAATCAGGCAGCCCATGGAGATCGGGAGTATGGCTATATTCTGGCCAGACTGGGGATTCCCCATGAAGTGGTGGCGGGATTTTACAAGCATGAAAGAGTGATCGCCAAGATCCGCCAGTTCGCTCAGGTGGCAAAAGCCATCAGTGATTCACAAAACATGCGGATCGCCACCTTTGGCAATAACATGCGGGATGTGGCGGTCACGGACGGCAACAGGCTGAGCTGCGAAATCCAATATGGCTGGGAAGTGAAATACTGGGGCATCGGTGAAATCGCTGCGCTGGCGGAGCAGGCCACGGATTCCCAGATTCATGAAAAGATGCAGGAGTATGAAAGCAAGTACACCATGGCCACTGATCGGCTGGACGCAGTGCGGGAGCAGGCAAAATATGAAGTGGCGTTAGAGCGATTCATGGAGGAAAATGAGATCAGTGCTTTCACTGATACTTTTCAAGATCTTTTTGGACTGCGTCAGCTGCCAGGCCTCGCTGTTCAAAACCTGATGGACAAGGGCATTGGATTTGGACCAGAAGGTGATTATAAAATCAGCGCTTTTTCTGCGGTTCTGATGAAAATGGCGGAAGGAAGAAACGGAGCCACCGGATTCATCGAAGATTACACTTATGATTTGACAGAAGGTCAGGAGCTGGAGCTTGCTTCCCACATGCTGGAGGTGCCGCCATCCTTTGCGGCCGCAAAGCCGGAAATCCAGGTGTGTCCGCTGGGAATCGGCGGTAAGGAAGATCCCGCGAGATTGGTGTTTGATGGCATAACCGGCCAGGGGATTCAAGTGACCTTGGTAGATATGGGTGGCCATTTCCGTATCATCTGCGCGGATATTGAACTGGTAAAACAGCCGGAGCCAATGCCGAATCTGCCAGTGGCAAGGATCATGTACCGGCACAAACCAAATTTCGCCATTGGTACCGCAGCGTGGTGCTATGCAGGCGGCGCGCATCACTCTGTGGCTTCTACAGCTTTGACAAGAGCGGACATCGCCATGTTCGCGCGTCTCACGGGCACAGAGCTGATCACCATTGGCGATGACACCACAGAAGCGGACTTGCAGAAATTTTTCACAAAATAACCAAACAGAGAGCGGATTCAGATATTTGGATCCGCTCTAAAACAGAAAAGAGGCGATGATCAATGTTAGCAGCGTTAAAACGGCAAGTGTACGAAGCGAACATGCTGCTTCCAAAGCATGGGCTCGTGACCTTTACCTGGGGTAACGTCAGCGGTTTTGATCCAGAGAGGGGGTTGTTCGCCATTAAACCCAGCGGCGTGCCCTACGAGGAGCTGCGGCCCGAGGACATGGTTTTGGTGGACTTGGAAGGAACGAAAGTGGAGGGAGAACTGAACCCTTCTTCTGACACGCCGACTCACGCCGTGTTATATAAACGTTTTCTGGGGATCAGGGGAGTCGTTCATACCCACTCGCCTTGGGCCACCAGCTGGGCGCAGGCGGGGCGTTCCATCCCCTGCTATGGCACGACCCACGCAGATTATTTTTACGGAGAGATACCATGCGTGAGAAATTTGACTAAGGCAGAAATCGAAGCGGATTATGAGAAAAACACAGGGATACTCATAGCAGATGAATTTCAAAACATGAAAAAGGATCCAAACGCAGTGCCTGCTGTGCTGTGTAAGAATCATGGAGTTTTTACTTGGGGAAAAGACGCGGATGAGGCTGTCCACAACGGGGTAGTGGTGGAAGAATGCGCGAAAATGGCCGCTCGCTGTGAACTGCTCAGCCCAGACGTTTTGCCTGCTCCTCGGGAGCTTCAGGATAAACATTATTTTCGCAAGCATGGCGCAGGCGCATATTATGGACAGAAAGGGGAGAAATAGACATGGAACCACAATTAGAATTTGAAGCGCAATGGGAAGACGCGGAGAAAGGGCCGATCACAGAGGAGCTGCTTAAAAGGATGGATGGTTGGTGGCGCGCGGCCAATTACTTGTCAGCAGGGCAGCTGTATTTGCTGGAAAACCCGCTGCTGCGCGAGCCTTTGACCATGGATATGATCAAGAAAAAAATCGTAGGGCACTGGGGAACCGTACCAGGACAGAACTTTGTGTTCGTTCACCTGAACAGAGTCATCAAACGGTATGATCTGAACGCGATCCTCCTATCTGGCCCAGGACATGGCGGAAATTTCTATATTGCCAATGATTATCTGGATGGCAGCTACAGTGAGGTGTATCCAAATGTTTCTGAGGATGAAACCGGCATGGCCAGGCTGTTCAAGCAGTTTTCCTTCCCAGGCGGCGTGCCGAGCCACTGCGCGCCGGAAACGCCAGGTTCCATCAATGAAGGCGGTGAGCTGGGATATGGGATCGCCCATGCCTTTGGCGCGGCCTTTGACAATCCAGATCTGATCGCCTGCGTGACCATAGGCGATGGGGAAGCGGAAACAGGCCCTCTGGCCACCTCCTGGCAGAGCAATAAATTCCTCAATCCAGTCACGGACGGCGCGGTTTTGCCGATCCTGCATTTGAATGGATACAAGATCGCCAATCCAACAGTGTTCGCGCGCATGTCCCATGGGGAAATCGTGGATTTTTTCCATGGATGCGGCTGGGAACCATACTTTGTGGAAGGCGATGAGCCCATGGCCATGCACCGGCTGATGGCAGAAACCATGAATAAGATCATTGAACGGATTCAAAAAATACAGCAGAACGCTCGTGAAAAACGAGATTCCACCAGACCAACGTGGCCAATGATCGTGCTGCGCACACCAAAGGGCTGGACAGGACCAAAGTTCGTGGATGGGAAGAAAATAGAAGGAAATTATCTGGCTCATCAAGTGCCGATTTCCATGGAAAAGCCGGAACATCTGGCAGTTTTGGAGAGTTGGCTCAGGAGTTATCATCCTGAGGAATTGTTCGATGGCAAAGGAAGACTGCGCCCTGAGATCAAAGCCCTGGCGCCAAAGGGCGATGCTCGTATTGGCGCGAACCCCCATGGAAACGGCGGAACGCTGCTGAGAGATCTGCGCCTTCCTGATTTCAGAGAATATGCCTTTGATATCAAGGGGCATGGTGAAACGGACGGACAGGACATGGTGGAGTTGGGGAACTTTGTGCGGGATATTTTTAAATTAAACCAGGATTCTAAAAATTTCCGCGTCTTTGGACCGGATGAAACCAATTCAAACAGATTGGGCAATGTGTTTCAGGTGGAAAACAGGAGCTGGAACGCACAGCATCTGGACACGGATGACCATCTGGCGCCGGATGGGAGAGTCATGGATTCCATGTTGTCAGAGCATATGTGTGAAGGCTGGCTGGAAGGATACCTTTTGACGGGCCGCCACGGATTCTTCGCCACGTATGAGGCCTTTGCCAGGATCATTGATTCCATGGCGGCGCAGCACGCCAAATGGCTGAAGGTTTGCAATCAGTTGCCTTGGAGAGCAAAAATCGCATCTTTGAACTTGATCATGTGTTCTACAGTGTGGCAGCAGGACCATAACGGATTTACCCATCAAGATCCGGGCTTTATGGATCATATCGCCAACAAGAAGGCGGATGTGGTTCGCCTATACCTGCCGCCGGACGCGAACTGCCTGCTGTCCTGCTTTGATCACTGCATTCGCAGCAGGAATTATGTCAATGTGATCATTGCCTCCAAACATCCTCGCCCGCAATGGCTGAGCATGCCGGAAGCGGTCAGACACTGTACCCAGGGGATCGGCATTTGGGAATGGGCCAGCAACGATCAGGGGCAGGAGCCGGACATTGTGTTCGCCTGCGCGGGAGAAACGCCTACGCTGGAGGCATTGGCGGCTGTGTCCATTTTAAATAAAGAACTGCCGGAAATTAAGGTTAGATTCATCAATGTGGTGGACTTGTTCAAGCTGCAGCCTGCCAGTGAGCATCCCCACGGGCTGACAGACGCGGAATACGACATCCTGTTTACCCAGGACAAACCGGTTCTTTTCAATTTCCACGGCTATGCCAGCCTGGTGCATGAGCTGACTTACCGCAGGCATAACAACCGCCTCATGCATGTGAGAGGATATAAGGAAGAGGGGACCATCACAACGCCTTTTGATGTGCGCGTTCAAAATGACGTGGACAGATTTCACTTGGTACAGGAAGCGATCAAGTATTTGCCCCAGCTGGGCAATAGAGGCGCGCACTTGTATCAGAAAATGAACGACAAGCTCATCGCCCATAAGCAATACATTCGCCAGCATGGTCAGGATTTGCCGGAGATCGCAGGCTGGAAATGGGAACAATAAGGATGTCGCTATGAGGATGACGTAACCAAAACATAAAGAGAGCCACCGCATGGCTGGATTCATCTTCCAGTGCGGTGGCTGATCTTATGATACGGAAAACATTACTCGCAGCAATGACATTTTCACATGGAATCCCGAATGAACTGATCCATGACGCTGCGAGCAGCCTTAGGCTTGTCAGTGATAATACCGGAAGCGCCCATTTTCAGGCAGGACTCCATGGACTGCTCTTGGTTGACAGTCCACACATAGACCGGCAGCCAGGCTCGATTGCATTCTGCGATAAAGCCCTTGGTAGCCATGCTTTCCTCAATGATCAGGAAATCCACGTTCAGCTCCCGCAGAGAATTCAGCTTAGCAACGCCCAGGTTTCCATAGACGCAGTATCCTGCCGCATATTGTGGGTACTGTGTTTTCAATTCCGCGACCAAATCATATTCTAAGGACATGATCTGGCAGTTTTTCTGAAAATGATTTTTTTCCACTGTTTGAACAACGGCTTTTACAAGATCTTTCTTTTCATGACCGTGGAGTTTCAGCTCAATGAGCAGGTCAATCTTTCCTCGGGAATAATCGATGACCTCATCCAGGGTAGAAATTTTGCCTGTTTTATCGTTTTGCGACACAGTGATCTTTGAAAGCTGCCGGGCGGTCAAGTCGTACACATTGAGGTTTTCACCAGCCAGCCGCTTTAAATTATCATCATGGACGACCATAGGCACCCCGTCCTTGGAAAGCAGGATGTCGATTTCCGCATAATCCGCGTTTGCCTTCACTGCGCCTTCAATGGCCCCCAGGGTGTTTTCCACTCCAGCCTGGCTGCCTCTGTGCCCTACCACCACTTGCTGATGGGAGTTAGGCTGATTGTAAAGAAGGCCGAACACCCCTAAAAACAGCAATACGCAGATCACTGCCCAGATCAGTCTTTTATGGTTCTGATAAAAAGGCCGGCCCTGGATCCAAAATCCAATGGAGCTGCCAATGCGTCTGAAAAAACCATAGACTTTCGCAGCAGCGCTTTGCGTCTTTTTCAAACGGCGCTCAATCGTCGGCATGGCCTGTTCGTTGAGGCTGACTTTGCCGCTGCATACCACATACAAAGCGACAAGGAACGTAAAAAGCAAAATTGACAGGCAGATCTGCAGGCCTTCCACCAACAGGAGCTGGAGGATGCTTTTCCAGGAAAAAAAGAAGTTTCCTAAGATCTCCGCTACGCTGGCATCGGAAATGCCCGCATAATACGTAGGCAGGAGACCAGGATACAAGAACAGCGCGCACCACAGCACAAAGAGCAGGAGCAAAGGTATGGCGTTCCTTAATTTCATGGAAAGGAGCAGCGCCAGGCTGAATCTGCACGCGCGCCCAAATTTGCGGCGGCGCAGGACCATGACCGGCAGCACGAAGATCATGCAGAAAAACAGGAGGTACAGCAGCACGTAAAAGGCTACCATGACTATAGTGCCAAACGTGGATTTATAAAGTTCTCCGCTAATGAAATTGGGGATCTGTCCTTCTGGCCGAATGGACGGAGCAAAGCCCAGATTAAGGAGGGGAAGCAGCCCCAGAGCGTAAAGGGAAAAACCTATGAACCCCAGGCTTTTCAGGCTTTTGAAGGTGGTCAGCGCCATTTTCATGGAATCGGCCAAGGTGACGCGGGAGCCGGTGTAGCGATAATAAACCATGAGGACGATGACTGCGAATTCAAAATATGCCAGCAGCGCGGCTAGCGCGGCTAAAATGAGCGTGCCGATGATGCCCGCCGCGTTTGTGTAGAATCCAGCGATATCGCCGTTAAAGACCACATCGTGCCCGCTGATCTGGAGGGACTTTTGCATGATAAAAGAAAGCACTGGATTGAAAACAGCAGCGCATAGTGCTTTGTAGATGATCTCAAATAGTAAAAGCGCAGGAAGGGTCTTTACAAAAGTCAAGAACCCGGTCCCGATCATGGCCAATGTTGGCGATTGGATGTTTTTCATAAAAATGCTCCCCAGTCGTTTCTTTCCATTATAGGCCTTCTGCATGGCGAATTCAAGTAGGTATGAGAAAGGCGCTGCTTGTGCATACTGAAAATTAGGAGGTGGGCTGGTGAAACGTTGGGTCAGGAAGAGATCGGTCAGAAAAATTGTCCTCCTTGCGGCAGCGGTCTTGCTGCTTTTATGTGCTGCCATCTTTCAGCCCTTTGTCCATGGATTTTCAGCTGGTGGACCGTTAGCAGCACAAGAGCATCGAGCCAAACAGCCAATTGAACAGGTTTTGGCAAAGCCGGAACTAGACAAAGCAGATTACAAGCTTTTGTGGGAGCAGACAGGACTGGGGCCAGCGGCCATTGACGAGATCCGAAGCAAGCCGGATTATCAGATGGAAGACATTCTTTTGTTTCAGGATTGTTTCTTGTGTCAGGCAGAGACAAAATGCTGTTCCTCCAGCTTGTTCACGAAACAGGACAAGGTAGTGATGGCGGGGAATCGCCAGGTTCCTATGGCAGAATTACAGGATGGGGACATCCTGATTTCCTTTTCATCTCACAGCCTGGGCTGGCAGCATGGTCACGCGGCGCTTGTGGTGGACGGAGAAAATTTGCTGACCCTGGAAGCAGTCATGCCTGGCAGCTCATCGAAAATCAGAAGCTGCAAGTATTGGAACACGTATTCCAATTTCATGATCCTGCGGCTGAAAGGAGTCAGTGAAGCGGAACGAGCGGAGATCGCTAGGTTTGCTAGAGAAAATTTGGTTGGAGTCCCTTACAGTCTGATCAGCGGCTTTTTTGGGGAGCGGGAAAAGGCAGACTCTAAGGAAATGACAGCGCAGTGCGCTTATTTGATTTGGTACGCATTCATGCGCTTTGGCTATGACTTGGATTCGGACGGGGGCAGGCTGGTGACTGTCGCGGATTTGCAGGGATCGCCGCTGCTGGAGATCGTGCAGATTTTCGGCATATAATAAGGAAACAACAGGATTCCTGCGTTGGTCTGCGCCGTGAACCAGCATGACGAGGAACAGGGGGGATCGGCTGTTACTAGCTGTTTCGGACATATATAATATGAAAGAATTTGAAAGAACAGTGGCTGAAAATGCGTGATATCGATTAAATTTAAAAAAATATGACTGAAATTGAAAAGAAATGATTGACTTTGCGTAAAATCGTGGTATGATAATGGAAGTAGGAGGAAACGCATGTTACAGGGTGAAAGGCAGGAGCAAATTTTAAAACAGCTGGAAATCAAACGGGCAGTGGAAGTGACCAGCTTGGCAAAGGAGCTTGGGATCAGCGAGTCTACCATTCGCAGGGACATCAATGAACTCCATCAAATGGGAAAGCTGAAAAAAGTCTTTGGCGGGGCGATTTCCATGTCCGGCGGCACGGCCTTTGGTTCCACTAATGTAGAGGTTCGGGCGCATATCAACGTACAAGAAAAGGAACAGATCGCAAAATGCGCGGCGACCATGATCCAGGAAGAGGATTTCGTGTTCATTGACGCAGGAACCACAACAGAAAGAATGATCTCCTACCTAGATAAAAAAAGCGTTACATATGTGACTAATGGGATCGTTCATGCGAAAAAACTCATTGAGCGAGGCCTTGACGCATATATCATTGGCGGGCTTTTGCGGCCGTCCACAGAGGCGGCCATTGGGACAGGCGCCATGGAATCCATAAAACAGTATAATTTCACAAAATGCTTCATGGGCACCAATGGCGTGGACTTGGAACGGGGATTTTCAACGCCGGACATTGGGGAAGCGGCTGTGAAGGCGGCAGTCATAAAGCAGTCTGACAAAGCGGTGGTTTTAGCGGATCATACGAAATTCGGGGTGATTTCTTCTGTGACCTTCGCGGCTTTAGGAAATGCCTGCGTGATCACAGACAGGGCAGCGCCCCGTTATGAACCTTACACCGTCATTCAGGTGGCAGAATAAGAGAATCAAAAAAATTTAAATAAGTATTTCACAAGGAGGAAACGTATTATGATTAAAGTTGCAATCAACGGGTTTGGCAGAATTGGAAGGTTAGCGTTCAGAAAGATCTTTGACAACAAGAATTATGAGGTGGTAGCGATCAATGATTTGACGAAACCAGAAATGCTGGCATATCTTTTAAAGTATGACAGTGTTCAAGGCGCGTACAGCACTCATACTGTGGAGCATGATGAGGAATCCATTACCGTAGATGGCAAGACGATCAAGATTTACAAAGAAGCGGATCCGGCAAAGCTGCCATGGGGTCAGCTGGATGTGGATGTTGTGCTGGAATGCACTGGCTTTTTCGCGTCTAAAGCAAAATCACAGGCGCATTTGGACGCAGGTGCGAAGAAAGTCCTGATTTCCGCACCAGCTGGAAATGATCTGCCTACCATTGTTTACGGCGTGAACCATGAGACTTTGACAAAAGACGATCGGATCGTTTCCGGCGCGTCCTGCACCACTAACTGTCTCGCGCCAATGGCAAAAGCGCTCAATGACTACAGAGAACTGCGTACCGGATTCATGACCACCATCCATGCGTACACAGGGGATCAGATGATCCTGGACGGACCTCACAAAAAAGGAGATTTCCGGCGTGCCAGGGCAGGTGCGATCAATATCGTTCCGAACAGCACAGGTGCGGCAAAAGCCATTGGCCTGGTGATTCCAGAACTAGCTGGAAAACTCATCGGATCTGCTCAGAGAGTCCCGGTGCCGTCTGGCTCCATCACGATTTTGGACGCGACGCTCAAGGATGACACGGAAACCGTCAGCGTAGAAGGTCTGAACGAGGCAATGAAAAAAGAAGCCAACGAATCCTTTGGCTATTCTGAAGAAGAATTGGTGTCCAGCGATATCATTGGCATGAGCTATGGTTCTCTGTTTGATGCCACCCAGACTCTGGCCCAGAGATGTGGAACGAAGATTTATGAAGTACGGGTCGTTGCTTGGTATGACAATGAAATGAGTTACGTTTCCCAGCTGATTCGGACACTCGGACATATGGCCACATTGATTTAAGTGTTTTAGGATGGTTTCGGCCAGCAGACAAATCAAGAGACGCAGCTTGGCAAATGCCTGCGTCTCTTTCCGTATCAGCGGGAAAACTGCTGCTGGCCGCAGATTTTGTGATAGGATTTCAGAAGAAAAGAGGCTGATTTGCCGGAAAGGGAGACACAGCATGTATATCAAAGGAGCGATCATGGTGCCGCATCCACCGATGATCATACCGGACATTGGGAGAGGACAGGAGCAGTCCATCGAAGAGACGATCCGTGCATATGAAGAGGCCGCCAGTAAAGTGGCTGAATGGAAGCCACAGACCATTGTGCTGATTTCTCCTCATGCGACCATGTACGCGGATTATTTTCATATTTCACCAGGAAGAAAAGCAACAGGTAATTTCAGACAGTTCAGCGCGCCGCAGGTGTCCTTTGCAGTGGATTATGATGAAGAATTGGTAGGCGCGATTTCTGATCTGTGTCAGGCCAGGGATCTAATGGCAGGCACTCTGGGAGAACGGGAGCCTAAGCTGGACCACGGCACCATGGTGCCACTGTATTTCATCAACCAGAAATATCAGGATTATCAGTTGGTTCGCATTGGGCTATCTGGCCTTTCCCTTACAGAACACTATAGACTGGGCCAACTGATCAAGGAGGCGGTGGAAGGCTTGAAGCGAAAGGTCGTGATGGTGGGCAGCGGCGACCTGTCCCATTGTCTCAAACCGGATGGCCCTTATGGATATAAACCGGAAGGTCCTGTGTACGATGAAAGGATCATGGAAACCATGGGGACGGGGGATTTCCTGCGGCTATTCGATTTTTCAGAAGAATTCCGCAGCAGCGCCGGTGAGTGCGGGCATGGCTCTTTTACCATTCTGGCAGGCGCATTGGATCAAAGGGCTGTGACTGTCAAGCGGCTGTCGTATCAGGATGTGACAGGCGTAGGCTATGGCATCTGTGTTTATGAAATGGCAGGAGAAGACGATGGCCGAGACTTTGGAGCCCAACACAAGAGACAGGAAGCGGCTAGGCTGCAAAAAAGAAAAGCAGAGGAAGATGAATACGTGAAGCTGGCGAGAGCTTCTTTGGAGCATTATGTGAAAAACGGGATGCCTTTGGACCTGCCGGAGACGCTTTCCCAAGACTTGACAAGCCGCAGGGCGGGGACCTTTGTTTCTTTAAAAAAGGAAGGCAGGCTTCGGGGATGCATTGGCACCATTGGGCCAGTGCGGGATTCTGTTGCTGAGGAGATCTTGGCTAATGCCATCAGCGCAGGAACAGAAGACCCTAGATTCAGTCCAGTCAGCGCAGGTGAGCTGGACGAGCTGGAATACAGCGTAGATGTGCTGGGGCAGCCGGAGCCTGTGGACTCAGAGGCTCAGCTGGACGCAAAGCGATATGGAGTGATCGTTGTCAATGGTGATCGGAGAGGTCTGCTGCTTCCTAATCTGGAAGGCGTGGACACGCCTGCCCAGCAGATTGACATAGCCCGCCAGAAGGCTGGCATCGGCCCAGAGGAACCCGTGGATTTACAGAGATTTGAGGTGGTGAGACACCGATGAAACAGGAATGCGGCGTGTGCATGCATAGATGCCGGCTGGAGCCAGGACAAAGGGGACGATGCGGTGCTAGAGTGAATGAAGGCGGCCGCGTTATCAGTGAAAACTATGGGCAGATCACGGCGCTCGCTTTGGATCCCATAGAAAAGAAGCCGCTGCGCATGTTTCATCCAGGCAGCATGATCTTATCCGTGGGAAGCTATGGCTGCAATTTGAGCTGCCCCTTTTGCCAAAATCATGAGATCGCGGCTTGTTCAGGGTCATGCCAGACCATATGGGCAGGGCCTCAGGAGCTAGTGGACAAAGCCTTGGAATTGAGGGCCGCGGGAAATATCGGCCTGGCGTTCACCTACAATGAACCGCTCATCAGCTATGAGTTTGTGAGAGATACAGGGCAGGCGGCCAGGGCCCAGGGATTGAAGACCGTGGCAGTCACAAACGGTTCGATCACCGAAGCCGCAGCAGAGCAGGCATTGCCGCATTTAGACGCATTGAACATTGATCTGAAAGGCTTTACAGCAGAATACTATGACCTGCTAGGCGGTGACTTGGAGACTGTGAAACGCTTTATTGAGCAGGCTGTGCGGCAAGATTGCCATGTGGAACTGACCACGCTGATCGTGCCCGGCAAAAACGATTCCACGGATGAAATGAAGAGGCTTTCCAGTTGGGTGGCTTCCATAGACCCTAAGATTCCTCTGCATGTGACACGGTTCTTTCCCAATTGGAAGATGCGGGATCTGGAGCCTACGCCTGTGGAGCAAGTGTATTCCCTGGCAGAGACGGCCAGGGAGAACTTAGCATATGTGTTCACCGGAAACTGCTAAGATGGGGAGGAAGGCTCCAAGACTCCCTTCTCATGGGGAATTTAACGCATTTTGATCACATAAAAAATAAGAGGGAAAAGACCTGCTTGTGATCTTCCCTCTCTTGGGCTTATGTCTGCTGGCGCCCTTTGAATCAGTTGATGTCCTTAAAATGGAACTGGCGAGCACCGCTTGCATAATCAGCCACGATCTGACCATTTCCATAGAGCTTGTATTTGTATGTCACCAGCCCATCCAGACCAACAGGACCTCTGGCGTGGAGCTTCCCAGTGCTGATGCCCACTTCCGCGCCAAAGCCATAGCGGAACCCATCCGCGAAACGGGTCGAGCAATTTTGATAAACCCCAGCAGAATCCACATTGGACATGAAGGCAGCCGCCGCGTCTTGGTCTTCTGTGATAATGCAGTCCGTGTGGTGGGAGCCGTAGCGGTTGATATGCTCGATGGCTTCATCCAAGCTATCCACGATTTTTATGGACAGGATGTAGTCCAGGTATTCCGTCTCAAAATCAGAGGCATCTGCGGGTTTGCAGACCATCATGCCGCATACAGTTTCATCACCTCGAAATTCAATGGACGTGCCGGCAGCGTCCGCCAGCTGTGGCAGAAAGTCTGCCGCGATGCGCCGGTTCACTAACAGTGTCTCAACAGCGTTGCAGGCGGCCACATACTGGGTCTTGGAATCCATGACAATAGGAACGGCTTTTTTTATATCTGCGGCAGCGTCCACATACACATGGCAAACGCCGTCAGCGTGGCCCATGACTGGGATCTTGGAATTGGCCATGATGTACTGTACGAATTGATTAGAACCTCTCGGAATGATCAGATCCACGGATTCATGGCATTTCAGCAATTCATCGATGCCAGCCCTGTCTTCAATGAGGGTGGCAAAGCCATCAGGCATGCCAGCCTGAACCCCTGCCTGATGGATCACATCGAAAAGCACGCGGTTTGTGGCAGCGGCTTCACTGCCGCCTTTCAATATGGCGCAGTTGCCGCTTTTAACGCATAGCGAAGAGATCTGCACCAGAGCGTCAGGCCGAGATTCAAAGATCACACCAATGACCCCAATGGGACAGGTGGTTTTCACAAGAGTAAGGCCCTCGTCCAGCTGACGTTTCAGCTGCTGCTGGAAAAGAGGATCTTCCATGGCACATAGATCCTCGATGCCGCTGATGCAGTCAGACAGCTTGTGTTCATCGAATTTCAGCCGGTTTTGGATGGGTGCGGGAAGCGCGTCTGCCGCTGCTCTTTCCAGATCCTGCGCATTAGCCGCGAAGATTTCTTCTTTGTGCGCACATAGGCTGTCAATGATGGCACGGAGCGCCTTGTCCCGTACTTGGCGGGGAAGAGAGGCGGTTTTAAAACTATCAGCTTTCACCTGAAACGCTATTTTTTGATAATCCATTGGTTTAAAATCCTTTCTAAAAATAGTTTTATAAAATGGTTGGTTTGTAAATAATGCTTTTTCCCTGGCTCTTCTAAAATCAGGAATCCCTCCTGACAGCCCGGATATTTTTCAAATGGGGCGATATCCATTTTCATGGCCTTGAGGTCTACCAGCGTCAGGCCGGAATGCCGGATGAGAGGAATGGAAACCGCAAAAGTCTTTTCTTCCTTGTCAAAATGCGCGGAGCAAGGAATTTCGTCCCATTCAAAACAGCGATAGCTGACAGCGGGGAAGCGCTGCCTTCCTCGGATATGGAGCTGATTTTCCGAAGTGGAAATTCGCTCAATAACCAGACGAATGCCGTTTTGGGAACGGATGGGAAAACCCATGCGGGTCATGGCTCTATGAAAGTCGGATTTTTCCAGGACCTTTAGCAGCCGGTAAAGCTGGACGATATCATCGTGGTTGTGCAGCAGAATTTTTTCCTGAACCGCGGGATCCTTGCTGGAAAGGTAGCTGTAGTACAGGTCCACGCTTTCTTTGCCTGAGATTTCGTCTTTGCGATGCTCCCAAAAGCCCATGAAATTTTCCACGGTTTTTTGCTTTAGGTTTGGGAGGAACGCCCGAATGGGAGAATAGTTTTTCACCAGCAGGTACAGATCCAGGTTAAAAGGCAGATCCAATGGCTCGCAGGAACGCCCTTTGATAAAGGGAATATCAAAATGCTGGCCATTGTAAGTCAATACCAGGTCCTTTTCTCTGACAGCCGCACCGTAGGCCCGCAGCGTTTCCTGTTCCTCTTCCAAGGTTTCCGCGAAGAACTGGGCCGCTTCCAGCTGGTCATCGCCAGGCGTCAGCAAACCACCAAGGACAAATTTGCTCCGCTGGGGACTGAGACCGGTGGTTTCAATATCTAGAACGCCCACGTCCATGCCTGAAAAATAAAGCTGGAAGGCTTTGGAACGATAGCTGGGATATGAAATTGTATCTATTATGTATTTCATGAGTTTCACCTGTTTTGCAGTAGAATTATACCACAAATCATGCTATAATCATACTACCTCAAAAAACAAAACAGACTGCAGGGGAGCAGTCTGTTTTGTTCAAAAGGGGTATTGGGATTAGAGATTAATGAGGTTATCAGGGGGATAACCACATCTAGATTATAGCGGTTCGTGTCACAAAAAGCAAGAGTTTGTCAAAAAATTTTAGAAAAAAGCGAAGAATAGCGGAATTTGTCGAGGGATTCTTCTATAAAATGGCATTTTTGAGCGGTATAATAGAAAGGAGGAAAGAAAAGACCCTGTTCCTCGGTACAAAGCCCGAAAGGGATAAACGCAAATCGAGTTATTGTTTAAGGTTATTTAAGGAGGACGTATACGTGGAAGTTTTAAAAGTATCAGCAAAATCAAATCCGAATTCGGTAGCAGGAGCGCTTGCAGGAGTTTTAAGGGAAAAGGGCGGAGCTGAGATCCAGGCCATAGGAGCAGGAGCGCTCAATCAGGCAGTAAAGGCCATTGCCATAGCCAGGGGGTTCGTGGCTCCCAGCGGCATCGATCTGGTGACCATTCCCGCGTTCACAGACATTGAGATCGATGGAGAAGAACGGACGGCCATCAAATTGATCGTAGAGCCGAGATAAAAATCACCGAGCCTGAAGCAGCAGGACCTGAGTTGTACATAATCATTTACTCAGGTCCTTTTTTTGCGCCCAAGCTTGCGAGCGCGAGTATTTTGTCGTAGGACATTCTGCCCCGCAAGCAAAGCGAGCGGCAAGGCAGAATTTCTGCTAAAAATACCAGCGAGCCTTGCGAGCGCGAGTATTTTGTCGTATACTGATACAGATCATAGAAAGAAGAAAGAGGCAAGGCATATGAACCCAATCAGCGACTTGATAAATGACAGCCGTAAAATCGTCATCAAAATCGGCAGCAATGTACTGTCAAACGACCAGGGCGAGGTGAACAGGGAGGTGCTCCACAATATCGTGGAGCAGGCCAGCGACCTGATCAAACAAAACAAACAGATCATCATGGTCTCCTCTGGCGCGGGAATCTGCGGTGTAGGAGCCATTAACAAATGGAGCCGCAGAGGTGACATGAATTACAAACAGGCCCTTTGCGCCATCGGCCAGGTAGAGCTGATGATGGCATACAAAGAATATTTCGCGGACTACGGCATTCATGTGGGGCAGATTCTGCTCACCAGAGAGGATTTTAAGGACGCCCACCGGACTCTGAACATCCGCAATGCGCTGTTCACCTTGGTAGATGAAGGCGTGGTGCCCATTATCAATGAAAATGACAGTGTCAGCGTAGACGAGATCAAGATCGGAGACAACGATACCTTGAGCGCCCACACCGCCAATCTGTGGAACGCGGACGCCCTCATCGTGCTCAGCGACATCGATGGCGTGTATGACAAAGATCCAAAGCGCGAGAAGGACGCCAAGCTGATCGAGGAAGTGGAAAACATCGACAAGCTGCTGGAAGAAATCGATATCGGGGAAAAGAGCAGCTTTGGGACAGGCGGGATCGCAACAAAGATCGAGGCCGCCAGACTGGTCAGCGAGTATGGCATTTCCATGCTCCTGCTCAATGGAAAGAAAAAAGACATCATCAAAAAAGCCTTGAACCACGAAGAAACAGGGACTGTGTTTACTGGGAGGTAAGAACATATGAAAATCGGATTCATCGGCGCGGGGAACATGGGCGGGGCCATCCTCAAAGGCCATGCTCCTACCGCGGCCGCAAAGGGAAACCAAGTTTTAGTATATGATATAAAAGAAGAAACGCGAAGCACTTTGGAGAAGGATTTCGCGGCAGTCACTGCCTGCGGCTCAGAACAGGAGGTGGTGGAAAAAAGCGACATCCTGTTTTTAGGCGTGAAACCCAATCTCTTTGATAAACTGTTGCCAGAAATCGCAGATGTCTGTGGGAAAGAAAAGATTATCGTTTCCATGGCAGCAGGGGTGAGCATCGCTTTTTTGGAAGAGCATCTTGGACAAGACCGTAAGATCATACGCATCATGCCCAACTTGCCCGCGCAGGTGGGAGAAGCCATGATCGCGGCATGCAGGAACAGCAATGTGGATGACCAGAGTTTTGAACAGGTGCTGGACATTTTGAACACAGTGGGAAAGGCTGAGGAAATCCATGAAGATCTGATTCATTGCGTCATAGGTGTCAGCGGCAGCAGTCCGGCATACACATACATGTACATCGATGCCTTGATTCAAGCAGCCATTGACAACGGCATGGAGCCAGAAAAAGCGAAAATCTTTGCGGCCCAGGCTGTGTTGGGCGCCGCGAAAATGGTTTTGGAAAACGACATCAGCCCGGAGCAATTGCGCATCAATGTATGCTCACCAGGCGGCACTACCATTGAAGCAGTGAACGCGCTCTTTGAAAACGGATTTGAAGAAAACGTCAAGCAGGGATTCCAGGCAGCAGTGGACAAATCCAAAGCAATGACAAAGTAAGGCGCCTCATGGCATGAGCGGACTTTCGGACATGCCATGGGACACGCAGGGCAAAGGAGGAAGAATATGATCTTTGAAGAAAAGAAAATCAGCAGTGAGAGGATCTACGAAGGAGCCATACTCAATTTGAGACGGGACACAGTGACAGTGCCATCGGGCACAGCATATCGGGAGATCGTGGAACATAATGGAGCCGTGGCCATTGTGCCAATCAAAGATGACGGAAAAATTGTTATGGTAAAGCAGTTTCGCTATCCCAGCGCCCAGGTGCTGTTAGAGATCCCAGCAGGAAAGATCGACAAGGGCGAAACGATTCCTGAAGACACTGCTCGGCGGGAATTGAGGGAAGAAACCGGATACACGGCCGAAACCCTTCATTATCTAGGAAAACTTAATCCCAGCGTCGCCTACACAGAGGAAGTCATCCACCTTTACGCGGCCACAGGCCTAACAGAAGGGGAAACGGAGTTTGATGAAGACGAATCCCTGGAAATCGTGGAATACGATTATGATGAAGCCTTTTCCATGGCAGCTTCCGGCCAGCTGGTAGATGCGAAGACCGTTGCCGGAATTTTCATGGCAAAAGAACAACTGGGTATAAAATAGCTTCCAGCCCGCAGGCCAACGCCACGATGACCGCAAAGACAACCATGGTCAAAACATAGGAACCTGAAAGTTCTCGCAGGTTCCTTTTTGCTGCCATGCGGCGCTTGCCCATGGAGAGAAAGCTGTAATTCAGCGCTGCTGCGGAACCGAGGATAAAGGCAGGAATCAGCAGCAGGTTTTGGGGCAAAAGTGAAGTGAGGATCACCAGTATGCCTTTATTTTTCAAGGTTTCCGCGATCAGGCCTGTACAAAATCCCAGCGCCGTGCCCTTGTAAGCAAGAGCGGCCAGGGCCGCCGGAAACCCAAATACGGACAGGCCCCCTAGAAACATGATGAGCAGCAGGAGCAGATTGCTTGTCAAAGAGGAAAGAAAAGGATTCGGATATTCTACCGCGCCTGTGTCCATGAACAAATACTGCTGGAGATATCCTGACAAGCTGCCCTTATCAGCGGTCCCCATGGTCAATTCCAGAAAGATCCCAGTGGAAATGCCGGTAAAAAAGAAAAATGCGGACAAGCAGAGCGTTTTTTTGCTGTACAAAGCCATGGAGCCTATTTGACTGAAGATCATCAGTGGTTGATTAGAAAACTTTCTCATATGTGTGCCTCCTTTTCCTTAGCTAAAGTATGTGGACGAGGACAGCTTTATTACAGTCCAGCAAAAAATGTCAAGAATCGCTAAAATATCATTGTAAGCGGCAAAGCTGTCGATTATAATGAAACTATCGTGAATGCTGCATGAACATTCGGCGAGGGAAGGAACGGGATGAATGCGATCAGAAGGATTTTTTGAATACTTGAAAAAAGAAAAGAAAATGGCAAAGAACACGCTGGAAGCATATCAGCGGGATGTGTTGGAGTTTTCCAGATTTGAAGAAGAACGGGGCATTTCCGATTTGCGGCAGACGCAAGGGACAGAAGTGGTGGCATTTTTGCTAAAACTGAAAAACGAAGGAAAGTCCGCAGCCACAGTGAATCGAAAACTGGCTTCCATTCGCTCCTTCTTCCATTATCTCCAGGCGAGGAAAGAAATTTCCGTGAATCCGGCGCTCAATATCAAATCCCCAAAGATCCAGCGGAAAACTTTAGAATATCTGACTGTGGAAGAAATCGACAAGCTGCTCTCCCTACCGGATGATAGTCTGCGGGGGATCAGGGACAGAGCCATGCTGGAACTGCTCTATGCCACTGGAATCAGGGTGACAGAGCTGATCGAGGCTGATCTCGCGGACATCAATCTTCGCATGGGATTCATCACCTGTGCCGGCGAGCAGAGCAAGGCCCGCATCATCCCCATCGGCAAACCGGCAAGGGCAGCCTTGGAAACTTATATTTACGATGCCAGGGAAAAAATGCTCAAAGATCGGACTGATGAAAAAGCGCTTTTTGTCAATTATCATGGGCAGCGGATCACCAGGCAGGGTCTTTGGAAAATCCTCAAAGAATATGGAAAACGGGGAGAATTGGCTCACAAATTGACCCCGAACATCATCAGGAATTCTTTTGCGGTTCACATGATCCAAAACGGCGCGGATCTAAAATCCCTTCAAGAATTGCTGGGCCACGAAGATATTTCCGCCACGCAGATTTATTTGACAGCAACAAAAAACAGGATCAAAGATGTTTATGATAAGACTCATCCTAGAGCATAGGATGAGTTTTATTTATGCATAAAAAGTAAATAAATATGCAACAAAACAAATTTAAATAAAGAGCAAGTTTGTTATAAAAAAACACAAAAAAACAATATGATGGTCAGCGGAAAAATCAAATACAGCCGTGCAAAAACAGAAAAACATTGGAATTCCAACAGAATTATCTGAAAAAAACCACAGAAAAAGAACTGGAAAAACTTTTTTGAAGAAATTTTTCCCATATTAATGAAGAAAACGAGGGCATGATAGTGATAGCAAGGGATGAAAGACCATTTGACATTTTGCATAAATGATGGTATAGTAGTAGCCGTGGTATTCAATAAAAGCTGAAAATCAACGATAAAGAGAGGCTTTTATGAAAAGATTTATAACGTTTGCCGTTATAGCGGCATTGGCGATCAGCATACTTGGATGTCCCACTGCGGGATATGGCGCAGAGACGATGGGAGTGGCTGAAACCACTGCGTTGAAAGCAAAGGCAGTCAGCGATCAGGCTATAACGCTCACCTGGAAAAAGGCAGAGCAGGCTTCCGGTTATGAAGTTTACAAGTATCATGTGAAAAAGAAGAAATACAGTAAGATCGCCATTGTAAAAAAGAATTCGTACAAATGCACTGGCTTGAAAGCGGACACAAAGTACTGTTTCAAGGTACGGGCATATATTTCTAAAGGCGGCAAGACCTATTTCGGCGATTTTTCCAAAACAGTGAAAAAGAAGACTCAGAAAAGTCAAGGGCAGAAAGTAGTGGCTAAGGCCAAAAAGAAAATTGGAGCTGATTATCGAGCAGGCGCAGCAGGGCCAAAAGCCTTTGACTGCAGCGGTTTCGTGTACTGGGTCTATAAAAACGCAGATGTGAAACCAAAGAAAAAAGTGAAGAGAACTTCCTGTACAGGGCTCTACCGTTCTCTGAAAAAACACAAGGTGGGTTCCTCCATCAAGAGTATCAAGAAAGCAAAAGAAGGGGACATCATCCTCTTTACCAGGGGAAAAAGTTTGAGCCACGCGGCCATTTACGCAGGGAACGGAAAGCTGATCCACGCGGCTACGCCAAAGAAGGGCGTGGTCTCCACCAGTGTCAAGACCCTGCACAATTCAGGAACAAAAGTCGCGGCCATTATCAGGGTCGTATAAATCATGAAACGCAAAAGGCATTCGGATAGAGTGCCTTTTTTCTAAAAGCATTGGGATTTCAAGAGTCTCGAGGAATTTCCCACAAAGCCAAAAAAATTCTTGCGTTGTCCAAGATTTTCTGCTAAAATATTGGAAGTTATTACGGGCGTTCCTCTGGATGCGATTATGAGGCACCACGAACGTCTTGGAGGGAAGGAGGAAATGAGCAATGGATGTGATGCAGTCAATTGCACAGGAATACCTTAAAAAAGATGTCCCTGAGTTCAGACCAGGAGACACAGTAAAAGTACACATTAAGATCAAGGAAGGCTCCAGAGAGAGAATCCAGATTTTTGAAGGTTTTGTGCTGAAAAAACAGAACGGCGGCATTGGCGAAACTTTTACAGTAAGAAGGATCGCTTCTGGCGTAGGCGTAGAAAAGACATTCCCACTCCACTCACCGTTGGTTGAAAAGATCGAAGTCGTGAGAAGAGGACGCGTTAGGAGAGCAAAGCTGTACTATATGCGGGAGAGAACCGGAAAGTCAGCGAAGATCAAAGCAAGGAAAGAAGATGCGTAAAAAAGCGTTACAGAGGAACCATAGGGTTCCTCTTTTCGTAACATGGGAAATGGGCGACTGCTTTTAAAGGAGCGCAGGTGAGACTGGCTCTGGTTTAAAACCTTTCCCCCAGAGACGTTTCTTCCATATGATAATAGGAAAACAAAATGATTGAACATATCAACTGGTATCCTGGGCACATGAAGAAGACCCGGGAACTGATACAGGAAAATTTAAAGCTAGTGGACGCGGCGGTAGAAGTCATTGACGCACGGATCCCAGTTTCCAGCAGGAACCCGATTATTGATGAACTGGTAAAAAATAAAAAGCGGATCGTCATCCTCAACAAAAGCGATTTGTCTGATGCCAACGCGAACCAAGGGTGGGAACAATATTTCAAGAATCAGGGGAATCTGGTGCTGACTATGAACTGCATGTCTGGAAGCGGCGCTTCTCGTCTGTTAAAGCTGCTGGGAAAGCTGCAGGAGGAAAAAAATCAAGGGCAGGCCAGGAAAAAGCCGTACCGGTTGATGATCGCAGGCGTGCCCAATGTGGGAAAATCTTCTCTCATCAATCGGCTGACTGGGAAAAAGAGTGCGCAGACCGGAGACCGGCCAGGAGTCACAAGAGGCAAACAATGGCTCAATCTGCCGGGAAACATGCAGCTGCTGGACACGCCTGGGATCCTGTGGCCCAAATTTGAAGACCCGAAGACAGGACTGAATTTGGCGTTTTGTGGTTCCATCAAGGATGAGATCTTGGATGTGGCTGACTTGGCCTTAGAATTGATCGCCGTGCTTCGCGCGGATTATCCGGAGCTTCTCAAGGAGCGTTACAAGCTGGACGAACTTGCCGAAACGCCTTTGGACACCATGGAAGCCATGGCCTTAAAACGAGGGTGCATCCTTCCTGGCAAAAGAATCGACTACGACCGCATTGCGAAAGTGGTGCTGGATGAATTTCGAGCTGGCGCGATAGGAAATATCACATTGGAGAAACCAGGACATGAATAAGCAGGAACGAGAGCAGTATTTGCGGCAGCGGCTGGAGGAAATGAAGGCCTTTGAGACAGAGACCTGCGGCAGTGACGCGGTCTACATCGCAGGCGTGGATGAGGTGGGCAGAGGTCCTTTGGCAGGACCAGTGACAGCCGCGGCAGTGATTTTGCCTCGGGATTTTAACATCCCGGGGATCGATGATTCTAAAAAACTGACGGAAAAAAAGCGGGAAGCGCTGTATCCCATCATCAAGGAACATGCCCTTGCCTTTGGCATCGGCATGGCGGATCATCAAAGGATCGATGAGATCAATATTCTGCAGGCAACAAAGGAGGCCATGACAGCAGCGGTGCAGGAAGCCAGCGACATGCTGACTGCGAAGACCGGAGAGCGGATCCAGCATGTGCTCTTTGATGCCATGGTTATCGAAGCAGTGCCATTTCCACAGACATCTGTGATCAAAGGCGATGCCAAGAGCCTTTCCATCGCAGCCGCGTCCATTTTGGCGAAAGTCACCAGAGACCGGCTGATGGTCCAGATGGCAGAGCGTTATCCAGGGTATGGATTTGAACAGAACAAAGGATATGGAACAAAACTTCATTACCAGGGGCTTCAGACCCAGGGCCTGTGCCACATTCACCGCAGATCCTTTCTGAAAAAATTTGTGAAGTGAGGAAAGAATCTTTTCGGAACCCTTGATTCAAGCAGGGGCGGATGGTATAATTCCGATATATGAATATTTGTTATACGACTGACGGATAAGAGTGGAATTGACCACATGGAGTATAATGCTGAAAACAAGCCGACCGTCTGGGCAATCTGTCCGGAGGTTCAGGCTTTTTTGCGTTTGATGAAAATGGACAGAACGGGTATGTGAAAAAACTTAGTTGACAGAGAGGAGCAAGGAATGGAAATCAAAAGTGATATTCAGATCGCACAGGAAACAGAGATGAAAAACATCTGCGACATCGCAGATGAGGCGGGCGTGGATCGCAAGTACGTGGAACTTTACGGCAATTACAAGGCCAAAGTGGATTACAACCTGCTGGAAGCGAAAAAAGACGTGCCAGATGGAAAAGTGATCTTGGTGACAGCCATTTCTCCCACCCCCGCGGGCGAAGGAAAGACAACTACCACAGTGGGCCTTGCGGACGCACTGAAAAAAATCGGCAAAAACGTGTTCGTGGCTTTGCGGGAGCCGTCTTTAGGGCCAGTGTTCGGCGTAAAGGGCGGGGCCGCGGGCGGTGGCTATGCCCAGGTGGTGCCTATGGAGGACATTAATCTGCATTTTACAGGAGACATGCATGCCATTGGCGCTGCCAACAATCTGCTGGCCGCTATGCTGGACAATCACATCCAGCAGGGAAATTCTTTGAAGATCGATCCGAGAAAGATCACTTGGAAACGCTGTGTGGACATGAATGACCGGCAGCTGCGCTTTGTGACAGATGGATTGGGTGGAAAGGCCAATGGCACGCCTCGGGAAGATGGATTCGATATCACGGTGGCCAGTGAGATCATGGCTATCCTGTGCCTGGCAAGTGACATTGAAGATCTGAAGGCCAGGGTATCGAGGATCATTGTCGGTTATACATATGATGATGAACCAGTGACAGCAGGACAGCTGAAAGCCCAGGGCGCGCTGGCCGCGCTCCTGAAAGACGCGTTGAAACCAAACCTGGTACAGACGCTGGAGCACACGCCGGCCTTTATTCATGGCGGACCTTTCGCCAACATCGCTCATGGCTGCAACTCCATTATGGCCACCCGCATGGCCATGAAAATGGCTGACTATGTTGTGACAGAAGCCGGATTTGGCGCGGATCTGGGCGCAGAGAAATTCCTGGACATCAAGTGCCGAATGGCAGGGATCGTGCCTTCCGCGGTAGTCGTGGTGGCAACGGTCAGGGCCTTGAAGCATCATGGAGGAACAGCAAAGGCGGATCTGGGAAAAGAAAATTTGGAGACATTGGAAAAGGGCCTGCCGAATTTGCTGCAGCATGTGGAAAACATCACCAAGGTCTACGGCCTTCCAGCCGTGGTAGCCATCAACCGCTTCCCGACAGACACAGAAGCGGAACTGAAACTGGTGGAAGACAAATGCAAAGAGTTAGGCGTTAACGTGGCTCTCAGCGAAGTCTGGGGAAAAGGCGGCGAAGGCGGCGTTTCTCTGGCAGAAGAGGTCGTGCGCCTTTGTCAGGAACAAAGCTCCTTCCAGCAATCTTATGACCTGGAGTTATCTATTGAAGAAAAGATCAGAGCCATTGCCCAGAAGATCTACAGAGCGGATGACATTAACATTTTGCCAGCAGCCAGGAAACAGCTGCTGCAGCTGGAAAAGCTGGGATTCGGCAATCTGCCGATTTGTGTTGCCAAGACGCAGTATAGTTTTTCCGATGACCAGACACTGCTGGGAGCGCCGAGAGGCTTTGTGCTGACTGTGCGGAACTTGAAAGTTTCCGCTGGCGCAGGGTTCATCGTGGCGCTGACTGGTGACATCATGACTATGCCAGGGCTGCCAAAAGTTCCTGCCGCGGAAAAGATCGACGTGGACAAGACTGGAAAGATCACAGGGCTCTTCTAATGGGCAGCAAGGCCGCATAAGGATCAAAAAGGAGATTATGGATGAATTATAGAAAAGAGAGCTGTGAAGATTTTGTACAGGTCCTTTCCAGCAAAGCACCTGTGCCCGGCGGCGGCGGCGCGTCTGCTCTGGTGGGAGCAGTGGGAACCGCGCTGGGAGGCATGGTGGGTTCTCTGACCCTGGGAAAAAAGAAGTACAAAGACGTGGAAGCGGAGATACAGAGCATGATGGATGAATCCCAGCAGCTTCAGGACCAGCTTTTAGATTTGGTACAGCGGGACGCAGAAGCTTTCGCGCCTTTGGCAAAGGCTTATGGCATGCCCAAGGAAACCAAAGAGCAGCAGGAAGAAAAAGAGCAAGTCTTAGAACTAGCGCTGAAAGAAGCCTGCCAAGCGCCGCTCGCGATTATGGAAAAATGTTGTCAAGGGATTAATCTATGCAGCGGGTTCGCGGACAAGGGAAGCGTAATGGCAATTAGCGATGCGGGAGCAGGAGCCAGCTTTTGCCGGGCTGCTCTGCAAAGCGCCAGCCTGAACGTGTATATCAACACCAAGAGCATGAAGGATCGGATCCAAGCAGAAGAAATCAATGAAAAAGCCAATGCCATGCTGGAATGTTATCTGAAAAAAGCGGACGAAATACTAGAGCAGGTATTGCAAGCGATCAAGTGATCGGCGGACAAAGACTGACAACGATGGAATGAAAACCGTCTGACAATCAAAGGAGGCGAAATGGCACATTTATTAGATGGCAAGGAAGTCGCGCGGGTTATGACCCAGCGGGTCCAAGACAAGGCGCAGGTGTTAAGGGAAAAGGGAATTCGCCCGACGCTTGCCATTGTTCGAGTTGGGGATGACCCTAGTGACTGCGCTTATGAAAAGGGAGCTTTGAAGCGCGCGGAAAAGGCAGACGTGGAAGTACGCTGTCATGTTTATGACCAGGAAGTTTCACAAGCTGAACTATTAAAAGAAATAGGAAAGCTGAACCAGGATGAAACCGTTCATGGGGTTCTGATTCTCAGGCCCCTTCCATCGCAGATAGACGATGAAGTTGTCCGTGCCGCGCTATTACCGGAAAAAGACGTGGACGGCATTACAGAAGGTTCGCTGGCAGGGATCTTTACTGGGACTCACCTGGGTTTCGCGCCTTGCACAGCCAGGGCCTGCATGGAGATTCTGGATCATTACCAGATTGATCTGACTGGGAAAAGAACTGCGGTCTTGGGACGCAGTCTGGTGATCGGAAAGCCTGTCGCTATGATGACAATGGAGAAAAACGCCACAGTCACCATCTGTCACAGCAGGACGGGCGCCGCGGAAATGGAACGGATCTGTCAGCAAAGCGATATTCTGATCGCGGCCATGGGCAGGGCAGCCATGATCGGCAGCCGGCATGTGAAGCCTGGGCAGGTCATTTTAGATGTGGGAATCAATATGAATGAAGAGGGGAAGCTTTGCGGTGACGTGAATTTTGAAGAAGCTGCTGCCGCTGATTTTATCACGCCAGTTCCTGGCGGCGTGGGAGCAGTGACTACTGCTGTGCTCATGCTCCAGGTGGTGGAAGCCGCTGCCGCGCAGAGCCAAAAGCTTGATATGAAAAAATAGGCAGCGCAGCCAAGGGATGCTGACTAGAGAGGCAATCAGAGATGAACAATTAGAATCAAAGGAGCGTGGAGATGGAGCAGGCGTACTTGACCCGATTAATGGAACAAGTGGCTTCTGGTAAAACGAGTCCAGAGGCCGCGGTGGAAGAATTAAAAGATCTACCTTTTGAAGACTTAGGCTTTGCCAATATCGATCACCATCGAAACCTGCGGACAGGATACCCAGAGGCGGTTTTCTGCCAAGGAAAAAAACCAGAACAGATCGCTGCCATCATGAAGGAATTAGCAGCTAAAAACAAAAACGTGATCGGCACCAGGGCAGTGCAGGAAGATTACGAAGCGGTGAAACAGGTGCTGCCCAAGGCTGAATTTCATGAAGATGCCCGCATGATCGTGGTGATGGAAGAGACAATCCCTCGCAGAGAAGGGACCATTGCCATCGTGACAGCGGGAACAGCTGATATCCCAGTGGCCGAGGAAGCAGCAGTCACAGCGCAGGCCCTTGGCAACAAGGTGGATCGGATCTATGATGTGGGCGTGGCAGGCATCCATCGGCTCTTTGCCAAGTTAGACCGCATACGGAGCGCCAAAGTGGTCATTGTGGTGGCAGGCATGGAGGGCGCTTTGGCAAGTGTGGTGGGGGGCCTGGTGGAACGTCCAGTGATCGCCGTGCCTACCAGCATTGGTTATGGCGCGAACTTAGGGGGAATCTCCGCGCTTTTGTCCATGCTCAACAGCTGCGCCAATGGCGTGGGCATCGTGAATATCGACAATGGATTCGGAGCCGCGTATTTGGCATCGAACATCAACAGGATTTAGGAGAAGAAACATGATATTATATTTTGACTGTACCAGCGGAATCAGCAGCGATATGGTACTAAAAGCCTTGATCCAGCTGGGAGGAAACACAGAGGCCGCGGCGGGACTGGCGCTTTCTCATGGACACCACCACCATGACGGCTGTGAGCATGAGGAAGGCCATGATCATGGCCATGAGCATGAAGCAGGCGAACATGGGGCGGCCCGTCACTACCACGATGACAGGCCACATCATAGCCATAGAAGCCATAAAGACATCCAAAGAATCATAGAACGCAGCCATATGCCGCAGGCAGTCAAAGACAGGATGCGTTCCATTTACCGAGTGATCGCAGAGGCGGAGGCAAAGGTTCATGGATCAGATGTGGAAAACGTCCACTTTCACGAAGTGGGAAGAGAGGAAGCCATTGCCAATATCGCGGGGATCGCGGCAGCGATAGAAAGCCTGGACGTCCAGGAGATCTGCTGTTCGGAGCTCCACGATGGAAAGGGATTCATTGAATGCAGCCATGGGAGGATACCCGTGCCTGTGCCGGCAGTCATGGCAATGCGGGAAAACTGCGATTACGTCTTTGTCACAGAAGACATTGAAACAGAGTTGGTAACGCCTTCCGGCCTGGGGATCCTCATGGGCCTGGGCGCCAAACACGCAGAAAACGCGCCAGCAGGAAAAATCGTGAAAACAGCCATTGCTAAAGGCGGGCGGGACACAGGCAAAGAAGGTCTGCGAGCCAGCTTGATAGAAGGAGAATAGATGATGACAGAAGCACCAAAACCTATCCGGAACGACAGCCTTGTGGAAAGCATCAAAAAGGCAAAAGAGGACGCTTCCAAAGAAAACACAGTGAAAATGCTTAACGAAGTAGTGAGGGCCAAATTATTAGCGCCTGTCACTTTAGATCGGGAACCAGTCACAGAAGGTGAAGATGGTCAAGTGGTCCTGGAAAAGGACACGACTGTCAGTTTTGAGCTGATCAAAGCCACGAATGGAGACCTGTACTATCCTGTTTTCACTCATGGTGAAGAATTGCGCAAATGCAGCAGCGAACAGAATCAGCGCAGCATGATCGTGAACTTTGAAGATCTGGCCAACATGATTCTGGGACAAGGAAACGCTGTGCGGGGCTTTTCCATCAATCCCATGGGCGATAATCTCTGCTTTACCGCTGAAATGATACAGGGAATGATCGATGACATGAAACGAGAAGCAGGGGAATAAGCCTGGGATTTCAGCATTTGTCCATGCACACAGGGCCTGCCAGTTCTTCTCGTGAAACGTAGAGCACCATGTCTTCCCTTACCTTCTGGCACCATTTCACCAGAGTCAGGCAGCGGCCATTGACCTCGATGCCAGTGATGCCGTAGGGATGCACGCAGCTTCCGGTGTTGAAATATGGAGAATCCGAGGAACCCAGCCGAGGCCTGTGGGTATGGCCGGAAACCAAGAGATGGCCGGCTTCTTCCGCCCATAGAGACAGCTTCTTTTCTGTCTTTGTTTTCCGCTGATTATTTTTCGCTGCGCTGGTAGGATCCAGCAGTCCGAACCGTTCAAAGGGTTTCCAGACATAACGGACCAGAAAACGGGCTAATCTCCACAGGTTGGAATTGAGAAAATCAGCCTGATGACCGTGGGTAAGGTACAGGTCACTGCATCCAGCGTCACCCTCAAGGATCAAAGCCGGATAGTGCTCGATGGAAGGAAAACCAATGGCCGCGGGACGGGAGTTGGCCATATCGTGGTTCCCATACAGAAAGTAGAGCCGTCCCTGTTCATAAAACTGAAAGAGCAGCGCGAAGACTTCGTTATGGATGGAAATGATCTGGGTCATGTCCCGATTTTCCCATAATTCGTCTCCATCGCCAAGTTCGATATATGTATAGCCCTTCCGATAATAATATTCAAGAGCAGCGTAATACAGATTCCGATTTTTGAGAAAATTATCATTGGCTGTGCCGTTTCCCCGATGGCAATCACTCATGAGGATGTAGTGGCTTTCTTCTGAAAGCGGGAGCCGAGGCGCGGCTCGAAAGGCTTTGTTTAGCCGAGATGCGTATGTCATGATCCTTCCTCCTATGCCATGTTATGCACAAAAGGAAAGAAGCGTCACTCCTGGGACAATTTTTTTAAAACGCTGATCACTTGTTTCTGATTCAGCGGAATGGCAAGGAAATGATCAATGCCAATGTCCTGCGCAGCCTGAGTCGTCTCTTGGTCATCATCTGTGAGAAGAAGGATCAGGGGGATGGTTTCTCCTGCAGGGACAGCAGAGTGGCGGATATCCTTGGCAAGCTCGAATCCATTCATGCCCGTGAGCCGCGAGCCGATGAACACAGCATGGTAAGCATGATGATCAGCAGCTGTGAAAAGGTCCAGGCCTTCCAGACCGCTGACTGCGATTTCACAGGTGCCTCCCATTTTTTCGATCTGTGACGCCAGCAGCTGGCGGTCCAGCTCCACGCCAGCGGCAACGAGAAAATGACAACCCTTGAGCAAGGTGTCCATAGGCGCTTCGGTAGGCGAGATCACGCAGTAAAAACAGAGCGTTCCCTCCTTTTTCTGGATCAGATCAGCAGCCAGATTGCACCACTGGTACGTTCCGTCTTTGCGAAGGAGTTTGCAGTTATAATTGAAATAATGGGAACCCCGCATGGTGGCAATGATCTCGCCGTAAAGCTGATCCACGTCATCTGGATGAAAAATGCCGAGGGGATTTTCCGCAGTGGCTTGGTTGAGGCCCCGCTTGCCATAGCCCAGAATTTCATCAGCGGCTTGATTAAAATGAAGAAATTGAATCTTGTCTGACACCATAAAAAGACTGACACCAGAATCAACGCCGTCTAATAGTTCCTCTGTATACTGCCTGTTTTGCTGGAAATCGTTGAATATATTCTTGTCCATGATGCTGTTCCTCTCCATTGCTTCTCCTTGTCCATTATAAATTGAAAAGCCAAGAGTGTCAATTTAAGTAAGGATTTGTTATGGCAGAGGAGATGTCACCACGTGGAAGCCGCGGGATTTCAGCAGGGCGCGTTTATGCGGAGAATTGGGAGAACCGACTTTTTGTTTGGTTCAAAAAATAAAAGAATCATATTTGGAGAAAACTACATATACTAAAGTCATGAAATACGAAAAAGAACAGAAAACAACTATATTTGTGGTCATCACCACTGCTTTTATCACTACCTTCACCGGCAGCGCGCTGAATTTATCCATCCCTGACATGGGACATTATTTTCATGTGAGCGCTAGTTTTGTGGGATGGCTGGTTACAGCCTATATGCTGGCAGTGGCAGCCTTGTCCGTGCCTTTTGGCAGGATCGCGGACCTTACTTGCAGAAAACGGATCCTGGTCATAGGGATCTTAATTTTCGGTGCCAGCTCTGGAGCCGCAGTCTTTGGGTTCAGTATGTGGATGCTGATTTTGCTGCGTGTCACCCAGGGGATCGGAGGAGCCATGATCTTTAGCACCAACACGGCAGTTCTGATCAGCGCGTTTCCAGGAAAAGAACGAGGAAAGGTGTTGGGATATTCCATTGCTTCCACTTATGTGGGGCTTTCAGCGGGTCCAGTGGCAGGCGGGTTCCTTAATTATCATTTTGGATGGCGTTCCATCTTTGCGGTCACTGCCGCAGTGAGCCTGGTGGTCCTAGTGATCGCCTGGAGCAAACTGCCGAAGGATGAACCAGAGCAAAAGGAGACGGATTACGATGTCCCGGGACAGCTGCTGTACGTGGGCATGATTGTTTTGACCATGTACGGACTGTCTGAATGGGGAAAGGGCATGCTCCCATACGCCTTGACAGCAGCAGGCGTATTGTTGGGAGTGGTCTTCGTCAGAAGAGAGCTGAAAATCAAGAGCCCAGTCATCCAGGTGCGGATGTTCAAAAGCAATATTGCTTACAGCTTTTCTAACGTGGCGGCGCTGCTCAATTATGGGGCCACTTTTGCCATTGGATATCTCATGTCCATCTACCTGCAGGTGGTGATGGGTTACAGCTCTCAAGCTTCTGGCCTGATTTTAATCGTCCAGCCCGCGCTCATGGCAATTTTGTCGCCTTATGCGGGGCGGCTGTCGGATCGGGTGTCTCCGTTCAAACTGGCATCTTTTGGCATGGCTCTTTGCGCGGCAGGGGTTTTGGTCTTTGCTTTCGTGGGGCTGGATACGCCTCTGTGGGTCATTTTAGGGGCATTGGTGGTCACAGGAATTGGTTTCGCTTTCTTTTCATCGCCTAATACCAATGCGATTATGGCCTGCGTGGAGCAAAAGGATTATGGGGTGGCTTCCTCCATCCTGGCGACCATGCGTTCCATTGGGCACACCACCAGCATGGTCATCGTTACTTTAATCGTTTCTCAGTACATGGGAAGCACGGCCTTAGCTGACGCGGAGCCGGAGCTGCTGATCAAGACCATGCATACGGCCTTTTTGATCTTCACTGTGATCTGCGCGGCAGGGGTGTTCATCTCTTTGAAGAGAAAGAGCCAGTAAGAAATCATCAGGAGAAAGCATCTGATTTCCCAAATTGGGACAGAGCAAGTTCGCAAAAACCAAAAAAATCCCTATTGACAACGCTGCTGCCAAAGTGGTATGATGGGTGCATGTTCATATGAAACCGAAGACGAGGGAGTAAAGCTGAAGAACGATCTCCCAGCGAGTCCGGGGCGGTGCGAGCCGGACAGATGACAGTTTCAGCAAAATGGGCCTCTGAGGGCAAAGCAAAAGGCAGACCGCAGCGAAGCGTTGGATCATGATTGTCATGGAGCATCGCAGGATGCGAGTCAGCCCAGTAGCGGCGACGCGAAGCCGGCGTAACGGGCAAAGAGTGTGATGGCACTCTGCAGAGAGG
>CAJTYS010000029.1 GCA_910583765.1 uncultured Eubacteriales bacterium | reverse complement strand
TAGTTGCTGGCTCTGCAGCCGCCTCCTGTCTGACTCATGAACACTGCTGCATGATCCAGATCCACGTTTCCTGATTTCAAGTAGGAAATAATCTGACCCAATGTGACGATGGTCGGATAGCAAGCATCATTATTGATATATTTCAGACCTTCATCCACCGCATTTTTATCTACAGTCGGCAGCAATACTGCGTTATAACCTGCTCGTTTCAGCGCTGTTTCCATGAACTGGAAATGCATAGGCGCCATTTCCGGGATCAGGATGGTGTAATCCCTGCGCATCTCCTTGGTAAAATATTTGCGCTTGTACGGCTCATTGTTGTCCACATGTTTGATCTGATTCTTTTCCCGCTCATCCATGGCAGCTTTCAGAGAACGGATCCGAATCCTGGCCGCCCCCAAGTTAGAACCTTCATCGATTTTCAGGACCGTGTACAGCTTGTTATTTTTCTTGGTGATCTCTTCCACCTGATCCGTGGTCACAGCATCCAAGCCGCATCCAAAGGAATTGAGCTGCACCAGTTCCACATCGTCAGTGGTCCCTACGAATTTGGCCGCTTTGTAAAGACGAGAATGATACATCCACTGGTCCAGCACCCGAAGCGGTCGATCCAGCTTGCCTAGATGGGCGATGGAGTCTTCTGTCAACACTACCATATCAAAAGAACTGATGATTTTATCGATCCCGTGGTTGATCTCCGGATCCAGATGATAAGGACGTCCTGCCAGCACCACGGCTTTTTTCTTGTGATCTCTGGCGTATTTCAAAGAGTATTCGCCCTTCTTTTTCATATCGTCTTTAAAGCGTTTGATCTGCGCTCTACCCCGCTTCATGGCATATTCCACATGAGTTTTGGTCACGCCGGTGGGCTTGAGCATCCGGTACATTTCCCGCACCAAAGCCTCATCATTGTCATACGGAATGAAAGGATGGAAAAACTGCACGCCGTGCTCTTCAAAAATTTCATCCATGTTGTTCCCGATCACTTCTGGATATGTAGCAACGATCGGACAATTGTAATGGTTTGGCGCGCCGGGGTCTTCCACCACTTCATAGTTGATGCTCGGATAAAAAATCCATTTCAGCCCGTGATCCACCAGCCATTTGATGTGACCATGCACCAGCTTCGCCGGATAGCAGGCCGTGTCAGAGGAAATGGTCTCCATGCCGCTTTCATACATTTCCTTGCTGGATGGCGGTGACAGCACCACCCGAAATCCCAGCTCTGTGAAAAAGACGAACCAGAACGGGTAATTCTCATACATGTTCAATACTCTCGGGATGCCGATGCTGCCCCTGGTGGAATCTTCTTCGCTGAGAGGCTTGTAGCCAAATAACCGGTTGAATTTATACTCGTACACATTAGGAAGCTCGCTTTGAGAGCTGTTCTTGCCCTCGCCTTTCTCACAGCGGTTTCCGGTGATGAAGCGGCTGCCATCGTTGAACTTGTTAATCGTCAGCAAGCAATGATTTTCGCATTTATTGCATCTGGTATGGTTGTTTTGGACTGTGAAAGAGTCCATTTCTTCTGGCTTTAAGATCGAAGATTCTGTGTCTTCCACATAATTTTCCCTGGCAATGATCGCCGCGCCATAAGCGCCCATGATACCGGAAATGTCCGGGCGAACCACGTCCTTTCCAATGATCTTTTCGATGCTGCGAAGCACCGCGTCATTGAGGAACGTCCCCCCCTGCACCACAATCTTTTGTCCCGCTTCTTCTGGGTTTCGCAGCTTGATCACTTTGTATAAAGCGTTCTTAATGACAGAATAGGAAAGGCCTGCGGAAATGTCGCCAATGCTGGCGCCTTCCTTTTGCGCCTGTTTCACCTTAGAATTCATGAAAACCGTACACCTGGTTCCTAAATCCACCGGCGCGTCAGCAAAAAGAGCTTCTCTGGCAAAGGTCTGCACATCCACGTTCACGGATTTGGCGTAAGTTTCGATAAAAGAGCCGCAGCCCGAGGAGCAGGCCTCATTGAGCATGATATTGTAAATTGCGCCGTCCTTGATCTTCATGCATTTCATGTCCTGACCGCCGATGTCCAGGATAAACTCCACGCCTGGTAGGAATTCTTCCGCGCCCTTGTAATGGGCCATGGTCTCGATCTCGCCCAGGTCCGCTTTGAACGCGGCTTTGATCAATCCTTCCCCATAGCCAGTCACCGTAGTATTGGCAATGAACGCGTCCTTTGGAAGCTGAGCGTACAGTTCTTTGAGCATGACCATGCAGGCTTCCATTGGTTTTCCTTCATTGCTGCGGTAAAAAGAATAAATCAAATTCTTCTCATCATCAATGAGCGCGGCTTTCGTTGTCGTGGAACCCGCGTCAATGCCCAGGAACACCTTGCCTCTGACTTTCTTGATGTCTTTTCGCTTGATGGCGTCTTTTCTGTGCCGGTCAATGAACTGCTGGTATTCGTCATAATTGCGGAACAGCGGCTCCACATGCTTTGTCTCCGACAAGTCAGAAGCACTGACATTTTGGATGCGCTCCACGATTTCTGCCAGCGGAGTCTCTTCGTATTTGTGAGCAGTCATGGCAGCGCCAATGGCTACGAAATACTTGGAGTCCTCTGGGAAGATCACGTCTTCATCCGCAAGCTTTAGCGTGTCAATGAACCTTGCCCTCAATTCGGAAAGGAAGGAAAGCGGACCTCCCAGGAAAGCCACCTTCCCCCGTATGGTCCGTCCGCAGGCCAAGCCGCTGATAGTCTGATTCACGACTGCCTGAAAAATGGACGCTGACAGATCCTCGATCTCTGCCCCTTCGTTAATCAGCGGCTGGATGTCCGTCTTGGCGAACACGCCGCACCTGGCAGCGATGGGATAAATCATTTTATGTTTTTTCGCGGCTTCATTCAGTCCTCCCGCGTCTGTGTTAAGAAGCACGGCCATTTGGTCAATAAAAGCGCCTGTCCCCCCTGCGCAGGTGCCGTTCATCCTCTGCTCCACCGTTTGCCCGTAAAAAGTGATTTTCGCGTCTTCCCCCCCTAGTTCAATAGCCACATCCGTCTCTGGGATCAGCGCTTCCACAGCAGCGCTGCAAGTCACCACTTCCTGTTCAAAATGAATACCCAAAAGCTGGGACAGGGAAAGTCCGCCTGATCCTGTGATCACAGCCTTAACCTGTGCGTCTGCATGTTCTTTATTCAGATCCAACAGTAAATCCACCACAGTCTCAAACACATTGGACATATGGCGTTCATACCGGCTATATACCAGCTTGTCGCTATCATCCAGCAACACTAGTTTTACGGTCGTTGACCCTACATCAATACCTAATCTCATATGCTACCTCGTCATTATGTAAATTTTAGACAATCATACCATGAACTTTACTTTGATTATACCACAAAATAGCCCCATGGTACTGGAATTTTCAAAAAACTACATATATATATTATTTTTACGCTTCCTTTATACCCTCCGCCATGGAATTCAATCAGACAAATTCCCGTAAACTTCTGCCAGCAGGGTCGAAAGATGGCGTGATTATAGCACATCCACATGCTTTTGTGTTATACTAATTTCTGAGAAATAAGGAGATTTTTATGAAAACCACCATACGAAAACGAACCTATGAAGCGATCTACCGCCTTTTAGACCGAGTGTCCCCCATTGATTATGACTGCGGCAAGCTCTGCGGCGCAATTTGCTGCACTTGTGGAGAACATGGTGAAACGGACCAGGAGCTGGGAATTTACCTGCTGCCTGGCGAAGAGAAATTATTTTCTAAAAAAGAAGATTGGCTCACCTGGACTAAGGAGCGGGCGCAAAACTTTGATTTTCCAGAATCTTGGACAGGAAAAGTCTCTTTTGTCAAATGCAAAACCCCGCCCACTTGCCCAAGGGAAAAAAGGCCGCTGCAATGCCGCTTCTTTCCCTTAGAGCCTCACCTAACAGAAGATGGCAGGCTGCGGCTGATCCTATCTGCTCTGGATTTGCCTTATTCCTGTCCGCTCATCGCAGAGCGCATGGAACTGAACCCCTCCTTCATTCAGGCGACCTACACAGTCTGGACCCACTTGTTACGAGATCCTTTGATCTTTGACCTGGTGGAAATGGACTCTGAGAGCCGAGAAGCGGAAGGTCTGCCCCTGCGATTCGTAAGGTGATGAGCGGATTTATCATGAATGCTCTTGATCAAGTTTTGCGATATCCTTTTTATAAATGTGCCGCATGGCAATGACGCAGTACAGGAATCCCAGGATTTCCGCCAATGGGAAGGAGAACCACACCAGATCCAGCCCGCCGATTTTGGATAAAATAAAGGCCAGCGGCAGGATGCCGATCATCTGCCGGATCAAAGAACCCCAAAGACTGAGGACACCATGTCCAGTGGCTTGGAAAAAGGACGAAGCCAAGATTCCAAAAGATGCTGGCAAGAAACAAATGCTGATGGTGCGAAACGCGGACACGCCGATCTCATACATGCCCTCGGACGCATTAAACATGCTCAGGAACTGCCTTGGGAACAGTTGGAACAAAATCAATCCTATGGACATGATCACAAAGGCAATGAGAAATCCGATCTTGAAAGCCTTCATCAGCCGGCCCTTGTCCCTGGCTCCATAATTGTACCCCATGATAGGCAGCGTTCCCTGGTTCAACCCGAAAACAGGCATAAAGATAAAGGATTGGATCCTGCCATAAACGCCGTTCACCGCCACCGCGGTTTCTGAAAGTCCACCCAAGATCGCGTTCAGCCCAAACTGCAGGATGGACATCATGGCCTGCATCAGAATCGCTGGAAGCCCTACTGCGTAAATGTCTCTAATGATCCTGGAATCCATTTTAAATCCCCGCACTTTTACTGTGACCTGATGGTCTTTTTTGAACAGCAGGTATTGTCCCAAAATCATGGAAACCAGCTGACCGATGATGGTAGCAAGAGCTGCTCCTGCCACGTCCATTTTCGGGAAAGGACCAAGCCCGAAGATCAGCACAGGATCCAGCACAATATTGATCACAGCCCCTGCGATGCTGCATATCATAGGAAACAGCATGTTGCCAGTGGCCTGCAGGATCTTTTCCGTGGAAACCTGGACCAGCACAAACAGCGAACCAATGGTGACGATTCTCATGTACATGGCGCCGCTTTCCACAACATAAGCGGTGCTGGAAAAGAAATTCATAAAGATATTGGACAGAAAGATACCCACTAAAGCAAAGCCCATCCAATTGAAAAAGGACAACCTATACCCATGACTGGCAGCCATGTTCGCTTCTTCAAAGCGCTGAGCGCCAAGTCTCCTGGAAATCAGAGAATTGATCCCAACGCCTGTGCCTACGCCCACAGCGACCAGCAGCATCTGAACTGGAAAAATATAAGTCACAGCAGCCAAAGCCTGTTCGCTGATCATGGAAACGAAAATGCTGTCCACGATATTGTAAAGCGCCTGGATCAGCATGGATAAAACAGCTGGCCAGGACATGGTAACGATCAATTTTCCAACAGGCATGGTGCCCATTTTATTTTCACGCATCTGATTACTCATAACTCCTCCTTGTCGTGAGTAACTATTGTACTACTTTTTCTCGTTACCTTCAACAAATTTTGGCACAAATTCCTGAAATATTCCACAAAAAATCCTGGTATGATCATGTCAGCTGCTTCTCACATGTCTTTTCTTCGTGAAATCCAACTGATTCGCCAGAGTTCAGCCGCAAGCTTTTCATAGCGCTGCTTGGATGTCTCTTTTTTGAAATCGAAGTTCACGAATGCTCCGCATATTTTTCCATAAGGCTTGTCCTTTCCAAAAAGCAGCGTGGTCCCCAGCACAACTCCATCCATTCTTTTTGGCGAAAACTCCTGGATCTTGTTCACAACGCAAAGCATTTCCATCACAATGATGGATAACCATTCTTCTGCGACCGTGCTGAAATGGATTCCTTGGCCCATAGTCTTTTCCTTTGCCAGCGTTTCGGCAGTTTGTTTCGCGATTGTCAGTTTTTCTCGCACTTCTCCATACGTTTTTCCATATATGGAATGTGACGTGCTTTTTCCGGTTCGGGGTTCCTGCGCATGATATCTGCCTTCCCAACGTCCATCTTTTCTCCTTCTGATGTTTTCTCCGCGTCTTGCCATTTTTTGTTTCCTCCTTGACCATTTTTTTGACCCCTAATAGAAATGGGCGAACTTATGTTTTCAACGGAATTTGCTCTAACATTCACAGAACTCACACAAAGCTGCGTTATTTTTTCTTATGATTAACAAATGCCGTTGTTGAAAGTATAATGAGACAAGTGGGATAAGCCAATATCCACGAAATAAGAGTTGAAAATAGGTTGTGACGTTCTAGGATTTTTTCATAGAAAAGACTGACAGACGAATCTGCCAGCCTTTTATCTTATCACTAGATATTCATCAGATCGCTAGGTAACGCGATCAATCTCATCCATGATTTTTTTCAGTTCCTCCTCCAAATCCGCCTGCGCCTGCGCATTGTGAAGCTGCATGGCCAGACGAATCTGCATATTAAGGGAACACTGCTGCTTTTTTAGCATCGTGAATCTGGTCTTCCTGATTTCCGATGAAGGGTTCGAGCTGCGATTGTTTTCCACCTTCTTCCTCCTTTATCTACTCCATATTTTCATCCTCTTCTATCATTGCCTTGATATTCACTGCGTCAAATCACTCTAAAACAATGGCCTGGACCGCCTCCACCAAATCCACCACATCACTTCTATCTACGTGGGCTACAGGTTCTCCATTCACAACCGCGACGCAGAGACTCCCGCCATCCCGATAAAGCTTCATCTGGATTTTTGGATAATTTTCATTATCCAGATACAAGGTCAGACCGATCTCCTCCTTTCCCTCTGGCTGATCCTTTTTAAAATCAGCTGCCTCCAAGTTTGTAAAGGCTCTTCTCAATTCATCGATTTTCACTTCTTTATCGTTATAGCGCCAGATCGTCTTCTTTTTCTTCTTGTTCGATGTGAGTCTATGCTTTTTTCCTTCCAGAGTAATATCAATCTGATCAATATCTTCAAACGCCACTGGCAGAACCTCTTGATGACGAAGCATATCATAGGATGCAGTCATGAGGAGGGCCTGATAGTCTTCTCCATTGATCTCATAAATGATCCCTGAATCCCCGACCCTGGCATACGCTGTGATTTTCTCTGCGTCTTCGGATTCATCATCTGAAAATTTCGCTGCTTTTTTCTTTTCCTTTGGATCCTGGGCAATGCTCAGGGTGAAAGAACCCGTCTCTTTTTGTTGTTCCTTATCCTTATCTTCCTGGACCGTATACTGAACTGCGATCCTAAGCTCTGGGTCATCCAGCCCATATGAAGAAAGTTCTTTGTCTGAAGCGTTGTAGGTCACATAGTCTTGCAGGCTTAGGTCCTTGACCGTCTGCAGATAATCCTGCACATTGTCAGTATCAAGAACTTGGCGCTCCTGCCCTTTCTTGACAAAATAAACATCATCATCACTGTACGCGGCATGGCTGTTTTCCTCATGGACAACGCAGTAATTCTCTGCGCCGGCAAATTGTATTTCATCCGCCCGATCAAACGTAGGAATCTGATCTTGCAGAATCAGATCACTTAATTGAAGCTGAAAATCATCCATGGGATCTTCTTTTGCCAGGTAGACATTCCCATCACCCACAGAAACATATCTCTCCCCGTCCATGTCACTGTAATCACCCACCAGGATCTCAAACTGTTTGTCTGCGGTTTCTATGCGGATCGTACAGGAAGGCGCTTCCAATCCATACTGTCCATAATCTTCCACTTCTTCAATGGCAAAAGAAACGCCTAATTCCTCAAACTGTTCCAGCAGATCCGCGATTTTTTCCTCATCAACGGGAAAAGCCTGGTCTTTATCGTACAGCCATTTTTCATCTTTATGGAAGGAAAACGCCTCTGATCCATATTCCCAGGAAAGAGCGGTCACATCTTCGCCAGAGATCTTCAGTACGACCTCATCGCTGTCTTTTATCTTTTCTTTATGCTCTTCATACCTGCTGACACTGAACGTCGCCACACAGACCACCAGCAGCACACCCAGCAGCGCATATATTTTTTTAGACCGACTCATTCTGCCGCCTCCTTCCTACCACCACATAAACACCAACGCCAAGGAACAGTAACGGAAAGATCCCGATCATCATCACCTTGAGAAAAGACGCTGTGGATTCGTTGATGGTCAGGTAATTGTAATTCAGTGATTTGCTTCGGATAGCCACGGCTTCACTTTCTCCCATCAGAGAAGACAAGGAATTCATCGCCAGATCTAGGTTGGCGCCAGAGGAATAAGAATGATAAGTCTCCTCCAGGAACTGAGAAGAAGCAAACCAAACAATCTGCCCGTCATTTTCGCATTGAACGGATACAGCCACGGCAAAAGGTCCTGAAACATCCTCCTCTTCCTTTTCATAGGAGGACAGATCGTAACCAGCTTTCTTGCTGTACGCATCCTCTGATGTTGTGAGCAAAGCTGTCACAGCCTCGTTTTCCTCCTCACTGAAAGTCAGCCCCTGGGCCAGCGGCACAATCGCATAATACTTTTCTGTGATCAAAGGCTTTGTGATTTCGGTATCTTGCATATCTGGAAGCAAAACATAAGGCGCCTGGAACGCAAAGTGCTCGCTGTCTGCTTCTACCACGATCCCCTCCTGGGCCTCTACGCCGTAGTCAGACAACAGACTGTAAAGGTTTTCCAATTTGCCATCTTCCACAGGACCTGCCAAAACCATCAGCTTGCCGCCTCCAGCAGTATATTTTGCTAAAATTTCCTTTTCCTTGTCAGAAATGTCACTGGATGGCGCATAAATCAGTACGCAGTCTGCCTCCTTGGGAACAGCATCCTTGTTTAGCAGAGAAAACTGCACCAGTTCTATGTTTTCTTTCTCAATTTGCCTGGAAAAGACCGAAGAAAGCTCCGCCTCTCCATGACCTTCCAACACATATATCTGCGGCAGCTCCTCAGTCACCACATAGTCAATGGCAGAGGTAATAGCCCCTTCTCCATCAAAGGATGTATTGCTAGAGTAGGACATCATATCCGCCTCGCTGAGATAGATATCATTGTAGCTGATGAAGCGGCTTCGCTGGCCGCATTCCACGACCAGACTGTTATTATCCACCTGCTCTGATGTATATTGTTCCGCAAAGGTAGGATAGACATCCGGGTTCTTTTTCACAACTTTGATATGCTCTGACAAGTTATCATACTGATCCAAAAGGTTTTCCATCACCTCATCCTCTTGGTCAGCCTGAACGATCCAGTAAATCGTCACATCCTGGTCTAAGGCATTGACCACCACCTTTGTGTTGCTGGTAATGGAATAAAGCTTGGCTGAACTGATGTCATACCTGGTCAATCTAGTGGGCAGCACAGACGCGAAAACATTCACAGTAATCAGGATCGCCAGCACAATGCCCGTGACAACCAGGGAATAAGTGCCTCCCTTGAGGGCAACGCGGCTTTCGGACCTGATTCCCATATTTTTTATGGATGATAAAACCTTCATCAATTGTACCTCCTTTTCTCCAGGGACTGCACGGAAAGGAATAAAAAGAAAATGATCACTGTCACGAAATACACCACTGCCGTCATGTCAAAGACACCTTCCACAAAGGTATAAAACCGTTCAAACACAGACAGCTTAGTCATAAGCTCCGGCAGCAGCCCTTCAAATTTAGAGCTGTCCATAAAATATACGACCCCTACAGCAATGGTCAGTAGCAAACCGGTTCCATATGCCAGGATTTCGTTTTTCGTCAGATAGCGGATGATGATCCCCAGAACAATGATGACCACAAACAAACCTATCACAGAGCCAAACGCCGTAGCTGACACATGCTCTGCCAAAGTAACGCTGTAGTAATTCAGCAGTATGACCGGTATCGTGATTCCTGCCGCGAATCCCTGGTTTTCTGTAAGGGAGGAAATAAAAGTCCCAATGGCCATGAGCGCGGCTCCCATGAGAAAAAACGCCAGCAGCGACCCGTAAGAAGTCAGCAGGTACACCTGTCCAAACTGGGAGAAAATCAAAGGGTAGGCAGCTGCAATGCAAAGCGGCACCGAAAAAACAGCCAAAAGCGCCAGATATTTCCCCAGAATGATCTCCCAAGTCTTCAGCGGAAGAGAATACAACAATTGATCTGTTTTCTGCTTTCTTTCCTCGGCAATCACCCGCATGGTTAAAATCGGGACGATCACCACAAAACCAAGACAGACAAATCTCAGCACATACTCAAAGTTAGCCACGGCAGATTGAATATTGTAGAGCATGGCGCCAAAGCCGACAAAGGCCAGCAAAAATGCGGAAAACAAATAAGCTGTCAGCGAATGAAAATAACTGGATATTTCATGTTTTAATATGGCAGTCACAGGTTATCCACCTCACTTTCCCTTTTCTGTGCAGATTCTCTTTCATCCTCATTCATGGCCGCAGGCTCTTCTTCCGTCAATTCAATGAATATATCTTCTAGACTCGCCTTTTGCGTTGTCATTTCCAAGATCGCTTTTTCTCTGCCGCTAAAGGCAAAAAACAGCTTCCGGCAAATGTCCGTTGGGATCCCATGGCTTGATTTCACAAGGATCCTAAGTGCCTCTTCTTCTGCTCCTTGGATTTCCCACGAATCAATTCCTTCTATCCCTTTTAAAACCTCTTCTGCCTCTGCGCTTGATGCTTCTGTCACAACAGAGACGCTGTTTGAGGTCAGCAGCAACTTTTTCAGCCTTTCCGGTTCATCAAAGGCCACCAGCCTGCCTTTGGCGATGATCAGAACTTTCTCACAGATGGCCTGCACCTCCGAAAGGATATGGGAGCTGAAAATAACGGTATGCGTCTGCCCCAGCTGTTTGATCAGATCACGTATTTCTATGATCTGGATAGGATCCAGTCCCACTGTAGGCTCATCCAAGATGATTACTTTGGGATTTCCCAGCAGCGCCTGTGCGATTCCTACCCTCTGCCGATAGCCTTTGGACAGCTTGGAGATCAGCTTGTTTTTCACATCCCCGATCTTTGTCCGCGAAACCACCTCTTGGAGCTGGTCTTCCAGTTCTTTATTCTTCAACTCCTTTGCCGCACCCACAAATTTCAAATATTCCAGCGGCGTTTCATTCATATAAAGCGGCGGAAATTCCGGCAGATAGCCGATCAGATTTTTCGTTTGATCCGCTTCCTCAAAGATGTCATAGCCATCGATTTTCACCTGCCCTGCTGTTGTGGAAAGACAGCCGGTCATTATGTTCATTGTCGTTGATTTCCCTGCGCCATTGGGTCCTAAAAATCCATATACGCGCCCCTCCTGGATTTCAAACGAAAGGTCATCCACAGCCGTGAAGTCACCATAACACTTTGTCAGATTCGTAACTGTTATCATTGTTGTCCTCCTTACCTTATGAATCTAGCTCAGCTTTATCATAAGAGGGCTTGTTAAACTAAATTTAAACTCCTGGCCTTCAAATATGAAAAACATGTGAAATACAAGTATTCTTTAGATTCCGTTTAAGTTTCCATGGTACAATTCCCCCAGAAATAGATAAGGAGGACGCTCTATGCTGCGGATTTTAATCGTAGATGACGATAAGAATATACGCCGTTACCTGTCTGCTGTCCTATCGGATGCCGGATACATCACTTCCTGTGCTGACTGCGCGGAGCAGGCGCTGAACATCATGGAAAACCTAAAAATCGACTTGATCGTGCTGGACATTATGATGCCTGGCATAGACGGATACGCCTTCACAAAGCTGCTGCGGGACTGCAGAAATGATACTCCCATCTTGATGCTTTCCGCAAGGCATCTTTCGGAAGATATCAAAGAGGGGTTTCTATCGGGAACAGATGATTATATGACCAAGCCTGTGGATGAAGCTGTCATGCTCCTTCGCATCAAGGCTTTACTGAGAAGGGCAAAAATAATCTCCGACCGCAGACTCACCATCGGTTCCACCATCTTGGACTATGATACTATGACCGTTCAAAACAAGGAAACCACACAGATGCTCCCGCAGAAAGAGTTTCAGCTTTTATATAAGCTGCTGTCCTATCCTAACAAAATATTTACCAGGATACAGCTGATGGAGGATATCTGGGGCCCCTCCTCTGATTCTATGGATGCCACAGTCAGCGTTCACATCAACCGTCTTCGGAAACGCTTTGAAACCTGCGCGGATTTTTCCATTGTCACTATCCGAGGACTTGGCTATAAGGCGCAGGTAAAGGAGGAGTTGGTATGAAAAAACGAGTAAATGCGCGCATAAAGATCACACTGCTGACAACAGGATTCATTTTTATCTTGCTGGTCCTCACCATGTTTGTCAGCAATGCGATCATCCTTCTCTGTGTGAAACACGGATGGATACAAAGCAGGCCGGGCGCTTCCATGTTTCCCTTCCTGTTCCAGACCGGAGTGATCAGTATCATCATCGGCACAGCCCTAAGCTTTTTTATGAGCCGCCTTCCCCTGCGGCCGCTTCACACCTTGATTCAGGCCATTCACGAAGTTTCAGAAGGCAATTATAACGTAAAGATCCAGTTAGAGCATCCCAAGGAATTTCAGGAGCTTTCAGAATGTTTCAATCAGATGACAGCAGAGCTCGCGGGAACAGAATTGCTCCAGTCGGATTTTATCAATAATTTTTCCCATGAATTCAAGACACCCATTGTTTCTATCCTCGGTTTTGCCAAGCTTCTGAGAAATGGAAATTTAGAGCCAGAGCAAAAACAGGAATACCTGGATATCATCATCGAAGAATCCCAACGTCTTTCTCACCTTTCAGCGACCACATTAAACCTTTCCAAAATTGAAAGCCTGACCCTTCTGACGGATAAGACCGTTTACTGCCTGAGCGAACAGATCCGAGAGTCCATTCTGCTGCTGGAAAATAAATGGTCAAAAAAACAGATAGACTTTGATATTGATATGGAAGAGATGGACATCGCAGCCAACAAAACTCTGTTAAAGCAAGTATGGGTAAATCTTCTGGATAATGCTGTAAAATTTTCTCCTAATCAAAAATCGATCACTGTCATGCTGCGCAAAAACAGTGATCATGCTGTTTTCATGGTCAAAGATCATGGGGCTGGAATGAACGAGACCACGCAAAAGCTGATTTTCAATAAGTTTTACCAGGACAACGCTTCCCATCACATAGAAGGCAATGGTCTTGGATTGCCCCTGGTGAAGAAAATCATCGAGCTCCATAAAGGCAGCATTTCCGTCAAAAGCCAGCTGGGAAAAGGGAGCCTCTTTATGGTCAGTCTCCCGCTTTTGTAAAACCTCCACAACAAAAAAACGGCTGCGAACATTTTCTTGCTCGCAGCCATTTAGCTCTCACTCTGCTCTCAAATTTTGAGAAGGAAATTTTCTATTCTTCTGTAGTAAAATTGTCGAAATAGCCCTGTACCAGGATCACCGGCGTCCCTTTGTCGCCAGACCCACTGGTCAAATCACACAGGGAGCCGATCAAGTCAGTCAGTCTCCGAGGCGTGGTTCCCTGGGAAACCATGTCGCCAACCAGATCATCTTCCTTTTCCCTGATCCGTTTGGAAATCGCTTCTTTCAGCGCTTCCCCTGACAAATCGCTGAAATCATTGTCAGCCAGGTATTTCAGCTTTAACTCATTAGGCGTGCCTTCCAAGCCTTCCGTATTGGCCACAGACACGCAAGGGTCCGCAAGCTCCCAGATCTTTCCTACCGGATCTTTGAAAGCGCCATCGCCGTAGACCATGACTTCCACATGTTTGCCTGTTTTCTCCAGGATCTGTTTCTGCACATCCTGCACCAGACCGCTGCAGTCACGAGGGAACAATTTCACCATCTCCTCCGTGGACTTGTTGGAACCAAGCAGTCCAAAGCGTTCATTGTATCCGCTGCCATCCACAGGACTGGTGAGGATATCATCCATTCCCAGCACCACTTCCGCGCCTTTTTCTTTCAGAATCCGTTTTGTCCTTGCTCTCGTATGGATGTCGCAGGTCAATACATGTTTCGTGTGATTCAGGATCTCCTGGGGCTGGTTAGCGAAGATCACTTCTGCCTCTGCCCCCGCTTCTTTGATCAATTCACTGTAATACTGAACGTAATCCACGCCAGTGAAAGGGTGTTTGTTTTCGCCAAACAATTCCCGGTACTTCTTTTCATCCAGCACATCGCTGTAGGGATTAACGCCAGCCTCATCCAGCTGATCCAGAGATACTAACTCGTTTCCCACTTCATCGCTGGGATAGCTGAGCATGAGAACGACTTTTTTCGCACCTTTGGCGATTCCCTTTAGACAAATGGAAAAACGGTTCCTGGAAAGGATCGGAAAAATGACTCCAATGGTGCCTCCTCCTAATTTTTCCTTTACGTCTTTGGCAATGGCATCGATGGAAGCGTAATTTCCCTGTGACCTAGCGACAATGGATTCTGTGGCTGCGATCACGTCACGGTCACGAAGCGCAAAATCTTCGCTGGCCGCTGCTTCCAATACGTTTTCTACGATAATGTCTGCCAGATTGTCTCCTTCACGGATGATCGGGCAGCGAATTCCTCTTGATATGGTTCCTACTCTTCTTTCCATTTACTTGACCTCTTGTTTTGGATTTTCTTGTACTACTTTATCATATACGCCCCTGTGTTGCAAGGAGCGGATTGATTCTGTAAATACGCATTGACTGCATACATATACATTATACACATGTTTTACGCAGTTTTCCATCAATATTGAAAATTTCCCTAGAAAATCTACACTAAGCCTTTTTCCCCATACTGGCAAAAAGCTTAGCGAGGCCTGGCCGCATTCTCATTTTTCGCTTTCTTCCCTTCCATAAGTCTCCACGCAAAAGCCATGATAACCGCAGCTAACACATGTCAATTTCCTGGTGTTTGGCGTGTGTTTCGCAAAAAACATCTGCTTGAAACCAGGATGGTTGGGATATTTTGGGGACTTTTAAATCAAGAATTGAAACGTGTTCCCGGTGTTCGTTCGTTATAAAATATCATTTAGCACTTTAGGCTGCGTTAGAGAAATATATTGTTCTTGCCTGACAAATTAGAAGTTATTTCTCTTTTTTGCTCATAAGAGAACAACTGATAGCTACAAATAAACCAATTAAAATCCACGGAAATGCTGCTACTAAAAAATCACTAACCATACTTCATTCCTCCTTCAAAATTTCAATTTGTTTTTCTACATTCTAACACACTCCAGAATCCTATGACAAGATTTCCCCGTTTTCCTACCCTTATACCTTTTTCTATTTTTCCAGTTACAAATTTTCACGTTTGTTCTGAGGAAGTGTCCGCCGGGAACTGATCGAAACGCTCCATTAGGCTGCGGCCTGACTGTCCAGCCCTTCTGTTTGTCTAAAAAAGGCCCGAAAACGTGATAACCGCACTTCGAGCCTTGCGGTTATACTGAGTCCCGCAGCATCTTGCTGACCTCCTGCTCTGCCTGTAAGAGATCCCTGCAAATTTTTCCACAGTATGGCAGAATGGAAGAAGATGCTTCCATCAGATCCGGAACCATAATCGTAGCGCATCCCGCCGTATAGCCCGCTTTTATCCCATTTTCGCTGTCTTCAAACACAAAACATACATCCGGCGCACAGCCAATCCGCTCTGCGGCATAAAGGAATATATCCGGCTCCGGCTTCCCTCGACTGACCTCCGTCCCACTGACGACAGCAGAAAAATATCTCTGTATGCCTGCCGTTTCCAGATTGGACTCAATCTGCCCTGCGGCACTGCTGCTTGCCACTGCCATCCGGATTCCTCTTTTCTGAAAAAAATCCAGTATTTCACGCACGCCTTTCTTCACCGGTACATGGACGGACAGTTTTTCCCTGATCCGCCCCATGCATTCGTCCATAATGGCTGTTCCATCCGGAACATGGTAATACCGTTCGATTACATGGCGCATATGACTCCCGTTTGTGCCGGAAATAGCTTTCACAAAGCCGCCATCCAGCTTCACGCCCTTTTCCCCTGCAATTTTCTGCCATGTCTGCTGATAAATGCGTTCTGTGTCAAACAACAGGCCATCCATATCAAAAATCGCACCTTTATATTCCATCTTCCTGATTCACCCTCCGGGCTTCCAGCTCACGCGTCATTTCCCCTCGCAAGCCGTCCAGCTTATAAAAATAGGTAAGCGCTGCGATTACTATGCACAAAACAACCGGAATCCAGATAAAACAGATTTCAATGTAAGAAAGCGCTTTCTCTGTCTGGACCGCATTCGCTACATACCCTCCGTTTTTTAAAAACGCGCCAATAATAAAACTCGTAAAGCCCATTCCGCCCTTTACGAAAAATCCTTGGAATGCCGCGATCAAGCCTGCGACACTTGCATTTTTCTTATATTCTGAATAATCAATGACATCTGGTTGCATGGCAAACATAATTCCGAAAATTCCATAAATCCCCAGTCCGGTAATGACCAGTCCGGCCAGCAGGCATACCGTCTGGTTCCGTCCGATGTAAATCAGCAGGTCTCCCGCTATGTATAAAATAATGCTGAAAAACATCAGGCTCCTCTTACTGTACTTTTTTTCCAGGATCGGGAGCAACAGCAGCATCGGCAGCCCTGACAAAATACCCAAAAGCCCTACCAACGACAGCCACTCCATCCTGTCCAGATTATATTTAAAATAGTAAATTACTGTCGTGTTCCTTACCACATAAAGGGAAAAGTAAAACAAATTCAGCAGAAACAGTATCCACGCCTGGCCGGTAAGCCCATGAAAATCCTCTTTCAGTGAGGAATGCTTCTGATTGACGGTAGGCGGAACCACCTCCTCCGTACTGGCAAATGTCACAAAAAAGATACACATTGCGGCAATTCCATATACTGTCATTGTAATAAGATAGCCTCTCGCCTCATTTCCTCCGCCAAAAAAGCGCACCAGCGGCTCCGTAATGGACATTACAACCGCTGTCCCGGCCATTGCGCAGACCATCCTTGTGGAAACCAGGACATCTCTCTCATGGATATCTGAGGTAAGCCTCGGCACAATTGTATTCAGTGGTATATTTACAACCGTATACGCTGTGCAGAGAAGGCAGTATGTCACATACGCCCAAACCAGCTTTCCGCTGCTTCCAAAGTTAGGAATATAAAAAGTCAGGAATGTAAAGATCGCAAATGGCACGGCACCCACCAGAAAGTAAGGCCTCCCTTGGCCCCATCTCGTATTCGTCCGGTCTACGATCAGCCCCATTCCCGTATCTGTGAATGCGTCAATAAATTTTGTTACCAGCATCATTGTGCCTGCCGCAGCAGCTGTGATGCCAAACACATCTGTGTAAAAAACCATAAGATAGGATGCCATCGTGCTGAAAACCAGGTTGCACCCAAGATCCCCGATTCCATATCCGATGCGTTTTCCCCATTTTTTCATATCGGTCTCCTTTCTCCTACCAGTCCATTGCTTTTATTGCGGATTTTTCAATGGCAAGCCCTGCTTTATAGCGCTGCATGAAAACCCGGAATCCTTCCACTTCTTCTGCGTATGGTATCACTGTCTCGCCGGAAAGCTCCCCAAAAATCCGTTTTTCAAGATAATCCTCCAGCTTTTCCCCCGCCTTTTTATCGATCATATATGCTGCCAGCAGCGCAACGCCCCATGCGCCGCCTTCGCTTGCCGTATCCATTACGGTAACAGGCGCATTGACTGCCGCCGCCAGGCACCTCTGCCCGACTCCTTTGGTCTTAAAAAAACCTCCATGCCCCATGATCCGCCCCACTTTTACTTTCTCATCCTCCATCAATATATCCATCCCCATCTTTACAGCCCCAAGGGATGTATATAAATGGACCTTCATGAAATTCGCCAGGTTAAACCTGCTTTCAGCAGTACGCAGGAATGCCAGCCGCCCTTCATTGAGCATGGTAATGTTCTCACCGGAATAGTAGCCATATGCGAGAAGCCCTCCACAGTCCGGATCACTGTTTAACGCGTTCGTGTACAGCTTTTCAAACAGCTCTCCTGTTTCCGCCTTCACCCCCATCAGCTCCGCAAATTCTTTAAAAATCTCAACCCAGGCATTCAGGTCGGAGGTCCCGTTATTCGCGTGGGACATCGCGCACGGGAAGCCAGCGGGCGTTGTCACCATATCAATTTCCCTGTATACCCTGCTCAACTGCTTTTCAAGCACAATCATCGCGAATGTGCTTGTGCCTGCCGATACATTCCCTGTTCCCGGAGCAACGGAATTCGTCGCAACCATGCCTGTCCCCGCATCCCCTTCCGGTGGGCAGAGCGGGATTCCCGCACGGAGAGTGCCTGTCTCATCTAAAAATGCCGCTCCTTCTTCCGTCAGCGTCCCAGCATCCTCTCCTGCGACAAGAACCTCTGGGAAAATATCTTTCATTTTCCATTTATATTGATAGGGCTTTAGCAGGTCATCAAATTTTTTCACCATCCCGGCATCATAATCATGGGCAGCAGAGTCAATCGGAAACATACCGGCTGCGTCCCCGATGCCGATGACCCTTTTTCCGGTGAGTTTCCAATGGATATAGGCGCTCAGCGTAGCTACATAGTCTAATTTCTCCACATGGTCTTCCCGGTCAAGGATACGCTGGAATAAATGGGCCGCGGTCCATCGCAGCGGAATATTAAAATCAAACAGCTCTGTTAGTTCATCTGCCGCCTTCTGCGTATTTGTATTCCTCCAGGTCTGGAACGGCGCGATCTGTTTTCCATCCTTATCCAGTGCCATATATCCATGCATCATGGCACTGATGCCGATAGCGCCGATGTTCTGCAGGGAAACGCCGTATTTTCTTTCCACATCTTCCCGCAGGGAACTGTAGCACCTGCGTATTCCTGTATGCGTTTCCTCCAGGCTGTATGTCCAGATATTGTCAACAAAAGAATTTTCCCAATCATAAATCCCAACTGCGAGGACCTGGCCTCTAAAATCTATGAGCACGCCCTTAATCCTGGTGGAGCCAAGCTCAATCCCCAGTGCCGTCTTTCCATTCACAATCAATCTTCTCGCTTCCATGCTTTTCCTTTCTTTCTGCTGCGACATCCGCAAAAATTCTTATGGATGCCGCATACGCATGTATGTATGGCTTGTTTAGAAACAGGTAAACGCACCGTCAATGATAAAATCCGAACCTGTTGTAAATGTACTGGTGTCCCCAGCCAGATATACACAAATCGATTCTAGTTCCTCCGGCGTTCCCATTCTTCCCAGAGGCGCCATCGCGTTCCACTTTTCAATCAGAGGGATCAGAGTCGGGGAATTTAAAGTCAGCTCTGTTCCAATGTAACCCGGACTGATACTGTTTACACGGACACCACGCTTTGCCCATTCGATGGCCAGCGACTTCGTAAGCTGAATCACGCCTGCCTTGGACGCATTGTACGCACACTGAGGCTGCGGCACGTTGACAATGTGCGCTGACATGGAAGCCGTGTTAATAATGGACCCTCCTCCATGCGCCAGCATATATTTCCCCGCTGCGATATCCGTCAGGAATATGCCGTTCAGGTTGATGTTGATGACTTTGTTCCACTGCTCATAGGTCATTTCCTCCGCCGGCGCGTTGACGCAGATCCCTGCGTTGTTATGGCAGAAGTCAAGCCCTCCAAGTTCCCTGACGACCTGTCCCACCATTGCGTCCACCTGACCCTTATCCGTACAGTCCGCCTGAATCGCGATTACCTTCCTGCCAGTCTTCCCAGCAAGCTCATCCGCTGTCTTTTTTGCCCCTTCGTAATCCACATCCACGATTGCCACATCCGCGCCTGCTTCCGCGAATGCCTTCGCCGTGCTCTTTCCAATTCCCCTTGCTGCTCCTGTTACAAATCCCTTTTTTTCGTCCAATCTCATTTTTTCAATAATTCCCATGACGCTCTCCTTTCTTGAAAATTATTTTGTAAAATCATTTATCAAATTACACTTACATAATACCAATAGAAACGCATTTCGTCAATATGTAATTTTTTAATTAAAATCATACAAATTGCTCAGCGGATTGTCTCTATCTATGATATAATATCAATTTGTCAAATAATTTTACAAAATAGAGGATTGAATTATGAAAAAAACCATTACCCCGAATCAGATTAAGCAGAATAACCGCAGCCTGATTTATGATTATATTTATAAAAACAGAAAAGTTTCCCAGCAGGACATTTCCTATGACCTGCGGCTGAGCCGCCCTACTGTCACAACAAATCTGGCGGCAATGGAAAATGACGGCCTGATTCAAAAAAACGGCCGGATTGATACAGAACTGGTCGGAAGAAAAGCTGCTGCCTATTCCATTGTTACTGACTATCGAATCAGTATCGGAGTGGAAATCTTAAAAAAAGAAGTAAAGATGATTGCTGTAAACCTGTATGGCGAAATGATTAACCGCATAACCTATGAAATTGCGTTTGAACGCAACGGCTCCTATTTTAAAGCTGTATGTGATAAGATATTTGAATTTAAAAATTCACTGGGAATCGCAGACGGCCAGATTCTCGGCATCGGCTTCGCCATGCAGGGACTGGTAACACCGGATAGACAGACGATATTATACGGCGAGATTTTGTCATGCACCGGACTCTCCATCACAGAATTCTCTAACCATCTCCCGTACCCGTGCTCCTTTATTCACGATGCAGAAAGCGCGGCGGTTTCAGAATTATGGGCCTCACCCGGACTTACAGATGCGTTTTATCTCTCATTAAGCAGGCACCTTGGGGCTGCCATTATATCGAAAGGAACCATTTTAACAGGCAAACACGGCCACAGCTCTACGATCGAACACATACAGATGCAGCCAGACGGTTCCAAATGTTACTGCGGCAGGATGGGCTGCATGGAAACAATTCTGTCCCTGACATCACTCCTTGCGGAATCCGAAACACCTGAATCCTTTTTTGCCAATGTAAGGCAGAAAGAACCATCCGCCTTAAACCGCTGGAACCTGTTTCTTATAAATCTGGCAAAAGCAATCAACATGCTTCACCTGATTTATGACACCGATTTTATCCTTGGAGGACACCTTGCTCAGTATCTGCATAAAGAAGACATATCCTTTCTTCATAAGCAAATCCAGCAGATGACACCATTTACAGAAGCACATGATTTTCTCCTTATAAGCAAAATGCCAAAACACAACATTTCCATCGGAGCAGCGCTCCCTTATATCCAGGCATTTTTAAGCGACCCTAATATCTGAGCGGTTTTCCCATGCCACTGGCAGGAGCCTGTAAAACCCGCAAGGGCTTCCGTACATGTTGAATGTACCGGAAGCCCTTATTTCAGTAGCCTTCCTAATATTCTGTTCCTTATGGCCGCATCAGTGTATCCGTTGTGGTGCCGAGGATTTACGATAACAAATCCACGCTCTAGCTTTCATGAACGAATACCCCACGAATTCATCTAAGCATAAAGAAAAATATGGAAAAGTACCTTGACCTTTTCATCGTTTGCGCAGACGGAAAAAGAAATCCGGCGGTCTGTTTGGAACAGGCAGATCAAACTGGACGTTTGGGCCATGGACACGGAAGGAAGCGTCCATGACACGGAAGCGCAGAAACAAAACACCGGAAGCCTCTGGCAGCGAAACCATCCGCTGGATGCACGAAAAGATCCGGTCCATCAAATCAAATGAGGAGGTGGGGATCAAATTCATGAACGCATGGGAAGAGAAGATATTGGACCGACAGGAGGCCCAAAAAGAAGAGCGTGAGCAGGGGGATCGAACTCTGTCAGAAATTAGCCCTGCCGCAAGAGGACGCAGCTAGCCGAGTAGCCGAGATGTATCAGTTAGAGCAAGAGGACATCAACAATCACATGAAACGATACTGGAAGGACTAAAGCATCCAAAAGAAGGGCTATGGAATGAATATCCAGCCCTTCTTTTGTGCTTCAAGCCATGAAATTTCTCCCACTGAAAGTTCCGCTCCACGATTGATGATTAAACGAGAATTGTTATTTCCGGTTCGGTTTTCTTTTGATAGCCAACAATTTCATGTAATCATCAAAATCAGTGGTATCAGTCGGTTCAAACATAACCCATTTTCCATCACGATAGGTCTTTGCCTCATCATATTGCCTGCAAACGGCATCAGAAAGCGTGTCCCTTATATCTTCAAATTTTGTTCTTTCATCTTTTCCAAAGATAATCATAAATCCGATGCAGTTTTCTCTTGCATATAACGCACATAGCGTTTTGCCGCCCCTGCGGTATTTATATTCATAGGTCCACGCTTTACCACCTTGATTCCACAAGTGCTCCATATCATATTTTTCATCAATGAAAGCGCATAATTGATTCCATATCTCATATAAAGGTTTCCCAACTAAGGTTGTCATTTGTTCCGCGTCAGGCATTAGATCAAGCATGATAGTCTCCTCCATAAACTCTGAGTTTGTTCTTATTTTTAGCTCTAAGAAACAATCCTCTGTCTTTCCCAAATAATATCCAAATATCCTGCCTCCGCTAAATCCAGCGTTCGGCTCCGGGTCACAATGCCTTTTTCAATTTGACGTAAATCCCCACAAAACAAGTATATGGTTTAATGACCGCTTCAAAGTGTTGCTGATCACCAAGTGCGAATTTATTATTCGTCGCCAGCCAATCTTCCCAAGCTTTGCTGAAACAGTCCATTTCCCATATTTTCACCGACTCGATCCTATGGCTGTCGCCGATGAGTCCTTTCCAGACTTTTGGGCTTTTGAACATATGCGCGTCATCTCCAATCCAAGGGGAAAGAAGCGTTTCCGCACAGCCTGTATATGCATCTTTCAGACCAGGAATCCCAATCAAAACCACTCCATTATCTTTCATGAATGGCAAAATCTTTTCTTGAAAGAACCCCTTGCTTCCCGCGAAATAATGATAAGAGTCAATGCTGATCAGAGCATGGAACTGCCCTTTTTCAAAATGAAGATCGTTTGCGTCTTCACAAATAGGCGTGATCTGCTCTCCCACACCCCATTCAGCGAACCGTTTTCCATTTTCTTCTGCGCTTACCCATAGATCATTCGCGAAAACCTTGGCTCCGGTCTCTTTGGCAATGATCAGACTTGTCAGTCCCGTGCCGCATCCTAAGTCGAGGATCCGATCATCAGGAGCCAGCTGTAATGGATATTTGTCAAATAGCTCCGCTAATATCCTTGCGCTATTGGGCCCCATCATCGTCTCTGCGGAAATATATGCCTGATAGTCGTCAATATTCATACATCTTACCTCTTCTAATTTTCGATTTGGCAATAAACCGTTCTCTTCTGATTTGTTTGTCGTCAGCGTGTCCTTGATCAGTGCCTGATCAGTCTCTGCCGATTGCTGACGCATCAAAGAAAATTTGCTCAGATGCCTGGCCTGAAACTCAATAAGTCTTCCACTTGACTTTTGTGAGCGACTTCGCTTTCGTTCCTTTTGTCAGCTTTTTGATGTAAGACATGTATTTCTGCTTGGTGGTTTTCTTTCCATTCACGTAGTAGGTGTACGTGGTTTGGCCGCTTTCCATGTCATAGGTTCCTTCAAGGCTCGCCTTTGTGATCAGCTTCGTGCCTTTAAATCGATAGTAAATTTGACCGGACACTCCGCCGTAGTCACCTTCGCAAAGCAGCACTTTTTTCTTTGGGTAATACTTCGTGATGCTCCAATAGTGTCCAAACCCAGCCACACGCTTCACCTTTTTGTTTTTATATGTGTAAAGGAGTTCTGATCCATATCCGAGTCCTGGCAAGGTGATCAATTCATCGATGCCGTCCCCGTTCAAGTCTTTGTGGACATACTTTAGATGCCCGTTGGGACAGTACTTTTTTTGGTCTTTTTTGATCTGCTTCTCATAGGCCTTATGCGCTTTCGCGTTTTTGGAACTCGCCGCTTGCACTGGCGTGGCCATACCAACGCACAGCGTCAATACGATCACTCCGATCAATAATCTTAGCATGTTTTTCTTTTCTCTGGATGTCATGAGTTTTTCCTTTCATTGTTCTAATTTTTCTCATAAATATTTGTTCGTTTTCCTACCCACCCACATGATAACATTCATTCCAAATCATGTAAAGCCGTTTTCCGCCCTATGTGACCGCGGAAAGGGATTCCTTTAGAATCATATAGGAAACCTCCCATTCTATTATGTGGGAAATGTCAATACAGCTCACCTATGAAACAGAATCAGTGAAGCCGGCTTTGTTTTAGCTTTCATGAACGAATACCGCACTAATTCATCCAGACATAAGGAAAAATATAGAAAATTCCTTGACCTTTCGTTTATTTTTATGGTAAAATAATACAGTAAAATAATTACAAACAAGATGCCTGTTGAAAAGGGGGCAGGAACATCGTATAATCAAAAGGAGGGATCGGATTGAATCAGGGGAAAGAACTAAAAGATTTAAACTTGCTGGATCGTTTTTTGTTCAACGAGACCATGGAAGACAAAGAATTCCTGGAAAAAGTGTTAGGGATCATCTTGGAAAAGGACATCGAGCTGGAGTACACGCCGCAGACGGAAAAAGAAATCAGGCGGTCCGTTTGGAACCGGCAGATCAAATTGGACGTTTGGGCCATGGATACGGAAGGCAATATTCACAACACGGAAGCGCAGAAGCAAAACACGGGAAACCTGCCGAAGCGTTCCCGGAATTACCAAGGGATGATCGACAGCCGACTGCTCCCGCCGGGGGAGGTGGATTTCGGCAAGATGAACGACGTTTTCATCATCCTCATCATGCCCTTCGACCTGTTCGGCAAAGGACTGTACCGGTACACGTTTCGCATGAAATGTGAAGAAGCGGCAGATGTGGCGTTGATGGACGGTGCGACCCGGATCTTCCTCAACACCAGGGGAACGAATCCGGAAGGAGTGAGCCGGGAACTGATCGAAATGCTCCGCTATTTTGAGAAAACAACGGACGAACGAGCGCAGGCTTCTGGCAGCGAAACCATCCGCTGGATGCACGAGAGGATCCGTTCCATCAAATCAAGCGAGGAAGTGGGGATCAAATTCATGAACGCATGGGAAGAGAAAATATTGGATCGGCAGGAGGCCCGGGCGGAAGGCCTGGAAGAGGGCCGAACAAAAGGCCAGATGGAAGAGCGTGAGCAAGGGATACGAAAAATGATCGAACTCTGCCAGGAACTGGCTATGACGCAGGAAGCCACGGCCAGCAAAGTGGCCGCAAAGTATCAATTAGAACAAAAGGACATCAACATTTACATGGAACAATACTGGAATGATTAAACTATCCAAAGAATAGGCCGTGACATGAATGTCCGGCCTATTCATAATCAATTCTCTCAATTTTGAAGATTACAGGCCTTGTGCCGTCAGAACAGCAAGTGATCATTGTATTTTCAGCGTTCATCCAGCCTTTCATAATTGAACCGCCCTGCAGACCAGCGTAGATATATCGAGAAATGGCGTCCCACGCTTCCGAACAAAACGGCATTTTCGGACCTCCCGCCACGGTATTGGCATCTCCATTGGTTTTAACCAACGTGTTCAATCCCATGCGCCAGAAATCATCCCGCTCATCATCACGATAAAAAACGAATTCGTCCCCCACATTGTAACAAGGACAGGTGCCAGAGTCAGGATCAGCACAATATGCTTGCTGCAATTCAGGATACAGTTTTTTATCTAAAACAGTTACTTTTACTTTATGTTTCATAATGATTCACCTCCATAAATATCCGCTTTGGTTCTTTCGCCGCAGCCATCGTAGCAATATATGTTCCGTAGGAACGAACTGGAAGTTATGATCTTCTCCTTACTGCTTTGATAAAGCGGATACTCACAACGATCATTCGTACCGCAAGTAAATCTAATGCTGCTAACTGACCGATAGCCGCTGCTTGCTTACAGTTCTTCCGCTTTGTATACCGTATAGCCCTCGTAATAATAACTAGCGTCAATGCCCTTCATATAAATCTCCCTGTCATGGATTCGATCTGTGAGCGCTGCTTTTAAAACATGCTTGATCTCGATGTCTCTAACGGGGCTGCGTTCCATGGCCAGCAAATAATCCTCTTTGTCCACTTCGCTCCAATCAATGACTTGATGGAGTTCTTTCTTTAGCATCAAATCCAGCCAGATTCTGGTACTGCGGCCGTTACCTTCTCTGAAAGGATGCGCGATATTCATTTCCACGTATTTTTCAATGATCTCATCATAGGTGGACTGGGGCATCTGTTCAATGTTTTTCAACGCGCTTTCCAAGTACATGACCGATGCGAATCGAAAATTTCCCTTTGCCAGATTCACAGTCCGAATTTTCCCCGCGAAATCATAGATTTCTTCAAAGAGATGCTTGTGTATTTGCGCCAGGGCTTCAAACGTCCCTGCCTCCAGCTTGTCCAGAGAACCGCTTTCAAAGAGCTCCAGTGCTTTTTTCTTACTGATTTTCTCTTCTTCACAGGCCAGCTCCGCAGGATTTGCGATACCCAGTTTGTTTTCCAGCATGCTTTCTTTTTCCTTTCATTGTTCTAATTGTTTCTCATAATATTGGTTCGCTTTCCTACCTGCCCACATGATAACATTCATTCCAAATCATGTAAAGCCGTTTTCCGCCCTATGTGACCGCGGAAAGGGATTTCTTTAGAATCATATTCGTGCTTTATCATCCTTGTATTTCTTTTAGCGCTTTTTGAATATCCTTATCAACTAATGGTCGCATACTATCATCATAAATACAGATATTTGCCTTACGAAGCGCAGAAAGGATATCATCCTTCAATTCTGGCTTATGCCTAGCGATCATCGGCAACAGCTTAATGCATTGTCTTGCTGTAACGGGCTTAATATCTGTTATGTGCCCTAAATATTTATCAATGATTTTATCAATTTTATAATCTTTATCCCATTTTGCGTTATAGGCAATCAACGTAAGTCCTCTTGTGCGAACATAAGAATTTTCACTGTCAAGCATATCGCTTAATTTATCCATATAGGGATACACACGATCCGTTTCAGCGCTTTCTTTTTGCAATTCCTGTAACGCTTTGTATGCGACATTATTGTGCTTATCAAACAATAATTCAAATGTTTCCGCTATATTGACTGTCATGGTATTCTCCTTTACAAATGGGAATTTATAGAGCGATTCTATAAATATCCGCTTGTTCTCCGTCAAATTCAAAGCTGCGTTCATAGACTCCGCCGTTTCGAGTGATTGTCTTTACTGATTGTGAAAGAATTCCTGTTTGAACTCTAGCGCTTGTTCTTTCAGTGCTTCTGTCGGTCTAACCAATCTAATCATTTTTGCCCTCCTGAAAGTATTGATTCGTTTATTCGTCTGTCATATATTAGCGATTGAGAAGGTTTGTCAAGTCTTCCAGTGAAACGTCCATTTTCGCAGAAACCTCATCCATAGTCATGCCGGAAGCAAGAAAACGCTTGATTACCATTTTCATGTCCTCGCCAACCTCAATGATGTGCCCGTCCAAATCGTAAAACCGAATCACACGCTGTCCCCAGCTGTGTTCGATCACGTCTCCCAGATATTCAATATCCGGGTATGCTTTCAGCTTGCTTAGAAAACCGTCAAAGTCCTGTTCCTCGAAGGCGATTTCCGCATTGTTGGATTTTTCTAATACCTTTTCCTTGGGCAAATTCACAAGCCAGTCGAAATCCTGCTGCAATGCCAGACCGCAGGTAAAAGCGATGTTTCTTCCATAATCCTGAAACACCTCCAATCCGAACAAACCCTCATAAAATTTTCTTGCGGCGTTAATGTCGGCCACAGATATGACCACACATGTATATTTCATGTAAAGACTCCTTTCAAACGGGAAATTATCGGAAAACCACATAACGATAATGGGGCATATCTACACCTCTGTAATGCTTTATCCATGTATCTGTCATTGACATTCCGTTTCTTATGGCTACATTTCGAGATGCCATATTCATATCTCTGATATAGGAAGTTTGAAGTTACAACTCATATCTGGTTCCATGCGATAATAGCACTCCGTCCGTTAATTTCACACATAAAATTATAGTGTTTTCATCATCAAAATCATTATGTCCGTTATCAATCCATTCAGCAAAGGCGTTTTTCAGTTTTTCTGCGATCAACTGATTTTCGTCTCTCTTAAAATAGCCTAAATTAACACCATTTCCATGTGCTGTGAACCACTCGCCTGATATTGCGACGATTGGGTTATTTTCTATCTGTCTCATTTTATTTGAAAGCGCATATGTAATAATATAAAATGCTCCATTTTCATAGTATGCGTTTACGCTTCTTACATATGGAATTCCGTCCTCAACTGTTGCTAACGCAATAACAGTGTCTTTTCCAAAACGTTCAATCATTATTTTTTCAGCTTCTGGACTTATGGTTTTCTTTTCTATGGAGGCCATGATTTTTTCCTTTCATTGTCCGAATTGTTTCTCACCATATTTGTTTGCTTTCCTACCCGCATCAAAAGTTTTGACGCTCAGTTATCACCTTCGGTTATTTTTGCATAAGCGCCAAAGGAATCCACATGGTATATCTCTCTCATTTCCCCCTTGCCTAGATAACGCAGTCCATCCTCCCGGCTGTTTTCAAATGCCTCTGCTGCTGGCAGCGCATATTGTTCTATCTTCTTTTTCATATCGGTCAGCGCTTGTTGAAGACTGCGCTGTGACGCGATGTTATACCAGTATTCCCCATCTGGCTGTATGGAATAGTAGGCGATACTGCTGTTGACATTACAGACCTTATCCAAGGATTTTGACCAAATCCTAAATTCACAGTTAACATCCACCACATCCTCAAGGCTATTATACTTTGACCCATAGAAAACAAGATCTAAAACCATGTCATCAACTCTTTTTCGCAGACACGGCTCGCTCTTAAGAAATTTCCACCCGGTAAATTCAGTTAGTTCCCTGTAAAGCCTTGATTTGGCTTCGTCTGTTGTCAGCTTTGTGTCCATCGTTTGTCGTGTGTTTGACGCTACCCCTTGTTTTTCTCTAAGAAGCTGGAATATACGCATCATTTTTCTCCATAAATACTGATTCGCCAGTGCGCTTTGGTCTCTGAGTGAGGTAAATGGGAATGTTTGATGGCAGGCCGCTGTCCATACAAAAATCAAAAAAAGAAAAAACTCGGGCAGCCCATAAGCCGGGTTCTGTATTTGGCAATCATCTATCTCGACGCGCTGTCACCAACGCGCTCTAGCGACCTACCTTCCGGGCGGCGGCGGGCAGCCGCCTTGTTCGCCCTTTCTTGGTCTTGCTCCGGATGGGGTTTACACGGGAAACATGTTACCATGCCTCCCGGTGAGCTCTTACCTCACCATTTCAACCTTACCACGGCATCACCCGTTTCGGCGGTATGTTTCTGTTGCACTTTCCCTATAGTTACCTACGCCAGACGTTATCTGGCATCCTCGCCCTATGGAGCCCGGACTTTCCTCATACGTCCTGCTGACGCACGCAATTGCCTGAACTACCCAAGTTCTCAATCATTATACCATGAATCACCTTTAAGCATTGAATTGAAATTCGTGATTCAATGGACGCTTCCTTGCGGCAACGCCGTATCAATTGGCTGCGTCCATTATACCACGGCCTTCCTTTGAAATCTCAATTCTTGGCTGTGATTCAATGGACGCTTCCTTGCGGCAACGCCGTTATCAATTGGCTGCGTCCATTATACCATTTTAAACGGGTCAATGTCCACGCTTGATTCCAGAATTTCCATCTGCCCATCTGTTTTTTCTGCCAGCTTCCCCGCGAAATTGGCGGCAAAGGATTTTTCTGTGCCATAATGTCCCGCGTCCAGCAAAGCAAGGCCATGAGCCGCCGCATCCTGGGCTTCGTGGTATTTCACGTCTCCGGTGATGAACAGCTGACAGCCGTTTTCCATGGCAAGCTTCATCAGATCCGCCCCCGCACCAGTGCAGATTCCCACTTTTTGGATGCTCATGTCGCCTTTGCCCACCACTCGTATCTGGTTCTGTCTTAATTTCAGTTTCTTTGCCAGGAACTTGTGCATGGCTTCCAGGGTCATAGGTTTCGCCAGCGTCCCGACTCTGCCGATCATGTCCACTGCTCCATCTGCCTGGAAACCTCCCACATCTTGAAGGCCAATGAGCTCTGCCAGAAAATCATTGTTCCCGCCAACCAGCTTGTCAAAAGGTGTGTGGCAGGAATAAACGGAAATCCCCATGTTCAAAAGCTTCACAATGTAAGAACCAATCACGTCCCGATAATCCACGGATTTAATGCCCCCGAAAATCAAAGGATGATGAGTGATGATCATATCCGCGTTTTCCTCTGCCGCTTCTTCAATAACTGCGTCAGTGATTTCCAGTGTCAGCAGAACTTTGCGGATCTCCAGAGGACCGGCGGCCAGCTGGACCCCGCTGTTATCCCAGCTTTCCTGGGTATCAGACGGCGCGATCTCTTCCAACAATGCTATCATCTTTTCCAGCTTCATGTTTTTAAACACCTCCCAAAAGCGATTTTAAATAAGCCATCCGCTCCTGCGTCTTTTGTTCCTTAGAGCGGTCCGGCTGTTTGCTTTTCATCAGTCCTTCCCAGACCCGCTGCTCCGCGGCCAGTTTTCTGCGCACAAAGGGCTCCGCCAGCTCACCTGCGGAAAGGATCCAAGGCGGCACTTCATATTCAATGTCATCTGGCCCTTTGCCAAGGATTTCCCGGGAAACATTTGCCGTAGGTGCCTCCTCTGATAAGCCAGCCGCCGCATAGTCACCTGGAACCACGGTCAAGATCTCGCAGATGTATTTGCCCTCTCGCACCAGAGATTCTCTGGTAATCTGAAAGTCGTGGCAGATGAGCCAGTGCCGCAGCTTGCCCTGGCCGCTCCTTGGCTGGAGGACCAGCTTCTGAAAGCTACGTGTCTTTTCCAGATCTTCCCCTAAGATCTCAGTCATGAGAATGCCGCCCATGCCAGCTATGACCACAGCGTCCACTTCCCCTTGTTTCAGCACTCGAAGTCCGCTGCCCAGGCGCAGATCAAACTTCTGACCAGGATATGCGGCATATCCTGTCTGGCAGGCCTTTTCCAGGGAACCGGAACTCACATCTGTCAAGATCACATGAGGACAAATCTTTCGTTCCCAAAGGGCAATGGGCAAAAAACCATGGTCGGTACCAATATCGGCCATGGTTTCCTGTTCTTCGATTTGATCCGCGAGCACCTGCAGGCGGTCAGTCAATTTTATCATTATTCCAAATAATCCTTTAATTTTTTGCTCCTGCTCGGGTGGCGCAGCTTGCGCAGGGCTTTTGCTTCGATCTGGCGAATACGCTCTCTAGTCACGTCAAAGCGCTTGCCCACCTCTTCCAGAGTGCGGGCCCGTCCATCTTCCAAGCCAAAACGGAGCTTCAAGACCTTTTGTTCCCGCTCAGTGAGAGTGTCCAGCACTTCCACCAGCTGTTCCTTGAGCATGGAAAAAGCCGCTGCTTCTGCTGGCGCGGGCACGTCATCATCCGGGATAAAGTCCCCCAAATGACTGTCTTCTTCCTCACCGATCGGTGTTTCCAAAGAAACAGGTTCCTGTGCGATCTTTAAGATCTCCCGCACTTTCTCTTCTGAAATCCCCATTTCTTCCGCGATTTCTTCTGGCGTGGCTTCCCTGCCCTTTTCCTGGATCAGCTGACGGGACACTCGGATCAATTTGTTGATCGTCTCTACCATGTGGACGGGAATCCGGATGGTCCTGGCCTGGTCAGCGATGGATCTGGTGATGGCCTGACGGATCCACCATGTGGCATAGGTACTGAATTTGTAACCTTTTTTCCAATCGAATTTATCTACGGCTTTGATCAATCCCAGGTTTCCCTCTTGGATCAGATCCAAAAACAGCATGCCTCTGCCCACATACTTCTTGGCAATGCTCACAACAAGACGGAGGTTGGCTTCACAGAGCTTTTGCTTGGCCGCCTCATCGCCTGCTTCCATGCGCTTTGCTAGTTCAATCTCTTCCTGCGCAGTAAGGAGCGGCACCTTTCCGATTTCCTTCAGATACATCCTCACCGGATCGTCCACTGCGATGCCCTTTGGAATCGTGGCTTCCAGATCGATCTCCTTGGCGTCTCCGCTCTCTGCCATGACAGCTTCCATGTCCGGATCGTCCACTTCCTCTTCTTCCAATTCACTGAGCTCTAGCTCGTCTGGCTCTAGCTCCACCTCGGAAACAATGGCAATGCCTCTGGAAATCAGCTGTTCGTACATATCATCCATATCATCTTTGTCTAATTCAATATTGCCAAGATGATCAGAGATCTCTGTATATGTGAGAGACCCCTTGCTCTTTGCCTTAGCGGTCAGTTCTTCGATCAGCTGCTTTTTATCTTTTACCTGTGTCTGCAAGTTTTCTTGCTGTGTTTCTTTTTTTGCCATTTGTTTACCCCCTACCGTTTTTTATCATCATCTGAATCTCCATGAGTTCTTGTGTCAACTCTGTGATAGTCTCTTCATTTTCTTCTTCTGCCATGGAAAGCCGCATGATCAGCTCTTGTTCTTTTTTGGTCAGTTCTTTTCGCTTGATGGTATTGACGCAGTCAGCCAGCAGCTGCTCTTCTTTGCCCGCCAGCCGCACGTTTTTCATGATGTCCTCAAGCTCTCGAACATCCTCCTGATCCAGCATGTCCATCAGCCTTGGAATATCCAGCTCTTCATGTTTCTCATAAATCTCTTTGATGCCTTTATAAATGTTCTGTCCAGATGGTGAAGTGAACGCAGCCTTTTCATAAGGGAGAATCTTCGGATAATAGCTGCTGCTGTGGAGCATGAGCTTTATCATGTTTTTTTCCAGTGATGTGATATCAGACGGTAATCTGTCCCTGTCCTTTGAGTGGTGATCGACCCACTGGGAAGACTGTTTTTCACTATTATTACCAATTGCTTCAAGTCTTATAGCACCTTCGGAGATTTTTGTCTCCTCTGCCAGTTTTTTTATGTAAATGTCCGCTTCTACTGGACTCAAGTTCCGCAAAACATCGGCGGCTCTTTTCAAGAAATCCACCCTGCCCTCTGTGGTGCCCAGCTCACAGTCCTTTCTGATCAGGTCTAATCGGTAATCCGCATAAGGCAGCGCCTGTTTGATCAGCGTCAGGAAAGCGTTTTTGCCGTTTTTCTTCACGAATTCATCAGGATCCTTGCCATCGGAAACATGCAGCACCCTGACTTTGATCTTTTCCCTATGCAGGATATCCAGTCCCCGAAGCGCGGCATTGATGCCTGCCTGGTCAGCGTCATAAGATAAAACCACATTGTCCGTGTAGCGCTTTAACAGTCTGGCCTGGTTCTCCGTCAACGCGGTTCCCAAAGAAGCGGAAACATTTCGCACGCCGCTCTGATACAGAGAAATCACATCCATGTATCCTTCCACCAGGATGGCCTGATCTTCTTTGTGGATCTCCTGCCTGGTAATGTTCAGCCCGTAAAGATTGTTCTTTTTCTGAAACACGCTGGATTCCTGGGAATTGAGATATTTCGGCGTTCCATCGCCCAGCACTCTGCCTCCAAAGCCAATGATCTTTCCGCTGGTGTTCATAATGGGAAACATGACCCTGCTGCGAAATTTGTCATAATAGTTACCCTTGGATTGTGAAATCAACCCTAATTCCACAAGTTTTTCCTTTGCGTATCCCATGGCCGTGAGATGCTGAAACAAGCTGTCCCACTTTTCATCCGCGTAGCCGATGCCAAATTGATTGAGGATCTCCGGCTCGATACCCCGACCTTTCATATAGTCATAACCTGGGTTGGCTCGTTCTCGGAAGGCTCTGTAAAAAAACTTGGCAGCCTCCCGATTGATGGTATATGCAGTGTCCTTATCTTCGCTTTTGTGGAAACTCTTTTGTATGGTGATCCCATATTCATCTGCTAGCTTTTCCATGGCCTGCATGAAATCCAGCTGATGATACTGCTGAACAAAGCTGATGACATCCCCTGTGGCTCCGCAGCCAAAACAAGTAAAAATTTGTTTTGTTTCAGATACCACAAAAGAAGGTGTCTTTTCATTGTGGAACGGACATCTTCCTTTATAATTGCTCCCTGCCTTTTTTAAGGGAACGACTCGTCCGATCACATCGACAATATTACACCTGCTCTTGATCTCGTCAACTGTATTGCTGCCTGCACTCACTTTTGTCCCTCATAAAATCCTGATTTATCAATTCCCTTTCTTTTTCGACAAAAGTATGCGGTTTCCTTTTTTTTCGTTAAAATTTTTTTCTTTTATTTTCTCATTTCCAGCCTCTAGGAACAAACAAGTCCGTGTACAGGTTCATGGCATACCGGTCCGTCATCCCTGCGATGTAGTCTTTGACCATTTCTTCCAGCCCAAATCGAGGAATCATGCTCTGCAGCTCTTCTGGCAGGGCCGCGGAGTTGTCCTGAAAATATCGATACAGGGATTCGATGATGTTCTGCACTTTCTGCAGGTCTTCGTCTCGTTTTACCCTGTTGTTGTGATACACGTTCTGGAACATGAAATCCCGCAATAGATCCATATGCTCCATGCAGACAGGACTCATGGCAATCCGATCTTTCTGCCAACTGTTGTCGATCAAATCCGTCACCAGCCTGTCGATTCTGGCCCGATGGGTCTTGCCCAGTACAAAAAGACATTGTTTCGGCAGATCCTGCTCCGTGATCACGCCGCTGCGGAGCGCGTCATCAATATCATGATTGATATAAGCCACCCTGTCGCTGATTTTGACGATCTGGCCTTCCAATGTAAAGGGATTTCCCGGTCCAGTATGGTTGAGTATCCCATCCCGCACCTCCATGGTCAGGTTCATTCCCTTGCGGGTACTGCCGCTTTCCAGCACATCCACGACCCGCAGGCTTTGGATGTTGTGCCGAAAGCCGCCTTTATGAATATGATCCAGCACCTTTTCCCCATTATGTCCAAAAGGCGTGTGCCCCAGATCATGCCCCATGGCTATGGCTTCTGTCAGATCTTCGTTCAGCCCCAATGCCCTGGCGATAGTTCTGGAAATCTGGGAAACTTCTATGGTATGGGTCAGCCTTGTGCGGAAATGGTCGCCTTCCGGCGCCAAAAACACCTGGGTCTTGTGCATCAGTCTGCGAAAGGCCTTGGAATGGATGATTCGGTCCCGATCCCGCTGATAATCCGTGCGAATGGCGCACTGCTTCTCCGGCACCTGCCTGCCCCTTGATTCCGCTGCCTTTGAAGCCAAGGGAGACAGGATCTCATATTCTCGTTTTTCGATGCGTTCTCTTCCAATCATAGCTTGTCCTATACAAAAATCTGGATCACTAAAACAGCCAATCCGCCTAATATCATGGTGATGGGCAGTGTCACGACCCAGGCAATGATGATGTTCTGCGCGATCCCCCACTTTACCGCGGAGAGCCTCTTAGCGCTCCCAACGCCCATGACTGAGGTAGTGATGACCTGTGTGGTGCTGATGGGCGCTCCTAAAAACGACATGCCTTCAATAACCAGTGCCGAAGCGGTCTGGGCCACGAACCCGCTTGCAGGCTGGAGTTTTGTCACGCCGCCGCCCATGGTCTTCATGATCTTCCAGCCTCCTAGGGAAGTCCCTAAAGCCATCATGCACGCACACGAGGCTTTTACCCAGAACGGCACGCCCACGCTGGCATCAATCAAGCCGCCTGTGAGCAGTGCCAAGGTGATGATGCCCATGGTCTTCTGCGCGTCGTTATTGCCATGAGAATAAGCGACTAGAGCTGCGGAAAAAACCTGGAGCTTAGAAAAAACTCGGTTGGCCTTTGACTGGGACCAACCCGCGAACAGCAGGAAAATCAGCCTCATGAAGCCAAATCCAATGAGCAGTCCAATAAAAGGCGAGGTCACTAAGGGGATGATCACTTTATGTACCACTCCACCCCACAGGATGTGCTCCGTGCTGGCGGTAAAAACAATGGTCGCGCCGATCAAGCTCCCGATCAAGGCATGGGAGGAAGAACTGGGGATCGCCTTCCACCATGTGAATAGGTTCCAGATGATGGCGCCGATCAGAGCTCCTAAAATCACGTATTGTTCTAGTTCCACATCCACCAGACCGCTGGAAATGGTCATGGCCACCTTTTCGCTGACCATAGCGCCCACCAGGTTCATGGCTGCTGCCAGGGCAATGGCTTTTTTCGGCGTGAGCGCCCTAGTGTACACGGAAGTGGCAATGGCGTTCGCTGTGTCATGGAACCCATTGATGAATTCAAAGATCAACGCAAATAGTATGACGCACGCCAGGACTCCACTAAGCATATTTCATTACCACTCCTTCTATGATGTTCGCAACGCATTCGCAGGAGTCCAGACTAGCCTCCAGCTGTTCGTACAAGTGTTTCCATTTGATCAATTCAATGGGGTTGACTTCTTTTCGGAACAGTTCAGTCAACGCCTGCCTGTATAAAATATCGCCTTCATTTTCAATACGGTTCACTTCAATGACCTGTTCGTGGACCGTATTGTTCTTTTTTACTTCTGAAAGGTGTTTGAAGAGGACTTCCAGTTCCCTGATCGCCTGCATGATATAATTGGCCATGGTCAGACATTGAGGCTTTAATTTTTTCACATCAAAGACAATGAAACGGTTTGCCACTTCTTCCAGAGAGTCCACGATCTCATCCATTTCTTTTGTGATCGAGTAAATATCTTCTCTGTCGAATGGTGTCACAAAGGACGCGTTGAGCGCCACCAAGATCTTGTGGGCCTGCATGTCGCATTCTGTTTCCAAAACCTTGAGCGCCGCCACCTTATCTGTGATATCCTCGTAATTCGTCACCAAATCCAAAAATGTCTCACCTGCTTTAACGATCTTTTCCGCAAAATCTATCAGCAGCTGAAAAAATTCGTTTTCTTTCTTCTTGACACCGATCATCCGCGTTCCCTCTTTTCTTACATAAATTTTGTCTATTTTTGAGATTTCCACTGTTTTAATAATAACACCTTTGCTATGGTAAAGTAAATTAAAAATACAATCTTTGTTTTAAATTTTTTTCCAGCCCTTCATCCACCTCCTTGAAATATCTCAATATGGTTTTGATGATTTCTTCATCTTCAAACATGAGACTTTCCGCGATATTCGCTGTTAAAGACTCTTTTTCTCGGGTTTCCATGCTCTGATAATAGGCGGCTGCCTGTTTGAATTCTATCATTTCCGCGCTCCTCTCTGGCGGCCTCCGTCCTTGTGAGCATAATCCATGATCCGCAGAAACGCTTCGTTGGCGAACTTGATTCCCGGCACCAGATTGGAAGGAACAAAGCAAAGCTGATTCGCCTGTTCTTTAGAAAGGATCTGCTCCAATGTCATTTTTCCGATCTTCATGTAAGGAAACTGTTCTTCCGGCCACAGCTGCGTCACGGAAAAAGCATCAAACCCGCAGCGCTCCACTTGGTCTGGCTCCATCATCTGGACCTCCAGTTCATAGGCTGGAAGCCCTCTTTCCTCCAGTGCGAAAACCAGATCGGAAACACAGCAGTCCGGCGAAAATCCAGCCAAAAACTCTGCCTCCTGATACGAAATTCCCTTTCGCTTCTCATTGTCTTCCTCTCCTTCACAGCAAGGGTTCCAGCGATACCGAACATACACTTCTTTTCCTTGTTCATTGATCCATCCATAGGTGTTGACGCTATAGCCTTCCATATAGCGATAAGATTTTATGGTCCCTTGATTGGAATAAAGCCGGATGGCCAGGTTCATGGCTTCTGGGTTTTGGGCAAGAAAGCTCCAAAAATCCGGTTTGCTCCCATATTCCTGATGAGAAAAGCTGAGGGTTCTTGCCATTTGGGGAAATTTGGCCGGATCATTGATGTAGTAGACCGGAAAATTGTGACAGATCAAGTCATAATGGCCCTGCTTGGTATGAAATCTGACGGAAAATCCCCGGGTGTCCCGATCAGAATCGCTGCTTCCCAGTTCCCCCATGGCCTTTGAGAACCTTACTGTTACTGGAGTTTCCACTTCCGGGTCTCTGAGAAACCATGCGGACGTATGATCCGCAAGGCTCATGTAAGGACAAAAATGGCCTTTTGACGCGATCCCCTTTTGATGCAGCAAGGGCGGGCGGGCATTTGCGCCGTTTAATTCACATATTTCTTCCAGCAATAAAAAATCTGTCATCATATACCACCTCAAGGTAATATATGCGACAGATCATTTTTTTGTTTCTGTCCTGGCCCCTTTGCCAGTGTGTCATGCGCAAAGCAGCTAAAGGCCAGTGTGACCAAAACCACCAGCGCCTCGCTTTGTGTCTCCCAGCTCTTCCACCTGCTTCCAGGTGATTCTTTCGTACTTGGCAATAACCATCTGGGCGATCCGGTCACCGTCCTGAATGACAACAGGTTCCTGGCCCCAGTTAATGAGAGCGACTTTGATTTCACCGCGGTAATCGCTGTCAATGGTGCCCACGCCGTTTACTAAACCAATGCCCTGCTTGATGGCAAGGCCGCTCCTTGCCCTGATCTGGGCTTCATAACCCAGAGGCAGTTCTATGGACAGGCCCGTGGGGATTAAAGCCCGCCTGCCTGGTTCCAAGCTGATGGGACCTTCCAAGTCAGCCCGCAGGTCCATGCCTGCCGAGCCTTCTGTCTCATAGGCAGGAAGTGTCCCGTTTTTTGTCTTTATCTTGACTTCCAATGTTTTATGCCTCCATGATTTTCTTCAGATCAAAATCTTTGTTGGTGACAGCGGCGCCGCAATAGCGCTTTAGATCGCAGATGCTTTCCGCCACTCTAACCATGTCTTCCATAGTGACCTTATTGAACCCTTCGATCACCTCTTCCGGCGACTGGGTCCGACCGCAGAGGGCCATGTTTTTTCCAATAGAGAACATCCTGCCATTGACGTTTTCCTGTGCGAAAATGTAGCTGCTCTTCATCTGCTCTTTGGCAGTGGCCAGTTCTTCCTCTGTCACCCCGTCCTGCTTCAAATTTACCAGCTCTTCCTTGATTCCGGCAATGGCGTCACGGATCTTTTCATGTGCCACCCCAGCATAGATATTGAAATATCCTGCGTTGCTGAAAGAACTGGAAACAGAATAAACAGAATATGCTAGCCCTTTTTGCTCCCGAATGTTCTGGAATAAGCGAGAACTCATGCTGCCGCCCATGATATTGCTGAGAAGCCCCATGGCGTAATAATCTTCATCCACCATGGAAACCCCTGGAATCGCCAGACTGATGTGGCTCTGCTCAATGTCCTTTGTTTTGACTTTGTATCTCGGTTCATAAGGTTGGAATTCATGCTCTTTTTTTTCTTTTGCCGCTGCCAGCTTTGTCAATTGATCCTCAAACAGGCCGCAGATCTTCTCTTCGTCAAAATTACCGGCAATGGCGATGACCAGGCTGTCCCTGGTGTATTCCCGACTCAAATATCCCGTCAATGCCGCTCTGTCGATCTGATCCAATGTTTCCGGAGTCCCAATAATGGAATTGCCCAAAGGGTTGCCTTTAAACACTAACTCGCATACTGTGTCGTGGACATCATCATCCGGCGTGTCTTGGATCATTTTGATCTCTTCCCGAATCACGTTCCGCTCTTTCTCCATTTCCTCCGCGTCCATTTTGGAATTGAGGATCATGTCCAGCAGGATCTCTGCCGCCCGATCCACATTATCGGACAAGGTCTTGATATAGTAACAAGTGGCTTCTTTTCCCGTAAAGGCATTGAACTGACCGCCAATCTTATCCACGTCAGAAGCGATCTCCTTTGCCGTTCGCAGCTCCGTGCCTTTGAACATCATGTGTTCGATATAATGAGAGACTCCTGCGATGGAGGCAGGTTCATCAATCGCCCCTGCTCTGACCCAAGTCCCGAGGGCAACGGACTGGAGATGAGGGATCTTTTCCATGACAACGGTGGTTCCGCAATTCAGCTTCTTTGTTTTTATCATCTTTATTACCATCCTATTTTTTTCTTTTTAGTTTTTCCATGATTTCATTTCTATACAAATATCCCGCGATGATCAGCGCGACCACAATGAGAGCCACTGTACCGGCAGTCTTGCCGAATTTCAGTTCAAAAAAGTAGGTGACGCACATCACTGCTAAAAACAGCAGCGCCACCAGCAAGAAAATAGCCGCGCTGCCTTTCTTGGCCGCCTCCTGCTTTTCCTCTTCCTCGGCTCGTTCCTTTTCTTCTGGCTGTTCCAGCCTTACAAAATTCTTTTCTTTCATCCGCGCACCTTTTCACTGGCTCCTAGTTTATCGTTTCTCCGTTCCACCAATCAAGCCGTTGTTAATCACTGTTTCGGCTCATGATGGCTAAAATGCGGATAAAAATGTTGATAATGTCCATATATAAATCAACCGCGCTGTCAATGGCGTTATCCACCGTCCGCTGATAAGCGTTGGCCTTTGCCCAGTCATAGCCAATGTAACCGGAAAAAATCAACACTATGGCATAATCGAACACAGCAAAATCCCGATGCAGGATCAACACGCAAACCAGTTCCACGATGATGACCGCCAAAAGCGTGAACGCCAGGGTCCTGCCCATACTGAGGAACAGGTTTGGAAAAGCGCTCCCTGCGATCATCATCACTAAGGTGATCGCCCCTGTGACCAGCACTGCGTCAAAGACCAGCTGTGATCCATAATAAGGAAGCAGCATGGTCAAAACCACGCCCAGCGGGACTACGATGAAATTGTATCCCAGAAAGCTGACTGCCGGACTGTTGCTCCTAGTGAGCATGGCTCCTATGAGGACACACACGATGTATCCGATCAAAAACACCCACTGGTTCATATTGTCGAACGCGCCTTCAAAAGCCGTGATCATGAACGCGTTCACCGCGAATCCATAAAACAACGTAGCGCCAATGATCAGATTGTAAGCTCTCTGACTGATCTGTTTCTGACCTTGATACAGCGTGAACCGCTCCTGCTTGTTCGTCATTAAATTTCCTGACATAAAATCATTTCCTTTCTATCTTTTCGGCAAAGCCGTAGTAATAGTATACCACAAGGTCTCGATACAAGTAACACAAATTCCACAAAACACATATATTATTCAAGAATCACTTATTGAAAGTTCAAAGGAGGTAACTATATGAGTTGTTTCGGCAATAGACCGGCGTCGGACCTCTTCGAGAATTGCTGCAACGCAGGCAATCTCTGCAAATTTAACGGCAAACTGGATGATGTAGTCAGCACACCGATTTATGTACAGAGCGTTTATGACGCGGTGCTGTCCAATCTACAGGGAATGAAAACTGTGCAGAATCAGAGGTTCACACCTTGCGTTCCTGCTGGAAGCACGATCCTCAGGGTCTGTGACATCCGCTGCAAAAAATTCTTCAACCCGTGCAATGTGGATGATCCAAGGAATTTGAGCCTGGATATTGACACTAGCATTTCAGGAGCCACGTTCCTGCAAAACGGCAACGGAGACTATGTTGAGGTGGTAGGACCTGACGGGATGCTTTCCCAGAAAGTCCTGTACGCGGATACCCAGGAATGCGACGATCAGTGCATGGGAACCCCGATCTTCGGGACTCAGAACGTGAGCATCACTGGTGATGTGCTGGTTTACATCGACCTGCTGCTGTGCGACAGATGCAACAATGAAAGCGTGTTTACTGTATGCGCGCAGGTGAATGTGGCTACCATCACCCATCCTCTGGTGCTGACGAATTTCTTCGAGTGCTGCATGCCGAGCACAGAAGACACCGCGTTCCTTCCAAGGTTCACGGAATTCGCCAACATCGCATGTGAGGCCCGCCTTGCCACCAACAGCTGCGGCAGGGATCTGAACGTGGGACCTGGCGGCGAAGTATGCGGCAATCTGATCCTCGCGCTTTGCGTAAGCTCTGAAAAGAAGATCGTCGTACCTGTGCAGCTCTGTGCTTTATCTACTGGGTTCGCGGAAATTCCTACCCAGACCAATCCGATCTGCTCTGGATTCCCTGCCCTCTTCCCAAAGAGGATCACTGCGGCGGACACAGAGGAAAACTGCGGAGAGCCATGCCGTCCGCCACAGAACTCCTGCTGTGACCCATGCGGCGGCAACAGGAAACCTTGCGGCGACCCATGCGGCGGGAAACCTGTGCCAGACAAAAAACCATCCGATTGTGACTGTGGCTGCAATGAGTGCGGTCCGTCCAAACCAGTGGAGCCAAGACACAGGAGATAAAGCTATGATTCTTTAGCTCAAAAAAGGGCGGTCTGAAAGCAGGCCGCCCTTTCTGGTCTAGAATGCATAGTCCTTCGGACATTTTGGAAATTGTGATGTTTTCCAGCGCAGTCCAATCTTTTTCATGGTCTTGTCAGAGGCCAGGTAAATGGCCCGAAATCCGCTGCTGTCATTGCATTGGACATCAATATGATAATACTGACTCCCCACCTGAACGATGTTCCACTGGTGGAAAGGGTTGACCGCGTTTTCCGTGGCATGCACATAATGGCACTTTACGCCCATGGCATCGCATAGTGCTTTGAAGGCCCTGGAATACCCTGAGCACTGCGCTTCTTGATAGATCAGCGCGCCCCAGGCGCTGTTGGCGCCGTTCTTCCTGCTGCTGTCTGCGTATTCACACCGCTTTACCAGGTAATCATGGGCAGCCTCCACTTTTTCATATGCATCCATGTCTGGCTTGATCTTTGTGTTGACAAATTTCGCCGCGGCGTTTTTCACTTGCTTTCGCTGGCTCTCAGTCATGGAAGGGCCATACACGGTCCCCTTTTTATAATCACCCCGGACCTTTACTTTGGAAACGATGTTGCTGGTGAACTTCTGATTGCTCTTCTTTGCTGTCACTTTGTAATAATAGGTTTTCTGCTCCCGCAGGCCACTATCTTTGAAAGTCCCTTTTCCAGTAGAGGCGATCTTTTTATAGCCAGATGTTCTTTTGGTGGAACGATAGACCTGGTAGGATTTTATCTGCTTTGGCTTGTTCCATTTTAATACCACAGATGATGCTGAGGCATTGCTCACTTTTAGATTCACGGACCTTTCCGCTGCCGCTGCTTTCATTGGAAACAGCATACCGGACACTGCCACCGTCATTGCTATGATGCTCACGAATAGTCTTTGTTTTTTCAGTTTCATGCTTGATGCCTCCTAATAGTCTCTGCGTCTTTGTTGATCTTCTTCTATGCTTTGTTTCCATTGTCCATGAAGGGTGTCACCCATGCGCATGCAGCTCACAGCCTGGGAAATGGCTTCATATGTGACCTCTATTCCCCTTGCGTCGTTCGCATAAGTTCCGGCCCGCTCTTCTTGGATCCCAATTTTCGCGGCTTCCTCCACCGCGTCCATATTGGCTCCCAGGAAAATGAATTCCCACCCATGCCTGCTCTTTTGGCGCTGGATCAAATCTTTGACATCCAAATAAGAATACTCCCTGCTGGCGTTTTCCAGCCCGTCGGTGATGATGACCATGACCACCTTTCTCTTGCGTTCCGGCGCTTTGTGGCAGCCGATCATGTCATGGATCGTCTGCCCAATGGCATCCAGCAGCGCGGTACAGCCCCTTACATAATATTGGGACTCATCCAAAGGCCGCAATCGTTCCAGTGGCCTTCTCAGATACAGCATCTGCCGGATGTCATCGAACAGGACTGTTGTGACCAGTGCCTGCCCTGGCTCTCGTTTCTGCTTGTCAATCATTTCATTGAAACCTGCCAGCGTGTCTCGTTCCAGGCCCCGCATGGAACCGCTCCGATCCAAGATAAATACTAAATCCGTAAATGTTTGATTGCTCTTTTTCATTTTGAAAACCTCCTGTGTGTGTTGTGTTTCTATGTTACATCACATTTGGAGACAATAGGTCGCTTTAAAAGCGACAATTATTTTGCCGTGGAACCCAGCAGCGCCTGATCAAAATAAAGAAGCGTTTCGTTGATCAAAAACAGGTCATATTCTCCCCGCTCAATGAAATACCGCAGGATCACATCGGATTTTCGGCTCATGGACAGCGCGTATCCCGCTTTGGCCAATAGGTCGCTTGTTTCATCCAGGGATAATTCCAGAGAAATGGCCAGCGCCAAGACCGTTGCTTTTTTCGGGCTATAATCTTTGTCGCTGCGTATCTTGGAAAAAAGCTTGCGGTCCAGGTTCGCGCCTTTGTAAACTTCTGTGTCCTTCTTTCCCCGTTCATCAATGAGCCGCAGGAGCATTTCCGTAAAAGTCTCGCCCATATGATCCAAAAGCTGATCCAGCGTCCTCGCTTCATAGGGCAGCGTCTCTTCACAGATAGTCATCCTTCCCATGGAAGGCAGAGGGATTCGAGATGAATCTAAAGATCTGTCCCCTGCGTCTTGAAACGTATCGGTCAATACGCTCGATGACCCGTCAATGGGAGCCTCTAATGATTCATCAGACAGCAGGTCCATGGAGCGCTCTTTGTCATCCAGTCTTTTGGGAGCGCTCAGATTCGGCTCCTGCTCTGATTCCGGATGATAATTCGCTTTTATGTAATCGCTGATCTCTTGGAGCTTTTCTTTAGTGAACCATATTGCTCTTTTGGCTTTTTCCTTTGTTTGATCCCGATGATCAAGGAAACGGCGAAACATCATGTGAATCCTCCTTTTTTCATGTGGTTTTTGATTTCCACCGCTTTATCATACCATATTCGGGCCATGAGGTGTATCTTTTACTTGGCGCTTCATCAAAAAAGAATCGTGAAAAAAGGCGTTCCCTGCCTAATTTTTTTGGCAGAACGCCTTTTTTCATCTTGTCAAATGTCAACAACGACTGAAATTGGAGTTAACTTAAAATCTGATGATACAGCCAGTCAATGGCTTCTTCGTCCAGCTGTACTGGGAAATTTTTTAACCTGACTGGGTTCACCGATGTTTTCAAAACATCATAATCGCCAGGGTCTTTTACTTCCGGAGCCTCCAGTTTGAGGTCATCCACGATCTTCTGGAAGGCCTGGATCCCCTTCTCAACTGTGTCGCAGCCCATGGCATCTGCGATTTTCACAAAAATGTCTTTCAAATACGCTTCCCCTCTCGGGTCAATGCATTTGTCCGTGTGCTTGGTCATGTAAGGCCACAGCTTTGAAACGCATAACGCAGCAGCATGTCCGTGCGCGATGCCATATAAACTAGTCAACTTGTAACACATGGCGTGGCCTGCCGTGGTCTGGGTGATGTTGATGGCTTTTCCTCCCAGGTTCGCGGCATGGAGCATGTTGGCGCACCCGGCGTCATCGTTAGCCAGATATCCATCTTTGTTTTCCACGATCAGCTTGATGGCCTGCTTTGAATACTCGTAGCTTTCTTCCGTGGAGTTCACGGACCAATAGGATTCCACTGCGTGGCACAGTGCGTCCATCATGGTCGCTTTCTTTTGATATTCTGGCAGAGTCTTCAGGACAGACGAGTCCACGATCACTGTGCTTGGAATCGCGCTGTAATCTGTGACAGACTGCTTTGCGCCTTGATAATAGATGGCCGCGTACCTTGTGGCCTCGCTGCCTGTTCCCGCCGTGGTGGGCACTGCCAGCAGCTTTACGTCATTCGGCACGATTTCCTGCTTCAAATAATTTTGAGCTGGATCCATGTTGGAATACAATTTGACGCACTTGGCCACATCGATGCAGCTGCCGCCGCCTACTGCCATGATCAGGTCGCAGTCGTTCTTTTTGAACACTTCCACGCCCTCCACAACGGATTCATACTGAGGATTTGGCTTGAAGTCATCGAACTTCACTACTTTTACGTCCAGTCTCTCTTCTAAGGTGTCAAAATACTTGCTGATTTTCAAGAATGGAAGGGCTACGTCGCATACCAGCAATATGGTTTTCGCCTTATTTTCTTTGATATATTCGTCCAGTTCCTTGTAATTTTCACTGGCCATGATCATTTTCTGTTCCATTTTATTCCCTCCTGCTAAGCCGTGACCCTCTTGAAAGAGGGCCACATATCCATATTGTCATTTAAATTTTTTCTTTGTTCTCTCCCCTGCTGGCGATCAAAGCAAGGACCACTAAAACCAGGAGACCGCCTGAGATGGTAACAAAGATCGTCGTCCAGCCGCCGCCAAGGAGGATGAATCCAAATACCGCGGCTTGGCAGCCCGCGCCCATGTAGGCCGCGAAATCCAGCATTCCTGCCGCTGTTCCGGCGAAAACTCTGCCGCCCACATCGCCTGCGTATGCCCAGCACAGGCCGTTGATGGCATAGATGAAGAATCCCGCGAAGAATAACAGTGCTTCCGCTAAGATCCCTGGCTGAATCATAAAGAATATCCAGGTGATGATCCCTGCCGCCAGGCCGCTGAATATAACGGCAGGCAGTCTGTTGTTAGGGCAGAACCGGTCTGTGAGCCATGGCACCACCAAGGTCCCAATGGCCATTCCCAGAGGGATGACCAGAGAACTCATCAATCCCGATTTGATGTCCACGTTGAAGTTTTCCATAAAGTAAAGCGGAATCCAAGTGACGATCCCGTACCTGGCCAGACCTGTGATAAAGGCCACGATCAGCCAAATAATGAATTTCCAGTTCTTGATCAAGTGAAAATATGGATAAAGAGGTCCATGTTCTTCCTTGACCTTACGCATTGCCTCTTCCTGCTCTTTTTTCAGGGGATTATCCTCTTCGTACTCCTTCAATCCAATGTTCGTAGGACTGGTCTTAGCCACGAACAGATAAATCACTAACATGATCAGTGGAAACGCGCAAGGAATCCAGAAAGCGGCTCTCCAGCCTGAATCAGGCATTAAAGCAAACGCCAGTGTCACGGCTAAAATGCAGACCGCCTGACCTGCTCCAGAAAAAGCGTGCGCGAATCCCGTGGCAAAACCCCGAGTGTCGCCTGGCCACCATTTGATGATGGCTGACATGCCTGGGGACCAAGCCATGGATTGAAAGTAACCATTGAAACCCCAGAGTATGGCAATGATGATAATGCTATGTTGGAATCCCAGTATGATATTCGCCGCACAAGTCAAGATAACGGATAAAATAACGAATCGATTAGAACCAAATACTTCTCCCAGCCTTCCGTTCACTAGATGTCCCAGCCCGTAAGTCCAAAAGAGCGTTCCTGTGACAAGACCCATCTGCGCGGTGGTCCAGCCTTCATCCTCCATCATCATCGGCATTGCCGAGGCCAGATTCAGTCTGCAGCAATAGATGCACATATATAAGAAGGAAAAGCCTAAAAGAAACCGCCAGGCATAGATCTTAAATTTCCGATACTCTGCGGGAGTATAACCAAATTTCTTTTGATCTTCCATAATATAATCCTTTCTGACTATAAATTTCTTCTTTGAAATACAGCCATTGGGATTCATCTATTGCAAAATATCGAAAAATACACTAGAATAGATATGGCTGTATTTCAGTCATTCATTGTGGGAGCGCTCCTCTTACTTCACCCAATTGGAGAAGCGCTCCTAAATCCAACATGTTTGATAAACACGATTTTCGATTCCATCCATACCCTAAATCGTTTCGATCAATCCCTGTCCCGGTCTTTCGCCTCTTCTGAGTCTTGGTTCGATCTGTCCAAAGATGA
>CAJTYS010000028.1 GCA_910583765.1 uncultured Eubacteriales bacterium | reverse complement strand
ATATATAGCTCTGCTGTGGCAGCGTTCACAGTGGAATAGATGCCGCCGATAAACCAGTCCGCGGGCATGCCGCTGTTAAAGAACGCGTTCAGCTCCCACATGCCGTTGTATTCGATCATGATCTGGGCAGGGCGATACTGTTTTTCGCATCGTTTCCAGAAAAGCTCGTTGAGATCCTCTGGATCTTCCACTTCCAGAAGCACAATCCTGTATTGTTTCAAAAAATCCTCGCTAAAAGCTTCCTCGCCCTCTTCACATTGGATCAGCAAAGTCACGCCCGGCTCCAGAAAGTCCTCTTCTCCCGCCACCTCCTGAATCAGCGTCGTCTTGCCGCTTTCCAGCAGTCCTGTGAACAGATAAACTGGTATTTCCATGGGATCCGCCTCCTTATTTTCCAAAGATCTGTTCCAGATCCTGTATCTTCAAATCCGTTCCAATGACGCAGACCCTGCCAGTATAATCCGGCTGGCAATCCCTGATCTCTGTTTCTTCCGGCACCATATCGAATTCCATCCACTGGCCGTCATCGCCTTCCACGATGCCTTTGGCCCGCAGAACCGTGCCTAGATCTTGGGTCATGCTGAGCATTTTCAATGTGTCTTCCAATTCCTTTTTGTTGAATTTGTGGACTGTTTCCATGCCCCAGCTGTCAAAGATCTCATCTGCGTGGTGATGGCCTTCGTGTCCGTGATCATGGTGGCAGTGGTCGTGACCATGCTGATGTTCGTGCCCATGATCGTCATGGTGAGCCTCGCAGCCCTCGTCATGATGGTTCCCATGCTCGTGATCATGTCCATGGTCGTGTCCATGCCCGTGATCGCAGTGGTCATGGTCGTGTTCATGGTGATGGCAGCCGTGTTCTTCATGGTGGTGATCATGGCCGTGTTCGCAATGCCCGTGGTCATGACCGTGCTCATGATGACAATGCGCCTCCATCAATTCCTGTTCCAAGTCATGGCCGTGGCTCACAGCGTCTAAGATCATGGTGCCGGACAGCTGCTCCCACGGCGTGGTGATGATCGTCGCCTCTTGATTGTGTTCCCGCAGCAGGGCCACGCATTCTTTCAGCTTTTCCTCTTTGATCAGCTGGCTCCTGCTTACCACGATGGTCGTCGCGTGCTCGATCTGGTTATTAAAAAACTCGCCGAAGTTTTTCATGTGCATCTTGGCTTTTTTGCCATCCACGATAGTAATCCGGCTGTTGATCTCCACCTGGGCTTCTTCCCGCATTTCTTCCACCGCGCTGGCCACATCAGAAAGCTTTCCCACACCTGATGGTTCGATGATCACCCGATCCGGACTGAACTGATCCACCACCTGCTTCAAAGCTTTGGCAAAATCCCCTACCAGGGTGCAGCAGATGCATCCGGAATTCATTTCTGTCACTTCAATGCCCGCGTTTTGCATGAAACGGCTGTCAATGCCGATCTCACCAAACTCGTTTTCTATGAGCACGATCTTTTCATCCTGAAAAGCCTTGGAAATCAATTCCTTAATGAAGGTGGTCTTCCCCGCGCCTAAAAATCCTGATATCAAATCTACTTTTGTCATACTGATCCTCCCCTTTTTAAATTTCTCTCTTGCGAAACGCTTCGATCATAGCCGCTGTGATGCTGAGAGGGCTTTCCTGCGGCGGAATTTCATCCCTTGAGAGCCACAGCGCTTCGGAAAGCTCGTCCCGATCCAACCGGATCTGGCTGCCTCCATCTAGTTCCGCGAAAAATCCTGAAATCACGGAATCTGAAAAACCCCAAGGCTGACTGCCAAAATACCGCAGATTTTTGACGCCCAGTCCCACCTCTTCCATGACTTCCCGCTTGAGCGCGCCTTCCAAAGATTCTCCGATCTCCACGAATCCCGCAATGAGTGCCAGACCTTTATACGGCCGCCCCGCGTATCTTGTCACCAGCAGCTTGTCGCCGTCTGTCACCGCGGCCATGACCACCGGAGAAATCCGAGGATACTGGATGTTTTTGCAGTTTGGACAGACCATGGCTCTCTCTTTTGTTCCAAAATCCATCGGGCTCCCGCAGCAGCCGCAGTAGACATGTTCCGCGTACCAATGATTTAAATGCCCTGCCGTCACACCTGCCAGGGCCGCCCACTTCTGGTCCTCCTGATACAGTTTCCGTGGATTTTCATATTCCAGCGCCTCAGGGATCATGCTCTCCTCCAGACCCTTGCTCATCAGCAGGAACATAGGCCTTTCATCCACGGAAAACACGTAAATGGCGCGCTTCTTTATTTCTTCAAAAGATCCGGAAAGCATATCCAGCGTAGGGAGCGCCGGCATCCCGTCTGTGCCTTTTTTCACTAAGATGTTTCCCTTCTGAAAGGCGAAGAAAACACTCTCTGGCTGTGGCTGTTTTTTATGGGCAAAGGAATTGTCCAGCTTGTGGGGTGCTATATCCTGTATCATTATTTCACGCTCCTTCAAAGTACGATTTTATATGGTCACTAATGATTTCCATGATCGGCTCCAAACCCTCTGCGCATTCCCAGTCGTCTGCGATATAATGCTTCACTACCATGTAGATCCAATCCCTGTAATGTTCCATTGCGGCTTGGTAGCCCTTTCCCTGCTCTTTCAGCTGCCTCACGTCCACCTCAGCGTATTCCACAGTGATTTTACATCTCTTTTTTTCTTTTTCGCCAGTCACGTCATATACTGTGATGTCACAGCTGTTGTAAAACGGTTTGTCCGGCACTAGCTTTATTTTGTGCAATCTTCTCATCTCCCTTGACTTTTTATGTACCTGTCTCCCGTCTCAAAGGCAAGCTTTCATTCCAGTTCTGCCAACATCCGCGCTGCTGTTTTTCCCATGAGGGGGTGGCGGGCATAAGGCGCGATCTGCGCTAAAGGTCTTAGAACAAAGTCCCGTTTGTGCATTTCAATATGGGGAATACGCAGGTCTTCCTCATCCACGATCTGATCATCATACAGCAAAATATCCAGGTCCAAAGTCCTTGGACCCCAGCGGACTTCCCGCTTCCTATCCGCTTTTTGCTCGATCTCATGAAGCAATGCCAGCAATTCCCGGGGTGGCAGCAAAGTTCGCAGCAGCAGACAGCCGTTGAGGAAATCATCCTGCTCCACGTTTCCATAAGGCGCGGTCACTAAAAAATCTGAAACCTTCTCCACCACGCAGCCCTCCGCGGCCCCCAGTTGTGAAACCGCCTGGTTCAAATATCCCTCTTTGTCGCCCATATTGGAACCCAGTGCGATATAAGCCTGGTGCCACCCCCGCCGAATCTCCACGGAAACCGTCTTCAAAGACAGGCCGATGGGGGCCCAGGGTTTTTTGATTTCTAGCTGAACCTGTTCTAATCCAGGGGTGCTGACGAGCAGCTCCGCGCAAAGCCGTTCCGCGGCTCGCTCTAATAATTTGTAAGTATGGCGCTGTAAAAAATCCTTGATCTTATGACAAACCTCTCCGTAATGGATGGAGTCTGCCAGATCATCTGTCATGCCTGCCTTTCTCGTATCCGTGTACAGCACCGCGGAAATAAGAAACTTCTGGCCCAGCTTGTTCTCTTCTGGGAACACGCCGTGGTTCGCAAACACCTCCAAATTTTCAATGCGGATTTTATCCATGCTCTTCCCGTCCTATCTGCCTAAAATGGCCTCTGCCATTTGTATGGCTCTTTTGTTTTCCTTCACATCATGGACCCTAACAAAACCGCAGCCTTTCATGACACCCATGATGGTCGTGACCAGGGTGCCCTCTAGCCTTTGATCCGCGGGAAGGTCTAAAGTCAGCCCAATGACCGACTTTCGAGACGCTGCCAGCAACACCGGATATCCTAATTCCCGCAGCTCGTCCACCTGACGGATGGCCCGCAGATTCATTTCATAAGTCTTTCCAAAACCGATCCCCGGATCCACCATGATCTTGTCATCTGCGATCCCCGCGGCCTTAGCAAGCTGGATAGAGTCCCGCAGGTCTTGCTTCATGTCCGCAAGCAAGTCCTGGTACTTCGCTTCCTTTCGATTGTGCATCAGGCAGCAGCAAACGCCGGCTTCTGCCACAAGCGCCGCCATGTTTTCGTCGGCTTTCAGTCCCCAGATATCATTGACCATATGGGCACCTGCCGCAAGAGCTTCCCGAGCCACGCGGCTCTTGTAAGTATCAATGGAAACCGGCACGTCAAAATTAGCAGTCAGCTTTTCGATCACCGGTACGACCCGCTGAATCTCTGCTTCCTCTGTGATCACTTGGTGCCCCGGACGGGTGGATTCGCCTCCCACGTCCAGGATATCCGCGCCTTCCTTGATCATTTCCTCCGCATGAAACAAAGCCGCGTCTAATGCCTCGTACCTTCCCCCGTCAGAAAAGGAATCCGGGGTTACATTAAGGATCCCCATGATGTATGTCTTGCCATTGATGTCAAAATCTCGTTCCCCAATCTTCATCCATGTGCTCCTTTATTCTTTTATTTCTAAATTCATTTGGTCTTTCGGCCATTTGCATTGCTCCCTTGCCGAGCAAACAAAACAATTCCTCGAAGCCTTGTCCGCTTTGTAGAGGATGCGCCTCAAAGTTTTTTCTTTCTGCTTCCCATCTTTCCGATGGAATAAAATCGCGTCTAACATCATGGACTGCTCTTCATCAGAAAAGCCGCAGGCAGTCAAAATGCTCTCTGCCAGGCCCACGCTTGCCTCATGGTGCGGTATGCCGCTTTTGTACTGCTTTCCCCTGCCAATGTCGTGGAGCAGCGCGGCCCCGTAGATCACTGGTTTTGAGATCTCTGCGTTTTCCTCCAAGCTGTAGATGTAGGCCAGCCGCGCCACGCTGAGAAAATGTTCCATGTCGTGTTTGCAAAAAACTCTGTCTTTTTCCGCCTGTTCGATGGTTCGCAGCGCATCTTGATACAGGGGATGTGTCAAAATCTGATTTACTCGCTTCATTTTACTTCACCATTTGTAAAAACATTTGCTGTAAACTATGATCTGTTGAAAAAGCGCCCCGCGCTATAGTGGTGACCGTCTTTGTCCCTGGCTTTTGCACGCCTCGCATGGTCATGCACATATGCTCTGCTTCCACCATGACCATCACGCCCTTTGGATGCAGGTATTCCTCAATGGCATCTGCGATCTGGGCTGTCATCTGTTCCTGCAGCTGCGGCCGTCTGGCAAACACCTCCACTGTCCTAGCCAGCTTGGAAAGCCCTGCCACTGTGCCGCTAGGGATATAGGCAACATGCGCTGTTCCATAAAAGGGCAGCAGGTGGTGTTCGCATGTGGAATAAAATGGAATGTCTTTTTCCAGCACCACGTCGCTTCTTTCCACATGAAACTGTTTTTCCAGATGTTCGCCTGCGTCCTGCTCCATGCCGCCATACAGTTCTTTGCACATCCGAGCCACTCGGGTCGGGGTCTCCAAAAGCCCTTCTCTCTCCAGGTCTTCACCGATCCCTTCCAGCATCAAGCGAACGCCTTCCTCGATTTTCTTTTGATCCATGTTTTGTCTCCTTTTCTTTCCCCGGAGAACAAAAAAACCCGCCATCTCGTATGCAAATAAAAACCTTCCTACATACAGGATGCCAGAGTTTCTGCTGCAACGGGCGCGAAACACATACCGCAAGCCGCTTTGCCGCTTTTCGTTTCAGCAACAACTCCCCATCTGCTGAACACTTGACGCATATGCTCCTATTTTGCATGTTATCGCTTTATGTTCTATTATAGTACAAACTGTGGAAATTACAAGGCCGGAACACGAATTCTTCCATTCATGACGCAAATATCCTTACGCTTCCCCTTGTCCCAGTTTTTCCAAGATCTGCTGACATGCCAGCTTTTGCCCATAACTGGAAACCGCCAGCCGCAGCGCCAGATCCGCCAGCTGCTCCTGATCCGCCTCTTCCTCTATGGCAGCGGAAATCTGACAGAATTCCTGGTCCATGGTTTCCATATATTTTTCGTAAAACCTGCGCACCTGCTCTTCCTCCCGCTCTTTGATGTGCAGCTTTAACAGTTCTCCCGCGTCTGAGACAGACAGAACCTGTTTCAGCAGGCAGATGGCCGTTAGATACGCGATGTGCTGCCGATCGTATTTCTTTCCTTTTGCCCTAGGCAGCAGGTCCTTTTTCATATAATTGTTCACCATGGCCGCGGTCAGATTTTCATCTAGTTCCAGTCCCACATGTTGCCTGGTCATGTAGCTGAGCACCTGATCCATGTACAAGTCGATATCTGGAATGTCCTCCCAGCTGTTTGGCCGTTTTTCTTCCAGTATTTTTTTGATCATTTCCATTTCATACCTCGATCCTCGCATAAAAACCCTTTATTTCTAGCATTATATATCATGAAGGGATTTCTGTAAATAGGATTGACATACTCTATTTTTTAATATATAATATTTAAAACTATATTTAAACATTATCAATATCTTATTATAAAATTATACTATTTTGAAATGTTTTTATAAAAATCACCTGTGTCAAGCATGGCGCGGGCATCGTGTGAAATGGAGAAGGAACATGAAATTATGTGTGTTAGGGGATTCTGTGGCAAAAGGCGTTGTTTACGATGAGGCCCGCAAAAAATACGTATTCTTAAAGGATAGCTTTATCAACTTGTTTTCTTCGGGCAGACAGATCCCGGTGAAAAACCTGGCCCGCTTTGGCTGCACCATCACCAAGGGCCAGCAGATCCTGGAACATCAAAAAGACTTGTTGAAGGAGTATGATTATACCATCATGGAATTCGGAGGAAACGACTGCAATTTCAACTGGGAAGAAATTTCCCGACAGCCTGAAAGGGACCACAGCCCGGCAGTCCCTTCCACTTTGTTCAAAAATACCTATTCCGCCATGGTGACGCAAGTGAAAAACCTGGGCAGCCGCCCCATCCTGCTGTCTCTGCCGCCTTTGAACCAGCAGCGTTTTTTCGACTGGGTATGCAAAGGGCTGAACAGGGAAAACATTTTAGCGTGGCTCGGTGACATCAACTATATTTACCGCTGGCAGGAAGCTTACAACCTGATGGTCTTTCAGCTGGCGCAGGAACACCAGATTCCTTTGATCGACATCCGCAAAATTTTCCTGGAAAACCGGCACTATGGCGAGCTGCTCTGTCTTGATGGCATGCACCCCAGCAAAAAAGGCCATGCCCTTATTCATTCTGCTCTAACTGATCTAGTGATTTGAACTGATATCCCAGTTCCTCCCACTTGGTCAAGAGTTCATCCAGGATCTCCGCGTTTGTCTGAGACGTGCTGTGGAGCAAAACAATGGCTCCTGGATGGACCCTGGGGATCATTTTTTTAAAGGCTTCTTCCTTGGACGGCTGCTGGCTTTCATACCAGTCCACATAAGCCAGGCTCCAAAAGATGGTTTTATATCCCAGCTCCTTTGCCATCTGCAAATTGCGTTCGCTGTACTTACCCTGAGGCGGTCTGTAATATTTTTGCATGGTCTTCCCTGTGACCTTTTGATACAGCGCCTCCAGATCCTTTAGTTCTTTCTCAAAATCCGATCTTTCTGCGATCTGAGACATGTCGGGATGATGGAACGTGTGGTTTCCCACAATGTGGCCTTCCTCCACCATGCGCTTTACCAGCTTTGGATTGGTCTCCAGGTAATTTCCCACTAGAAAAAAGGCTGCGTGGACTTGATGTTTCTTCAAAGCATCCAGGATCTTTGACGTATATCCATTTTCATAACCTGCGTCAAATGTCAGGTACAACACCTTTTCTTCTGTGTCCTGGGCATAGTAAGCATTGAATTTTTTCAAATAATCAGCCGTGGCATTGGCTACCGGAGGCTTCCCCGCCTGCTGAAAGCTCAGGCCCCAATTTCCATCTGCTGCCGTAGGAACCGTGTCTTTTCCCATGATCCCCGCGGTAATGCCCGCGCCTGTGATGGTCACTGCCAGCACAGCTACCAGAGCCACTGCCTTGAAACACTTTTTCTTGCGAATCATTATAATCATAAAAATCACCACCCAGTCCATTATACGGGGCCATGACAAAAACTATTCGCTTTTAGGCGGAACTATGGTACTATTATCTCATTGAAGCGGCCCTGTGCCTGGCCCATGTTCAGGCGCAGGGACCATGATTTTATGATAGTGGGAGGATTTGCTATGATTTTTTTGAGAAACGATTACAGTCTGGGAGCCCATCCCAGAATCTTGAAAGCCCTTTCGGATACGAATCTGATCCATACGGAAGGCTATGGATTAGACCCCTTCTGTGAAGAAGCGGCGGCTCTTTTGAAAGACCAGATCAACGCGCCGGACGCGGATATCCATTTTCTTGTGGGTGGGACTCAGACGAACCTGACGGCTATCGCCGCGTTCCTTCGTCCGCACCAGGGGGTCATCGCTCCTGTGACAGCCCATATCAATGTCCACGAAACAGGCGCCATTGAAGCCACAGGGCACAAGGTGTTCCATGTGCCTTCTCCTGACGGCAAGCTGCTGCCGCAGCAGGTGGAAGAAGCGGTCCGCCTCCATACGGACGAACACATGGTACAGCCCAAGATGGTCTACATTTCTAATGCCACGGAAACAGGCACAATCTACACAAAAGATGAACTCCAGGCGCTGCGTGACATATGCGACAAGCACAAGCTCTATCTATACGTGGACGGCGCGAGGCTGGGCTGCGCGCTCACTGCCCCGGGAAACGATCTGACTCTTCCTGACATGGCCCAGCTCACAGACGCGTTCTATATCGGCGGCACGAAAAACGGCGCCATGTTCGGCGAAGCGCTGGCCATCATCAAAGACGAGCTGAAAGAGGATTTCCGCTTCCACATCAAGCAGCGGGGCGGCATGCTGGCAAAAGGCCGGCTCCTGGGCGCGCAGTTTACCGAGCTGTTCAAGGATGGCCTTTATTTTGAACTTGCTCGTCATGCCAATGAAATGGCCCGGTTCCTGAAAGATGGCATCGCTGGCGGTGGTTATGATTTCTGGGGAGATTCCGTGACCAATCAGATCTTTCCCATCGTGCCTCATATGCTGGCGGATCACCTCCATCAGCAGGTTTCCTTTGAGGACTGGGCGGTTCCGGACGACCGTACCTTAGTGATTCGGCTCGTCACTTCCTGGTGGACCACAGAGGATGAAATCATGAGTTTTCTCAAACAGCTGTAAAGACTTCGCGCCCTTTCCCCTTCGGCCCCAAGCCGAATCATCGGATCGGGGATTGGGAATCGAGCCTGCCGAGATCATCAAAAAAGCGGGCTGGAAATCAATGAATTTCTATTTCCATGCCCGTTTTGTTCCATTTTTCAGCTCTTATGCCCGCGGTTTTTTGCTCCGTTTCTGCATCGCATCTTCCTGATCCGCACGGTATACGTTTCTCCCTGATATTTTGTATTTTTTCTCGATCTTATGAACCATAGGGTTTTCCGCCTGCTCCTTTTGCCGAACTCCCTGTTCATATTCTGTCAGTTCGTCCAATTTTTTGATATGCGCATTTACTGGTTTCGGCACAGCAAGGAAATAGAGAAACGGCGATATCACTAACATCATCAACAGCGTCCATCCCACTAAAACACCGACTATGACCACAGGTTCCCATTGATCTGCGCCATAAAAGCCGAATGCGGTCACTCCTGCGATCCACAGGAACATAGGGAGATAAAATCGTTCTATTTTTCGGATCCCGTCTTGCAGATCTTCATCATACCAGATCTCCTTTAGAGATGGGAACAAAAATCGGCTTCCCCGAAAGTTAGTAAGACTCAGCTTCATACAGGTGATAAAGTCGGAAAAAGAGGCTTTCGCGGGCGGTATCTCCTGGCGGGACAAAATCCTTTCGTCATAAAAGATCTGGGCACGGATCAGAGTCCCTTCTCCCATGACGCTGACAGATGCTGGTTCTGCCCCATCGTGCCAGATCACCAGCTGCTCGCCTTCTTTTATCATGAGGCTGTTTCCTCCAAAAGTAACGATCCCATACCCGCTATGGCAATAAAAACCCTGACAGCTCTTAGCCAGGCCCTCCTGCTCTTTCCGCTCTGGCACCGCGCTTTCCTCAGTAAGCTCCAGCACGTCCAGGTAGCCTACGCTGCCCTTTCTTACCATCAAATTGTAATCCCTGCATGTTCCAAAACTCTTGGTGGAGACTCCCCCGTCAAACCGGTCCTGCTCCGTTGCCTTGAGTCTGGCCACCCGCTGTCCTTCATGGGCCAGGATCACATCGCCTTCCAGCACCAGCAGGACCCGATCATAATCTGGGAGCGCTGTGAATACGGATTCCTCCTGCTCCACCACAGCGGTGCTGAGCCGCCAAATGAAATCTTGCTTTTGATACTCCGCCTTTTGCGGAAAAATTGCTAATTCCGTTGTCATTCCCCCAGCCCACTGGCTGATCTTAAAATTTTCTTCTCTGCATATTTCGTATTTCATAAGGGTATTATACCACGAATTCCCTTTAAATCTAGAATTAATATTCGTGATTCAACGAACGCTTCCCTGCGGCAACGCCGTCTTTGATCACCTGCGTTCGTTATACCATGGATTACCGCTAAAACATAGAATCAATATCCATGATTCAACAAACGCTTCCCTGCGTATGTTGCCTCGCAGTTTAACATCAAATTCATAGAGCTGAAACAGCATATCCTGCTTTGGTTGGTCGCCTAAAGTCCCGGCACAAGAAAGAAGGTACTTCCCGTATCTGCTCGCCCGAAAATATCCCGCATATTTTAAAAAATCCCGCATACGCCGTTTCTGGCGAAACGTCGCATATTGTTTCATGAACACGATCTGCTCCTCTAAACTGATCGGCAACTCACTGCTCAACATATGGCCCCCTCCTTTCATGGTAAAAAAAAAGAATGGATATACCATTCTTTTCCCGCTAATGGGATATTTGGATTCCGGCATCACCCTCGCCTCCCTACGGTCTGTATTTATCTTAGCATATCTGACACAAAAATCAAGTCCTTTTTTGCCTTTTTAGACTAATATTCGTTTGTGCCTTTATAATATACCAAATTTAGGTAATTGTCAAGATATTTTTTCTATTTTTTAGAATTTATTTTGTTTTTTCCTTTTTTTACAATTTTATCCTTTATCTTTGTGCATTCTATGCCGAAGGTAATCCAACTGATCCAACTGCGCCTCTTTCATATGGATCTCATCAAGGGCCACAGCACGCCTTTTGTTCAGCATCGCCAGCCTCTGGGCTTCTGTTTTTTCTCCTTCCAGCAAGAGCCGCATGTATCGCTCCACTTCTTCATTGTTCATCCCAATATCATGCAATGTCATGATCATACTCAAGCGTTCTAGATCCTGATCGTCATATTGCCATATGTCCCTGCCTCGTTTCACTGTTCCGCGCAGCTCCCAGCTTTCGTATTCTTTCAGGATGTCAAGGGGAACGCCATAACGTGCGCTCGCCTCATTGATTGTCATTTTTCTTCTCCTTTCTGGCAAAAGATTCGCTTTCGCCTGCGTCAATCGCTCTTTCACACATAAACCGCTCGCATCCATCATCAGAAACGCCTAGATCGCATCTTTGACATGTTGCAAAAAGTAGGATATCACGTCGGACTGGGTCTGGTTTTTCTTCCATACCAGCACGGACCCAGTTTCTAGAGCCGGGGCTAAGGGCACGAAAACCAAACCTTCATACGTCACACCCAAATCCAGACATAGCGCGGCGCCTATTCCGCTCCGTACCATGGCCGCCGCATTGACGATCAAATTATAGGTCGCAGAAACGTGAAGCTGTTCGTAATCATTCCCAAACCAACTGGTCAATTCGCTTTTTACCAGCTCGCGCGACCCCATTAGCAGCGGCGTGTCCCGCAAGTCTTCTGGCCCAACAGCTCCCCTGCGTGCCAGCGCCGAATCCTCCCTTACCAGCACGCCCCAGGTTTCCTTCAGCGGTAGACGAGTGAACTCGTATTTTCCAATATTGACCGGCTCTGTCAGAAGCCCCATATCTAAAATCCCCTTTTCGATCCGCTCTTTGATATCATCGGCGATCGCACTGTAAATCTTGAATTGGACCATTGGGTGCTTGCTTTGGAACGATGCGATTTGATCTGCCAGAATTGACATGCTCTTTGTTTCGCCGCAGCCAATGGAAATCTCCCCAGACAATGGCCCCTCCTTGTGAGAAAGCTCCTGGATCGTCTTTTCTGAAAGAGAAACCAGTTCCTGTGCCCGACGCTTCAGAAGCATCCCATCCTGGGTCAGACTCACGCTGTATTTTCCCCGATTCAGCAGTTTCACCCCCAATTCATCCTCTAGCTGCATCAGCTGGCGGGAAAGAGTGGGCTGGGTGATATGCAAAAGCTGGGCGGCTTTGGTGATATTTTCTTCCCGCGCCACCATCAGGAAATATTTCAGCACTCGTAATTCCATGGTGTTTTGTCTCCTTTATTCAGCATGTGTTCGAACCTTCCAAAACGCAGTTTATCTTTCTTGGAAATATCCCGCGATTTCTTTTATCCGCTCTGCCTGCTCCACGTGGAATGGACAGCGGGAATCCCAGTATCCGCAGCCAATGCGTGTCTCTGCTCTCCTGCTATTTAATGCTGGCAAGCCACTCTTTCATCGCTTTGTCGGATGTCCGATTCAGCAGCTTCCCAGGCATCCATTTCGCGGTCTGCGAACAAAGAGGTTTTAGCACGTCCACGGTCCTGCCAAATCCACTGCCGCCGGAGGTGGCAAACGGAACGATGGTCTTTCCGGAAAAATCATAGCTTTCCAAGAAGGTATGGATAATCGTAGGAGCCACGTACCACCAAATCGGGAATCCGATGAAAATTGTGTCGTATTCCGCCATGTTTTCCAGCCTTTCCGCGATTTCAGGGCGGGATGCCAGATCATTCATTTCCACAGAGCTGCGGCTTCTTTTATCTGTCCAGTCCAAGTCGCCATGGGTGTATGGCACCAGTGGTTTGATCTCAAACAAATCCGCTCCTGCGGTCTTTGCCAGCTGCTGGGCGGCTTTTTTCGTAACGCCGCTTGCTGAAAAATAAGCAACAAGTTTTTTCATTGATAAATCCTTCCTTTCATCCATCGGGAAACCTTCTGGGTCCCCGCTCTTTTTCTCTAGGCGTTCTGCCCGACCGCCTTTTCATGATCTATTTTAATAGGAAGTCCCAGAAATGTCTAATACCTGGATCCCATAACAAGAAATGCTCAAATGGCATGACTACCAGGCTGTCACCAGCTCCCATAACAGAAAATCCGCTCTACCACCGCAACGCCCATGGTCGTCAGTACATTGATCACGATCAAAGTGATGAGCAGTCTTTTCCGGTGCTCTGTTTCTTTTCGCAGAAATCTGTAAAGGAGGGGCGTTTCCACTGCCAAAGTCATGATTAGAAATAGGACGTTCACTGTATAGGATGGGAACGCGTCTAGATTTTCCACAAAAGAATAGCCTACGCCGCTGGGCATCCGCAACAAATATGGCGCTGCAAAGGACAGCAGGTTGGCCAAGATCACCAGCCCGCAGACTTTGAGCGGTTTTCGCGTCTTGGGAATGAAATAGATGGCTGCGATCTCTATGATTAGCGTGCCAGCGATCACAAAAGGCAGCAGGTCATAGGGGCGTTTTTCGGAGATCCAAACCCAGGAGGAATTGGCGAAAACAGCAGCAGGAAATAACACACAACTGAACATTGCCGCTATGATAGCGGCTCTTTGAATAAAATGTTTCATTTTTATACTCCTTCTTTTTTACACCCAAATGATAACTACACACATTGACCCAGCGGCTAACGGCCCATCATCTCCTCAAATCAGCGCCATTTCCAGCTGCTTCTGGCCGCTGCAAAAGGAACTCTGCCTGGCGTCTCTAATTTCATCGTAAGGCTCGCGGCCGCCGATCAAAAATGGGGACATGGGATCGTGACGCTTGCTGTTTCGCGCCACGGTCTTTTTGTCGTAATTCGCGTAGCAATACAGGCATCCGTGGCCGCAGGTATTATATGCGCCAATGTCGTTTCCCAGCAGACACTGACATTCCTTTCTCGCTCGAGGGAGGTTCCCCATCATGTCCAGAGGCATGCCTATGGCCTTTTCCACCACTGCCTTTGGCATGCAGCCAGAAGTGTCGATCCCATATTTTTCCCACTGGTTTCCTTCACAGCAGGTCTTGATCTCCAGTCCCAGCCGCTGTCCGGTCTTGGCAAAGGATTGGCACAGGATTTCCTGCTGACCCTTGCTGACTTCTCTCCCTTCTGGAAAATTGCGCTTTGTCTTGGCGTATTGATCGAGAAAACTAATGATGCAGGTGTCCGTATATTCATGCAGTTCCGCAGCCATTCGCGCAACTGTTTCACAATGAAATTCCACAGAATATCGCGGTGAAATGAAGATTGGATCGTACCGCCAAACAACAGAGTGCTTTCCCACTATTTCTGACAGGGCTTTGAAGCTTTCCATGACCTGGCTTTTTTCCGGCACATGAGGTTCGATTTCTCTGCCATAAGGCGTAATGGTCACAAACCAGAGCTGATGGAAATCACGAATCTCTTCCAGGCGGTTCAACATTGGTCTTGGATCTTTCGTGCAAAAGCAAAGACAGTCTACCAGCTGCGGGTCCAGCCGGTATCGTGTCACTTGCCGTGGAGCGTAAGGGTTCCGCGCCAACACATAGCCGGCTTTGACGCGGTTGAAAAACCACTGACTGTAGAAGGCCGGAATGTCCGTTCTATTTCCAGTATTTATGATCATATTCTCGTGCCTCCCCAGCGTCGCGACTGCCCCTTTATTGCTTCGCTGCTTTGATTTCGTCTTTGTCCGTGATCCCCTTGCGAATCAACGCTTTGCTTTTCGTGATTTTTTGAGCGAGAGCAGCGAACTCTTCCGTCTCTTTGTAAGCCGCTATGGTTTCCTTCACAAATGCGTCCCAGTAGACTTCCCAGTCTTCGCTTTCTTTTTCAGCGATGCTTTGGTCTTCCGTGAAGGCTTCGTATTGCGCATCGCATAGGTCGGCCCTCATATAGATTTTCTTGTAGAAATCTTTATTATCCAATATAGCAGCTTCTATTGTCGTGCCCGCAGTCTTACAGGCTTCCACCAGTTCAGCGTAATTGTCAGCTGTCTTTGTTTCTGCTATGGCTTGTTTCATCCGCTGCTGCGTTTCTTCATCGGTTACTCGCAGCCCGTTATTGACTGCGCACCAACAGAGGGCCTCCTGCTCCACGATTTCATTTTCTGTGTCCCTGATGGCAGCGAGCTCAGTTTTTCCTGTCAGCTTTTCCTGTTCAACGCCGCTATAGAATTCAGGGTAAACGCTGTCTGGGCCAAGCTCGGAGCGGAGCCTGGCTCTTTCCATCTCCAGAGCCATGAACGCTGTTAATTTGTCATCTGCCTTTTCCTCTCCCTGGGTTTTTCCATAAATCACAGAACATATGCCTACGATCACTATCGCAAGCACCGCTGCTTTTATGGCTTCTCTTATGATCACTTTAGAAATCGATTCGATCTGTGTTTTGTTAACAATGCACTCACACAAAGCTGCAGCCGCAAAGCCTACAATTACGATGAATACACAGCGCATCATAAAAGAAATGATATCGAGCTGTGCGGCAGTCCTCCCACATACATATATCTGATAAATGATCAGCATAACCCCAGTGAGCGCTTCTATAAATATCGTCCATTTTGATGATTTATGCTTCATTTCGGTCCCCCCTCATATGATCAGTTACTTTTATTTATAGTTGGTCCTCTCCACCAAAGCCGCAAAACCGCAGTTTTACAGCGATGTGGCAAAGGCATAGATGGAAAATATCAAAATCGGGATGCCCACAATGCTGCCAACGTAATCCGAATACTTGGAGAAACCATTGGGCCACTCCTTCTTCTTTACCCCTTCTATCCTGTTAGATAAAAAAGTAGAGAAAAACATGACTGACATCAAAAAGTACTCGCTCTGAAGCATTGCTTTGCTCTGAAAGCGCAGCGCCAAGGCAGCCGCCGTCAATCCCGCCCACCAAATAGCCGGCAATAGACATTGCCACGTTCTTTTATGAAAAAACTTGTGGGCCTCTTGCGCAAAGAAACCTGCGAAGCAAATAGCCATGAGCCCTGCGACCGACTCTCCTCTGACCGCGCCTACGATCACCAGCAGCAAGAGCATAGCATACAAGCCTATGGCCATGGCTGCGTTGACATCAGTTTGCTCCTCGCTGTTTTGTTCTGTTTTGGCATGCTCTTCGATCTTGTTCACGACTTTTCTTTCCTTCTTCTTCTCCATACACATCTTTTTGATCACTCCTCTTTATCAGAGAGCGCCGCCGACCAAAGGTGAAATCCATTGTTATAGCCAAACCTGTTTTTTTCAATGATTGGATTGCAAAATTTTTACCCTCTGGGGCTTCACAGGCTTTCCCCACTTCATTGTTTCATACATTTCACATGATTTCAACACATATTACACATATTTCTCTGAGCCATTCCATTTTCATCCTTAAATTTCCATATGCCGTGTGGATTTTTATAGCCAAAGAAACTTTTTTGATTCTCTTGGCTACAAAAAACTCATTTTTGGCTACAAAAAGCGCTTTCTCCCATGGCTCTTCAATCGACATTATTCTGATCCAATGCAGCTAAGCCTGATCTCGCATTTTGAGATCGAGCCTGGCTTGTTGAGTATCTGACGGCCTTCATCACCGATACCAGATCGGGACGCTTTTATCTTGGTCGTTTTCGTTGACCACAATGTCATCAATGTCTTCCATGGCCGCCTGCTTCTCATCTTCGCTGAGCCCCTCTGAAAAAACATAAGACGAATAGGTTTCGCCTCCAGCATGTTCGCTCCACACGATCTTACAGGCCATGTTTTCAATTTTCTCACCATCCTCCGCAGAAGAATACCAAGGGAAGCAGTATCGCCTTTCTCCCAGGAAAAAATGCCTGTCCCGAGTCGGGTACCATTCATCGACCACCCGCTCTGTCTGATCGCCTTTAGCCACATAAAAAACCGCCTTAGCGTGAATGTTCTTTCTCGGTTTCTTATCGCCTTCATGGACAAAATAGCACATCAAGTCGTCTTTCTCCGGCAAACACGCCGTCCAGCCATCTCCCACCGCTAGTTCCGTATGTTTTGCCGTGGACAGCACGTCCTTGTAGGACGAATGCACCACGAAGCAGCCTGAAAAGGCCAAATACAGCAGCACCAGGACCACCATCACTAGAAGCATGGCAATAATTTGTTTTTTCGACATTTTCTTTCCCATAATTTTCCTTCCTTTCCTTACACACGATCTGTTATCTATAATAGCAACTCACTCTTTTACCACCAAATGAGGTTCCTATCGATTTTGGTGGTAAAAATCAACGCTGATCCCACTCGATTCCTGTAATCTACACTTGTAATTTTACATAATTCTTTGTATTATGTAAAGCAACGCTTTTTTTCGACATCCAAATTATGTTGAAATCATGTTTTTTACCACCAAATTGAAATTTTTCTCTGATTGGTGGTAAAATCTCTGCCCGCCTGCCCATTCCGTAATTTTACATTGGAGTTTCATTTTTATAAAATCTAATTCTTATATTTTGCGCCGCATAAGCTCAGAAACAATAGCACAAAGGTGCAAAGCAACATAAATACGGTCAGAGCAACGATAAATATCACCCTTCTGGCCATGAGGAGCATTGGAATGGTCCTTAACGACTCTTCTACCTTGATGTTTCATTGTATAGAAACAGGGCTTGATTGAAATGACGACGCGCAAGCATCCACTTACTTTTGATCGTCACCTATTCCATAATCTTTCAATATTTGATCCACGTTTTGAATGGTGTCAAAAATCTTTTGCTTCTCGCCTAATAACGATTCATCCGCATATACGTCTGTCCATCTGATTTTATTCAATTCCATAGAAACCGCTTCCATTTTATCGATCAAAGCATGCAATTCTTCAGAGGAAATATCTCTTGCGGCCACGCATTCAAATAGAAAGTTATGCAGATTATGGGAGTACCATTTTGAACTGATTAGCAGCGGCTTCGTTAGGTCTCTTGTCTGCCAAATCGAATGGTGAGCCTTACTCGCCACCTCCAGTGCGATTTGCTCGTCCGTCATTTCGCCCTCCTCTATGTTTTCACACGCAGCAGAAAAAGCGTCACACGCAAATTGGTAATCCTGCAAAATGATTTTTGTGTTCGCCCTAACAAACGCACGGGCTTCGATAGCCAGGCCAACGGTCAAAAGCACTAAGACGCAAATTACGAGATTCTTTTTTGTGAGCATATGTTTCATTGTCTGACTCCTTTTCCCTTATATTTTCAAGGCATATATGTTTTTTCCGCCCTACAATCATACACAAACATCACGATTGTCGCTAAAACAATCACGATTGCAGCGGCCAACCAATATGTGCCTGCTGGAACAGGGTCATCACCAATGGTATAAACAAGCTGATTATAAACACTGCCCCAGATTGCGATCAATGTCAGGTCACCCGCCCCATGAAGCGTGTCGATCCAGGCTTTTCTGACAGAGACTTTTGCGGCAATGCGGATTTTCATGTTATATAATAGGAGCATCACGGCCGCCAGACATGCGCCTGCGAAAAATATGCTCGCGAAATTTCCAACGCAAAAAGATACCGGCTGATCATCCAAAGAAGCCCTCCATGCGCTGAATGCCGCAAATCCAAAGGATAAGATGAGTATGTAGATACAATAGATTTTTTCTTTTCGCATTTTGTCCTCCTTTTTTTCAATACACACATCTTTTCATTGTCCCTCTATAATATAAGACGCATTACTCGGCAAAATGTTGCAAAAAAACCGAAAATTTTTTATCCCACGAAGCGCTTTTTCTAGCAAGCCTTCTCATTTTGGAACATTGTCGTTTTCGTTCACAACAATATCATCAATTTCCTCCATGGCCGCCTGCTTGTCTTTTTCACTTAGGCCTTTTGAAAAAACATAGGAAGCATGCGTTTTGCCGCCTGCGTATTCGCTCCATACGATCTTGCAGGCAATGTCCTGCGGATTTCCAATGTCCTCTGGGAAATAGTACCGCTTTTCTCCAAAGAAAAAGTGTCTGTCGCACCCTGGATACCATTCATAAATTTCATGTTTCGTTTTGTCTCCATCATTGGAATAGACCGCCGTTTTCACATGGATGCTCGATCTTGGATTTTGATCACCTTCATGGATAAAGTAACACATCAGGCCTTCTTTTTCTGGCATGTATGCTTTCCATCCATCTCCTTCTGCGATTTCTGTGTAGTTTGCCGTGGACAGCACATCTTTGTAGGATGAACTGACTTGGAAACTTCCTGAAAAAACAAGATACAAAACCACGAGACAAAGCATTACTAAGAGCATGACAAAAATTTGTTTTTTCGACATTTTCTTTCCTTTGTCCTGCGGAGGTGAAGTTTGATCGGAATCATGATTAGAAATTTCCAGTTGTTCATTATTTATTGACATTTCTCTCTTCTTCCTTTTTTCAATACTTTTTTCCTACAATGGCATTTTTGGGGGCACAACTTTTCTCACATTCCTGTGTTTGTTGCTGTATAGTCTAGCCCAGGTTCGCTATCCACCGTCTCAACAATGATCCCATCAGATACTCCTGAACTGTAATCATCTAAGACAACTTTCTCTACGACCGCCTTCCAGGAAACCTTTTACAGAGACACGTCCTCCACGCCTGCCAGGAATTCTACGATATCCACCACATAGCCTTCCTCTACATTATCCGCCATGATCAACGCAGTGATATCCTTGCCATCGATCTTGTCGATCCAGATCCGGTAGCTTTTCCGATTGGAATAGTAATAGTCGCTCAAAGTTTCGGCAATGAGTCTCTTCCCATTGACTTCTGACTTGATCAAAAATGAATTTTGATCGGAATCAAAAGGCTCCTGACTGCGATAAAGTTCGACAAGCACATATCCCCGATCCGCCTTCACTTCTGTCCACTCGCTCCTGTCCAAAGTGATCGTCATGTCCGGTGCGTCTTGATAAGGTTCTGTCTCCCATTGATAAATCTCTCCATAAAACCGGAGGCTATGGGCGTCATCCTGAAAAAATTCGTAGCTGTGCTTGAAGTTAGGCAAGGTTTTAGGAATATCCAAGCCATGGAAGCCGAGGCCTTCGCCTTCTGGAAATTCCTTTTGGTAAGCATCCTCGCTCAAATTCTTACAGTCAGATTGATAGATCGTGTTCTCCGAATGCTCTTGAAGCACGTTAAAGGTGATGAACTCTCCCTTTTTTGTTTCCACTACCTTGGACGAGTCTTCCCATGCGGCGCTCAACGCAGCATAACAAATGAGTCCCACCACTGCCAGCGCCGCGATTCCTACGGCGATCCAAATTTTTTTACGAGTCTGCGTCATGACCCGTCCCTCCCTTTTGCGCTTATGTTTCTTTCGTTTAAAACATACTTTTCAAGCCTCAAATACTTTTGTTCATTATTTGTTGACATTTCTCTCTTCAATACACACATCTTTCATTGTCCCTCTATATATTAAGACGCATTACTCAGCAAAATGTTGCAAAAAATCCGAAAATTTTTGTAACATTTTTCCCTTCCCATGACCACAGAAACATTTACCAAAGGCTTTAGAACATAGCTTGTTGTTCTCTTACTGCTTTAGATGCATTTCATGCAAAAACGTAACAGCATTTGCGAAAAATTTTTATCGCACGAAGCGCTTTTTCTAGCTAGCAAGCCTTCTCATTTTTCCCTTATATGTCCATAAAGAATATGACTGACGCGTAAGATCACATAGAGCATGAAGATAAAAATGATTGCTTGTGCGATAACAATTCCGTTTATAGCCAGAGCGTACTCTTGGCCAACCAATTTTAATGGGTTAAAGAAAAAATAAAGACATATTATGAAAATCACAATGTTTATCGCTATATGCACAATTAAAAATACATTCTTTTTCATTTGGTTCCTCCTTTTATTGTTGTGACCATGGACCGCAGCTATGAAAGCGGCGGTTCATGGGTACAAGACTCACGATTTTCATACAATGGGGGGTGGAAATATATGAACTCTGCGCTTCAACTCCTTCATTTTGGAATATTGTCGTTTTCATTCACAACGATGTCATCAATTTCCTCCATGACCGCCTGCTTGTCTTTTTCACTTAGGCCTTTTGAAAAAACATAGGAAGTATGAGTTTTGCCGCCTGCGTATTCACTCCATACGATCTTGCAGGCAATGTCCTGCGGATTTCCAATGTCCTCTGGGAAATAGTACCGCTTTTCTCCAAAGAAAAAGTGTCTGTCGCACCCTGGATACCATTCATAAATTTCATGTTTCGTTTTGTCTCCATCATTGGAATAGACCGCCGTTTTCACATGGATGCTCGATCTTGGATTTTGATCACCTTCATGGATAAAGTAGCACATCAGGCCTTCTTTTTCTGGCATGTATGCTTTCCATCCATCTCCTCCTGCGATTTCTGTGTAGTTTGCCGTGGACAACACGTCTCTATAGGATGAACTGACTCGGAAACTTCCTGAAAAAACAAGATACAAAACCACGAGACAAAGCATCACTAAGAGCATGACAATGATTTGTTTTTTCGATATTCGATTTCCCATGAGTTTCCTTCCTTTCCTTACACACTATCCGCTATCTATAATAGTAACTCACTGTTTTACCACCAAATAAGATTTTTTTCGATTTTGGTGGTAAAAATCAACGCTGATCCCGCTCGATTCCTGTAATCTACACTTATAATTTTACATAATTTGTTGTATTATGTAAAGTAACGCTTTTTTTCGACATCCAATTATGTTGAAATCATGTTTTTTACCACCAAATTGAAATTTTTCTCTGGTTGGTGGTAAAATCTCTGCCCGCTTGTCCATTCCGTGATTTTACATTGGAGTTTCATTTTTATAAAATCTAATTCTTATGTTTTACGCTACGTAAGCTCAGGAACAATAACACAAAAGCGCAAAGCAGCATAAACACGGTCAGAGCAACAGTAAATATCACCCTTCCAGCCATGAAATCGGTAAAGCACAGAATCATCGTCAAGGCCATCGTGATACCAAGCAGCATGCTCGCCACCATAAGCATCATCTGTCTACCCTTTGGAATCCGTTCTTTCCTTCCCCTCTTCTTTTTGGTTCTTTTTAAATCTCTAATGATAATGACTGCTCCTGATATGATCAATAACATCTCTACGACCGCCGCCACCATGGTGCCGATATCCATGGTGGCATCTGGCAAGTCCAAGAAAGTGATGCAGATCCAATAACCAATTCCATCAACTCCCAAGCCAATGGCTAATGCTTTTATTGAATTCGGCATTCTTTCACCCATAAGGAACTCTCCTTTCAAGACGTGATAATGATTTTAAAAAAGCTAAAATTCATCAGCCTACGCACCATTTAATCGCCATAATTGTAAGAAATGTTAAAATCCATATGTTTGTGATAGATCGACGCTGTTTGGGTGTGGCCCGTTTTACACAGGTTGCGATGATCAACACCACTGATATACCTGCCAGCGGGCCTACGAGTATCGCTGTGCTCACGCCCTTTATTGGTGAAGCAAATTTACATAATAAGACGCAGACGCAAACAAAGGCAAGTTCACATGTATAGAACCATCTGTCCTGCGGCGGTGAAGTTTTATCAGAATCATGATTAGAAGTTTCCCGTTGTTCATTATTCGTTGACATTTTTTCTCTCTCCTTCCTTTTTTCAATACACACATCTTTTCATTGCCCCTTTATATATTAAGACGAATCGCTCGGCAAAATGTTGCAAAAAAATCGAAAGTTTTTGTAAAGATTTTTTCCTTTCCCATGGCAACAGAAACATTAACCAAAAGCTTTGCAACATAGCTTGTTGTTCTCTTACTGCTTTAGATGCGTTTCATGCAAAAACGTAACAGCATTTTTATAGTTCGCCAATGATGCAATCTTTCACTACCAGGGCCGTAAAAAATAATAAAAACCATATGCTTGCCATAGATTCACGCTGTTTCCGCGTGAACCGTTTCACAAGGACCACGATGATCAACAACACTGACACGCCTGACAACACGCTCATGAGTATAGCTAGGTTCACGCCTTTTATTGGTGAAGCGGCTTTACACAAGGCATAAACACAGACATAAACCAGTTCACACATATAGAACCATTTGTCCGGCGGAGGTACGGTTTTATGGGAATCATGATTAGAAATTTCCAGTTGTTCATTATTTTTTGGCATTTTTCAGTCTCCTTCCTTTTTTCAACACACAGGATTGTTTTTGCAAAAATGTATTCGAGGTTTACCCTTTATATTAAGCCGCCATTAGTACGCGTCAACCATGATGAGCATAATTGGAATGGTCCTTAACGACTCTTCCACCTTGGTGTTTCTGTTACCTATAGGACCTTATCTAAAACAGGATGCCTTTCACTATATAAACGCTTGAGCCTGTCTTTTTGTTGCATGTTTTCGGAAAAAATTTAAAAATATTTTCCATCCCATGAAACCATACTTGTAAGATTGCCGGAAATTCTACAAAACACTGGCCTTTCGACTCTATTTACTGTTCACTGCCAACAAATCGAAACAATCATTGTGACTATGATCTAATAATATGGGAATTGGAGCCGCTTTAGAGTTGGCGGCTCCATGTTTCTAAAATTCGTTTTCTAACCGCTATTGATCACTACGACTAGAACAAAGCTGAGTTAGCTGACCCTTTTCATAGGATTCTTGTTTTTCGTGAGAGATCATTAATATGTGCCAACTTTAGAGATTGTATAAGAATATCCCTTAACGACTCTTCCACCTTGATGCTTACGTATTTCCACCTTATTCACAGTGGCACGTATTCCATGTTTAGGGCTTTTGGTTTTCAGGCCAGCTTGGATAACAGCGAGTTGTCCCGATATGAGCGCTGATACAACAACTGCGGTTGTTGATATCGTAACACCAGACGCAGTCGCGATACATATGATGATAGCTGTCGCAATTGATCTATTGGAACTTGCGGAGCCACATAATTTCGCTAACTTTGCGTAACTTACTTTATAAGTTTTCGACCATGCCACTTTTTTTGCGGCAGCAGCTTGAGAGATTCCATCTTGCTTGGCAAGCGTTGTCTCGTCTTCAACGATCACATCTTCCGCAAGGATGGATTCCCCTGTAAACGAAGAATATATTACTCCGGTTTCTTTATTGAAGAGAAAATATCCGTTATCCGCGTCGTTCCCCGAAAGACTGGTCAGTTCGACTTTCAGTTTTGTTGAGGTTTCGGAAACGTCAACAGCGGCGGACTCGCCTCCATCGGACAGCACAAACTTTTCGTCAGACAGCTGTTTGATAGTCAAACCGTCTTCATGGGAAACCCCTGCGAATGACACGGTGCTCCCTCCAACTACCATGCACATCACCATTACTGCGACCACTAGTTTTCTAAACAAGTTTCTTTTCATTTTTTCTTCCTCCATATTATTTGAATTGACAATTGTTCACACACTAAACTAAAACTTTCACTTGCTTTTTCCCCCACAATCAGGGATAATGTAGGTAAGCTTTTCTATCACAGGTTCAGTTACCCGGCTAAAAGTTTCTGGCCTTTGGAAAAGCTTTTTTGTTATGCAGAAAATATCGTCTGCGACATTTCCCACATATCAACAAAGTCCATTGCTGAACGAAAATCAGCGAAACTGGTTTTGTTTTTTCTTTTCTATGTTTTCCCCATTTCATGTTCCTCCTCTCCATATCTCGAAGTCACAATCCTACGAATCAGAACCTTCCTCCGAACACCACTAACTTGATTACATGTTTATTATATCATCCGCATTCATTTATGTTAATATCATTCTTAAAATATTTTATTTTTTATTCCTATTTATATTTTACATTAATTTTTACAATTTTAATCCTGTTTTTTATTAATCATTACCACCCATCCCTCAAGCGCCTCTCCTCCTTGCGACAATCAATCGCAAACGACTCCAAACAGGATCATCCTTTCCATAACAGGTGTCACTTCAATACCATTCCACATGGGTCGCAATACCGATAAAAAAAGAACCCCTTTTTTCAAAAAGGGGGAAATTTGAATTACTTAACAATTGATCCATTTTGTCTTCCAGCGCTGATGCGTAATGGACCATAGCCGTTTTTGTTTCACGCCTTTATACGTCCTAAAATACCATTTTGTTTTTTCTGACATGATCTCCGCCTCATGACTGCCTCCATCAGGAAGGCTCGTCGCTGGCAGTTCCGCAGCCTGGACATTGACACTGAACGCTAAACTCAGCAACACGCCTATGATCACACAACGAACTCCTTTTCTTTTATCTTTATCCACAAAACTCACTCCTCTCTTACAATATTCAACTCATCATATGGTGGCGTATCCAACTCGTTTTCTTCAACAGTCCCAAAAATTTCTCCGTCCACATATAATTCCATTACACCGTTTTTATCAAGTTTAATATATGCGTTCTCTTTCGTCACCTCTACAATCTCACCGCCGCCATAATCCTCTTCAGTAGGATACCAGCCTGGCTGCACGACAACAAAATACGAACATACAAAGACGATTACAATAATGCAAACGTTTCGGATGCTCCGGCCCTTGCTGACCGCCGCTTTATTGAGGATCACTTCAAAACGCTGCCGCATGAACCCCTGTCTTTTCACGTCCACCAGGGAAGCCGCTCCGTTCAGCTGTCTGACATCCCGCCAGGCCACCTGTTTCATCACGCCCAGGATGGCTTCCAAATACGTGACCTGTTCTTTTTCCGTCATACCCTTAGTCACAGCGGAATCGCAGCGCAGTTCCAACAGGTTTTCCAGCTCTTGATGGAAAAAACGCACCACTGGGTTCCACCAGAAAACCGCCTCCAAAACCAAATAAAACAATTTGACGTAAATGTCCTTGCCCGCGAAATGCTGGTATTCGTGGCGCAGGACCAGCTGCCATTCTTCATCCGCGAGGGTCAGCGGCGGCACATAAACATAGGCTTTCCTGATCCCCGTGACCATGGGCACAGCCACGTCCGGCGACACGAAAACGGCCACCTGATCCGGCAGGCACCTGTCTGCGATTTCTTGGATCCTGGCGTCTTCAGTGACCTGAAATTTCCTCACCTGCCAAAATTCCCGAACCAGCCCATAGGCTGATTTACAGAAAAACGCCAAGCTTCCCAGGAGCCATGCCGCCAGCAGCGCCTCGCCCACGCTGATCTTCCCGCCCAGGGGCATGTGCAGCACATCGACGATGGAGGCGTAGACGGTTTCCGATTGAAGGACGAAGGCATGCTCCAGGTCAAGGGGAAACATGGCGCGGATCAGGGAAAGCAGCGCCAGCAGCAATAGCGTCACTGTGCTGTTTTTCACTAAAAATCCTGTATTTCGGCGAAACACCCTGACAATCACCAGTCCTACGTTGAAAAAGACGATGGCGGTTGCCAGAGAATACACACTCATATCCATGTTATCAAAGCTCCTGTTTCTTCTTTTCTATCAAATCTTCCAGATCCCGCAGCGTGTCCTTTGTCAAATCTTCGCTCTTGAAAAGTGCGGAAAACAAAGTCGTCACGCTGGTCTTGCTAGCAATGGAAGCCAGGTAATCCGCATAGTACTTTTCCCCCGATTCCGTAGGCCCGAAGGTCCTGCCGTAACCTTTTCCTGTGCGAACGAATCCCACTTCTTCAATCGCTCCTTTTCCCAGCAAGCTGTTGATCAGAATGTGGATCGAGCTGTCTTTCCAGGATTTGTTCACCGACCGTTTCACGATTTCTCTGCCTGCCAGCGGTTCTCCTGCTTCCCACAGCACTTCCATGATCTCCAGTTCACTCTTTGTTAATTCCAACATACCATCACCCCCTCTCCCGTTATCTGATGTCGTTTTGTTAATAGTCAAGATAACGATTGATATTAACTTAAAATCATTGTATTACTATTCCTTATTTTTGTCAACCGCATTTTTTCAATTTTTATTGAATCATATGTTTTCAATCGCATCGAATGCTCCTCGTCCATGTGTTTCGTTTCTTTTCTATTGGCATATCTTCGTCCACAAAGCCACATTTTTATTATACAGGAAACATCGCTTGCGATATTTCTGGAATATCAACAAAGCCCGCCTCTGAAAGAGAAGCGGCGAAGCCGACTTTGTTATTTAGGAGCTTCGTCATCGAATTGGTCTGGAAAAAAGACTTCATCTTTGTTAGAATCTAAGTGTCAGCTTCGGAAACTCACAAATTAAAAATTTCTAATGATTTTCTAATTTTTCTCAAATTGCTATCTAAGAATGATTTCGTATCATAAGGCTGTAAACAAAAACAAGAGATCAGAAAATCAGGAGGTATGGAAATGGATCATTTAGAGAAAGTGGAAAAATTAAGACAAAAAGCAGATGTAAGCTACGATGAAGCGAAAAAAGCCCTGGAAGAATGCGACTGGGACATGCTGGACGCGCTGGTGATGCTGGAGGAGCAGGGAAAGATCAAAAACTCCGAATCCGCTTCTTCCCAGTACAATTCTGACCGGACCAGCGAAAATTCGGAAACAGCCCAGCCGCTTACAGTTTTCCCAGAACAGAGTCAAGGGGAAGGCAGCGGGCAGAAAAAGAGCAATTTCTTCACCAAGCTGGGAAAGGCCATCAAATATCTGGTGCAGAAAGGCTGCGAAAACAGCCTGGTCATCAAACAGCACGGGCAGGCCCTGATGGACCTTCCGGTCATCGCCTTCATCATCTTGCTAATCCTGTTCTTCTGGGTGGTGATCCCCATCATGGTAGTCAGCTTGTTCTTTGACTTTAGTTACAATTTCAAAGGCGCAGAGCTGGGAAAAGACAAGATCAACCGCACCATGGATCAGGCCACGGAAGCGGTCAATCATTTTAAATCGGAAATCAACAAAGACGACAAATAACGGACATCTGATCGAACATCATGGCAAAGCAGGCAGCGCCGACTGCCATAACGATCAGCCAAATGCCCGACATGCAAATGACAGGAGAACATTATGGCAGTAAACATTCTTCTTGTGGAAGACGAAGAAAAAATCGCCAGATTCACAGAGTTGGAGCTGGTACACGAAGGATATGAAGTAGGAAAAGCCGCTGATGGCCGCACTGGTCTGGAAATGGCGGAAAGCGGCGAGTATGACCTTTGCCTTTTGGACATCATGCTTCCAGGTCTTTCAGGCCTGGAAGTGCTGCGCCGCTTGCGCAAGACCTCCCAGATGCCGGTAATCATGCTGACGGCCAGGGACGCGGTCATGGATAAAGTGTCCGGCCTGGACATGGGCGCGGATGATTACATCACCAAGCCCTTTGCCATCGAGGAACTGCTGGCCCGCATCCGGGTGGCCCTGAAAAAATCCGCCCAGAGCAGGCAGCAGGACGTCAATGCCTCGGATCCGCCGCAGCTCCTGACCTGCGGCGAGCTTTCCCTGGACACGGCCCGCCGGACGGTCCTCTACGGAGAGACTTCCATTGAGCTGACCAATCGGGAATTTTTGCTGCTGCGCACGCTCCTGGAAAACAAGTCCATTGTCATGAGCAGAGACACTTTGCTGGATCGTGTATGGGGCTTTGACTATGTAGGGGAAACAAATGTGGTAGATGTGTATGTGTATTATTTGCGAAGCAAAATAGATGACGTCTTTGACGTGAAAATCATTCACACAGTCAGAGGCGTTGGTTATGTCATAAAGGAATGAGCCCATGAATCAGACGAAAAAAATGAGATCCATATCCAGGAGCATCAACCGCAGCTGGGTGCTCCAGCTGTTCGCCATCTTTCTGCTCTTTGATATCCTAGCCTTTTCCATAGCTTCCTGGGGCTGGTGCTGGTTTCAGGAAACTGGAGAAGGCCAGGATTTTCAGATCAATGCGCCTCGCCGGTTTGAGCTGCTGGAAAAAGAAGATATCCCTATGTCCGGACAAAAGCTTTCTGAAAGCACTGGAAGATGGATACAGGTCCCTTTGGAAAACACCCTCATTCGGGTCCAGTATATTTATGAAGCAAAGGGCCGCGAAACCGCTGTGTACGCAGGGAGATTTCTGGTGTTCGCCTGCCGCTGCATGGCCATGGTCATGCTGATCCAACTGCTGATCCTCCTTGTGGACATGCTCACTGGCTCTCGGCGGGCGCGAAAGCATCTGGCCCCTCTTTACGAAATCTCCCAAATGGCTCGGGACCTGACCAGCCAGGCGGCTTTTGATGAAGAAAAATTTCATCACCTGGAGGACGCGATCAGCCAGATCAGTCCCACGGGCGCTGACTCCAAGCTGCGCACAGGCGATGCGGAATTGGCGGGACTGGAGCAGGCGGTCAACAACCTTTTGGAACGGATGCGCCAGTCATACCAGCAGCAGGCCCGCTTTGTGTCCGACGCTTCCCACGAGCTTCGGACTCCGATCGCTGTCATCCAAGGGTACGCCAACATGCTGGACCGCTGGGGAAAAGATGATGAAAACATATTGGAAGAGTCCATTGCCGCCATCAAAAGCGAATCCGATCACATGAAAAAACTGGTGGAGCAGCTCTTGTTCCTGGCCAGAGGCGACAGCGGCAGGACAAAACTGGTAATGGAGGAATTTTCCCTGACGGAAATGATCAAAGAAGTGTTCGATGAGTCTGTGATGATCGACCCCGCGCATTGCTATCAGCTGAAAGAAGATGGAGACATCCGAGTCACTGGCGATGTTTCCATGATCAAGCAGGCTGCCAGGATTCTGGTGGACAACGCGGCCAAATATACGCCGGACGGCTCGCAGATCCTTCTAAAAACCGGACTCAGCGACAATGGGGCCGGCTGGTTCGCGGTGCAGGATGAGGGCATCGGCATTTCTCAGGAAGACGTCTCTCATATGTTCGAGCGGTTCTTTCGCTCCGATCCCGCCCGCAGCAGGGAAAGCGGCGGCACTGGCCTGGGCCTTTCCATCGCCAAATGGATCATCGACAGGCATGGCGGCAGCTTTCAGGTCCTCAGCTGGGAAGAGATCGGGACCAGAATCACAGTGTCCTTTCCTCCCCAGTCTCAAGTTTAAAAATTTTGCGCCTGCTCACTTATGTTCAGGACTTTCAGCGTGGCACCGCCGAACACATCTACGGCGCGCACGCTGATTTTGTTTATGTCTCGTCCCCTGCATACGCAGGCCGTCTGGACTTTCTCTTTTTCTGCGGCAAAAAAAATGTCCGGCCTGTGGATCTTTCCATCATAGTGGAGGTCCACGCTCCAGTAAGCCAACAGCTGCAAAGGATCCTGCTCCAGAAACGTGTCTATCACCCTGCGGTCCTCATTTTTTAACTTTATCTGGTCCATCTGTCCATGGTATGACCGCAAGATAATGGTCACTTGCGTTTCGTCTGTATTCCGCGGCTGTCCCAGCTCCACGTCCACCTCCAGCGCGTCACCGCAAGGATCCGGCTGAGTCCGAAGCACAGTGAAGCTGCTGTTTTTCCGCGCCAGACGCCGCAGACCGCAGGCCATGGCAATGCCGCCCATGTCACAGGAGATCCAGTGTCTTCCCAGAGACTGGGCGGCAGCGGCCAGAGTCCCCGAGCCGCCGAAAAAATCCGCGCACAGATCTCCTGGCCTGGTGCAGCTTTCCACAATCTGGCGCAGCAGCTGCTCTGGCTTTTGGGTGGCGTAACCAGTCCGTTCTGCGGACGTGCGCCCCACCATGTCGATCTGCCATACGTCTTTCATGTTCACCAAGGTGTACCAGCCCAATTCATCCTCATATTCCTGGACCCCTTTAAAGCAATAGGGCTTGTAGCCTCGGTTATAAGACTTTTCCTGGAGGGGATGAAAGTAGTGATTCCTGGTTTTCCCATAAAACAGCAGAGTGTCATGCTTTCTGGAAAAGCTCCGCTTCCCCGTGCCGCCTGATTTGTAGTTCCAGATAATCTCATTGACAAAATTCTGCTCCCCGAAAATCACGTCCATGAGGATCTTCACATAGTGGACCGCGTGCCAGTCCAAATGCACCCAGCAGCAGCCATCCTCTGCCAAAAGATCCTGCGCCAAAAATAACCTGACGCACAGCATCCGCAGGTAATCCGCTGCCCCTGCCTTCCAATGGTCTTCATAAGCCAAGGGTTTGATGGATGCGGTCTCTGGGATCTTGGAAGATCCCAGGCGGATCACCGCGTCATAACTGGCTTTTGAATAAAAAGGCGGATCCATGTACACCAGCCGCAGCTTTCCTCGCAGATCTTTTTCCCGCATCAAATATTGGATCAATGATAGATTATCCCCTTGGGCCAGCAGGTTAGGCGAGGTCCCCGCTTTGTCGTTCACCTGTTCCACGGGAAAAAAGGGCCTGCCGCTGCCAGCCCCTGCTTTTATGGCCTCATATTCCTTTTTGCTCTCTTCCAAAATAGAGGGAAGGGAAAAAATCAAACTCATTTCTTTCTGCCTTTCTTAGATCCATGCCCTAGCAACACTGGGATCAGATCCTGTCTTCCGGCTTTTTCCAAAGCCTTTTTCACCAGCTGCCGGTTCTCTGGTTTGTGGAAATGGATGAGGGCCCGCTGCATTTTCTTTTCCTCCATGGATTTGGCCACATGAACGGGTTTGTTCGTAAAGGGATCTTCCCCTGTATAATAGACGCAAGTGGACAAGGTCCCGGGCGTGGGATAAAAATCCTGTACCTGATCTGGGATAAACCGGTTTTCCTTTAAAAACAGCGCCAGTTCTATGGCATCGTCCAAAGTGCTCCCTGGATGGGAAGAAATCAGGTAAGGGATCAAGTATTGTTTCAGGCCCAGCTTTTCATTGATTTTCTTGTATTTTTTGCTGAAAGCCTCAAAGACCGCTGGATCCGGCTTTCGCATCTGGGCCAGCACCTTGCGTGAAACATGCTCCGGCGCGACTTTCAAGGTGCCGCTGACATGATGACGGCACAGATCCCACAAAAAACCATCGTCCGGATCCGCCATCACATAATCGTAGCGGATGCCCGAGCGGATGAACACTTTTTTGACTCCTGGCAGTTCCCGAAGTTCCCGCAGCAGCCCGCGGTATTCCTGATGGTCAATATCCATGTGAGCGCAGGGCTTTGGATACAGGCAGTCTTTATTCTTGCACACGCCGGCTTTCAGCTGGTTTTCGCAGGCTGGTTTTCGGAAATTGGCCGTGGGGCCGCCCACATCGTGGATATAGCCTTTGAAATCCGGCAGCTTCGTCAGGCTCTTTGCTTCTTCTACCAGAGAGCGGACGCTCCTGCCGCGAACCTCTCTGCCCTGGTGAAAGGTCAGAGCGCAAAAGCCGCAGCCCCCAAAGCATCCCCTGCTGCTGACCAGGCTGAATTTCACTTCTTTCAGTGCGGGAACGCCCCCTTGTTTTTCATAAATGGGATGGTACTGGCCTTCGTAAGGCAGCTCATAGACCTGATCCAGCTCATCCTGCTCTAAAGGCGGCTGCGGCGGATTCTGAATCACACAGGCATCCGTTCCATAAGGCTCCATGAGCCGCTTGCCGCTGATGGCGTCATTGTTCCTGTACTGCAGGGCAAAGCTGTCTCCGTATCGCCGCTTGTTTTCTTTGATTTCTTCAAAAGATGGGAGGATGATGGTCTCCCCGTCAGCGTCCGACAGATGGCCTTTCACACAGGTGCCTGGGATCCAGCCAATGTCCTTTGCCTCAATGCCGCTGTCCAAAGCCTCAGCGATCTGAATGATGGCCCGCTCTCCCATGCCGTAGATGAGGATGTCTCCTTTGGCATCCAGCAGAATGGACCGCCGCACTTTATCGTCCCAATAGTCGTAGTGTCCCAAACGCCGCAGGCTGGCCTCCAGACCGCCCATGATCACTGGCACGTCTTTGTAGGCTTCCTTGGCCCGATTGCTGTAGACGATGACTGCGCGATCAGGCCGCAGACCCGCCTGGCCGCCAGGGGAATAATGATCTGCCCCGCGCCTGTGCTTGAACACGGAAAAGTGACCTACCATGGAGTCCACGTTGCCGCTGTTGATGAGAAAGCCCAGACGTGGTTTTCCAAATCTGGTGAAATCTTTTGATGATCTCCAGTCCGGCTGGGCCAGGATCGCCACTTTGTAGCCAAACCGCTCCAGCACTCTGCTGATGATGGCAGTGCCAAAAGAAGGATGATCCACATATGCGTCTCCTGTCACCAGAACAAAATCCGCCTGCTCCCAGCCCCGTTCTTTCATATCCTGTTTTGAAATTGGTAAAAACACCGTTTCCTCCTATATATCACAAAATTCCCTATTGAGAAGATGCTCTCCCAATAGGGAATCCTTGCTTGTCAAACTCTTTTCGTATGGGACAGCTTGATCCAATAACCGTTCTTTTTTAGCTTGCCCCAGCCGTTTTTCGTCTTTACGATCTTGTAAGTGCCTTTTTTCAGTTTGCCTTTGCTCTTGTATTTCTTACCTGGGCCGCTGCGCATGTTCAAGTCTTTGACCTTGACTTTTACCTTAAAGTTCTTTGTCTTGGCTGGCTTTTTGACCGCCTTTTTCGTCACTTTCTTGGTATATTCCAGCTTGATCCAGTGGCCGTTCTTTTTCAGCTTGCCCCAGCCGCCCTTTGTCTGGATGATGGTGTACGTACCCTTTTTCAGCGTCCCTTTGTTCTTGTATTTTTTGCCTGGGCCGCTGCGCATGTTCAGGCCGGTGACAGTAACCTTCACCTGATAATTGACGGTTTTTGCTTTCACCGCCTTCTTCCTGGTGATATTCAGGGTGTAAACCTTAGCCGCACCGTTTTCCGCTGTCACAGTGACAGTCTTCACATTGCTTCCTGCTGCCAGAGCAACCGCGCCTGTGCCGGAAACACTAGCTTTTTTACTAGATCTGACAGCATTGATGGTAACGGAAGAAACATTGCCAGGCACTGTCAGGGAATAGCTGGTAGTGGCTGCTTTGAAAGTCGGGGAAATAGCATAGCCGGAAACGCTGAGGGATTTCAGCTTGTTGTTCTTGCTCTTTGCTTTTGTCACCACTTTTTCCGCGTATTCCATGAAGATCCAGTAGCCGTTGCTGGCAAGCTGGCCCCATTCTCCATCCGTGGTGATGGCCTTCAGCTGATGGACCCCCGGTTTTATGTAACCCATGTTGGCATAGCCTGTGCCCGGGCCGCTGCGCATACGCAGCTGATCCACGGATACCTGCACGTTATAATTGACTGGCGTGGAGCTGATGGTATTGACTGGCGCTTTGTCCGTGACATAGATGTAGCCCTTTGGCGTCTCTCTATTGTGCCACGGGATGCCATAATGGAAATAGATATCATCATAAGTTGACATAGGCTCCGTCTTGGTCTGCCAGCCAGATTCGGAAACATAGACTTGTCCATTGACGATCTGCTCCACAAAGGCCACATGAGTGGCATAGACCACGATGGCCCCTGCCTTTGGTTCGGAACCGTATGGATAAAAGCCTCCATTTTTGTTGCAGTCCCACCACTGGCCGGCGTTGCCCCGCAGGTTGGGGTTCAGCGGCTCGCCCAGCACTTCGCTGGCCCTGCTGTAAGCCCACCAGGTGCAGTTGCCCCACACATAGCCGCCTGTCTTTCCATCGTCCATGATTTTATCATAATATTTGAAGTCTGGAGCCAGTCTCCCGGCTTTCCAGAACCGATTCAGATCCGAATAATAGTATTTCGCATTGGGATCACTGGAGCTAGGCACACTGGTGCGCACACTAAAAGAACCCGCGCCGTGGGACTCGGCTGGCCTAGCGCCCATTGGCGTCAGCAGAGTCACGGTCAGAAACAAGATAAGCATGATGGATATGGTTCGCTGCTTCATAAATAGCCTCCCTGTTTGATTTCCAGTGTGTTTTTATTATAATCAGCTGTCCAAAGGGTGACAATTGTTTTTTGACGTTTCCTGCTGAAAAACCACAAAATTTTTCACTGTTTTTCTAGCATCCGGCAGCTTTTTCCCCAGAGGCAACAAGATATGGTATCATTTTCAAAAATACTATACAAGAGGTCCGCAGGCGTTTTTTCACTAGGACCAGGAGTCCTTTCGCCGTCATTTTCCCCGCTTTCCAGGCAAAAATCTGTTCCTTTGTTTGTCTTATAAAAGCACAAAAAAGATGATGAAACCTTTTTCTGATCTCATCATCTTTTGATTGCTTTGCTCTATTTGATCAATAAAGACTGTGGCCTGTACGCTGCCTACAGGAGCTCTTTTCTGGAAAGGTTGATCCTGTTTTGGCTGTCGATCTCTGTGACCTTGACCTTCACCTTGTCGCCGATGCTCACCACGTCTTCTACTTTTTCCACCCGCTTTTTCGCCATCTTGGAAATGTGCAGCAGGCCTTCTTTTCCTGGAAGGATCTCGATGAACGCTCCAAAGTTCATCAGCCTGGTGACTGTGCCTTCGTAAATTTCTCCCACTTCCACGTCCTTGGTCAAAAGCTCGATCTCATGGACGCCCGCATGAGCGCTTTCCATGTCTGGAGCCGCAATATAAACAAGGCCGGAATCATCGATGTCAATCTTGACCCCTGTGTCAGCGATGATCTTGTTGATGGTCTTGCCTCCTGGTCCAATGACCGTGCGGATCTTGTCTGGATCGATCTGCATGGAAATGATCCTAGGCGCATAAGGGGACAATTCTTTTCTTGGTTCTGGAAGCTCGTCCAGCATTTCCTTCATAATGTGCATCCGACCATCATGGGCCTGAGCCAATGCGTCCTGCAGCACTTTCTTGGAAAGTCCATGGACCTTGATGTCCATCTGAATGGCAGTGACACCTTTAGCTGTTCCCGCCACTTTAAAGTCCATGTCTCCCAGAAAGTCTTCCATGCCCTGGATGTCGGAAAGGATGGCCATTTTGCTGGAACCGTCTTCTTCCACCCGCTCGATGAGACCCATGGCAATGCCCGCCACAGGCGCTTTGATGGGCACGCCCGCGTCCATGAGGGACAGACAGCTGCCGCACACAGATGCCTGAGACGTGGAACCGTTGGAAGAAAGCACTTCCGATACCACCCGAATGGCGTAAGGGAACTCTTCTACGCTTGGGAGCACTGGGATCAATGCCCGCTCTGCCAATGCGCCGTGTCCGATCTCTCTTCTTCCCGGGCTTCTCATAGGCCTTGCTTCTCCTACGGAATACGGCGGGAAGTTGTAGTGGTGCATATACCGTTTCTCCGTCTGCTCTGTGATCCCGTCAATGGTCTGCGCGTCGCCCATGGCTCCCAGAGTGGTGATGGACATGACTTGGGTCTGTCCTCTCTTGAAGAGTCCGGAACCGTGGGTGCGAGGCAGAACGCTGGTGTCTACCCAGATCGGCCTGATTTCGTCCAGCTTCCGGTTGTCAGGGCGGATGCCGTCATCTAAGATCAGGCTGCGCACCTGCTCCTTTGTGATGGCGTATAGCACATTGTCCACGTCTTTTCCGTTTTCCGGATATATTTCTTCAAAATGCTCTTTTGTTTCAGCCTCTACCGCGTCCATGTTGTCCAGACGTTCCATTTTGTCAACAGTCTGGATGGCTTCCCGCATCTTGCCCTCAGCATAGGCTCTCACAGCTGTGTCGATTTCTTCTGGCACAACGTAAAGATCCAGTTCCATTTTCGGTTTGCCGATCTCCGCCACAATATCATCGATAAAGGCCACGATCTTCTTGATCTCTTCGTGAGCGAACATGATCGCGTCCAGAATGTCTTCTTCCGGCACTTCGTTGGCTCCGGCTTCTACCATCATGATGGCTTCTTTTGTGCCGGAAACCACCAGGTGCATGTCGCTGGCTTCTCTCTGCTCCAGACTCGGGTTGACGATAAACTGGCCGTCCACTCTGCCTACCAGCACGGAACCAGTCGGCCCGTCCCATGGAATGTCTGAAATAGCCAGAGCCACGGAAGAACCGATCATGGCGGCGATTTCTGACGGTGCGTCGTTGTCCACGCACATCACGGTCGCCACGACCTGAACGTCATTGAAAAATCCTTTTGGAAACAGCGGTCTGAGCGGCCTGTCCATTAATCTGGAATTGAGAACCGCTTTTTCGCTTGGTCTGCCTTCTCTCTTGATAAATCCCCCTGGAATTTTTCCCGCCGCGTACATTTTTTCTTCATAATCGCAGCTCAATGGGAAAAAGTCGATGTCTGGCCTTGGCGCTTTGGACATGACAGCTGTGACGTTCACCACTGTGTCTCCGTATTTTACCATGACCTGACCGTTTGCCATCTCACAAACCTTGCCGATTTCCAGCTCCAACAGTTTGCCTCCGACAGCGGTTTTAAATGTTCTGTAATCTGTGAATTTCATTAACAACTACCTCCTGTTAATCCTCTTCTCTAATACTTCTAGTTTGCTCCAATACCGCGTTTTGTATTGTCCGCATACAAAAATCAAGCGGGAGCAGATTTCTCCCGCTTGTATTTCTTTCTCTGTTATTTTCTTAATCCTAAACGAGCGATCAGGCTTCTATAACGTTCCAGATCCTTTTCCTTCAGGTAATTAAGAAGATTTCTTCTCTGACCTACCATTTTCAGAAGGCCTCTTCTGGAATGATGGTCTTTTTTGTGTACTTTTAAATGTTCGTTCAGGTCATTGATTCTGTAGGTCAGAATGGCTACCTGTACTTCTGGAGAACCGGTGTCTCCTTCTTTCAGCTGATATTCTTTGATGATTTCTGCTTTTTTTGTCTGGTCGATCATAATTGTTTTCTCCTTTTTTTATCCACCTTCAGCCGGGCCTCCGCCGGAGCGTCGTAAAACTCAGCAAAAGGTAATTTTCTCAACGATTTATATTACCACAAAGCATATAGGGATTGCAAGGGATTTTGCGATTTATTCAAGGAAAGAGCAAAATATGTTTTACGCCTTGCTCTGTCCCAGCTTCGCGTAGTTTTTCACATAATTGCGGCGCATGAGAACACACTCCCACGGTTTTATGGGCTTTCCGCCTGCTGCCCTTGCTGCGAAGCCGGCCATGGCGTTTTTCTCCATGATCATAGAAATGGCCTTCGCATCTTCCAGCGTGTCCGCCACGCAGAACGCGCCTATGCCTTTGACCAATACGGACTCGCCTTTTCTGACCGCCGCTTCCGCCCCTTGCTGATCTCTTGGCAGCACCTGGGCTTTCAATCCCACGATCTGGGCGAAATCATCGAGATAAGGCTTCATTTCCCCAAATTCCTCCGCGAAATCCAAAAGGATCTGGCTGCGGTCCCAGATCACATGGCTGCCCTGCTGTTTGATGTCTCCTTTGTTTTCACAAAGCATGCGGCCATCTATGGTTTTCAAATACTGGCCGCAGGCTGCTTCCAATTGATAAGCCGCCTGAAACGCTTCTTTGTAGTCCTTTCCAAAACACAGCGCGCCATGGTGTTTCAGGATCACGGCTCTTCCCTGTGAACGCGCCAGCGCCCTGGCAGTGTTCCCGCATAGCTTCTTTGTGCCTGGAAGCCCGTACTCTGCACAAAATACTTTTTTTCCAATGAAAGGGTAATCCTGGCCAAAATCCACAGCTTCCATGCCCATGACAGAAACTGCCGAAGCATTGTCCTGATGGGTGTGAATCACGAACCCAGCGTCTGGTTTCAGCTGGTAGACTGCTCGGTGAATCCGCTTTTCGGAAGAAGGCTTTATGTCCCCTTCATAACCCAGATCTTCCATATTGACTGGGATCACTTCATCTTCCCGCAGTCCCATGTAGCTTCTGCCGCTGGCAGTGATGGCAAAACGTCCTTCATCCAATCGGCAGCTGACGTTTCCCCAGGTTCTGGCGATGAGACCTGCCTGGGCAAGCTCTTTTCCCGCTTGGATCACCAATCCTTTTGCCTGTTTTTCTGCTGTCATTTCATCACCTCTAGCCTGCTTTTAGTAATTCCCCGCGTTTTGCCTGTGGTAGGACCTGGCGGTGATGCAGTCATCGGTAATCTGCTTTGACAGGGCTTCCACGTTTTCAAATTTCCGCTCATCTCTGGTCTTTTCCAGGAATTCCACATGGATTTGTTTGCCGTAAAGCTCTTTGTCAAAGTTAAAAATATGGGTCTCCACGTTCTTGCGGTAATTGCCGATGGTTGGTTTGACTCCTACGTTGGTGATGCTGGGATAGCGAACGCCATTGTAGGTGCAGTAGGTAACGTACACGCCGTTAGGAGGTGTGACCATGGTGTCATCGATCATGATGTTGGAAGTGGGGAATCCAATGGTCCTGCCCAGCTTGTTTCCCACCACTACTTCACCGCCAATGGAGTAAAGACGTCCCATGTATTTGGCGCATTGATCCACCTTGCCTTCCTGAATCAAGCCTCGGATCAGGGTGCTGCTGACCAGGTTGCCATTGATCTTGAAGGGCTCCTGGATATGGATGCCAAAGCCTTTTTTCATGCCTTCTTTCATCAGCAGCTCCGCGTCGCCCTTGGCCTTATAGCCAAAATGGTAGTTAAAGCCGCAGTAAGCCTGCTTCATGTGGAATTTTTCCAGCAAAAGCCGGTCAATGAAATCCACGGGATCCATGGTCAGGATGCTCTGGTCAAAGGGAATGTTGAACATATAGTCCACGCCCAGCTGCTGGATGATGGCTGCCTTTTCCTCTGGATAAAGGATGTTTTTCACCGCCGTGCCGCTGCCCATCAGGTTCTTTGGGTGGTTGGAAAATGTAAAAACAGCGCTCTTGCAGCCTGCGGCCTCTGCGCTTTTCACGGTCCTGGATATGATCTCCTGATGGCCCTTATGAACTCCGTCAAAATTTCCCAGGGCCACTACGGTTTCCGGGATCTGATCGTCTATTTCCTCAAGTAAGTTGAAAATTTTCATGGTTCTATCCTCTGTAATACTTTATCCGCTACCAGTTTTTTGTATTTGCTGCTGTAAAAAGCCACGCCCAAGAAGATCTCCTGCCCTCTTTCGCCGCAATAAAGATTATATGCGTTTCGATACTCCTCCCGCACTGGAATGTGAGGCTCTTTTTCCCGATAAACCGGTTCTCGCTCGATCTTGATGTTTTGCAGGGAAACGTGTTCGCCGTTACAAAAACGCAGGGCCGTTTCCCTATCAAGGATCCCCGTTCCAAAATGCGTCAGCGGATAGTCTGGAGAAAGAAGCAAATGTTCCGCATCTTCTTGTCCCATTTCCCGAATCTGCCGGATGTCCACTGCGTCTTTGATCTGAAACGCGCCGCTGGCTGTTCTTGTGAGGGCTGTCATCACTGCGCCGCAGCCCAGAACTCTGCCAATGTCCCTGCAAATGCTCCTTATGTATGTGCCTTTGGAACAAGTCACAGTCCAAGTAATCTGGTGCTGCTCTAAATCTATGTTTTCTACTGCGATGTCTTGGATGTACACTTTCCTCGGTTTGATGTCCACGGCTTCTCCGGCTCTGGCGTATTGATACAATTTTTTTCCATTCACCTTCAATGCGGAATACTTGGGCGGGATTTGCTGGATCATTCCTTGAAAGGGCTGGAAGGCCTTTTGGATGTCCGCTTCTGTCACACCTGATGGGTCCTGCTGGGAAACAATGTTTCCCCAGATGTCCAGGGTGTCAGATTCCAATCCCAGCCGCATTTCACAGCGATAGGTCTTAAAATCCAGGTCCAGATATTCCATGATCCTAGTGGCTGTGCCCACACAGATGGGGAGCACGCCGGTGGCCATGGGGTCCAAGGTCCCTGTGTGTCCCACTCTTTTGACTCCCAGCACCCGCCGCATGACTGCCACACAGTCATGGGAGGTCCAGTCCGCTGGTTTGTTCACATTGATGATTCCTGTTTTATTCAAGAGCCTGATCCTTCCTGAGATTTTCTTCGATAGCTTGTTTCAGCTGTCCGCAGGCATCTTTGATTTCCATCTCCAAAGTGCAGCCTGCGGCTTTCACATGGCCGCCGCCGCCAAAAACAGCGGCGATCTTTGCTACGTTTGCCGTGGATTTGGCCCGCATGCTGACTTTACAGAGACGGTCTTTCTTTTCTTTGATAAAAGCCGCTACTTCCACGCCTTTGATGTTCCGCAGGGCTTCTACGCAGCCATCTGTGTGATCCACAGAAGCGCCCATTTCCTGGAGCATGGCCTGAGTCACATGGGCCATGGCCGCCTTTCCGTCCGCAAACAGTTCCATGGTCCCCAGTACTTTATTGACAATCTGGAATTTTTCCAAAGGCATGTTTTGATACACTTCCACCGCCACTTTGCTGTGGTCAATGCCCGCATCGTAAAGCGCTGCTGTGATCAAATGACTCTCTTTTGTGGTATTGGAGTACTGAAAATTCCCTGTGTCCGTGCAAATGCCTGTAAAAATGGCTTCACCAATGGTTTTGTCGATCTCGATTCCCATGGACACGATCAATTTGTATACCAGCTCTGCCGCTGCCGCTGCTTTCCCATCAATATGATTGTAGTCCGCAAAAGGCTTTGATGTCACATGATGGTCCAGACAGATCGTGGTCTTACCCTGAAAAAATTTTTCTTTGCGCTTTAAAAATCTGGAGGGTTCGCCGCAGTCCAGACACATGCAGACATCTGGCTGCGGGATCTGCTGTTGGTCAAAGGTAAAGAAGCCCTGGTCCAAAAACTGAAAGGAGTCCGGTGCTCTCTCACCCATGAGGACAGCAGCCTCTTTTCCTGCTTTCCGCAGCGCTCCGCAAAGAGCCGCAGAACAGCCCAGCGCGTCCCCATCCGCGTTGTCATGAGGAAACAGCAGTATGGACTTTGCCTTTGAAAGCTGCTGCCCGATTTCTTGTATGGTATGTTGTTTCATGTTTTTCCTCGTTATGATTCCAATCCCCGGATGATTTCCTCAATGTGCCGTCCGTATTCCATGGATGTGTCCATTTTGAAAATCAGATCCGGAACGTGCCGCAGTTTGATCTGCCTGCCGATCTCCTTTCGGAGCAAGCCTTTTGCGCTCTGCATGGCTGCCAGCACGTCTTCTTTGCTCTTTTCATGCTCTTCCTGCTGCGGATCCAGGCCTAGGACTGTGAGGAAAACAGTGGCATAGCTGCCATCAGCCGTCACATTGACTCCGGTGACGCTCACCATCCCTCCCTTTAGCCTTGGATCCTTCAATTCTCTTAAGATCAGGTCGCTGATGATTTTCCTGATCTCTTCACCCAGACGTTCCTGCCTGTGTCCTTTTCCCATATCCTTCTCCTAATCTCGTTTGATCTCCTCCATCTGGAAGCATTCGATCACGTCGCCTTCCTTGATGTCGTTGTAATTTTCAATGCCGATCCCGCATTCGTAGCCTTGGGCCACTTCTCTGGCATCATCTTTGAATCGTTTGAGAGAAGCGATCTTCCCTTCGTGGATCACAATGCCGTCCCGTACCAGTCTGACCTGCGCATTGCGCATGACTTTTCCGTCTGTGACATACGCGCCGCCTACAATGCCCACGCCAGGGACTTTGAATGTGTTCCTTATTTCTACTGTTCCCAGAACCACTTCTTTAAATTCAGGATCCAGCATGCCCTTCATGGCGTTTTCCACATCATCAATGATATCGTAGATGACTCTATAAGTCCTGATCTGGATGTTGTCTCTTTCCGCCATGGCCGTGACTGTCGTGCTCGGTCTGACGTTAAAGCCGATGATAATGGCATCGGAAGTGCCAGCCAGCATGACGTCGGATTCTGTCACCGCGCCTACGCCAGTGTGGACGATCTTTACCCGCACGTTTTCCGCGGATAGCTTTTCCAGGGAAGAAACGATGGCTCCCACGGAACCCTGCACGTCTCCCTTGATGATCAGGTTCAATTCTTTGACTTCGCCTTCCTGGATCTGAGAGAACAGTTCTTCCAAAGTGGTGCTGGAGTTTCTTGCCAAAACTTCTTCCCGCTTCTTTTCTCTCCTGTTTTCCGCGATCTCTCTGGCAATGCGGTCTTCTTTGACCGCGTTGAATTCGTCACCTGCGTGAGGAACTTCTGTGAGACCCAGAATCTCCACGGCTGTGGCTGGTTTTGCCAGTCTGATTTTTTCGCCCTTGTGATTGGTCATGAGACGAATCTTACCAGAACAAGTTCCCGCTACTACGCTCATGCCGGATTTTAAGGTGCCGTTCATGACCAGAAGGCTGGCCACCGGACCTTTTGCCTTGTCCAGTCTTGCTTCCAGGACAGTTCCCATGGCCAGTCTGTCTGGGTTGGCTTTCAGTTCCAGGACTTCCGCCTGCAGCAAGATCATTTCCAGCAGGTTCACGATACCATCTCCTGTTTTCGCGGAAACCGGCACGCTGATCACGTCTCCGCCCCAGTCTTCTACTAGAACGCCTTGCTCTGCCAGGTCTTTCTTGACAATGTCCGGATTCGCGCCTGGTTTATCCATTTTGTTAATAGCAACGATGATCGGCACTCCCGCGGCCTTGGCATGACTGATGGATTCGATGGTCTGCGGTTTCACGCTGTCATCCGCCGCCACTACCAGCACTGCGATATCCGTGGTATGCGCGCCTCTTGCCCGCATAGCGGTAAAGGCCTCATGTCCCGGTGTGTCCAGGAACACGATTTTCTGCCCATTGATCTCTACTTCGGACGCACCGATGTGCTGGGTGATGCCGCCTGATTCGGAAGCTGTCACGTTTGTCTTTCTGATCGCGTCCAGCAGGGAGGTTTTACCGTGGTCAACGTGGCCCATGACAGTGATGATCGGAGGTCTTGGCTGCAGATCTTCTTCTTTGTCTTCAAATGTTTCCAGACCTTCTTCTTCCTCTTCCTCTTCTACTTTGCCGATGACAACGCTTACTCCCAGCTCTTCTGCCAGCAGCATCACTGTGTCTTCGTCCACGTTCTGATTCACGTTTGCCATGACTCCCATCTTCATCAAGGTCATGATGATCTGGGAAACAGATACTTGGATCTGTTCAGAAAGCCCAGCTACTGTGATTGGAACATTGATGACAATGGTTCCAGCAGGCAATGCGGCTACTTCTGTTTCTGGTTCTGGAGCTGGCTTTGGCTTGTTCTGCTTTTTCACCCGAGTCTTCTTTTCCAAAGAACGAGTTGGCTGCGGCTTTCCAGTCTTTTTGCCGCCGCGTTCCAGCTTGGCGAACTTATCCCGCTCTTTGTCCTTGGCTTTGTTGCCTTTTTTGTGGGAAGCTGGCTTTTCCATGATGGTTTCGGAAGGCCGGTCTTTTCTGGCTGGCCGGTTTCCGCCCTGGCCGCCCTGATTGCCCTGGCCGCCGTCTCTCCTCTGCGGTCTGCTGCCATCTCGGTCTCTCCTGCCGCCTCTGCCGCCGTCTCGGTCTCTGTTATCCCTGCGCGGCCGGTCGCCTCTTTCTCCGGCAGCTTTCTTTTCCGCGGCTCTTGCTGCCGCGGCTTTTTCCCGTTTTTCCCTGGCGATCCGTTCTTCTTCGTGTACTTCGGAGGCTTTCTTAATGATCTTCAGCCGTTCCTGACGGATCACAGGTTTTGCCGCCGGCTTTTCAGGCTGCGGTTTTTCCTGCTTTTTCTGCTGCGCCGCAGACTCTGCTGCCTTTGGTTTTGCTTCTTTTGTTTCCTTTGTCGCCGCTGGCTTTTGCGCGCTCTGAGCTGCTGGGGCGGACTGCGCCGGAGCGCTCTGCGGATTTTGGGCCTTCTGGGAGGCCGCGGCAGGCCGCTCTTCCTGGGCCTTCTTGCTTCTTTCTTCCAGTTCTTTGGAAACCACTGGTTTTCCCACAGGCGGTTTTGGCCTGTTTTCCAGGTCTTTTGGCACTACTGGTTTTCCCACAGGCGGCTTTTGGGTGACAGTCCGTTCCGCATGCTTTGCCGGATGCTGCTTCGGCGATTTCTGCTGGACTGGAAGCGCGATTTTCGCTGCTTTTACCGTTACCTTTGGCTCCTCCATCTTTGCTTTTTTTCCTGCGGTCTTTTCCTTTTTCTTAGGCGCCGCTTTCACGATCTTTGTTTCTGCTCCGCTTTTGCTCCTCAGGATCGTGTTTTTTACCGCAGTGGCATCCAGATCTTCCAATGTGCTGTCTTTGTCCTTGACTACGATTCCCATTGATTGGGCTTTTTCCAGCACATCTTTTGAATCCATGTCTAGTTGCTTGGCCAGTTCATGTATTTTCATAGTTGACCTCCTCCTTTTCCGTTCATCCATCCTTGTCGATTTCTTTTAAAATAACTTCTGCAAAGTTCTGATCCGTGATTCCAAAGATGGATCTTCCTCCGGTTCCTGCCATCTGTGATAATTCCTCACTCTTCCCATACACTCTGCAGGGCACCTGATGTTTCTTTGCTTCTTTTTCTATTTTACTTCCAGTGTTTTCCGATATATCCTCAGCAACGATCAATAATTTGATTCTCTTTTTCTTCATGGCCAGCACACATGTGTTGTAGCCGGTCACTAGGTTCCGTGATTTTCTTGCGAAACCAAGGTAGCTGTGCAGCTTACTTCTCATAGCTGGCTATGTCCTCGAACAATTTTTCCATCTGCCCGGGGTCAATCTCCATTCCCAGGCTTCTGGCAAGAGCCCTTTTCTTTTTCGCCTTTTCCAGGCATTCGCTGCTGGGGCAGAGGTAAACGCCTCTTCCTTTTGCTTTTCCAGTAGGATCTAAGGTCACGGCGCCTTCGTATCCCGCGATCCGGATCAGCTCTTTTTTCGGTTTTGATTCCATGCAGCCCACGCATCTCCTCATGGGTATTTTTTTCACACCCTTGTTCCGATTATTCTTCAATTTCAATGATCTCCTCTCCCAGGCCATCTTCGTACTGGGCGGCTGGTTCTTGATCCATTTCTTCCTGCTGGGATTCCCATGCTTGTTCCGGTTCGCCTGCCAGCTCTGGCTCGCTGTCATGCTCGCCCGCTGGTTCTTCTTCCTCTTCTGATTCTTCTACCGGTCTCTCTTCATATTCGGCTTCGTTTCCGTACTCTTTAATGGGTTCACCTTCGTATTCCCCTTCATCTGCGTATTCTTCAATAGGTTCTCCTTCATCCCCATAGGTTTCTGCCAGTTCCTCTTCATATTCCGGTTCATCGTCTATCTCTGGCACTGGCTCCTCGAAATACTTGGTATGGCTCTTGATGTCGATCTTCCATCCGCAGAGTTTGGCAGCTAGTCTTACGTTCTGCCCTTCCTTGCCAATGGCCAGGGACAGCTGGTAATCGGGCACAATCACGGTGGCTGCCTTTTCTTCCTCATCTATGATCACTTTTTCGACTTTTGCCGGACTGAGGACGTTGCTGATCAGCGTCTCCGGCTCTTCGCTCCAAGTAATGATGTCAATCTTTTCGCCAAACAGTTCATCTACAATGTTCTGGACTCTGTTTCCTCTCGTTCCCACGCAGGCTCCCACTGGATCCACGGTTTCATCCTCTGTGTAAACAGCGATCTTTGTCCTGGAACCCGCTTCTCTGGCAATGCTCTTGATTTCCACGATGCCGTCTTCGATTTCCGGCACTTCCAGCTCAAAGAGCCGCTTTACCAGTCCTGGATGGGATCGGGACAGGAACACCTGCGGTCCTTTGGTGGTCTTTTTCACGTCCATGATGTAAACTTTGATCCGCTCGTTGATGTCGTATTTTTCTCCCGGCACCCGCTCTGTGGCCGCCAGGATGCCTTCTGCCTTTCCAATATTGACGAAGATCGTTTCATTGCTGATCCGCTGAACGGTTCCGGTGATGATTTCTCCTTGTCTGGTGATATAATCATCGAAGATCATGCCCCGTTCCGCTTCTCTGATCCGCTGGACCACTACCTGTTTGGCGGTCTGGGCGGCGATCCGTCCGAAATCCCTTGGAGTGACCTGGTATTCCACCACGTCCCCCGCCTCGTAGCGAGGGTCGATTTCCAGAGCTTCCTCCAGAGAAATCTCGATCATGTCGTCTTCGACTTCTTCTACCACGTCCTTTTGCATGAACACGTCAATGTCGCCTTCATCTCTGTCAATGTTGACGCGCACGTTTTGAGAAGTCCCGTAATTCTTTTTATATGCTGATACCAACGCTGATTCGATAGCATCTATGAGAATGTCCTTTGAGATGTCTTTCTCCTTTTCAAGCGCATCGATAGCGTCTATAAATTCTCTGTTCATGTTTTCTCTCTTCCTCCTTAACTTTAGAAAACAACTGCCAGCTTCGTTTTAGCGATCTGCCGCAGCGGTAATTCCCATGTCTTGTTTTGTTGGTCTGTGACAAAAACTGTTTCATCTTTTAAACCTTTCAGGATGCCGTTGATCTGCTTCCTGCCGTCTACCGGCTGGTAAAGTTTGACCTCTACGGGTTCTCCGGTAAATCGGATGTAGTGTTCTTCTTTTAATAGTGCCCGATCCAGCCCTGGCGAGGAAACCTCCAGGTAATAGTTCTGTGGAATCGGGTCGGTTTCGTCCAGCTTTTCGCTGAGGAAACGACTGACGTTTTCGCAGTCTTGGGTGCTGATCCAGGCGTCTTCCCCGTCTTGGAGTTTATCCACATAAACTCGGAGGAACCAGTCTCTGCCCTCTTTTATGAATTCCACGTTGTACAATTCATAGTTGTTTTCTGCTAAAAAGTCCCGAAGCAGTTCTTCTACGATTTCTTTTACCTGTTTTTTTGCCATTTGTTCTCCTCTGCATGGCCGTATCCCGCGATACGGGCAACATAATGAAAGAGTGGGTTCTGCCCACTCTTGCTACTTACCATCTGGTTCTATCGTACTTTATTATATTACCATATATTCTCTGCGGTTTCAAGAGGAAAATTCGCAGAATCGCTGGTTTCCATTGCCAAACCGCCTCTGACAGCCTATAATAGAGAGGCAGCATAGCAAAGGAGACGAGCAATGAGCAAATACGACACCATATTATTTGATTTTGACGGCACAGTGATGGACACCAACAATGTGATCATCCAGTCCTGGCAGCACACCTTCCGCACTCTGAGAAACAGGGAACAGGATGTGGAAAAGATCATCAGCACTTTTGGAGAGCCTTTGGAAACCACCATCAAATATTTGTTCCCCGATGTCCCTGTGCAGGAGGCGGTGGAGGTGTACCGCAGCTATCACTATGACAATTTCGGCGAGCTGATCGATGTGTTCCCTGGCATACGGGAGCTGCTGCAGGAGTTGAAAAAAAGAGATTACAAAGTAGGCTTAGTGACTTCCCGACTGCGAAAAACCACCATGCAGGGGTTGGAAAAATACGGGCTTGCCTCTTATTTTGACGTGATCGTCACGGCAGATGACACAACGAAGCATAAGCCGGATCCCGAACCCATCAATATCGCGCTGAAACGGCTGGGATCTCTGCCAGAAAAAAGCATGATGCTGGGAGACACCATGTTCGACATGCGCTGCGCAAAAAACGCAGGCGTGGATCCTGTGCTGGTTGGCTGGGCGCTGGCTGTCACAAAAGAGGAAAAAGACGGACCAGATGGTCCAAAATTCACCATTGAAGAGGCAGCGGACCTGCTGGATTTGCTTGGATAAATCCGTTATATCACGCGGCATCGCATCATCTGCGAACCAGCTGCCTCATCCGCGAACCAGCCGTGGACCCTCCGGCGAAACATTTGCTTGACCTCAAAATTGGTAAGGCTCAGCGCATACTGCCAGCTCCCCTGCGCTTGATGAAATCCCCGAGACTCCACCTTCAAATGCCTGCTGGCAAGGAGCAGGCTCCAAATGGCATCCTGATCTCATAGCAGCTTCGTGGTCCACTGCCCGCAGTCCCACACGTCCGTCACCACATCCTGATAAAACTCTGGCTCGTGGCAGATGATGAGAAGGCTTCCTTTATATTCGATCAGCGCCCGCTTCAATTCCGCCTTCGCGTCCACGTCCAAATGGTTGGTGGGCTCGTCCAGCAGCAGGAGGTTGCTTGCCCTGTTGATCAGCTTGCACAGCCGGACTTTGGCCTGTTCGCCGCCGCTCAATACCCGCACCTGGCTTTCAATGTGCTTGGTGGTCAATCCGCATTTGGCAAGGGCTGCCCGCACCTCGAACTGGTTCCAGCCAGGAAACTCATTCCACATTTCTTCAATGCAGGTGTTGGTGTTTCCCTGAGGCATCTCCTGCTCAAAATATCCGATCTCCAGGTAATCTCCCAGTTCACACTTCCCGGAAAGGGCAGGAAGCAAACCGAGGATGCTTTTCAAAAGCGTGGTCTTGCCGATCCCATTGGCTCCAATGAGCGCCACCTTCTGCCCCCGCTCCATGCGAAGGTCCAAAGGTTTTGACAAAGGCTCTTCATAACCGATCACCAGCTGACTGGTTTCAAACAACACTTTGCCAGATGTTCTGCCTTTTTGGAAGTGAAATTCTGGCTTTGGCTTTTCCGCCGCCAGCTCGATAAGCTCCATGTTGTCCAGCTTTTTCTGCCGGGACATGGCCATGTTTCGAGTGGCCACCCGTGCCTTGTTTCTGGCCACAAAATCCTTTAGCTCACTGATCTCCTGCTGCTGCCGCTTGTACGCAGCTTCCAGCTGGGCCTTTTTCGCCGCATGGACTTCCTGGAACTTGTCGTAATCCCCCACATAGCGATTCAGCTCCTGATTTTCCATATGATACACCAGGTTAATGACGCTGTTGAGGAACGGGATGTCATGGGAGATCAGCACAAAAGCGTTTTCATATTCCAGCAAATAGCGTTTCAGCCACTGGATGTGCTCCTCGTCCAAATAATTGGTGGGCTCGTCCAGCAGCAGGATATCCGGTTTTTCCAGCAGCAGCTTGGCAAGCAGAGCTTTTGTCCGCTGCCCTCCCGAAAGATCCGCCACGTCTTTGTCCAGGCCAATGTCCGTGAGGCCCAAAGCCCTGCCCACTTCCTCTACCTTGGCGTCGATCACGTAAAAATCATGCATTGTCAGCAGGTCCTGAATCTCGCCTAGTTCTTCCATCAGCGCTTCCATTTCTGACTCGCCCGCAGTCCCCAGCATGTCGCAGATCTGGTTCATCCTGGCTTCCATGTCAAAGAGCCAGGCAAACGCTGATTTCAATACGTCCCGCAGAGTCATGCCCTTTTCTAAAACCGCATGCTGATCCAAACAGCCTACCCTGCAATTTTTTGCCCACTGAATTTCCCCTTCATCAGGCATCAGTTTTCCGGTGATAATATTGATAAATGTGGATTTTCCTTCTCCATTGGCCCCTACCAGGCCTACGTGTTCGCCCTTTAGCAGCCGAAAGGAAACATCATTGAAAATGGCCCTGTCTCCAAAGCCGTGAGACAAATGCTGAACTGTTAAAATACTCATAAAAAACTCCTTGCTGTGTCGTTGTCTATGAGATTATATCCAAAATCAGACAGTCTTGCAAGGCTAAAATAAAACGGGGCTGCCCTGCGAAGGATGGCGCGCCGAACCGTTCGTTATCCGTTCCGCACAATGCACCCTTTCTTAAAAAAGCAGACAGCATATCGTAGGATCGGACGATAACCGTCATCCATCAGCGGCCGCGCGTACTGCCGCGCTTCCATCTGCTCCAGGGCTTCTTTGCACTTGGCTTCCATGTCAGTGAACTTCTGGGCGATCTTTAATTCCAGCACCATTGCCTTTCCCATGAATTTTCGCTCGGTCAGGATCAGATCCGGCCTGCCAGATCCGCTTTCCCTGTTCGAGAAAACGCTGTAATTCCCCGCTCCCGAAAGCAATCCCGTCATGAACCCGTGATAATATTGCTCAGCGTAGTCAAAATAACTGATGCTGTCCATGAGTTGCTGGGAGAGAAAGGTTTCCGCCGTTTCGCAATCCCCCTCCTCCAAAGCCTTGATCAACGCGCTTCGATCTGTTTTCTTCATCCTCTGGTCGAACCAGGTTGCGATGGAACGCTGGTAAATAGACTGGATCTCGGTGTTTGGAATCGACAGTTCCAAATAGATCTCGCTTCCCTCCA
>CAJTYS010000027.1 GCA_910583765.1 uncultured Eubacteriales bacterium | reverse complement strand
AGCGATTTCAATGCTTTCTGCGTTTTTTCCCATCCTTCTGGTGTCAAACTCCCGAGATCATGGAGATCTCCCATCATGCCTATGATTGGGAATGCTATGCCAGAGGCGCTTGTGACGCAGTGGTTCACATGGCAGGACATGGAACAGGTCTCTACACCATGGAAGATGTGATTGGCCTTTAGGAACGCAGGAAACGCATATGAGCTGCCGGATATTTCAGATTTTACCAACTGTTAATTGCGGCAGCTTGTTTCTTATGATAAAATAAAAGGACACTACCTAGCCATAGAAAGCCCTGGCCGGGCAGAAAACCGAAGTATCATAGGAATGGAAAGAGAAGGGTACGATTATGATCAATGAGCGATTCTTAAGACATTTATCAAAGGATTATCCAAATATAAACGCGGCATCCGCAGAGATAATCAATCTGAGCGCGATTCTGGCGCTGCCAAAAGGCACGGAATATTTCCTGAGCGACCTTCATGGAGAACATGAGGCTTTTATCCACATGCTGAAAAGCGCTTCTGGCGTGATTCATGCCAAGGTGGAAGAAATTTTTGGGCCAGACCTTTCCCATTATGAGCGGGACGAACTGGCTGCCCTGATTTACAACGCAGAAGCCGCGATCAAACGGAAGAAAGTCTCGGAGCCGGATTTTCACAGATGGTGCAGGTCAGCGATTTACCAGCTGGTGGAGATCTGCAAATCTGTTTCCACCAAATATACCCGTTCCAAAGTGCGTAAAAGGCTGCCCCAATACTTGGCCTACAGTATGGACGAACTGCTTCACGCAGACGATGAAGCAAACAAAGCCCATTATTATTCGGAAATCATCAATTCCATCATTGAGTGCGGCCTGGAGGAAGAATTCATCATCAAAATGGCGGATTTGATCAGCAATTTGGCGGTGGACCGGCTCCATATCATCGGAGACATTTGGGACAGAGGCGCGCGGCCTGACGCGATCATGGATTTTCTTATAGATTACCATGACGTGGATTTCCAGTGGGGCAATCATGACATCGTGTGGATGGGCGCGGCCACTGGGAACTGGGCCTGCATCACCAATGTGCTGCGCATGAATATCAGCTATAACAACTTTGACATGCTGGAGATCGGCTATGGCATCAATCTGCGGCCTCTAGCAGTGCTGGCCTCTACGGTCTACGCTGATGACCCGTGTGAATTCTTCGCACCAAAGATCCTGGATGAGAACAAGTATGATCCAGTGGATCCAGTGCTGGCTGCAAAAATGAACAAGGCCATTGCTGTGTGCCAGTTCAAGGTAGAAGGGCAGAGGATCATGGCACATCCGGAATACAAGATGGACCACCGGATGATGCTGGACAAAGTGGATTACCAAAAAGGCACCATTGAGCTCAAAGGCGTGACTTACGAGCTGCGTGACAAACTGTTCCCGACCATTGATCCGGAAAACCCTTACGAGCTGACGGAAGAAGAAAAGACCATGCTCAATTCCCTAGAGGCTTCCTTCCTGCAGAGCGAAAAACTGCAGAAACATATCCGATTCCTCTACAGTCATGGCAGCCTTTACAAATGCATTAACGGCAATCTGCTGTTCCACGGCTGCATCCCTATGACCGAGGACGGCGAGTTCAAGGAATGCACAGTGAACGGCGTGACCAAGAGCGGCAGGGACTACATGGATTACTTAGACGAGCAGGTACGGAAAGCCTACTTTGTGCCTGACGAATCAGAGGAAACCGGCAGGTCAGGGGACATCATGTGGTACCTGTGGCTGGCCAGCAATTCCCCGCTCTTTGGAAAGGATCAGATGACCACCTTTGAACGCTGCTTTATCGCAGACAAAAAGAGCCACAAGGAGCACACGGTGCCTTATTACAAACTGATCAATGATAGAGCCATCTGCGAAAAGATTCTCCGAGAATTCGGCCTGGATCCAAAGACTTCCAAGATCCTTAACGGCCACGTGCCGGTAAAGATCAAGGATGGGGAAAGTCCAGTAAAGGGCGGCGGCAAGCTGATTGTCATTGACGGCGGCATTTCCAAAGCTTATCAAAAACAGACCGGTATCGCAGGGTACACCTTTATCTTCAATTCCAGGTTCATGGCCTTGTCAGAGCACAAGCCTTACGAACCCCTTCAGGAGGACGGCACCCAGGTGTTCCACACCCCGAAGATCACCACAGTGGAGACTTTGGCAAAGAGGATGACTGTCAGAGACAGCGACCAGGGCAGGGAACTGGAAAAGGAAGTGGAAGAACTGAAAGCCCTGGTGAACGCTTACCGGATCGGTCAGCTGAAAGAGAGCTTTTGATCATTAAAGGTTTTCAAAGAATGAATGGTACGAAGAAACAGAAAGGGCTTTACATATGCGGGATTTGAGAGACATGTCCATAGAGCAGCTCAAAGGTTTTTTGGTGGAGCTGGGCGAAAAGCCTTTTCGGGCAAAGCAGGTTTTTTCCTGGATTTACAGAGGCGCTCAGTCCTTTGATGAGATGACAGATCTGTCCAAAGGGCTGCGGGAAAAGCTGAAGGAGCATGGCTGTCTGGGACAGCTAGAGATCTTGCGGGCGCAAACATCGAAGAAAGACGGCACCCGCAAGTATCTCTTTGGGCTAGGTGATGGCAATACCATTGAAAGCGTGTTCATGAAATACAAATACGGAAATTCCATCTGCCTGTCTTCCCAGGCAGGGTGCAGAATGGGGTGCGGGTTTTGTGCTTCAGGCATGGATGGACTGCGGCGAAATTTGACTTCCGGCGAGATGGCGGGCCAGCTTTTGACCGCAGAGCGGGACACAGGAGAACGCATCAACCATATTGTGGTCATGGGAACGGGAGAACCCTTTGACAATTACGAAAACCTGCTGGCGTTTATCAGGAACATCCATGAAAAGGAGGGGGCTGGCATCAGCCTGCGAAACATCACGGTTTCCACCTGCGGTCTGATTCCCCGAATTCGGGATTTCGCTAAAGACATGAAGCAGGTGAATCTAGCGGTTTCCCTTCACAGTGCGGACCCTGTTCTGCGGGAAAGCATGATGCCTATAAACAGAAGCTTTCCAGTGGATGAACTGCTGGAGGTTTGCAGGGAGTATACGGAAGAGACAAACAGGCGGATCACTTTTGAATACGCATTGGTGAAAGGAAAGAACGACACCAAAGAGCAGATCGATCTTTTGGCGAAAAAGCTGAAGGGCATGCTCTGTCATGTAAATCTGATCCCTCTCAACGAAGTGGCGGAAACCGGCTTTTGCGGCAGCAATCGAAAGCGTGCCGCGGAAATCGCGTCATATCTGGAAAGCAGGGGCATACCAGCCACTGTGCGGCGGGAGCTGGGCGCTGACATCCAGGGAGCCTGCGGGCAGCTGCGGCTGGGGCAGCAGTAAGAAGGTCGCTGTTTTGAACGAAGTCAATAAAAAATGAGTGCCAGCGCTGGCACTCATTTTTCATCTGCGTTTCCTATATTTTTGATTCCGGCTATTGGGCTTATCAGGAATCGTGCGTTCAATCCGTTTTTGCTCCAAGGCGGGATTTAGATAGTTCTTACGGAATGTTGGCCTATGCGCAAGACCAAGTCGAGCCATAAGTTCTGTCGCCGACAGCGTATCATCGCCGAGGACGGATAGGAGCCGTTTCACCAGTGTCTGATCTTGGTCGCTATCTTGATCGGTTACTTGGTCGCTATCTTGGTCGGTGCTGTGACCAATGATCGTAACCTCTTTCAAGCTGTCGCAGATGATTTCAAGCATCAACTCCACAAATCCAGCACTGTCAGCCTGTGCGTCCGCAGTGCCGAGGGCATCATAATATTCCTTCTGGCGGGACTGGATCAGCTCTTCAATGGGCAGCCAGAAGAAGAACTCTTTCCACTTGCCCAGCAGGAGGCTGTGCCACATCCGTCCTATGCGGCCGTTACCATCCGCAAAGGGATGGATGAATTCAAACTCGTAATGAAAGACAGCGCTCTTAATCAGAGGGTGAAGCTCTGATTGCTGGTACCATGCGAAAGGGAAGAGTGGATCGTGCGGATGCGGTTTTCACGCCGCAGGCGCAGGCTGATGGCACCTTCCTGCAGAACTGTGATCCGGCCCACCTGTTCGCTGATCTCCGCAATCAGGAACGTCATTTTATCTGTCATGTGAAATGGCGGTTTGTAATCGCTCATTGGAATACCTCCATTTGCATACTATCTTTTCCTATACTACTTTTCCTCCAGAGATTTTTCCAGCTGCGCCATCTTGCCTTTTGCCAGATCTTCCGGTATGAACACTTGGCCACACTGGGGGCAGCGAAGCACTTTGTGCCGGAACTTTTTATCCAGGTAAGTGAACTGGGTGTCCATCTCCTTCAGCTCACATTTGCATTTACTGCAGCTCAGTTTCTTGTTTGATGCCATTCCAGACCGCCTCCAATTCTATCTTTGTTCTGTGGGAATAAGCGTTGACCAGCTCAAATTTTCCGGCTGTTTCGTCCAACACTTTGTATTCTGCCCAATAGGTCATGTATCCAATCTGGCAGTAACCAGACAGAGTGCCGGCTTCTTCGTCCAGGATGGTCCGGCCATGGCGCTGGCAGAAATCAATGGTATGAAGGATCTGCTCTTCCAGGATCCGTTCCTTGTCCAGCTTTTCTTTCAGCTCAGGGGAAATTTCCACAGTAATGGGGTATTCCTTTCGTTCTATGTTCATTTGCTCCTCCCAGAAAAATTCCAACAATGTTTCTTTCAATACCCGCCGATTTTCCTGCCGTTCGGTGATCGTAGGCAGATGTTCATGGCCATCTCCCTCGCCGAAGATCAGCTCCAGGATATGGCGGGCCTCCTTACCTTGCCTGAGGAAGGTGTCCCGGCAGTTGATACAGTAGGTGATGTAAGGGGTGCCGCTTTCTTCGATCCGCTTTTTGGCCACGAAATCCGCATATTCCGGATTTGCGTCAGCCCCGTGTCCGCCAGTGCCGCAGCAAGTGAAATACTGGTTGTTGTCCGGGAGGGTTTCCAGAGAAACGCCTAGATCGTCTGCCAAATCTCTGACTGCCTGACGCAGACCTTCTTCGCCTCGGGCCGAACATGGGTCAAAGACCGCATAAGTCTCTTCGCAGCATCCGCCGCTGATGTCCCATTGACGCAAAAGCTCGGGCAGGGAAACCACAGGAATCTCCGGCAGGTGTTCCTTGAAATGCTTCATGCAGGTAGGGCAGGCCATGATCATCAGCGGCTGTCCTAATTCCTTCCAAGACTGGCGGAGCTGGGCCGTGTGCTGATCAAAACCCTCCTTGTCGCCAGCCCAGAGGATAGGCACGCCGCAGCATTGGAGAAACATGGCGGTGTCCGGATGCTGATTCAGCAGGGAATCGTACAGCTTTACGATCAGCTCTGGCTCTGAGGCTCCCAGCTGACAGCCTGGAAACAAGGCGTAGCCGCAGGTATCCTGGTCTTTCGGCGCTCGGATCAAAGCGGCTTCTTCGCTGTTTGCCTGAGCCATGTCCCGCAGCCAAAAATCGTGGTAAGGCCAAGGCATTTTTCCCTGTTTGTGCATTTTCTGCCGCCCCAGCAGGAACAAGCTGTCCAGATCAATGTCCTCAGGGCAGACTTCCTTGCAGATGCCGCACTGGTTACACATGGACATGAGCCGTTTGGCAGGGGTGGCCTTCAATTCACTTTTGCCCTCCAAGGTGGTGGCCACGATCTCATCCCGCACCCGCATAGGCTGCTTTCCTGTAAATTCCAGAAGGTCGCAGTGATCCTTGCAGGCGCTGCACTGACATCTGAGGCAGCGGGAGGCTTCTTGGCAGGCTTCTTCCTTTGTGTAAGAACCGCCTGCGGGAGACACGGCAGGGGAGGGTGACTTCACCTGGATCAAGCCGGAACACATGCGGGTCTTCTTGTGGCCTTTGGGATAATAGAGGTTCTTGGTCTTCAGATAATTGTCTATGACCGTGCCAATGGCAAGGCCGCCGGCCAAGGCATAGAGAGGCGTATCTCCGATCAGCTCGCCGCCTGCGAAATAGCCGGTGCCTTGTTCTTCCATGCAGAATTCGTCACCGGTAGGACCGGTTTTTTCCAGGAGTCCAAAGTCCTGGCCGCCCTTTCCTGTGGCCACGTAGACCGCGTCAAAGCCGGAAAGCTCTGACAGGCTTTTGATTTCTGTATCCAAATGCAGGGTGTATTCCTGGTGCGCCAGCTGTTCTTCAAAGTCCTGCTGAAACAGCTCCGGGTCTGCCAGGTTCCAGAGATGACCGCCTGTGCGGCTGGATTTTTCAAAGACTTCCACCGTGTATTTTTTCGTGGAAAGGCGCAGCAGGGCCGCCATGCCGGAAAGTCCGGCACCAATGATGGCGATCTTTTCTTTTTTGGGCGGGATGTTGTAATCTGTGGCTGAGGTGTCAGCTGTCAGTTCCAGAGCCGCTTTCTCCAGCAGATCCAGACGCAGCGGGTCGCCTTGCTGTCCCAGAGGACAGGACTTTTGGCATGGCGCGTCGCACAAGGCGCTGGCGATCCGGGGAAAGCCAGTGGCGTTCCGATGGACTTTAAAGGCCGCCTTCATCGAGCCTCGGGCCGCTTTTTCTATAAAATTCAGGATTTCCATGTTAAAGGGGCAGTCTCCTACGCAGTAAGGGATCTCCTTTTCCATGCAGTTTTCAAAGGGTTCAAGATATCGTTTCATGATTTGCTCTCCAAGCATAGAATTATCGGCCTAAGGAAAACCTTAAGCCGATAAAATTGTACCACTGTTTTGTTCTGTTAAACAAGACCTTAGTCTGGAATATTTGTGATTGGTTCGTAAGTTTCCGCCTTGTCTTCTGGGAACATGTCTTCGAACAGGTCTGTCATCGGATTGTTCTTGATGTATTCCATTTCTTCGTAGAAGTCGGAACCCAGGAAGTACTTCTTAGGAGGCAGAACTTCTTCGCCCTTGGCGATTTTGTCCAGACCTTCTTTGATCTTTTCCGGATAAGCCGGAATCTCGTAAATTCTTACGCCGCAAGCATTGTCGATAGCGTTGATCACTGCCATGTGACCGCCGGACTGGAACGCTTCGGAAGCGCCGGAGGAACCAAACGGGTTGGTGTTTCTCGGCGTGCAGTGGTGGATCAGATTGAAGTTGTCCGGAATGTCCTTGATGGTCGGGATTCCAGCGCCAGCGATGGTGCTGTGCTTCTTCACGTCATCATAGTTCTCTGTCAGCGCGAAGCCAATGGAGTGGGACAGTCCGCCGTAAGCCTGGCCATCGACCGCGGCCACGTTTCCGATCACACCTACATCGTCTACAGACCAGTAACCGATACAAGTGGCTTTTCCTGTCTTGGTGTCAACTTCCACCTCTGCCATGGTCAGGCAGTAAGTGAAGGCAGGAGTTGGATTTCCAACGCCAGTGTTTGGATCCAGATATTTCAGAGTCATGTCTTCTGGATTCTGATACTGGGTCTCGTACTTGGTCGGGATGCCTTCGGCTACCATTTCATCGTAAGTTCTGTAAGTGCCGTCAGCCTTCTTCATAGCGTTCATCAGTTCATTTGCGGCCATGACGACAGCTTTACTGTTCATATAGTGCTGTCTGGAGGAAGCTGTGGCTCCGGAGTCCGGACAGAACTTGGAGTCGTTCTGAATGAGAACGATATCATCAGGTGTAACGCCCAGAGGCTTCAATGCTTCCAGGGTTGTCATCAGAGCACCTACGTCACCGCCCTGGCCCTGATCCTGCCAAGTGTCGTATTTTGCGAATTTGCCGTTTGGCAGCAGTTCAAGAGCAACTGTGCACTGGTCAAAGATACCTTCTGTTACATTGTAGCCGCCCCAAGCGATACCCACGCCTCTCTTCTTTTCTGGAGTGGATTCTTTTTCGCATCTTGCTTTTACTTCTTCATAAAGCGGTCTCAAAATATCCATCATCTTTTCCATTGGGTATTCGCGGAACGGATACTGGTTGATGTTGGTGTCTCCAGGTCTGGCGATATTCTTGTATCTCAGTTCAAATGGATCCATGCCCATCTTCTTGGCCATCATGTCCATGAGCGCTTCGGAAGCCGTGTAAGCCTGCGGTGAGCCGTAGCCTCTGTAAGCGGTTCCGTAGTTGTGGTTGGTGCAGGCGACTCTTGTCAGTCCCAGACAGTTCGGAACATTGTAAGGGAAGAACATGAATTTCGCAGGTCTGGTGATCAGGTCGTCACCCAGTTCGTTGTAAGAACCGTGGTCCATACCGCAATCCCATTCCGCACCGATGATCTTTCCGTCCTTGTCGCAGGCCAGTCTGCCGTTGGTGTACGCAGGCGCGCGTTTTCCAGACAGAGCCATGAACTGCGGATACGTGATGGACAGTGCCACTGGCATATCATCACAAGCCATGCAGGCGATAGCTGCCATAGCGTATGTAGCGGCGGCGATACCCCATCCAAATGTAGCGCCAGTAGGGTTTTCCACTACGCGGATCTTTTCTGCAGGAAGTCCAGTAGCTTCTGCGATGTCACCGATGTTGGCGTAGATCTGCATTGCCTTGCAGTGAACGGTGAGAAGTCCGTCATCACCCCAGTAAGCCTGTACGGTGTCGCCTTCGATCGGCATGTGCGGCTCTCTGGAAGAGTAGAAGGAACCTTCCACAACGTAAGGCGCTTCATCAATAAGTTCTGGTGTGTCGTGTCCAGCGCCTTTTACGTTCGGCTGTTCGGACCATACGTTTGGATGATCTTCGTGGATTCTCTGTGCGTCCGGCATAGCAGCTTCCAGATAAGTCTTGTATTCAGGCAGCTGTTCCCATTCGATGGTCACTTTTTCCGCTGCATCCTGGGCATGGGCCTTGGTGTCGGCCACTACCAGAGCAACCACGTCACCATAGTTGAAGATCTTGTCTTCTACCAGGATCGGGTGAGACTGACCGTTTGCCAGAGTTCTCGGTGTGAACGGCATGAAGCCCAGACGGTTCGGCCCCTTAATGTCAGCAGCAGTGACTACCTTGTATACGCCAGGCATCTTTTCCGCTTCTGCTTTGTTGATGGATTTCAGTTTTGCGTGGAACGCGACTTTCGGCTGTACCAAAACAGCGTGGAGGGTGTTCTCCGGCATCTTCAGTTCGATGTCATCGCCGTAGTCAGCAAGCCCGCAGACCTTTGCCAGAGCAGCTGGACGAACCAGCGGTTTGCCGTAGTATTCTTTGTCTTCTGGAAGTTTTACCATAATGTCTTCCAGAGCGCATTCGCCGCGCATTACTTTCGCTGCGTTCATGACTGCGTCTACGATCTGCTTGTAGCCTGTGCAGCGGCAGATGTTTCTGTTCTTCTGGAACCAGTCTCTGACTTCTTCTCTGGTTGGATCCGGATTTTCCTGAAGCAGGGCGTAAGTAGACACGATGAATCCTGGTGTGCAGAATCCGCACTGTACAGCTCCAGCGTGCATGAATGCCACCTGGATCGGATGCAGGTATCTCGGCGCGCCGATTCCTTCGATAGTGATTACCTGACTGTATTCCTCCACTTTGCTGATCTTCTTCATGCAGGAGCGAACAACTTTGCCATCCAGGATCACAGAGCAGGAACCGCACACGCCGGCATCGCAGCCTACTTTTGTGCCGGTCAGACCCAGGCGGCGGATCACAGACGCAAGAGTGTCCTTTTCCGGATCACAGATGAACATGCGGTCCGCGCCGTTGATGTTTAACGTCATTTTTTTCAACTTCATAATAATTTGCCTCCAATTAATCTTTCAATTAACTTGTTTTAACGCTTCCATCCAACAACAAAAGCCTTTCCGTGAGTCCAGAAAGGCTTGTAAATACAACTACTGCTGTTTCGACAATTGAAAACAGGCAAATGATCCCTGTGCGGCCGACACTGCCAATATATTGCATACACTACCTTTCCAAACACGGGAGGCCCATGCGTTTCCACATAAACCCATCGTTCACAGTTCCATAGCTTTTGCCGTAGGAATCCGGGAATCGGCTTGTGTATTGAATTTCTGTTAACATTTTATCAGCAAGATACGAGGTGTGTCAACTGGGGGATGTTTTTATTTTTGTATTAGTTTGCTGTTTTCTTGTCATTAAGTGGCTGATATTTTAAATTGTTTTGAATTATACAACAATTTATTTGAGCGTATTCACGGCTATTTATCCTCCATCATGGATTCCACCTGACTCATTCTGCCGGTCACCAGCTCTTCGGAAAGGCATACCTGCCCGCACTGGGGGCACCTGGTGACCTTGTGGCGAAAGCTTTTGCCAAGATAGGAGAATTGCGCATCCAGTTCTTCCATTTCCACGTGACATTTATCACAGATGAGTTTCTGTTTTTCTGCCATTCCAGACCGCCTCCAATTCTATTTTCATTCGGTGGGTATAAACATTGAATATTTCAAAGCTGTCTTCTGATGCCGCGGGAGCGTATTCCACCCAGCAGGTGATGTGTCCGATTTCCAGGTAGGCCTTGTAATGATCACTCGCAGGATCGAAGGCCCGCCTTCCAGTGGCCTGGGCATTGGCGATCACCGCGCAGATATCTTCTTCCAGGATATGCTGTCTGTTGACTTTTTCCCGTGTTTCATCTGCCATGATCAGCGTGAATTGGCTTTCGTATGATTTCATTTCCGGTTCTTCTTTCCATATTTCTTGCAGCAGGCGGTTTTTTAATATGACTCTGTTGCGTCTTCGCTGGGTCAGGTCAGGCTGAGGTCTTAGCCCCTCCGGGTCTATGGCAAAGAGCACGTCCAGTATATGCAGGGCTTTTTTGCCTCTGTCCTGGAAAATATCCCGGCAGTTGGAGCAGTAGACGATATAAGGGTCATCGCTGAGCTCGATCCTCTGGCGCGCCACGTATTCGGAGAAATCAGGAGCAGCTATGCTGCCCATGCCGCCGAATCCGCAGCAGCCGTGGTAGCTGCCCGCGGGAAGTTCCGCTATGGGCGCGCCTGCAAGGGAAAGCAGGTTTCTTACTGCCTTTTGCGCCGCGTCATAGTTCCGCGCAGCGCAGGGGTCGAAGACCGCGAAGGTTTCGCTGAACTCCATTTCGCACGAAGCCTCCTGGGTGAAACCCCACTGTTCCAGAAGTTCATAAAGGGAGACTGTAGGGATTTCGGGCAGATGTTCTCTGACATGTTTCTGGCATGACATGCAGGCCATGATCAGGGTTGGTTGTCCTAGATCCACCCAGTCCTGCCGCAGCCCCGCGATTTCTTTGCTGTGAAGGCTGCTGTCACCGTTCCAGTCAACAGGAATCCCACAGCAGCGCAGGAGCAGGGCGGTATCGGGTCGTTTGGACAAAAGCCATTGATATGGTTTTAAAACGTATTCTGGATCCAGAGCGCCCAGGTTACAGCCAGGAAAAAAGGCATAGTCAGCGCCTGCGCGTTCATCTGCGGCAGGGGCCATGCGTTTTACAGCCGAAAGCTCTCCATTGGCGAAGGCCATGTCCCCCATGAAATACTGACGGTAAGCCGCAGGGACCTTGTCTGCTTCGTGCATTTTGTGGCGCGCGTATTTGACCATGCCACACAGATCGATATGCTCTGGACAAGTCTCTTCCATCAGGCCGCACATGGTGCAGGCGGCAATATATTTTCGGGCAGGCGATTTATGGACGAGAGAACCTGCTGGTTTGCAGGATAGAAAGATTTCATCCCGCATTTTGACCGGCATCTTATTATAAAAGTTTACCAGATCACAATGGGTGACGCATGCGTCGCATTGGCATCGAAGACATCTGCCGGCTTCGGCGATGCATTCATCCACAGTTAGGAGTGGGCCGGCAGGGGTAATTGCGGGCAAAGCTTTGAGCGCCGTCAGATCAGGGGCGCATCTTGTAGGAGCCGCCTGCGTGGGAAACTCGATTTTTCTTGTTTTGAGGAATCCTTCTGCGGTGGTAGAAAGGTTGATGCCCTCAGCCAGAGCGTGCATCAGATCTCTGCCGCATGCCTCACCTCCGATCAGCACAGCCGTGTCGCCTATCAGCGTGTAGCCGCCGTTTCCGTCTGTGTCGAGCAGAGGAACACCGAAGTCGCATCCTCCTTTGCCGGTAGCCACATAGATCACGTCATATCCGGTCTGTTCATCAGAAGTTCTGGGATCAGTGGAAACAACAGACGAATCCTTGCACAGCTGGTGGATGTCGGTGATTTCTGTATCTGTCAGCAGCTCGTACTTCTCATTTTTGAACTGCAGGTCGAATTCCGCCATGTAGTCGGACTCCTCCATGAGTTTCGCTAAATGGCCGCCAATTTTTGAATTCTTCTCAAAGACCGTCACCTTGTATTTCTTGGAAGCCATGCGAAAAGCGAAGCCCATGCCGGAAAGCCCCGCGCCGATCACTGCGATCCGCTGCTTTTTGGCTGGAAGGTTGTACTTGTTAGGCGTTTTGCGCGTGGCGCTGGCGACCACGGATTGTTCCATGAGTTTCAACTGCACAGGCGCATCGGCTGCGTTTCGCACACAGACCTTCTGGCAGTAAGCCGGACACAGCTTTGAAACAATGCCTGGGAACACCACGCAGTCCCGCATGGATTTATAAGCCGCGTTGAAACGTCCGCCAGCGATCCTCTCTTGTATGGTCAATATGTCCATTTTAAAAGGGCAGGCATCCGCACAGGTGGGGATGTCCCGTTCTCTGCAGGCATCAAACTGCTGATAATATTCTTGCATGTTCTCTCCTCTATAAATCGCTATGTTAGAAGAAAGCGGAGCGCGCAATAGACAGGCGCGCTCCGCGGTTTCAGCTTTCTTTCGCATATGTGGCGCGCGCAGTTTCACGCGTGCCACGCATTATGCTGTTTATTTCCACTGAATTCCTTCTTTGCCAAGTGAACCAAATTCAACATTTTCAGGCTTGGAAGGGGTGAGTGGGTTGTTCTTGATGTCATCAATGGCATCGTATAGATCCGATCCCAAGAAGTAAGTTTCAGGCGCGTTCGGATTCGGCTCGCCTTTCGCTAACGCATCGATTCCAGCTTTGACCTTAGCAGGTGTGGCAGGAATTTCATGGATCCGTACGCCTACTGCGTTGTTGATGGCGTTGATCACTGCCATGTGGTCTGAGGACTGGAACGCTTCGGAAGCTCCGGATGAACCGAATGGACCTCTAGGATCACGTCCGCCCACATCAATGGAAACCAGCTTGTCAGGAACATCCTTGATGTACGGGATGCCGGCGCGGAGCATGTTGCCGTGCTTTTCAAGATCACTGTAGTCTTCGCTCAGAGCGAATCCAATGGCATGTGAGATACCGCCGTTGACCTGACCTTCCACTGCCTGGATGTTACCAGGTTTACCGATCCAGTAAACGCAGGTCATGCCTGTGCATGTGGTCTTGCCGGTAGCCACTTCCACATCCACTTCTGCCAGGAACAGGGCATAGGTGTAGGTGTAAGTAGGGTTGCCGCTGCCATCGTTCGGATCCAGGTCATAGAAATAATCGTATTCGTCAACTGTCGCCCAGTCTCCATTGTATCTGGTAGGGAGCCCTTCGGCGATCATTTCATCGTAAGTCCTGTAAGTGCCGTCAGGCTTTCTCATAGCGTCTGCGATGTTCTTAGCGGCCACAATGCTGGCTTTGCCGTTCGCGTAGTGGGATCTGGAACCAGCTGACTCACCAGTGTTCGGACAGTATTTGCTGTCTGTTTGAATCAGTTTGATATCGTCAGGCGTCACTTCTGGGAAGTAAGGCTTCAGCGCTTCCAGGGTGCAGATGAGGGAACCCTGGTCACCGCCCTGGCCCTGATCCTGCCAAGTGTCGTATTTTCTGAACTTCGGTCTGTCACCAGGCATCAGTTCGATTGCCACGTGGGCTTCATCGACCGCGCCCAGACCTACGTTGTAGCCGCCCCAGGCGATACCCACGCCTTTCTTGATTTCATCTGTTGATTCAGCCTTAGCTTTGACCACGGCTTCCTCGTAGTGAGGTTTCATCTTGTTCATCATTTCTTCCATTGGATAATGGAGGAACGGATACTGGTTCAGATTATCCTGACCTTCTCTGGCAATGTTCTTGTATCTGATTTCAAATGGGTCGATCCCAGCCTTTTCCGCCAGCATGTCCACCAACGCTTCTGACGCGGTGAAAGCCTGCGGAGCACCGTAGCCTCTGTATGCGGTGCCGAATGAATGGTTGGTGACCGCTACTCTGGAGAGTCCCACTACGTTTGGCATGTAGTAAGGGTAGAACATGAATCGGGAAATCTTCGTCAGCTTGTCGTCACCCAGCTCAAAGAACGGACCATGATCCACTCCAGCGTCAAATTCGCCGGCCACGAACTTGCCGTCCTTGTCACATGCCAGTTTGGCGTTAAAGTAAGCTGGTGAACGTTTGCCGGACACTGCCATGAACTGCGCGTAATCCATGGAGAGTGAGCAAGGCATGCCAGTGACCTTGGTGGCGATGCCGACCATGGAATATGTATGCGCGCTCATGGCCCATCCGAAGGAACCACCAGTAGGGTTTTCAATGACTCTCAGGTTTTCAACAGGGATGCCGATGGCTTCTGCCATGTCGTCTCTGTCAAAGTACAAGGTCATGGTCTTGCAGTGTACGCAGAGATTGTCGTCTTCATCGTAGTAAGCCTGCATCACGTCGCCTTCGATGGACATGTGCGGTTCTCTGGATGAATAGAAGGAGCCTTCCACAGAGTAGGCCGCGTCTTCGATCAGTTCAGGCACATGCTCGTGATCGCCCTTGAGCACTGGCAGTTCTGAATAGATGTTAGCGCCATAAGTTTCAGGCAGCCAGTCATGGATCTTTTCTGCGTCAGGTGTGACTGCTTCCAGGTAAGTCAGGTATTCAGGCAGCGGTTCCAGATCTACCTTTACTGCCGCCGCCGCTGCTTTGGCATGTTCTCTGGTGTCTGCGCAGACCAGGGCCACTACATCGCCATAGTAGAGGATCTTGTCTTCTGCCAGGATGTGGTGAGCCTGCTGAAGTTCAACGGTTCTTTCAGAGAACGCATAAGTCATCAGTTTGTTGGCGCCTTCAACGTCCTTGGCCGTGATGATCTTAACAACGCCAGGCATCTTTTCCGCTTCACTGCAGTCGATGCCCAGGATCTTGGCGTGGCTGTATTTTCTTGGCTGCACCAGTTCCACTTTCAGGGTTTCAGCTGGCATGTGGAGTTCCACGTCATCGCCATAGTCGCAAACGCCGCAGGCCTTAGCCATGGCATTTGGTCTGATGAGCGGTTTGCCGTAGAAATTGCCGATGTCTTTTGACCAGTCATAAGTGATGTCTTCAAATGTCTTTTCTCCCCGCATGATGGCGGCGGCTTCCATTACAGTGTCAACAATCTGCTTGTAGCCCGTGCAGCGGCAGACGTTTCTGTGCTTTTGGAACCAGTCTCTGATTTCCTCTCTCGTTGGATTATCGTTTTCCTGAAGGAGCTGGAACGCTGAAACGATAAATCCAGGCACGCAGAAACCGCACTGCACCGCGCCCAGGTGAACCCACGCGTACTGAAGAGCGTGAGGGTGAAGGACAGTACCGATGCCTTCGATGGTGATCACGGAACTGTATTCTTTGACAGTCTTGAGTTTTTTTGTGCAAGACCGGATTACTTTTCCGTCAAGAATAACAGAACATGCCCCGCATACGCCTACGCCGCAGCCTACTTTTGTGCCAGTGAGACCGAGACGGCGAAGCACGGAAGCAAGGGTGTCCTTTTCAGGATCGCAGATAAACATGCGGTCAGCACCGTTGATGTTTAACGTCATTTTACTTAATTTCATAATCATTTGCCTCCAATTAGTTTTTCAATTAAACTTCTTTGAATAATGCCTCCATCCAATCACAAAAAGCCTTTCCGTGGGTCCGGAAAGGCTGGCAAACGCGAATAACGCTGTCTTGGCAGCTGAAAACAAGCAAATGAACCCCGCAGTGGGGCCGCTACTGCCAATTGATGCATACACTACCTTTCCAAACACGGGAGGCCCACAGGTTTCCCCATGAACCCATCGTTCCTGTTTCCATGGCTTTGCTGCTGTAGGAATCCGGGAATCGGCTGGTGTATTAGATTTATGTTAATATTTTATCAGGTAAATACGAGGTGTGTCAACAAGGGATGCTTTAATTTTTGTATTAATTTGCTTTTTTTCTGGGATTAAACGGTTCATATTTGTTTGTGAATTATTTTAGACTATTTTGAATTTTACGACAAAAAGTCCTGTCAGGGTTCTAGAGGGACAAAATCCTTTACGCCAGAAAAATAACGTGATATAGTGTATGCCACAATTCTCAAGCAGTAAGGAGGACAATAGACAATATGAGTTTAGTGAGACCAGGAAAATTTCATATCACAGACAAAGCCATGGAGATCTGTGACTTGCCAAAAGGCGCAGCGATACTGGACGTGGGCTGCGGCGATGGGACGGTGGCCGAATATCTTCAGGACAAGCATGGCTATAAAGTGACAGGCATTGATCTGAATTTGGCGAAGATCAGTGAGGGAAAGGAGCGGAACGGTAAGTTGGATCTGCGCATGGGAGACGGGGAATTCTTAGATGATTTCACATCTTTTTCCTTTGACTGCGTGATGATGGAATGCACGTTGTCTCTGATCAATCTGCCGGACGAAGCCCTTCACGAAGCCTATTGCGTGCTGAAAAAGGGAGGCAAACTGTTCATCAGCGACCTGTACCTGAAAAATCCCGATCCAAAGCAGGTGAAAGCCGTGAAGATCGAAGCCGACAGGCAGGCGAAGATCCCCCACAAAGAAGGAGACTGCGAGGAAGGGAAACAGCGTTTTGTGGATTTCCGCCTGAACGGAGCATTCTTGAAGGATCCATTGATCGCATATTTAAAGGAGATCGGTTATCAGGTAATCGAATTTGAAGACCGGTCCAATGATCTGGACACGTATGTGGCGGAAACCATCTTGCAGGAAGGCTCTCTGGACAGCTGCGTCACCTGCGCCAAAGGTCAAAAGGGCGTTGGCTATTTCATGCTAGTGGCGGAAAAACCAGAGAAATAAAGGAGAACAAACATATGAACGAAGAAATTCTGGACTTGAAACTAAAGGGCTATTGCTGCAGCCAGATGATCATGGAAATGGGCCTGCGCCGGCTGGAAAAGGAAAATCAGGACCTGGTGGCGGCCATGGCTGGGCTGTGCGAGGGCTTGTGGTCAGGAAAGGTATGCGGCATTTTATCCGCAGGCATCTGTCTGCTATATCTAGCTGATCCCAAGGAAGCCAGTCAAGGCTTGGCAGAAGATCTGACCGACTGGTTTGAGGACGCATTTGGCGCCGTGGACTGCGGAGAGCTGCTGGCAGGGGATCCCTTGGCAAAGGTGGAAAAGTGCCCCATGATGCTGGAAGGGACCTTCCAAAAGATTGAGGAACTGTTGGAGTGGGATTGATGAAACAATACTTGGATATTTGGACAGCTGAAAAGCTGGGTATGGACATTAGGCAATTGAGCCGGCAAGCCATAGAAGACTACCAACTTCGTAAAATAAGAGAAACATTTCAATGGGCTGCGTCTCGCAGCCCATTTTATGCTGAATTGTACAAAAACAGAAAGTTGGAGACCTGGGAAGATTTTAGTCGGCTTCCCTTTACCACGCCCCAAGACACTGCGGAAAGAGGGGGTGAAATGGTCTGCGTGCCGCAAAGCCAGATCAGCAGGATCGTGACCATGGAAACCAGCGGCACCACGGGAAAACCAAAGCGAATTTATTTCACAGAAGAGGATCAGGAGCTGACTGCGGATTTTTTCCACCATGGGATGCAGCTGTTGGTGGATCCCTCCGATACCATCATCATCCTTATGCCCTGCAGACGGCCAGGTTCCATTGGAGATCTGCTGAAAACAGGGCTGGAGCGGCTGGGTGCGGCAGTCATCCCTTACGGGCTCCCGAACGGCACTCGTGATGATGACACGGAAATTTTAAGACGCATGGAAAGCGGGCAAGTGACCTGCGCGGTGGCACTGCCCACTCAGCTGGCGGCATTGGCAAGAAAGGCGGACGGCTTTCAGATCCCCATGAAAACCGTTTTGCTGTCCGCGGAATACGTTTCCAGGGAAAGCAGAGAACAGATGGAAAAGGCCTGGGGCTGCAAGATTTTCGAGCATTACGGCATGACGGAAATGGGCCTGGGCTGCGCGGTGAGCTGCCCGGTGCTGGAGGGCTGCCACGTTCGGGAGGCGGATTTGTATCTGGAGATCATTGATCCAAAAACAGGCATGGTGCTGCCTGATGGACAAGAAGGGGAAGTGGTCTTCACTACCCTGACGAGAAGGGGCATGCCCTTTATCCGTTACCGGACAGGAGACTGGAGCAGCTTTCTGCCGGAGCAGTGCGCTTGTGGCAGTTTGCTGAAACGGCTAAGCCGAGTAGGGGATAGGAACCTGATAAAAGGCATGAGGTCAGGGGCCATATAGGTATTCAGCCATGGGTTAAGTCCCATCTTCAACACCTTTTTTTGCAAAAAAACTTAAAATGTTGGTAAACCAACATATTTTTGCTGCTGCCCATGCTATAATGCGTTTTGTCAATCATTTTGCGCAAATGAAATCCAATTATCGATCACAGGAGGAAATTTGTAATCATGAAAGCAAAAAAATCGATCTTATTATTAGCGCTGATGCTGGCTTTTGCCTGTGTCATGGCAGGCTGCGGCGGCAATTCAGACTCAGAGGAGCAGTCGTCAACGGAAAAAGAAGGCGTGGAAATCACAGTCCTGGCAGCAGCTAGCCTGACAGACGCGCTTAACGAGATCATCGCTGAATACGGTAAAGAAAGCAGCGACAAAATCACTACCAGCTATGCGGGCTCCGGAGAGCTGGTACAGCAGATCAAAGGCGGCGCACCGTGTGACCTCTTCATTTCCGCGTCAAAAGCCAACATGGATGACCTGGAAAAAGAAGATCTGATCGACAAGGACTCGAGAAAAGATCTTTTAGGAAATACCCTGACTTTGGTCGCTTCCGCAGAAGCAGCGGACAAGGTGAGCATGGAGGCGCTTTCCACAGCCGCAGTGAAACAGATCACCATCGGTGAGCCAGAGACCGTGCCAGCTGGAAAATACGCGTCCCAAGTGTTTGAAAACATGAAGATCGCAGACGCTGTGGAAGGTAAAATCGTAAAAGCCAAAGACGTAAGGGCGGTCTTGAACTACGTGGAAACAGGAGACGCGGAATGCGGCTTCGTGTACAAGACGGACGCTCTGATGCTGCAAGAGGATAAAGGCAAGATCGTAGAAGATGTGGAGAGCCAGCTGCACGATCCTATCGTCTATCCTGCGGCAATCATGAAGGATTCTGCGCAGGCAGAGGCAACAAAAGCCTTTTATGAATATCTGGAAACGGATTATGCCAAGGGCGTGTTCGAGAAATACGGATTCGCAGTAAAATAGTCCAATGCTGGGACCAGTACTGTTATCCATAAAAGTCGCCTGCGTCGCGACCATATTCGCCTTTGTTTTGGGCATGTTTTTCGCTTATATATTGACGAGAAAGCGGATACTAGGGAAGAGCATATGGGAAACCATACTGATTCTTCCCATGGTTCTGCCCCCTTCTATCGTAGGGTATCTGCTGCTGAAGGTCTTTGGAAAAAGAGGCCCCATTGGGTCATTTCTGCTGGACACCTTTGGCATCCAAATCGTGTTCACCTGGATCGCCTGCGTGATTGCGGCCTGCGTGGTGGCCCTGCCCCTGATGTATCAAAACGCCAAAGCGGCCTTTCAAAGCGTGGACGAAACTTACGAACTGGCGGCCCACACCCTGGGCAGCGGAGAATGGAAGACCTTTTGGACTGTGACCTTTCCTCTCGCCAGGCCGGGGATCGTCAGCGGCGTGATCCTTACTTTTGCTAGAGCCATGGGAGAGTTCGGAGCGACTTTGATGCTGGCAGGAAATATCGAAGGACAGACCCAGACCATTCCCACGGCCATTTATTACGCAGTTGCCACGGGAAAGGAAGAGGAAGCAAACACCCTGGTGGCAGTGATCACTATGTTCAGCTTCCTGTTGATCTTTGGTCTGAACGCATGGCTGAAAAAGAAAAACTATAAGGTGTGACATGGGAATTTATTTTAAAATCAAAAAGCGGCTGGATCGTTTTTCCATAGATGTGGAATATGCCTTTGACAAGGGTGTTTTAGTGATCCAGGGAGAGTCAGGCGCTGGAAAAACCACAGTGCTCAACTGCATATCCGGCTTGAAGAGGCCAGATGAAGGCCGGATCTCCATTGAGAAAGAACTGGTCTTTGACGGCCAGACGGATATCCCTGTGAAAAAGCGGCAGGTGGGATACTTGTTTCAGAATTACGCGCTGTTTCCCAACATGACCGTAGAGAAAAACATTGTTTACGGCATAAAAAACAAAAGGGAGTATAAAGAGCGGAACAGAAGAAAAGCATTGCTGGAATACGCGGATTCTGTGATGGAAACCTTTGGGCTCACGCACTTAAAAAAACGATATCCCCACAATCTTTCAGGCGGAGAACAGCAGCGGGCGGCCTTGGCACGGGCCATGGTGACAAAGCCCAAACTGCTGCTGCTGGACGAGCCCTTTTCCGCTTTGGACATGAAGACGAAAGAAACCGTTTATGAAGAGTTCGCCAGCATCAAGGATTTTCTAGGGATTCCCACCATCCTCATCACCCATGACCCAAGGGAGAGCCGAATGTTCGCTGACCATCAGATCTTTATGAAGGATGGCAGGATCGTATCATGACCCACGGCCCGCTGAAACGCGTTTGAACATTCACTTGCGGACTAGGGCCGGATTTTGACAATTGCTATCAATGTTGAAGAAAAGAAAGAGGTAAGAAGCTTATGAAAGAAATCGCAGTGGAACAAGCAGTGGGAACCGTTCTGGCCCATGATCTAACCCAGATCATACCAGGCGAATACAAAGGACCCAAGTTCAAAAAAGGACATGTGATCAGAGAAGAAGACGTGGAAGTGCTGCTTTCCATGGGGAAAAAGCATTTGTACGTGGTGGAAAAGGATGACACAGATGTCCATGAAAACGACGCGGCTTTCCGAATCGCCAGCAAAGCGGCGGGGCCAGGCATCAGGCTCACGGAGCCAAGCGAAGGAAAGATCGAACTCATCGCCCAGGAGCGGGGACTTTTAAAGGTGGATGAAGAACTGCTCATTGATCTGATTGATCAGGATGAAATCATGTTCGCTTCCATCCATGAAAACATCGTAGTGGAGCCAGGGCAAAAGCTGGCAGGAACCAGAGTCATTCCCTTGTTCGTGGATGAAGCCGTGGTCAAGCAGGCGGAAGGCGTGCTGGACCGAGGAACCCTGATCCAAGTCAAGCTATTGCGGGATCTAAAAATCGGCGTGGTCACTACTGGCAGCGAAGTGTACAGTGGAAAGATCGAAGACGCTTTTGGTCCAGTGCTGGTGAGAAAATTTGGAGAACTGGGAAGCACAGTGGTCAAACAGCTCTTCGCGGACGATGACGAGGAAATGATCGCTGACTGCATCCAGCAGCTGATCCACATGGGCGTGGACATGATCGGCGTCACAGGCGGCATGTCCGTGGATCCCGATGACAGGACGCCAAGCGGCATCAAAAAAGCAGGCGGTTACATTGTCACATACGGCGCGCCAGTGCTGCCGGGGGCCATGTTCATGCTTTCCTATATCGATGACATTCCCGTGGTGGGATTGCCGGGATGCGTCATGTACAGCAGGACCAGCGTCTTTGACCTGATCGTCCCAAGACTCCTGGCAGGAGAAGTGATCACCAGGAGGGACATCAAAAAGCTGGGCCACGGCGGGCTGTGCCTCAACTGTGAAACCTGCGTGTATCCAAACTGCGGATATGGAAAGGCATAAATTTTGGGAGTTTGTTGTTGCCCAAAAAGCTTTGGTGGTGTATAATAGTCCTTACATAAACAATCACACAGAACAGAAAAAGGGAGGCTTTTGCGATGGTGAAATTATTGATTGGCCATAAAGGTAGCGGCAAAACAAAACAAATGATCGACTTAGCAAACGATAAAATTGAAACAGCCAACGGAAGTATCATTTTTATAAATAAAAATCAAAGGCTCATGTATGATTTGAGCCACAGGATCAGAGTCATCTGCATGGAGGACTTTGAACATATCACAAACAGCGATGAATACATAGGCTTCATTTATGGGATCATCAGTTCAGACCATGATATTGAAACCATGTTCATTGACAGCATCTTAAAGCACGCGGACGTTACGTTAGGCGATCTGCCAGAATTCGTGGATCGGATCAAAAAGATTTCCGAAAATTATGAGATCGAATTTATTGTAAGTCTGAGCGCCGAAAAAGAAGAAATGATCGGAGTGGACTTTACGGATTGCGAGATCTTGAACTGATCCAGTCCGGAAAGGTCATGCGCGCAACTGAGACGGCGGTGTTTATCACCGCCTTTTTCAATGATTTGGCAAATTAGAGGAGCATTATGAAAAAGGTTTATTTTTTTGTAGTATTGACAGCGTTTTTATTCGGGACAATGGAAGTGACATTAAAACTAACGGGAAGCGAGATGGATTCCTTTCAGCTGACTTTTCTCCGTTTCATGATCGGCGGACTTTTGCTGCTGCCTTTTGCCATGGGAGAATTGAAGAAGAACAAGGTAAAGCTGGCTTTCAAGGATTTCGCGTATCTCTTATATGTGGGGATCCTGGGAATTCCGCTGAGCATGCTGTTTTTCCAATTAGGGGTGATGAATTCCAACGCTTCCACCGCATCGGTGTTGATTTCCATTAATCCTTTGTTCACCATGATCTTCGCGCATTTCATGACGGAAGAAAAATTGAAAAAAAGCAATGTGATCGTACTGCTCATTGGACTTTTGGGCATCCTATTCATGATAAAGCCGTGGGACCTGCAGAAAGGAAACACGGTGATCGGCATCGTGTTCATGCTCCTGGCGGCTCTGTTCTTTGGCCTTTACACAGTGGCAGGGAAGATCAGTGTGAAAAAGATGGGCATCATGGCTCAGACCAGCATCAGCTTTATTTTAGGTTCTTTGGTGCTGCTGATCATCATGCTCTTCATGGGCAGGCCTATTGTGGCTGGCGTGGCGAACAACTGGCTGGCAGTGGCTTATATCAGCGTGTTTGTCACTGGACTCGGTTATTTTTCTTACTTCATGGCCATCAAACTGTCAGATGCGACCACAGGGTCCATCGCTTTTTTTCTCAAACCAGCCATTGCTCCAGTCATGGCAGTGATTTTTCTGGGAGAGACCATCCTTTGGAACACGTACATAGGGATCGGCCTGATTTTGGTCGCTTCCTGGCTCAATATTCAAGGAAAACGAAAAGAGGTGCGGCTCAGTGAATCAGATCACGCTTGATGGAATCAAAGACATATTTCAGGACAGAAAACCTGGCTCCGTGGAAAAACACGGATATTTCTCTGTCCTGGTGCCCCTGGTGGAGCGGGGAGGAGAGTTGTTTCTGCTTTATGAAGTTCGGGCTGAACACATGAAGCGGCAGCCGGGGGAGGTCTGCTTTCCAGGAGGCAAGGTGGAAAAGGGAGAGAATCTACGGCAGTGCGCTGTGCGGGAAACCGTGGAAGAGCTGGGGATCCAGGAGCAGGATATCCAAATTATCAGTCAAATGGACATCCTTTATACTTATAGTAACTTTACAATGTTCCCATTTTTAGGTACTATAAAGGAAGAGGCTCTCGCCAGACTTTGCTGCAATCCAGATGAAGTGAAGGAGATCTTTCTCATTTCTCTGGAGAACCTCATGAAAACAGAGCCTTTCGTATATAGGAGCAGGATCAAGCAAGTGATCGGAGATGATTTTCCCTATGAGAAGATCAAGTTCCCGGAAGGCTACAAGTGGCGGGAGGGCGTTTCAGACGTACCGATCTATGAAGTGCAGGGCAGAGTGATCTGGGGGTTGACAGGCCGGATCACCCGAAACCTGGTGCATGTTTTGAAGAGTCAGGAGGAAAACGATGTTTAAACTGGGATTATGTCAGATGATGGGTTCCAAGGAAAAAGAGGAAAGCAGGGCAAAGGCAAAGGCCATGGTCAGTGAAGCAGCAAAAAACGGCGCGCAGGTCATCGCGCTGCCGGAAATGTGGAATTGCCCCTATGCCAATGAATATTTCAAGCCTTATGGAGAACCGGAGGACGGACCTACGGTGCAGTTTTTGTCTGATTTGGCCAAGGAGCAGGATATCTATTTGATCGGCGGTTCCATTTCCGAGCTGGACGGGGATAAAGTCTATAATACGTCTTACAGCTTTGACCGCGAGGGGCAGCTCATTGGAAAGCACAGGAAGGCGCATCTCTTTGATATCAATGTGAAGAACGGGATCCGGTTCATGGAGTCAGATACTTTGAGCCCAGGAGACAAAGCCACGGTCATTGACACAGAATACGGAAAAATCGGCGTGGCGATTTGCTATGACGTGCGTTTTCCAGAGTTATCTAGAAAAATGGCGCTGGAAGGGGCAAAGCTCATTGTCCTGCCGGCAGCCTTCAATATGACCACAGGGCCGGCCCACTGGGATCTGACCATGCGTGCCAGGGCGCTGGACAATCAGGTGTACTTTGCGGCAGTATCCCCTGCCAGGGATCTGAAAGGTGTTTACAGGGCTTATGGAAGTTCCTGCATCGCCACGCCGTGGGGCGAGTTTTTAGTGAAGACGGACGAAAAAGAAGGTATTGTTTATGGAGACATTGATCTGGATTATGTGGAGTCCATCCGGGAGCAGCTGCCGCTGTTAAAGCACCGCAGGCCGGAAATTTATCAATAGAAACGATGTCAACCATGTCAGGGATAAGGGGGTAGCCCATGAAAAAAGGAATCATTGCTTTGCTGATCACAGTGGCGCTGGTGTTTGCCGCGGCCTGCAGTCCGCAGGGGACGGATCGATCCGTGGAATATGAGATCGCTCTCATTGCCAGCGCTGAAAGCGTGGAAGACGGCTCTTTCAACCAAGCCGTATGGAGTGGGATCGAAAGCTTTGTGGAGGAAGAACCAGTCTCTTACAAGTCTTATCTGGCCACTGAGGACACGACAGAGGCCTATCTGCGGGTGATCGAGGAAGCGGTCAAAGGCGGCGGTAAGGTGATCGTGACTACGGGTCCCACATTTGGCAGCGCGGTCAAAGAGGCACAGGAGGAATACCCAGAGGTTTCTTTCTTGATGGTGGATGGACATCCCCAGGAGGAAGACGGCTCCGCAGCGGCTGTTGACAACAATACGCTGCCACTGCTCTTCGCAGAAGAGCAGGCTGGATATCTGGCCGGTTACGCGGCAGTGAAGGAAGGTTATCGCAGCCTTGGCTTTATCGGCGGCAAGGCTTATGATTCCGTGCAGAAATTCGGATACGGATTCATCCAGGGCGCGGATCAGGCTGCCAGAGAGACAGGGGTGAGCGGCATCACCCTGCGCTATGAGTACGCTGAGACCTTTGAACAGGATGAACAAGTTCAGCAGCTAGCAGCTGACTGGTACCAAAGGGATACAGAAGTGATTTTCGCCTGTGCGGGAGGTGCGGGCAAATCCGTGATGAAAGCGGCTGAACAGGCGAAACGAAAAGTGATTGGCGTTGACACGGACCAGAGTCAGGAATCGGAGACTGTCATCATATCAGCAGTGAAAAATCTGAATGAATCGGTAGGCGATATTTTATCTACTTATTATGGAGAAGGTGAATTCGCAGGCGGCCAGGAGGTCCAGCTGAGCGCGGAAAACGGTGGCATTGGTCTTTCCATGGAATCCAGCAGGATGAAAAATTTCACTGCTCGGGATTATGATGAAATGTTCAGGAAGCTGGCCCAGCAGCAGGTTTCCATCAAAAGCGAGGGCATCAAAGACGCGAAGGCGCTGGAAACGGACAGGGTGGCCGTGGAATTGGCGGAGCTGTAGATCTACAGATCATGAAAACCCTTAAGATGTTTTTTTCCGCTGGATGAGTGGTGAACTTCGATGTCGCGTAAAAAGGAGGTTGAGCAGATATGGGAAAAAGATTTAATGTGACAGCGGATTGTAAGCCGAATCTGCATTATATGGTGGATCTTCATTCCCGACTGACGCAGATCAAAAGTTACGTGGACAGAGGCGAATATTTTGTCATGAATAGGGCACGGCAGTATGGGAAAACAACGACGCTTCGGGCTTTGAAAGAATACCTCAAAAAAGACTATCATGTGATCAGTATGGATTTTCAGACGCAGATGAGCGATGTTAAATTTCGCAGTGAAAATTTATTTTCAGTGGCCTTTGCCAAGGCTTTCGTTCGCATGGCAGGGGAACTGGAAGGTGCTGATTCCGGCCATTTGAAGATGGCGATAGATCGTTTGAAGGCTGAGGTTCAGGAGCGCAAGGAAGAAGTGGCGCTGGTAGAGTTGTTCCAATATTTAAGCCATATCTGCGGAGCAGCAGACAAACCCTTTGTCCTGATGATCGATGAAGTGGACAGGGCGGTAGATCATCAGGTTTTTCTGGATTTCCTGGCTCAGCTGCGAGGTTACTATATTGATCGAGATCAATCGCCTACTTTTCGGTCGGTCATTTTGGCAGGCGTATATGATATCAAAAATTTGAGGCAAAAGGTCCGGCCGGAAGAAGCGCATAGGCTGAACAGCCCTTGGAACATCGCAGTGGAATTCAAGGTGGACATGAGCTTTTCCACAGGAGAAATTGCCGACATGCTGCATGATTATGATAAGGATCATGGTGTGGGGATGGATATGGAAGAAATGGCGCAATTGATTTACGATCATACCTCGGGGTATCCTTTCCTTGTTTCCAAGCTGTGCAAGCTGATGGATGAAGATGTGGCAGGCAGTGAGCAGTTTCCAACTCTGAAAGAGGCCTGGACATACGCAGGTTTTTTAGAGGCAGATAGGCTGCTTCTTGGGGAAAAGAACACATTGTTTGAGTCCATGGTCAACAAACTTTATGATTTCCCAGAATTGAAAGAAATTCTTTATTCCATTTTGTTCGCGGGGAAAGAGATTTCCTATAATGGATTGGATCAGGCTATTGGGATAGCGGCCATGTTTGGATTCATTAAAAATGCAGATGGCGTGGTGGCAGTGGCGAACAGGATTTTTGAAATGGTGTTTTACAATCTATTTCTGACATCTGCCCAGAGCCAGAGCACAGATATTTATAAAGCAGCCATACAGGAGAAAAACCAGTTTATTTACGCAGGGCATTTGAACATGGATCTTTTACTAGAGCGGTTCGTGACGCATTTTGATGATTTATATGGAGATCAGCCAGAGACATTCAAGGAAGAAGATGGAAGACGGTATTTTCTTTTGTATCTCAGGCCTATCATCAATGGCGTTGGAAACTATTATGTGGAATCTAGAACTCGCAATATGGAGCGGACCGATGTGATCGTGGATTATGGCGGTGAGCAGATGGTGGTGGAGCTGAAGATCTGGCGGGGAAACGCATACCATGAGCGGGGCGAAAAGCAGCTTTTGGATTATCTGGAGCATTACCATCTGAAAAAGGGATACATGCTTAGTTATGATTTTAACAAAAACAAGAAGATCGGCGTAAAGCGGATCGTTCTCGAGGATAAAGTATTGATAGAGGCAGTCGTATAGCGGCTGCCTTTGTGGTAGCCCGGAGAAACTATCATTTGACGTAGTTTTAGAGAATATTCGTAACGGGTGAAAACAGAGTCTTCAAAGCTTCATCAAGGAAAAAGCCTCCCATGGTAAACAATAGATAGTCATGAGAGACTCCATCTTTATCGGGGAATTAGAAAAAATCTCAGCTTTTTAAAGGCTTGAAGTTCTTAGGAAGGCCGAGAAAGTTCTTTGCTGTGTTCGGCTACTACCCGCATCAGGATATGTAGATCCTGTTCCATGGATTCGGTCTGATTTGTGGCCTTTTCGTAACGCCGGTAAGTGGACATCCCGTATGCGCTGAGCTCCTTTTGCATAGGCAAAAGCTGCGTTTCGATGAGCATTTTGACTTCCCTGATTTCGAGTTCGGATTTGTCTATACGGTTTTCTAAGAGCGTTTTGGCTTCTGTGATTTCGAGTTCTACCTTGTCCATACGGTTTTCTAACGCAGTTACCCGTGTCTCTAGGAAGTCTATCCGTGCCTCTAATCGGTCCATCCGTTCTTCCAACTGATCCAGTCGATCCACAATAGGCTGGAGCTGTGTGTGCATAATGTTGGAAATTTCTAACAATAATTCGTTGTCTGTCATGTGATTCACCTCATTTCTGTTCTCTGATTCAAATGATACCCTTTTTTGTGAATCTAATATAGCATAAGCGGGACTAGTTGTCAACAAAATGGGATAAATTAACATGAAAAAAATGGCAAACGTAAAGATGAAACCACTTATCAAATATGTTCCACATAAACCATCAGCATATCCTCCATTTTTTTCTTCAGATCATATTCTCCGCTCCGAAGTGCCCAGTCGAAGATCACGCCTCGAGCAATGAGGAACAGATCATCGGCTATTTGCTGGGCAAAGCTTTTGCCATGGGATGTTTTCGGAGGAGCCGGTCGCGCGGATCCTTGAGGCAGCTCTGAAACATCTGAAGATGGATTGTGCCCACAGGCATTTGATTTTATGATCCCTTCAGCCATTGCGTTCTCTATGATTTCCAGTAATACCTGGTGCATGCCCTGGGAACGTCCTAAGAATAGCGAATTATCAGGCACATACATTTTTCTAGTCAATTCCACATCGTTGTTTTCCGCCAGCTGGCAATACTCTCTGAAAAACAAAATGACCTGCTTCTGAAAGGGGAGTCCTGAAAGCTGCTGGGAAATGGTTTCTTCGTAATAGGTGTCCGCGGTCCGGTAAAGATCCATGAACAGATCCAGCTTGGAGGTATAGTAGTGATAAAACGTCCCTACGGAAACGCCAGCGCTTTTGGCGATCTGGCTGACGTTCGCCTGATCGAAGCCTTGTTTTTGAAGGAGCTGGATGCCCGCTTCATAAATTTTCTTTTTTGTAGCAATGGCTTGCTTGTCCCGATTAGTGAGCTTTTTTTCCATATGGTTTCGTTCCTTTGCCTCTCTAGATTTCCAGAGCGATGTAAAGCGTGCCCCAGCGTATAAAACCATTGTAACCGAGGAGAAAAAGGATTGCAATGGGAACTTTAATATGATAGAATTGATTCGATGAATAAGTTCGATGAATTAATTCTATTAAAACCAAGAAATCTGGAGGTGATTCTATGGGTTTTAAGTACGAAAAGCTGTTTGCCCCGATTACCATTGGTAATTGCCGTATTAAGAATCGGTTTGCCATGGCTCCCATGGGGCCCTTGGGACTGGCTGACGCAGAGGGCGGCTTTAACCAGCGGGGGATCGATTATTACACGGAGCGGGCCAAGGGCGGCACGGGTCTGATCATTACTGGTGTGACTTTTGTGGACAATGAGGTGGAGGAGCATGGGATGCCCAACTGTCCGTGTCCCACGCACAATCCGGTTCAGTTTGTTCGCACTGGTAGGGAAATGACAGAGCGTGTCCACGCTTATGGCGCGAAGATCTTCCTGCAGATGTCAGGTGGCTTTGGCAGAGTCACCATCCCTACGAACCTGGGAGAATTTCCGCCTGTCGCGCCTTCTCCCATCCCCCACAGATGGTTGGATAAAACCTGCAGGGAATTAACCAAGGAAGAGATCCATCAGATCGTAGAGCAGTTTGGAAAGGGTGCTTACAATGCGAAGCGGGCTGGCTTTGACGGCGTACAGATTCATGCGGTCCATGAAGGGTATCTGATCGACCAGTTCGCTATCGCGCTTTTCAATCAGAGAACGGATGAATATGGCGGCAGTTTAGAAAATCGCCTGCGCTTTGCCAAAGAGATCGTGGAAGAAATCAAAAAGACTTGTGGACAGGATTTCCCTGTGGCCCTGCGGTACAGTCCGAAAAGCTTTATCAAGGATTTTCGGGATGGCGCGTTGCCAGGAGAAGAATTTGAAGAAAAAGGCAGAGATGTGGAGGAAGGCGTGGAAGCGGCTAAGCTGCTGGTGGAATACGGCTACGATGCGCTGGACACGGATGTGGGTTCCTATGATTCGTGGTGGTGGAGCCATCCGCCTATGTACCAGGAAAAGGGCTTGTACCGGCCTTATGCCAAGTTGATGAAAGACAATGTGGACGTGCCTGTGCTCTGCGCGGGCAGGATGGATGACCCAGATATGGCGCTGGAGGCAGTGGAGCAGGGAGTCACGGACATGATCAGCCTGGGACGGCCGCTGCTGGCGGATCCGGATTACGTGAACAAGCTGCGGGCAGGCAGGCTTGCTGACATTCGTCCATGTATTTCTTGTCAGGAAGGCTGCATGGGTAGGATTCAGGAGTATTCCGCGCTCAACTGCGCTGTGAATCCGCAGGCTTGCAGAGAGCGGGCATCGGCGCTGAACCCGGTGCTGTCTCCAAAGAACGTGATGATCATAGGCGGCGGAGTCGCCGGATGCGAGGCCGCCCGGGTGCTGGCTCTGCGGGGACACAAGCCAGAACTCTTTGAAATGGGCTCTCGCCTTGGAGGAAACCTGCTGCCTGGCGGCGCGCCTGATTTTAAAGAGGATGACATCGCCTTGGCGGACTGGTTCGCCCACACCCTGAAACAGCAAGGCGTGCCGGTACATTTGAACAAAAAAGTCACCAAGGAAGATGTTTTGGCAGCAGGAGCCGATGTGGTCATCATTGCCACGGGCTCTGAACCGAAAGTCTTTTCTTTGGGAGATGACAGCAAAGTATTCACAGCGGCACAGGTATTGATGGAGGAAAAGGATCCAGGAGAAAAGACCGTGATCCTGGGCGGCGGCTTGGTAGGCTGCGAAACCGCCCTGCATCTGGCCCAGCAGGGGAAACAAGTGACCATTGTGGAGGCTCTCGACAAATTGCTGGCCGCAGGTGGACCGTTATGCCATGCCAACAGCGAAATGCTGGAACGTCTCATTCCTTTCCATCAGATCCAGGTAATCACAAACAGTAAGGCCTCTAGTTATGATGGCAGCCAGCTGACTGTGGAAACACCAGAAGGAAGGCGGGTGCTGCCTTGCGATTCCGTGATTTTATCAGTGGGTTACAAGGAAGAGGATTCGCTGTATAAAGAGCTGGAATTTGAAGTCCCAGAGCTCTATTTGCTGGGAGACGCGAAAAAAGTGGCCAACATCATGTACGGCATATGGGACGCTTACGAAGTGGCAAATCATATTTGATCATTGTAAGAGAAAAAACGAATTGAAAAAGCATAAGAGATAAACCAAAAAGGGGCCTGCCGCATGTCGGCAGACCCCTCCTTTATAAATAGTGACTTCTATTTTCTGTCTTTGATTGGCTTGTACGTCAAATGCTCCTGCACGCAGGTACATGCAGGCCGCATCAATTTCTTCCCAGCGATCAACTCCTCCAGCCTGTGGGCGCACCAGCCGGAAAGCCTAGCCGTGGCAAAGAGAGGCGTCGCAATGTCCGTTGGGATATCCAATGCGCTATAGACGAACCCAGAATACAAGTCCACGTTAGCAGGCATTGGCTTGCTCACGCCATGGATCTCCGCATATAGCTCCGGCACTTTCTTTTCAATGAAATCACAGAGCATGAAATCCTCGATCAGATCCTTGCTGATGGCCAGCTGCTTCGCCATGCCCTTTAAGACCTTGGCCCGAGGATCGGAAAGGGTATATATGGCATGGCCCATTCCATATACCAAGCCTGTCTTGTCGTTGGCCTGTTTCTTCAATACCTTTACCAGATATTCCTCCACCTTGCGATGGTTGGAGATGTCCTTGACATTTTGTTTCAGATCATTGATCATATTGATCACAGCAATGTTCGCCCCGCCGTGTTTTGGCCCCTTCAAAGCACTGACAGCCGCTGAAATCGTTGCATAGGTGTCTGTGCCTGACGAGGAGATCAGATGCGTGGTGAAGGACGAATTGTTGCCGCCGCCATGTTCTGCGTGGAGGATCATGGCAATGTCCAAAAGCTTGGCCTCCAATTCCGTATAATGGCCGTCAGGACGGATCATCCGCAGGATGTTTTCCGCTGTGCCCAGCTCTGGTATGGGATAATGAAGATGAAGACTCTTATTATCAAAAGAAGAAGCCTTAGCCTGGTACGAATACGCGATTAGCGTTGGGAAATAGCCGATCAGGTCGATAGACTGCCGGAGCACGTTCTCCACAGAAGTGTCATCCGGATTATCGTCATAGCAATAAAGCGCCAGCACGCTTCTGGCCAGCTTGTTCATGATGCTCCTAGAAGGCGCTGTCAGGATCATGTCCCGAGCAAAGCCCGTAGGAAGCTCCCTCTTTTCCCCTAAAAGAGTATTGAAATCATTGAGCTGTTTTTGCGTTGGAAGCTGACCGAAAATCAGCAAATATGTAACCTCTTCAAATCCAAAACGGTTTTCCGAAATGCAGTTTTTCACCAGATCTTCGATGCTGTATCCCCTGTAAAAAAGCTGTCCTTCCATAGGTACTTTTTCCTTATTTTCATTCACCTCATAACCTAACACTTCACCGATCCTGGTAAGACCCACGACCACCCCTGTGCCGTTGGAATTACGCAGTCCGCGCTTTACGTTGTACTTTGTGTAAAGCGCGCTGTCAATGGCGTTTTTTGACTCCAGCTCCTGAGCCATTTTAGGAATGAAACCCGAAGGTTCCTCAACAATCAGGTGTTTGGCTTTCTGTCTTTTTTTTAACTTCTCGAACAAATCCAAATACTCCTTTCCTATCTAAAATGAACCACATAATAGTTATTAAGCAACAGTTTGTTAAGAAATCTATTATACCACAATAAAAGTCTGATGGGAAGCGAAAAATGAAAATTTTTTCCAAACTCCTGGTGCCACTTCCAGCTGAATCTATGTTACAATAAAACATAACGCGGCAAAAAAGGAGGCTTTATGAAACTGATTCATTTATCAGATCTTCACATCGGAAAACAAGTGAACGGATTTTCCATGGTGGAGGACCAAACATACATATTGGACGAGATCCTAACAATCATAGAAAATCAGAAGCCGGATGGGATCCTCATGGCAGGCGACATTTACGACAAGCCTATCCCGTCATTGGAAGCAGTGGAACTCTTTGATCAATTTTTAGTGCGGCTTTCCCAGAAAAAACTGCCGGTGTTCATCATCAGCGGAAACCACGATTCGGCCCAGCGGCTGGCCTTTGCTTCCCAGATCATGAAAGAAAGCAAGGTGTACGTGTCTCCGGCGTATCAAGGCGCGGTGGAGCCTGTTTCCTTAGAAGATGAATGGGGCAAGGTGAACATTTATCTGCTGCCGTTTTTTAAGCCAGCCCAGGTTAGGACTTTGTTTTTGGAGCAGGAAATCCATACTTACACAGATGCTGTGGCCGCTGCCATCGGTCAGATGGATATTGACCCCAAGGAGCGCAATGTGCTGGTGACGCATCAATTCGTCACTGGCGCAAGCCGTTGCGATTCAGAAGAACTGACAGCGGGCGGCACGGACAATGTGGACGCAGAGGTGTTCCAAGCTTTTGATTATGTGGCCCTGGGACATATCCACGGCCCTCAGAACGCAGGGAGAGAGACCATACGCTACTGCGGCACGCCTTTGAAATATTCCTTTTCTGAAGCAAATCACCAGAAATCCGTCACCATAGTAGAATTGGGGGAAAAGGGAAGCGTCACTGTGGGGACCGTGCCTCTTGTGCCAAAACGGGACTTAAAAAAAATCAGAGGGACTTATATGGAGCTGACGGCAAAAAGCTTTTACCAAGGCCTGGACCAAGAGGATTATTTCCACGTCACTCTCACAGATGAAGAAGATGTGCCAGAAGCCATAGGGAGGCTGCGGGCCGTTTATCCCAACTTGATGCAGCTGGAATACGATAACAAACGGACCAGAAGCAGCGGCGCGCTCCCAGTGGAACGGCCGCTCCAAAGCCAGTCACCCATGGAACTGTTCGCGGATTTTTATGAAGCGCAGAACAATCAGGCGTTGAATCAGGAGCAGAGACGATACTTGTCAGAGCTTATGGAAACCATATGGGAGGAAGAACAATGAGACCGATCACCCTTACCATGTCCGCTTTTGGACCTTATGCGGGCGAGATCGCTTTGGAGATGGACAAGCTGGGAAAGCAGGGCCTGTACCTGATCACCGGAGACACAGGAGCGGGAAAGACCACCATATTCGATGCCATTACTTATGCGCTCTATGGTCAAGCCAGCGGCAATGTCAGGGAGGCTGGGATGCTCCGCAGCAAATACGCGGACCCAAAGACCCTGACCTACGTGGAGCTGACTTTTACATACAGAGGAAAAATCTATACAGTCAAGCGAACCCCAGAGTATCAGCGCCCGTCCAAGAGAGGAGAGGGCCTGACAAAACAAAAGGCAGAAGCAGAGCTGCGATACCCGGACGGCAGGGTCCTGACAAAGACCAAAGAAGTCACAGGCGCGGTGGAAGAGATCTTGGGCGTGACCAGGGAGCAATTTTCCCAGATCGCCATGATCGCCCAAGGCGACTTCCTCAAGCTCCTTTTAGCTAAGACCGAGGAACGGAAGGCCATTTTCCGCAAGCTGTTCAAGACCCAAAAATATGAAGCGCTCCAAGAAAAGCTGCGGGAACGGTTCAATGAGCTGGAACGCGAGAAAAAGCAGCTGAACCAGAGCCTGGAACAGTACGCATCAGGTATCTTGCGTCCAAAAGGCGGGGCACAAAAGGACCTGCTGTCTGACGCGCTGTCTGTGAAAGAGACTTTGGAAGCGCTGGGAGACATCATCTGGCAGGATGAAAAGGCGTGCCAGAGCCTGAAACAGGAGCAGGAACGAACGGAGAAAGAACTAGCGGCCATCAGCCAGCTGATCGGGAAAGGAGAGGCCAGAAAGAAAACAGAAGACCAGCTGAAGCTCCAGCGGGTCGAGCTGGAAAAGGAACAGGACCAAAAAGCAGAGGCTTTGGCTGCCTTTGAGCAGGAACAAGCAAAAATCCCAGAACGGGAGAAATTGGAGGAGACCATCAAAGCCTTGACAGAACAGCTGCCTGCTTATGAACGCCTGCGGCAGCTTGTCCAGGAGACGCAAAAGCAGGAGCAGGAGCTGGAGAAACAGAAAAAAACGGCAGAGCGCCGCGAAGCCAAGATTTCGGACTTGGTCAAAGGTTTGTCCCAGCAGCAGGAAGAGCTGGAGGCTGTAAAAGACGCGGACCTGCGGCTGGAAAAAGCGGAAAATAGCAGACAGAAAGCCGAGGATGCCAGCGGGCAGCTGAAAAATCTGGCAGACCAGCTGTGCGCATTGGAACAGATACAGGAAGAACTGGCAGAGGCAGCGGCAGGATACGAAAAAGCTTCCCATAAAGCAGAACGTCTGCTCCTGGCATACAATGAAAAAAATAAGGCTTTTTTAGACGAACAGGCCGGCCTCTTAGCAAAGGAGCTGAAACAAGGCGAGCCTTGTCCAGTATGCGGTTCCATGGATCATCCGCGGCCTGCCCAGCAGGGAGAAGGCGCACCTACAGAAAGCCAAGTGAACAAAGCAAAAAAAGAATGGGAAAAAGCCGCCGAGCAGCAAAGGGAAGCCAGCGCTCACACCGCGGCTATCAGAGGCAGGGCAGAAAGCCAGGAGCAGGAGGTCATGCGGCAGATCCAGCAGCAGTTGGGGCCATGGGGCCTTGGAGAGGCAGGCGCCAAGCTGGAAGAAAAGATGGCAGAGACAAAAAAACGCCTTGCCCAGCTGAAAGCCGAGAAAGCGGCAGCCCTTTCTCAAAGGGAAAAAAAGAGGACCCTGGAAACAGAGCTGCCAAAGACACAGCAAAAATTGGAGCAGGAAAAGACAGCTTTAGTGAATGCGGAAAAAACCATCATTTCACTGACAGAGACAGCAGGCAGCCTGCGGAGGAAATCAGAAGAGCTTTCCAGGACCCTAGAATTTGAAAACAGCGACTTGGCGGAAGCCCAGATCAGGCAATGCGCAAAAAATAAGGAAGCACTGGAAATCAACTGGAAAAGGGCGGAGCAGACTTTAAGCCAGCACAGGGAGAAAGAAGCGGCATGTCAGGGCAGCATCGAAGCTTTGGAAAAACAACTGGAGCAGGAGGCGCCTATTGACTTGGAACGAGAAAAAGAAAGACAGCGGGACCAGCAGGAGCGAAAACAAAAGATTTCCCAGGAAATCCAAGACACGATCTCCCGTTTGGACCGAAATAGGGACATTCTGCGAAAGTTCCAGGAAAAGGGAAAAGAGCTGGAGCAGGTGGAACAGGAGTGGACCTGGATGAAGCCTCTTTCCGAGACTGCTAACGGCAGTTTGTCTGGGAAAGAAAAGATCATGATCGAAACGTATGTGCAGATGACCTATTTCGATAGGATTCTGGCCAGGGCCAACACCAGGTTCATGATCATGTCCGGCGGCCAATATGAGCTGAGACGGCGGGAAGAAACAGGGAATCACAAAAGTCAAAGCGGTTTGGAGATGGATGTGGTGGACCATTACAATGGCACGCAAAGAAGCGTGAAGACCTTGTCCGGCGGAGAGTCTTTCAAAGCGTCTCTTTCCCTGGCACTGGGTCTTTCCGATGAGATCCAGTCTTCTGCCGGCGGCATCCGGCTGGACACCATGTTCGTGGACGAAGGCTTTGGCTCTCTGGACGAAGATTCCCTCCAGCAGGCTATTAGGGCTTTGACGCAGCTGACAGAAGGAAACCGCTTAGTGGGCATCATTTCCCATGTGGGTGAGCTGAAAGAAAAGATCGACACGCAGATCACAGTGAAAAAAGACAAATTCGGTGGAAGTTGGATCGAATTTTAAATAGCATCTACAAAAATCTCTGGGAACGTGGTATGATAAAGGTTATGAAATCATAAAGAAAGAAGATAGAAAGCATGATACACAACAATGTACTGGAAGCCATCGGTCACACGCCGATGATTCGTCTCAACAGAATGAACGATCCAAACAGCGCCCAGGTGCTGGTGAAATTTGAAGGCTTGAACGTAGGCGGCTCCATCAAGACCAGGACCGCGTACAATATGCTGCTGGAAGCGGAAAAGCAAGGCGCTGTCAAAGAAGACTCCATCATCGTGGAGCCTACCAGCGGAAACCAGGGCATCGGCCTGGCCCTGATTGGAGCGGTAAAGGGCTACAAAACCATCATCATCATGCCCGACTCTGTGAGCGAAGAACGAAGAAAGCTGGTGCGCCACTATGGAGCGGAAGTCCGGCTGGTCCACGATGAAGGAAACATCGGAGACTGTATCGAAGAATGCCTGCGGACCGCGCTGCAAATGGAAAAGGAAGACCCAAAGGTCTTTGTCCCACAGCAGTTTGAAAATGAGAACAATCCTATGGCCCACCGTCATCACACGGCCCTGGAAATCATGGAACAGGTGGAAGGCGACATCCACGGCTTTTGCTCTGGCATCGGCACAGGCGGCACTATCACTGGGATCGGTGAAGTTCTGAAAGCGCAAAATCCAGGAATGGAAATCTGGGCAGTGGAGCCGAAAAACGCGGCCATCCTCGCAGGCGGCGACATTGGGACGCATTTGCAGATGGGCATTGGCGATGGCGTGATCCCCAAGATCCTCAACAAAGAGATCTACGATGACATTTATATTGTCACAGATGAAGAGGCTATTGACACAGCGAAAAAGCTTGCCAGCATGGAGGGGATCATGTGCGGCATTTCCAGCGGCACCAACGTGGCCGCAGCCCTGGCTCTTGCAAAAAAACTGGGCAAAGGAAAGACAGTGGTCACAGTGCTTCCAGATACGGCGGAACGCTATTTTTCCACGCCGCTCTTTGAAGAATAAAGGATCGAACATACATGGAAAACACATATGGCAGGCTTCCTGGAGCATTGATACCCTGGTACAGGGAAAACGCCAGAGACCTGCCTTGGAGAAAAGACAAAGAGCCTTATCATGTCTGGCTTTCAGAAATCATGCTGCAGCAGACCAGAGTGGAGGCGGTAAAGGGATATTACTCCCGTTTTTTAGCGGCGCTTCCTGACATCCGGTCCTTGGCAGAGGCAGAAGAAAGCAAGCTGCTAAAGCTGTGGGAAGGGCTGGGCTATTACAACAGGGCCAGGAACCTGCAGAAGGCGGCAAAAATTATCATCACAGAACACATGGGCGCGTTTCCTTCGGAGTACAAAGAGATCCTTGGTCTTCCCGGCATTGGAGAATACACGGCAGGCGCCATTGCTTCCACTTGTTTTGATCAGCCGGTGGCGGCCGTGGATGGGAACGTGACCAGGGTTCTTTCCAGGATCATGGAGAGCTATGAGGATGTGTTGAAACCTGCTGTGAAAAAGCAGATGAAGCAGGACCTGGAAGCTGTTTATCCTCAAACCGGCTGTGGTGCGTTCACCCAAGCGCTGATGGAGCTGGGAGCCATAGTGTGCGTCCCAAATGGCAAGCCAAAATGCGGCATCTGTCCGGCAGGAGAGTTTTGCCTGGCCCGCAGGAACGGCACGCAGCTGGAACTTCCAGTGAAGATCAAGAAAAAAGACCGGAGAATAGAAACGTATACAGTCTTCGCTCTTCACTGCCAGGGAAAGACGGCAGTGCGCAGACGAGGAGACAGCGGTCTTTTGGCAGGGCTTTGGGAACTGCCTAACATTCCTGGCGCTGTCACTGCGCAGGATGCTCTAAAAACCGCGGAAGAATGGGGCTGCGGATCGCTGCTGCTGAAAAAACAGGTGGAACGGAAACATGTTTTCACCCATGTGCAGTGGGATATGACGTGTTTTTACATGGAATGCGGCAGAGAGGCGGAAGGTTTAGAATGGGTGGCGGATCGTGAAATTCATGGCAGAGTCCCGCTTCCTACCGCTTTTCGGCAATTTTTAGGGAATAATTGCAAATAAAAATGATTAAAATTTACAAACAGTGGTATAAAAGAACATAAGTTTATGCTACAATGGACACATTGGCCAGGCGCGATGTGGTGGATTTGATAAAAGTGTGATAATTGGGGGAATTATGGTAGAATCAAACGCAGAAAAAAGAAGGGAAAAACGACAGGCAGCTGTTGAGCGGAGAGAAAAGGTTCGGAAATATCTGAAGATCGGGCTGGCGGGAGCCTGCGTCCTGACAGCAGTGATTATCATCATAGCTGTGATGTCCGGCGGCATATACAAGGATGAGCCAGGCTTTCAGGCTTTTGCCGCGTCCTACTTTGAAGATGATGAAACCACAAAGGCTGTGGGAAAATCTCAGGAAGTGGTGAAATACGGCGCGCCCCTTTCCGTTGCCATGGAGTATCCGGTGACAGGACAGGCCACTACAGATTCTTATATCGCCAATATCGCGGTGGATCTGGAAAACCAGTTCCGTCTTGAAAACAAAGACGCGAAAAAAGATGACAAAGTAGCCATGCTTCTGGATTATGATTCCTACAATACCCAGAGGGCTGCCGTGGGCGTGGTGTTTTCTCAAGAACAGCAAAAGGAAAAAGATCGTGAAATGACCACCGTGAAATCCGGCGTGTACACTTATAATTTTTCCACGGAAACAGGAAGACCCCTGACTTCCATACAGATTTTCAACCCAGGGTACAAGACATTTTGTTCCCAGTATTTGCTGGACTATTTCCAGAAAAACCACAAGGCGGACCTGGTAAAAGGCTACGAGACTGCCTTGGCGGACGCAGAGGATAATTTCAACAAATACGTGCTCACAGAAAAAGGCGTGCGGTTTTACTTTGATCCGGGCACTGTGTTGAAAAAGGAAAAAGGCGCGGCTTTCGCGGAGATCACATATGAAGAGCTAAAAGGCACCATCCGAGACCAGATCGAAACAAGGGCCATTGATCCCAGCAAACCCATGGTAGCCCTTACTTTTGACGATGGACCGTATCCAAAAACCAGCAATCGTATTTTGGATTGTTTGGAAAAGTACGGCGTTCCAGCCACGTTCTTTGAACTGGGCCAGAATGTGAACAACTATCCGGCAGTAGTGAAACGGGAGGCGGAGCTTGGCATGGAGATCGGCAGCCACAGCTGGTCACACCCGAATTTTAAAAAGATTTCCGGAAAAAAGGCGAAGCAGCAGATCGATAAGACCAACAATGCTTTGAAAAAGGCTTGTGGTCAAGCATCTACAGTGTTCAGGCCGCCATATGGAAACAACACCAAGGCCATTGAAAAATACGCCAATGCTCCGGTTGTTTTGTGGTCCGTGGACACTCTGGACTGGAAGAGCAGGAAAGCCAAGAGCGTCATGAAGGTGCTCAAGGGCGTGGAAAATCTGGATGGACGGGTGATCCTGATGCACTCCATCTATGAATCCAGTGCCAAAGCAGTGGAAAAGATGGTGCCATGGCTGTTGAACGAAGGCTACCAGCTAGTGACAGTCAGCGAGCTGATTGAATACAGGTACGGAGAGACGCCAAAGAAGGGCAAGCTGTACGGGTACAATTATTTTTACACAGATAAAAAATAGGGGAAGGCCTTTTTAGCGATGAAATGGCGATTACCGCGGAAAGCGGGCAGAGCCGATGAGGATCAGGGCAGATCAGATGACCTGCCGGTCTTCATCGGTTTTTTCTTGGTTTGAACGCAGCTGTCCATTTTGTGAACAGGAGAATTTTTCTCTGTTTTTTTTTCTGTGTCCTGTAGTTTTTCCGTGGAAAACCGTAGTATATGAGTGAAAGCAGAACCAAAGGAGGAAAGGAGGCGATGCAATTGACATTGGATGAAAGGATCATAGAACTGTTTTTTCAGCGTTCCGAAGAAGCCATAAAGGAGCTTGACGCAAAGTACGGAAACATCTGCCGCAAGCTTTCCCACAACATCTTGGGCAGTCAGCAGGACGCGGAGGAATGCGTCAGCGACGGGTATCTGGGAATGTGGAACGCCATTCCCCCAGCAAGGCCCGACCCGCTCTTGACTTATCTTTGTAAAATCATCCGCAACATCTCGCTAAAGCTCTATTACAGGAAAAGCGCGGCAAAGCGAAACAGCATTTACGATGTGGCCATGGAAGAGATGGAGGCCTGTTTACAATCACCAGACACAGTGGAAGAGCAAGTGGAGGCAAGGGAGCTGGCACGCATGATCGAGGCCTTTCTGGAAACTTTGTCCCAGGAAAACAGGGTTATTTTCATGCGGCGGTACTGGTTTTCTGATACATACCAGGACATCGCGCGGCGCACAGGGCTCACCCGAAAAAACGTGTCCGTGAGGCTCACTCGTATCCGCGGACAGCTGAGACAATATTTGATCAAAGGAGGGGTATCTTTATGAAGACGAAAACATTTTCCAAAGCAATGAGTGAAATCAATGAAACATACGTAGCAGAAGCGATTTCCTACCAAAGGGGCAGGCAGAAACCTGTTTGGGTGAAGATCACCGCTGCCGCGTGCGTCTTATGCGTGGTCTGCGCGGGACTGTTGTTCTTTTCAAAGAAAGAGCCTGGCGGCAGCAGGAAGCTGCCTATGCTCACTGTCACCAATGCCTTGAGCGATGGAGCGGGATTCGGTGGTCTTATGGCTTTTGACATATCAGAACTGGTCAATGGGAACCCATGGCGCGAAGAAACCAGTCCTGCCACATTGCCAGTGTACAAACGGATGCCCTCACGGAATGAAAGGGGTTTTTATCTGGAAGACGGAGATCAGGAGAAAAAGAAAGCCTTATTGTTGGATACGGCAGAGCGCCTGGGCCTGGACACCCAGGAGCTGAAAATCGAAAGGGAAAATTACGGCTATGATGAGGATCCGGCCACCATGCTCACTGCCAAAAGCAGGGGGATCGCCATCAGCGTTGACGCGGAAATGAATGCGCGGATCGAATTCGAGCCAGCTGTTTCCCTGCCCAAAGGGTATCGCTTTACAACCTATGCGTCCTATGAGGAGACCATGAAAACAGCAGAGTACCTGAAAAAGGCCTATAAAGATCTGATCCATATGGAGGATCCACAGGTAAACATCTATGGCGGGGATTATACTTACGACCTGCGGCAGGCTTACCAAATCGGATTTTACGAGGGGAGCGGCAGCCAGGAGCAGGACTTGATCCATTACAATTTCAATCAGATCCAATTTTGTGGTAATGATGAGGGAAAACTGTGCATCATTTGGATCAACAGACCGGATTTGTCGGAGAAAGTAGGAGATTATCCCATCATCACAAAGGAAGAGGCGGCAAAGCTGCTGGAAAAGGGGAATTATGTCACTTCAGTTCCTGAGGAAATGCCAGGAATGGAATATGTGGCAAAGGCAGAGTTGGAATACGTGGCAGCCGGATCATCGGAACATGCCATGCCGTACTATTGTTTTTACGTGGAGGTTCCCAGCATGAAGGAGGACAGCGGTTTAAAGACTTATGGACTCTATTATGTGCCTGCTGTGGAAAGGAAATATATTTCCAACATGCCCCTCTGGGATGGCAGTTTCAATTGAAGATCTTAAGAAATCGTAAGAATATTTTAAAGAATAAAAGGTTGACAGTAAGTGGCAATTAGTAGTACACTGATTCATGTAAAGGAGTAGTGACCTTTACGAATCAAAATGTGTGTTGTAAATGAATGAAAGGAAAGTGCATAACATGAACATCTTGGAAAAGTTGTGTTTCTATGCCCAAAACCAAGGGCAGAATTTGGCTATCCGTTCTGGAGATAGCTGTTTAACCTATGAAGAACTGGACGCTTATTCCAGTAGGCTGGCAAACTTTATACAGAAATCCTGTGGGGATGACAGGTCTCCTGTGATTGTCCATGGGCACAAGCAGGTGGAGATGATTCTTTGTTTTCTTGCTGCCGTAAAATCAGGGCGGCCATATTGTCCGCTGGACATTTCTATGCCAAATTCCAGGGTCAGCGATATTATCAATGCGGTCTCTCCTTCCATGATCTTTGCTTTGGAACAGGAACGAGAGGGAGCGATTTCTATCAAGCAGCTCAGCGGCATCATAGAAAGCACCAAGGAGCCTGTGGATCCTGCTTGCCAGGTGAAGGGCGATGACGTGTTTTATATGATTTTCACATCAGGCAGCACAGGTACGCCAAAAGGCGTTCAGATCACAGCAAGCAACCTGAATCATTATCTGGAGTGGTCCGTGGGTTTGGGAAACAGCAGGGAAGATAAACAAGGGAAAGCATTTCTCAATCAGGCGCCTTTTTCTTTCGATCTTTCTGTCATGGACCTTTACACCTGCCTGGCTAGCGGAGGGACGCTGCATCTGCTGGACAAAGAAACCCAGCTGGATTTTAAAAAGCTGATCCCTGCTCTAGGAGCGTCAGGCGCGTCAGTATGGGTGTCCACGCCTTCCTTTGCTGATATGTGCCTGGCGGACAAGAAATTCAGCGCTGATCTGATGCCAGACTTGGAAACCTTTCTGTTCTGCGGTGAAACGCTCACCAATGACACGGCGCTCAAGCTCATGGAGCGTTTTCCAAAGGCAGTGATCATGAACACGTATGGTCCCACAGAATCCACGGTGGCAGTGACAGAAGTGCAAGTGACAAAGCAATTGGCTCAGAGCAGCCGGCCTCTGCCTGTGGGAAAGGCCAAACCAGGGACTTTCATAGAGATTCACAGGGAGGACGGAACCCTGGCCAGGGCAGGAGAATCTGGGGAGATCATCATTGCGGGCGACACGGTGAGCGCGGGATATTTCGGCAGGCCTGATTTGACCAGGAAAGCGTTTTTCACCAGCATGAAAAGGGGACAGCCCCATAGAGCTTACCGGACGGGCGACAAGGGGTATTTGGATGAAGCGGGACTTCTTCATTATGAGGGACGCATGGATTTACAGGTAAAGCTCAACGGTTATAGAATCGAGATCGAAGACATTGAAAAAAACATGGTCCGCCTGGAAGAAATCGTCCATGCGGTGGTAGTGCCGAACATGAAGGACGGGAAGGTGAAAAGCCTGACCGCCTTTGTGACAGGCGGGGACAAGCCGGACAGCGGCCTGCGCTATTCCAAGGCCATCAAGGACCAGCTAAAGGCCTTTCTGCCTGCGTACATGATACCGAAAAAGATCGTCCACATGGAAAGCCTGCCCATGAACCACAATGGAAAAGTGGACAGAAAGAAGCTGGGAGGAATGATCAGATGAGCTTCTTTGGAAGCGCCACGTTCTTCATGGTGATGGGGCTGCTGTTTCTGCCAGCCATAGGCCTGGGGGTCATGGGGAGATCCCTTCGGGGTTACAGGACCGCGGCTTCTGTGCTGGTCATCGGACTGGTGCTGTGGCCCAGCAAGCTTCAGCTGCTGTGGCTCGCGGGCTTTTACATCCTGGAGTTTCTGCTGGTGAAGGTTTATTTGAAATTAAGGCTGGCCCAGGGAGATGAGAGGAAAACGGCTGTTTACAGACTGTTCCTAGTGCTGTGCGTTCTGCCGCTGTTTCTCAGCAAACTTTCTGAGACGAGTTGGGGGCCGTCTCTCAGTTTGTTCCAGTTCTTGGGAATCTCCTACCTGACCTTCCGGGCAGCGCAGATGATCATTGAGATCTATGATGGCATCATCAAAGAAGTCCGTTGGCTGGATTTCACCGATTTCCTGTTGCTCTTTTCCACCTTCAGCTGCGGTCCCATCGACAGGAGCAGGCGGTACATGGAAGATGGGAATCAAGTCTATACGAGAGCAGCTTATTTGGAATTGCTTGGAGATGGGCTTTTAAAAATATTGATAGGGGTTATTTATAAATTTATCCTGGCCGCGCTTTGCAACAAAGGCGTCGTGTTCTTTGAGGACCCTCAGAGTTTTCTGGAATACGCTGGGTACAGCTATTGCTATGGAGTCTACATGTTCTTTGACTTCGCTGGGTACAGCGCCATGGCCATTGGAGCAGGGTATGTGCTGGGAATCAAGGTGCCTGAGAATTTCAACAAGCCTTTTATCAGCATTGACATGAAGGACTTTTGGAACAGGTGGCACATGACTTTGTCTTTCTGGTTTCGGGACTTCCTTTTTTCCCGATTCATGATGCTGGCCATCAAGGAAAAGTGGTTTTCCTCCAGGCTGACAGGGGCATCGATTGGATTCATCGTCAACATGCTGGTCATGGGAGCGTGGCACGGCTTTGCGTTGCATTATATTTTGTACGGCCTTTATCACGGCCTGCTGCTGGCGTTGACGGAGATTTATCAGAAAAAATCCAAGTTTTATAAAAAACATAAAAAGGAGACTTGGTACAAGAGAGTGTCGTGGTTCGTCACCCTCAACATGGTAATGTTTGGTTTTCTCCTGTTTTCAGGAGCATTGATTTAAGAAATGAGGTGTGTTTAAATGGAAGAGAAAGTATTGAATTTATTGGAAGAAATTTGTGAGGATGACGCAGTGAGGGATGATATGGAGATCAACTTGTTTGAAGAAGATCTATTGGATTCCCTGGCTTTCACAGAACTGCTGGTGGCTATTGAAGAGCAGTTCGGCATTGTGATCTCTCCTTCGGAAGTGGAGCGAAAAGATGTGGAGACTCCGGCTAAAATCATAAAACTGATCCAGGCTAGGAGCTAGAGCCGTGAAAAAGGTAACAGCCTTTCTGGTAGCGCTGATTTTGTGTCTGGGCACTATATGCGGGCTCCATGTGTTCGTGGACAGCCATACTCGTTTCGATGATCATGAATTTGGAAGCTGGATCAGTCAGTACAAGTTCTTTGCGGCAGACAGGATCAAGGCGAACATGGATCAAAACAGCATTCTGGTGTTGGGCTCATCTGAGTTCCGTCATGGAAAGAAAATGTCTTCTCACCCAAACAATTTGTTCAAGAACAATGCTCTGAACATGGTGATGGTGGGTGCTGGATATTATCAATCCTTGTTCCACGCAGTGGAGCTGGCGGCAGTGGAAGAGGGGATGCAAAACCGAAAAGTGGTTTTGATCTTGTCACCGCAATGGTTTAAATCCGAGGGTGTCTTGGCACCGGCTTATGCTTCTCGGTTTTCCGAAGCCAATTATATCGCTATGCTGCGAAACAAAAGGATCTCCAAGGACACGAAAGATTACATCTTAAAGCGGAGCAAAGGGCTTTTGGCAGGAGATCAGGACACTCTGGGCCGAGTGAAAAAATATGAGAAGGTGTTTTTAAAAGGCAACGCTTCCTTTAGTGAGAAACAATATGTGTATTTTTATCAGAAGTTTCTAGAGGAAAAAAGCAAGATCAGCATTTTCGCGGCAGCAAAAGCAAAGTCAATCCACAAATATGATCCAAAAAAGCAAGGAGAAGAAAGGGAGCCTGAGTGGGCGATCTATGAGAAGCTGGCGGAAAAAGAGGGAGAAAAGGCAGCAAAAGGAAACCCGTTTTATGTTTCCAACAGAGCATACAAAAATCAGATCCTGCCTTCTCTGGAGAAAAAGAAGGGCTCTCAGGCAAACGCCTGCTACAGCAGGTCACCAGAATATGGGGATCTGAAATGCTTCCTCCAGCTATGCCAGGAAACAGGCATACGGCCTATGCTGGTGATGATGCCCTTTAACGGTTATTGGTACGATCACACGGGTCTGCCAAAGGCAGAGCGGCAGCAGTATTATGAAAACATCAGGGTCATGGCTAAAGCGTATGGGGCTGAGCTCGCGGATTTTGGGAATGACGAGTATACCAAATATTTCTTTTTAGATCGAGTCCATTTAGGATGGAAAGGATGGTTGAGAGTCAATGAAAGCATTTACAGATTTGCGTCAAAGATTGAAAAACAGTAGGTTCTGGGCTTGGGGCAAGTACGTCCTGCTCTTTTATGGACTGATGATGGCGATCTACGGCTATTTTATGTTAGCCAACCTGTCCACAGCGCCGGAGTTTGTTTATGCTCAGTTTTAAACAAAGAAGAGAAGCTGACGCTTTGGGGAGTTCGGCTTTTGTCCGTGCGCCTCTTTGTCAAATGCAGTGCATAAGCTTTTAAAAATTGGAATCGGCGGCCATTTCTGACCGCCGATTTTGTCACCCTTGTAAAGAAACAGCTTTCCTCGTCTATTCCGCAGGCGTTTGATTTTGTTCCTTTCCATGGATGTGGCAATGTATTGATATAATTTGATATTATGAGAGACGTAGATGTTGGTGCCGAACTAACGCGTTTGGTGCGATTTTTTCCCTAAATGATGCCTTTGCAGTGCTTTTTTAGCGCTTCAAAGGATTCATTGCTGATGTCGTGTTCGATTTTGCAGGCATCATCCCTGGCTGTCTGCGGATTGACTCCTAGATGGATAAGGATCTTGGTCAGCGTGTTATGACGTTCGTAAATGGTTTCCGCGATTTTTTTGCCAGGAGGGAGCAGAAAAATATTGCCCGAAGCGTTCCGTTCAATATAGCCATTTTCTTCCAGATGCTTCATGGCAACGCTGACGCTGGGTTTGGAAAAGTTCAGTTTGTTGACAATATCGATGGAACGGACTTCTCCTTTTTCCTCTTTGATCATTAATATGGCTTCCAGATAATTTTCTGCGGATTCCTGTATCTTCAAGGGATTTCCTCCTTTGTTCCTTTGATGGAACTAGTATATCATAGACAGGACAAAATGAAAACCTAAAATCCAACAGGGTCCTTCCAATTTCTCTGAAAATCTGGTATACTTTCTAAAGTAAGGAACAAACGACAGATAAAAAATATGGAGGAAAATCAATATGGGAGATTGTATCTTTTGCAAAATCGTGGACAAAGAGATCCCGTCCAATGTTGTCTATGAAGATGACAGGATTCTCTGCTTCCATGATCTGGAACCCAAAGCGCCGGTCCATGTGCTGATCATTCCCAAAAAGCACATCGCGTCTATGGATGATGTGGCAGAAGAGGACCAGGCTCTGCTGGGTTATCTGATGGCAAAGGTAAAAGACATCGCGGCGCAGCTGGGGCTAGAGAATGGCTATCGCCTTGTGAACAACTGCGGGGAAGACGGATTTCAGACTGTACAGCATCTGCACTTCCATTTGCTGGGCAAACGGAAGCTGACCTGGCCTCCAGGCTGATGCGAAAATCTGAAAAACAGCAGGGAGCGGTAAATCCCTAAGGCAGAGGGATATTCACAGGAGTTGTACGAAAAAATAACTTGCATAATTGTACAAAGAATAGTATAATAGCAACGTTATAGATTAAGACCGTTCCATAGCATCTAAGTGATTTCAGTAAATGTCAGGAGGTGAAACGGAAGAAATGGCACAGGTAATTGTTAGAGAAAACGAAAGCTTGGAAAGCGCTCTGAAAAGATTCAAGCGTTCTTGTGCGAGAGACGGCGTGATGTCGGAGCTCAGAAAAAGAGAACACTATGAAAAGCCAAGCGTAAAGAGAAAAAAGAAGTCTGAAGCTGCAAGAAAAAAGGCAAAGAAATACTAAGCTCATCGCAGTATAGATTCGAGGTGTTTGAAAGTGACCTTAAAAGAGCAACTTATGGCTGATTTCAAAGCCGCTATGAAGGCTAAGGATGATGTCAGAAAAAATACAATAAACTTTGCTCGTGCCGCCATCAAGCAATATGAGGTTGACAACAGGCAGGAGCTGGATGACGAAGGGATTATCGCAATTTTATCGAAACAGGTTAAGATGAGAAAAGATGCCCTCTCTGATTTTGAAAAAGCTGGAAGAACGGACTTAGTTGATGGCTACAAAGCAGAAATCGAAATTCTGATGGGATACCTGCCCGAGCAGATGGACGAAGCCAAGATCAAAGAAGTCGTACAGGCTACGGCCGAGGAACTGGGCGTTCAAGGTGGAGACAAGAAAAGCATGGGTAAGCTCATGGGCGCTGTCATGAAAAAGGTGAAAGGCCTTGCGGATGGCAACGATGTGAGAAAGGTGATCGAAGAATTTTTAAGTGAATGACGTTACTTAAGAGCAGGCCTTGTGCCTGCTCTTGTTGCGGCAATGCCCTGGAGCACAATTGAATGCGGCCGCTTTATCATACGGTAAAAATAGCGACAAAAAAGTTTATAAAAAATGAAAATTTTACTTGCATTTCTGTCAGGCATTGTGTATAATAAGTCTTGTGAGTCAGGAAAGACATAGTATATGCGGATATGGCGGAACTGGCAGACGCGCACGGTTCAGGTCCGTGTGAATATTGTTTTCGTGGAGGTTCGAATCCTCTTATCCGCACCAAGTAAACCCAAAGCAGTAAGATGGCTTTGGGTTTTTCGTTATCATGCAGGAACTATCGTAAGCGATATTTCCCGAATATCAGCAAAGTCTGCCGCTGTAAGAGGATCAGCGGGGCGCAAGTAGGAGTATGAAAACATGAATAGACGTTTAAGAAACATAGAAATTTTTGAGGATACGCTGCGTCTCTGCCAAAGCCATGAAAAACTGGCGGCATCCATTGAGAGCTCTCTGCAGGGGTGGGGGATGATCCCGGAAGATGCGGATTTTCAGGAGTCTGAGGAGCATCGCTATGAACAGAAAGCGTCTGTGGTCGTGTCTAAGAAACGGTCCTTTGCGGCAGCCAGGGAATATGCAGGGAAACGAGTATGCGTCCACAATTTCGCTTCGGCCACCAATCCGGGCGGAGGCGTGAGCCGGGGTTCTGGCGCGCAGGAAGAATGCCTGTGCCGCTGCAGCACTTTGTACCCAGTACTCAGCAGCAAGGAGGTTGTACAGGCTTTTCACAACAAGCACCGGCGGCGGCTCAAAGAAGGGAACATGACAGCTTTATATAATGATGATTGCGTCTATGCCCCTGGAATCACGGTCTTTAAATCTGACACAAGCGAGCCGGAGCTGCTGCCGGAAGAGCAGTGGTATCAGGTGGATGTCATAACGGCAGCGGCCCCTAACCTAAGGGAACGGCCAAGTAATTCCATGAATCCAGGCTCGGGAACGAAAAAGCCGAATATCACCATGGAAGAGCTAAAGAAGCTCCATGTGAAGCGCATGAGCAGGGTCATGGAAATCGCCAGGTTCAATCAGGCAGAATCGCTGATCCTGGGGGCCTTTGGCTGCGGCGCCTTTCGCAACCCGCCACAGATCGTGGCAGAGGCCATATGCGAGGTGGTGAAGCGATATCAATATGATTTTGAGGTCATAGAATTCGCTGTGTATTGTCCGCCAGGGGATCTTCGCAATTATGAGATTTTTAGAGATCGGCTGGAAGGAATGTAAAAGCAGCATAAGCTTGTGTTAGATGCATAAAAGGAAAGAGAAGTTATGGGAACGATCATTTTGTATCATGGAAGCCCTAATAAAACTTTTACTCCAGAGTTTGGAAAAGGGCAGGAAAAGCACGATTATGGAAAGGGGTTTTACCTTACTGAAAATGCTGAATTGGCCAGGGAGTGGGCGGTGTGTGTTCCAGACGTCACTTCGGGTTGGGTGCATAAATACGAATTAAAATGTGATGGATTAAACATATTGAATTTTGAAGAAAAAGGAATTTTAAGATGGCTGGCCGAGTTAATGAAACATCGTGACGCAGACAATTCAAAACGTTATCGTATGCTTTCTAAAAAGTTTATTGAAAAGTATGGTATAAGCACAGAAGGGTATGATGTGATAAAGGGATGGCGAGCGAATGCTTCCTATTTTTATATTGCTAAAGCATTTGTGAGAGATGAAGTTGATATGGATATTTTGGAAGAGTTGATGCGTTTGGGAGATTTGGGCATACAGTATTGTATAAAATCAGAGAAAGCGTACGAACATCTTGTGGAAATAGAAGGACAATGTGAAGAAGTAGATTACCATATTTTCAATGCGCAGTACAATCAAAGGGATAGCATGGCGAGAAGACGAATGAAAGAACTGATTGATTCGGATGAAAATAAAGTAGAGAATGTGTTTAGCACACTGATATAGGAGTTAAAAACAATGGCGTATGATAAAGCGTATTTAAATGAAATTGTTGAAACGCAGGGTGAATTGTTTGGGAACATTGATGAGTATATAAAAGGACTGGATATATATGATTTTATTTACAAGTATATGAACGGAAGAACCCGAGCAGCTATCGACCAAGGTCAGGCGTATGTGGCGACTATGAGTTCAGAGGATCTATGGGAATACTTTAAGAGAGTTGATCATTATATACCTCAAAAAGGAGAATCCATCGGGGGATTCGCGCCGGACTGGGTAGGGCGTTTTTATGCGTATTATCAATGGTTTTATGATATACCGAGTAGTCAGACCGTGAAAGATATCCCAGTGGATTTCATTATGATTGGGTATCGGGGGCTACATGATTTGGATTTGGAATTGGCAGTGAAAAAGGTTCATGAGCAGATAGAGAAGAAATTTGCTTCTTCCACTTATCGGCCTTGACCTTAGACCCCTGTATGAACGATGGCAAAACAACTGCTGCGAAATCAAGCATGCGAGTAACCCGCAATGAGGGGGTTACTTGCTTTTTATTGTTTTGAATCCCCGGCAGCCCCTTGATTAAAGGTCGGGAAACCGCCATACTAAAAGAGCATTGTTTTCAAAGGGAGGAGAAGAGCTATGAAATACGATTGTTTGATCATTGATGATGAGAAAATGCTGGCAGACAGCACAGCGGAATATTTCAACCTGTTTGGTGTCAAAACTGCGGTAGCCTACAGTGCTTCCCAGTGCCGGACCTTTTTTCAAGAAAACACAGTGGAACTGCTGCTGCTGGACATCAATCTGGGAGACGCCAGCGGCTTTGCCCTGTGCAAAGAGCTGCGTGAAAAAACAGAGATCCCCATTCTCTTCATTTCCGCCAGGACCAGCGATGATGATAAGATCGTGGCCTTGAACATCGGAGGGGATGATTACGTGCAGAAACCCTATTCTTTAGGCGTGCTGCTGGCAAAGGTAAAAGTGGTGCTAAAGCGGTATGGAAAGGCAGCGGACAAGGGACCATCCCAGTATGCCGATGGCTGGCTCACAGTGGATTTTGACGCGCGGCAGGCTTTTGTCCAGGGAAATCCCGTCAAACTCACATCTTTGGAATTCAAACTGCTGTCTTATTTAATGAAACAGGAAAACAAGGTGGTTTCCAAACAGGAATTGTTTGAGCAGGTCTGGAGAGACAAGTTCACAGGCGATGGGACGCTGAACGTGCATATCCGAAAAATTCGGGAAGCCATTGAACGGGAGCCGGGTAAACCGCGATACATTGTTACGGTTTGGGGCGATGGTTACATGTTCAAAGGAGGAAAGCAGTGAAAACTCGGATGATCCTGATCACCTTGGCGCTAGTGCTGGCGGCAGAGTTTGGGGCGCTCCTGTTCTTTGCGACAAAAGACATGGATGGAACCCAGGATGTGGTGATGGTCAATGAAGCGGTCCAGTCCGCGCAAAGCGACTGGGAGGACATCGAAAATCATAAAAATACAACGAGCCTTGATTATGTGGTGCTGGATAAGGACGGGGACCTCCGATTCCAAACAACGGGTGGTCTGAGCAAAAGCATCAATGAGGCGGTGCGCAACAGGGACACGATCTTGGACCTTGAGGCACAGGGCAAGACAGTGGGAACGATGATCATTCACAATGACAGCCAGCGACAAATCCAGTCTCAAAAACAAAAGACTGTCTTTGGGCTGGCAGCGGCCCTCTTCATACAATGCGCCGTTTGCGGCGCGTACGTCATCTATTTGCGGCAGACCATCATCCGCCCATTTCATAAATTAAAAGGCTTTGCCCAGCGAGTGGCAGGCGGAGATCTGGACATCCCCTTGGAAATGGACCGAAGAAACATCTTCGGCGCGTTTACAGAAAGTTTTGATATCATGCGTTCAGAGCTGAAAAAGGCCAGAGCCGCGGAAGCAGCGGCCAATGCCAGTAAAAAAGAGCTGGTGGCCAAGCTTTCCCATGATATCAGGACACCTGTGGCAAGCATCAAAGCGGTTTCGGAAGTAGGCGCTGCTCTGGCGAATGATGAAAAAAGCAAAGCCAATTACATGGGGATCATCCGCAAGGCTGATCAGATCGACAGCCTGATCACCAATCTGTTCACTGCGACGCTGGAAGAGCTAGACCAGCTCACTGTGATGCCAGAGGACATGGAGAGCTGGGAATTGCAGGCGCTGCTGGAAAACGCGGATTATCTTCATCAGGCGGAAATGCCCTTAGTTCCCGAGTGCGTGTTATTCGCGGACAAACTTCGTCTGCAGCAGGTGTTTGATAATATCTTCGTCAATTCCTACAAATACGCGGGCACGAAGATCCAAGCAACGATACGCCAAGAACATGGCCGCTTGGCTGTCAGCGTAGAGGATCAGGGTGGCGGTGTCAGCAGCGAGGAACTGCCGCTTTTGAAAGAGAAATTCAGGCGAGGAAGCAACGCGGGCCATATAGAAGGCGCGGGCCTGGGACTTTATCTTTCCGATCACTTCATGAAGGAGATGAGAGGCGAGCTGATGATCGAAAATGGGAGCAGCGGATTAAAAGTGACAGCAGTGATCTCTTTGAGCGGCAGGATTTAAGGAATCTTTAAGGATCTCATAAAGACGCTTAAGAATGAAAAACGTAAAATAGAACGTGCAGAAGAAACATGAATAAAGGGGGGCATTATGAAAAAAACACTGCTGAAAACAGAAAACCTAAGCAAATCCTTTTCCAGTGGAGGGGCTTTGCAGCACGTTCTGAAAAATATCGATTTAGAGCTTTATCAAGGTGATTTCACTGTGATCATGGGGGCCAGCGGCGCGGGAAAGTCCACGCTCCTTTACGCTCTGTCCGGCATGGATACGCCTACTTTAGGCACCATCACCTTTGGAAATGAAATTATATCACAGATGAATTCAGATAGGCTGGCTCTTTTCAGGCGGGAGCACTGCGGGTTCGTGTTCCAGCAAATCTATTTGCTGGAAGGAATGAGTGTCATGGACAATGTGCTTTCCGCAGGGCTTTTGATGAACAAGGACAAAAGGGCGGTCCTAAGGCGCGCCAAAGCATTGTTCCAGGCTGTGGGCATTTCAGAAGAGATCCAAAGGAAATTTCCTGCCCAGATTTCAGGAGGCGAAGCCCAGCGAGTAGGCATTGTTCGGGGCCTGATCAACAGTCCGGAGATCCTTTTCGCGGATGAGCCCACAGGCGCCCTGAACTCTAAAACAGGACTTGATGTTCTGGATACTTTGACAGCCTTTAACCAACAGGGACAGAGCGTGGTCATGGTGACACATGACATGCGCTCGGCCAGGAGAGGCAGCCGAATCTTGTATTTAAAAGACGGGGTGATTTTAGGCGAATGCCAGCTAGGAAATTATGTGGGGGACGACACAAAACGGCATGAAAAGCTGGCAGTTTTTCTAGAAGAAATGGGGTGGTAGAGATGAGAAAAAGCATTCTTTTAGCCCGCTCCAATCTCCGCAGAGCAAAGGGACAGACAGCTGCGATCATTGTCTTCATATTGCTTGCGGCGCTGATGCTGAATTTATGGCTGATGCTTGCCATGGACTACAGACAGAATTTCGACCGCTACCATCACAAGCTGAACGCGGAGCATGTGACCCTTTGTGTGTCAGAGAACGGAAATGAGGTGAAAGACTATCTGGCCCAGACACTGGAGCAGGATGGCCGCACAGAGGAATACTGTTTAGATGACGCTATGAGCATGGTAGGTTCCTTTGCGTATCAGGGCGGGGAAATGAACACGGAGTTCGTGGTCATGGAAAAGCAGGACGCTTTGGACCGTTCTGTTGGAAAGGTCCAGATCGTGGAAGAGGGAGAAGCCACAAGCGGAGTTTATCTGCCCATGCTCTACAAAACAGGAGAAATCGCAGTCGGAAAGACCATTGCAATCACCATAGGCAGCGAGCAGGAGCAGTATCAAGTACTGGGTTTTTTCAACAGTGTCATGGCAGGCTCTCACAATTGCAGCATGTGCCAATTGCTCCTGACAAAAGACAAGTACCGAGAGTTGGAAGAAAAGGGCTGCGCGCCAAAGGCCACCTTGGTTTCCGTCCGCCTTACGGACAAATGGGAGGGAGAGGACTTTGAAGCCATGCTGAACAATCAGGTTTCGGCAGCATATCCGCAGCCCAGGGTGTTGAGCAATTCCTATGCGCTTGTTTCCCAGTCCCGCTATATTTCTCAAATGATCTGCTCCGGCGTGGTCAGCGCCATGGCGTTTTTTGTGCTGCTCATCGCCTTGGTGGTCATTGCGTCCAATATCATCAACTACATCCAAGAAAACATGAAAAATCTCGGCGCTTTGAAAGCAGTGGGGTATACCAGCAGGCAGCTGATGACTTTCCTGCAGCTGCAGTTTTTAGGAACCTCACTGATGGCCGCGGTCTTGGGCATCGCGATTTCTTATGTTCTGTTTCCTGCAGTCAACGAGATGATGGTTTCCCAGACAGGCATTCCCTATGAAGTCAGGTTCCTGCCTTTGCCTATGGTGATGGTGTTGGGGATCTTAGGAGGGGCTGTGGCTGCCGTGGTGTGGCTTTCATCACGCAGGATCAAGAACATCGAACCCATCACAGCCCTTCGTCATGGCATGCGGACCCATGCGTTCAGGCGCGATCATGTGCCATTGGAACAAACCAGGTTCCCTCTGGACTTGGCCCTTTCACTGAAAGCCACTTGTTCCAGTATCAAGCAGAATATCACGATCTGCGTCACCATGCTGGTGATTTCCTTGATCGTGGTGTTTTCAGGAGTGATGACAGAAAACATGATCAAAGACGTGAGCTCCTTCCTGAACTTGATCGTAGGAGAAACAGCGGACAGCTGCATTAATGTGAACAAGGAAATAGAAGATGCGTTTTTACAGAAAACGAAGGGAGACAAGAGAATAAAAAGCATTTATCTCTACCATTCCACGGAAGTGCGCCACGTTGGGGGAGTGGGGCTGATGGCAACGCTCTGTGATGATTTTTCCGCAGTGAACAATCAGGATGTTTGTATAGAAGGGCGCTTTCCCAAATACCATAATGAAACAGCTCTCGCGGCAAAATACGCAAAGGAGCGGGGATTCAAAATAGGAGATGAGATCCACCTGACCCTAGAGGGAAAGGAAGAGGCCTACATCATATCAGGCTTTACTCAAATCAGTAATAATTTAGGAAAGGACTGCCTGCTCACAAGGGAGGGATATGAAAGGCTAGGGAAACTCAATGATTTGAGCTATTACCTCAATGTGGCGGAGCATGTGGACGTGGATGAGCTCAACCAGGAGATTGAAACCTGGTTTGAAGAAGATGTGAACACTGCTTTGAATATTTCATCGATCATTGGCGGAACCACATCTGTCTATATTTCTCTCATGACCATGATCGTGATGGCCATTTTCATATTGAGCGTCATTATTATCGCCTTTGTCATGTATTTGCTGGTGCGAACCGCGCTCAGCAACAAAAAGCAGGATCACGGGATCATGAAGGCGCTGGGCTTTACCACAGGGCAGCTGATCTTTCAGACAGCGGCCAGCTTCATGCCGGCGGTCATAGCTTCTACAGCCGCGGGTCTGGCAGTCAGTTCACTGATCATCAATCCTCTGATTGCCGTGTTTCTCAGGGGAATCGGCATTGTGAAGTGTACGTTCACGGTTCCTATGGGATTCATCGCGGCAGCTGGAGTGGGGCTCGCGCTGCTGACTTT
>CAJTYS010000026.1 GCA_910583765.1 uncultured Eubacteriales bacterium | reverse complement strand
GCGTAATCGATATTGGATTCCCAATCGATTCCCTGAAATCCTCCATGTGGCATGTTTCTTCACTCCTTTTCTTTTACAATTACAAGGCTATGGGTTCAGCCTTTTTTAAGTCTTGAACGAAAATGTTATATTCTGTGTCACATCAGCTTTTTATCTGTGTCACGCTCACAAAATTACGCAACTCCTATGCCATCTTCTCTTTTTTCTTTTTAAATTATTTTTTCCGTTTCGTATAAATCCTTAGATTTCAACACTTGTTTGAATTTTTTATTTTTTTCACAGTTCTTTCTCCCACAGTCTCTTCCAATTCTGTTCATGAAGGGCATGGCCAAATTGTGCCATTCTGTGCCACTCCAAAACACACAATGACATTTTGAGCCGATCTGTGCCATTTTTTAATTGTCATAAATCAACGGGCGCAATAGAGTGGCATCATTTGGACATATGAAGAAGATACCCGAGATGAACCCTATTGATAAATGTCACGCAAGTTTACGAAAGTCAAAATTGGCATCATTTTTGCTTGACTTATAAATGTCATATGCCTGTTCCCTCAGCTGCAACTCAGTTTTAGAAACAAGCGAAAATAATGCGCATTTGTAGTTGTTTTGCCACAACGGATCACTCTGATCCCCATGATTACTGGCGGAAGCGATGGTATCGTGAAGGAAACTCCTTTGCGGCTTGCCGAAGCAGGCACCAATGCCCTTTACAAACAATGGGGTCGAAACGTGTCACTTTGTGCCATTTCGAAAACCCCGATGACACTTCGGGCCGATTTGTGCCATTTTTTAGTTGCCACAAATCAGCGGGTATGATAGCGTGGTATAATCTGAGCGTGCGAAGGAGGTATCCAGGATGAATTTCACGAACGAGTATAATATGGTTTTAAAGGAAAAATGGCAGAATTATGTTGCAAAGGATCTGCCTATGCCAGAACAAGATCCCGAAATCCGCGGCTTTATTTATGAGTCATGGAAGCGTTCCAAAGGGCACTGCGTTTCGCCTTTTGACGTCAAGGACAAACAGCTCTCCGGATCCGATTTGGCCAGAACCCTAGAGCACAGTCAAAAATTGATCCAAGTCGCGCATTCCTACATGCAGCATCTTTATTCCTTTATCAAAGGCACGAATTTTGTGCTGGCTCTGACTGACGCGGATGGATATGTGCTGGATCTTTTAGGAGATGATGACCGAATTCAGGCTCGGACCAAGCAAAGCGGTCTTACCATCGGCTGCTGCCGGAGCGAACAGTATGCTGGCACCAATGGAATCGGCACCTGCCTTGTTGTAGGAGAGCCCATTCAAATCTGGGCTAGGGAACATTTCATTGAGCCGCACCACGATTATGTATGTTCCGCGGCTCCTATCCGAAACACTGTGGGTAAAATCATCGGCTGTCTTGATGTGGTGGGCCCAGTGGATCTTCCTCATAACCATACGCTGGCAATGGTCAGCGCCTCTGCGGATGGGATTGAAAAAGAGCTGAAAATGAAACAGGCCTACGAGCGCGTTTCCATTGTCAATAACCAGATGTCCTCTACCATCCAAGCGATTGATTCCGGAATCATTATGTTTAACAGTCTGGGCATGATCTTTCAGTACAATAAACGCGCCTGTCAGATTTTAAACCTTTCATCGGATCAGCTTGATAAAGAAAACATCGCCAATATCATTGATCTGAAAAGCTCAACCTTTAATCCATTTGAGATGACCCGCAATATACAAAACAGAGAAGTTTCTCTGCTGACATGCAAAAAAGAGAGAATCTCTCTATCCCTTTCCATGTCCCTAATAAAAAACGACGCGGATCAGCCTATTGGCACTGTCCTTGTCATCAATGAACTGAAAAAAATCCATACACTGGTTAATCGGCTCAGCGGTTTTACCGCGACTTATACCTTTGATTCCATCTTAGGGGAGGCTCCCTCCATCCGCGCTGTGAAAGAGCTGGCAAACGCAGCGGCCAAAAGCTGTTCCAATGTGCTGATCCTCGGAGAAAGCGGAACGGGAAAGGAACTGATCGCCCAGGCCATTCACAATGCCAGTGAGCGTGCAGACGGCCCTTTTATCGCCATTAACTGTGGTTCTCTTCCCAAAGGGCTCATTGAAAGCGAATTGTTCGGATATGAGCGGGGAGCCTTTACTGGTGCGAACAAAGAGGGCCATCCCGGAAAGTTCGAGCTTGCCAACGGAGGAACGATTTTTCTCGATGAAATTGGCGATATGCCCCTGGAGCTGCAGGCTTCCCTTCTGCGGGTCCTTCAATCAAAAGAAATCGTCCGTATTGGAGGCAAGCAGAAAAAGGAAATCGATGTCCGCATTATGGCTGCCACAAATGTGGATCTGCTGGAATCCGTTCAAAAGAAAAACTTTCGCAGCGATCTATACTACCGCCTCAATGTTTTATCTGTGGAAGTGCCTCCTCTGCGGGAGAGAAAATCTGATATCACTCTTTTGGCCAACCATTTCATCACTTCCATCAGCCGTATACTTGGAAAGGATATCGAAGGCATTGATGAAGAAGCCCGTGCGATACTATCCACCTATGACTGGCCTGGAAACATCAGGGAACTGGAGAATGTGATTGAGCGGGCCGTAAACCTTGCCTCCGGCTCTACCATCAGCAAAGCGGAGCTGCCGCAGGCGATTCTCAACGCAACGGGCATTCCTCTAGAAAGCGGCCACCAGGCACAGATCCCGACTTTAAGCAGCAGCCTTCCTGAAGACGCACCTAGAAACCGCAGCTACAATCTGCTTGTAGAGGCTCTTGCCGCAGAGAGGGGCAATGTCTCCAAAACATCAGAACGGCTGGGCATTCCTAAGCGAACGCTTTATCGCCGCATCAAAAAATATAATATCAATATTGACGAATTTCGCTTATTATAATATTTTATTATTACTGTTATTCGCAGAGAAAGGTCAGGTCATACCATGAGCGTCACGACATTATCCAATTTACTCATTGCCATTGGGATCCTGTGGTGCATTGCCGGATATTTCACATATATGCAAACCGTCAAAATCAACATGATCATGAACGAGCTAGGTCCTATGGCAGAACGTCTCTACAGCGGAAAAAACGCAGGCTTTATGCGGACTCGCAGGATCGTCTTTGCCGCTGCCACAAACAGCGGCCGGATCGTGGAAGCCCAGGTTTTACACGCTGCCATCATCTTTAAGCCCGCTAAGGTCTATCCCATGGATGCGCTAAAGGGCAAAAATGTATTTTACATGGATCCTGCTTCCATGGGGCTTGAGCCTGTCATGGAAAAGGCGGTAAGCAACCTGATTCGGGACGCTAGACAACGGAACAAGAAATAGCGTTCCAATCCCGAACCGCAGCGAGCGGCATCATGGATGCCCCACAGACCGCATATGAAACTACTACACAGAACGAGAGGTGATACCCTTGCTTAACGGAGTCGTCAGCGTACTTGTTGTTTTTATCATTCTTGGCGTTGGATTCTTTTTTACAGCAAAAAAAAGATGGCCGGAAAACACGAATAAAGTCTTTTCCATTACAGTCGTACAGATCGCAGCGCCAGCTCTGGCTGTGGTCAGCATCGAAAACCGCTTTACACCCGCGCTTCTGCGGACTTCCTTTTGGAATTTGCTGATCATTGCGGCAAGCATGTTTATGATGTACTTGATCGGAAAGATTCTGGCTCATGCCTTTAAGCTTCCCCCAAAGAAAAAGGCGGTCTTTCAGACCACCTTTACTTTTAATAACAGCATGTTTATCGGGCTTCCCATCAACCAGATCGTGTTCGGGCACGATGGACTGCCCTATTTGTTTACCTTTTACTTGGTGACCATCGTCATGTTCTGGAGCTTGGGAGCTTACACGCTGTGCAGCGCCTCGGACACACAGGAAAAATCCTTTTCCATAAAAAAAGTGTTCAGCCCCGGACTGATCGGGGTTTTGATTGGCTGCGCGCTAGTGGAACTGGAATGGCACCTTCCGGTTATTTTGGAAACTTCACTCACCTATCTGGGCGATATCTGCGTTCCCCTTTCCCTGTTGGTCATCGGCTCAAACCTGGCCTCATCCCTGAAAAAGGGAATGTCGCGGATCACGCTGGATCAGGTCATCATCCTCATTGGGAAGTTCGTCATTCATCCGCTGCTGATCTGGGGAGTCTTTACTCTGGCAGGCGTTTCAGGACTGCCCCTTCATGTATTTATATTGACTGCGTCTCTTCCCTGCCATGCCCAGACTGCCATACTCTCTGAGTTTTACGATGTGGAGGGGGAATACGCCTCTAATTTGGTTAGTCTCTCCACTCTGGTCAGCCTCATCACCATTCCCATATATGCCAGCATCCTGTTGTAAAAAGGCAGAACGCACACAGTTAAAAGCGGGAGGAATCACTGATTTCTCCCGCTGTCTTTATTTCATCCGTTCTTGCTTTACCTTGTGGTCCACTACATGTCGTTTTGCCAGCTCCGCTGTCACATCTTTTAATTCGATTCCCTGCTCCACCATCATCACCATCACATGGTAAGCCAGGTCCGCGATTTCATAGATCGTCTCTTCCTTGTCGTTTTTCGCACCAGCAATGACCACTTCCGTGGATTCCTCCCCGACTTTTTTGAGAATCTTGTCCATGCCTTTATCGAACAAGTACGAGGTATAACTTTTTTCCTTTGGCCGCAGCTTGCGGCCTTTGATCATATTGTAAAGCCCTTCATAGGAAAAAGGCGTTTCATCTTCAGCTGTGAACACTCTTTCAAAAAAGCAGCTTTCCGCTCCAGTGTGGCACGCCGGTCCGTCTTTGATGACTTCCACCACTAAAGCGTCTTTGTCACAGTCCGCGGTAATGGTCACCACCTTTTGCCGGTTGCCGCTTGTCTCGCCTTTACGCCACAGCTCCTGTCTGGAACGGCTCCAAAAACAAGTGTATCCTTCTTCTATGGTGATGGCTAGGGACTGCTCGTTCATATAGGCCACTGTCAGCACCTGCTTGGAGTAATAATCCTGCACAATAGCTGGAATCAGGCCTCTTTCATCATATTTCAATTCCATGTGTCTTTCCTTTAGAGGCGCACCTCCACGCCTTCCTTTCTCAGATATTCTTTCAAATCCAGGATATTGATCTCTTTGAAATGGAAAATGCTGGCCGCGAGTCCCGCGTCCATCCCTGGATGCTTGAACAGCTCGGAAAAATCCTCCATCTTTCCCGCTCCGCCAGAAGCAATGATAGGCACAGAGACCCTAGCAGCGATAGCATCCAGCATTTCCAAGTCAAAACCTTCCTTCACGCCGTCTGTGTCAATGCTGTTGACCACCAGCTCTCCCGCTCCTCGGTTCACGCCGTCCACAGCCCATTGCAGCGCGTCGATTCCCGTGTTTTCTCTGCCGCCTTTTGAAAATAATTTAAACGTGCCGTCCACCCGTTTGATGTCCATGCTGAGGACCACGCACTGATCTCCATATTTTTTCGCGCCCTGCTCAATGATGTTTGGATCGCGGATCGCGCCGCTGTTAACGCTGACCTTATCAGCTCCGCATTTCAGCACTCGGTCAAAATCCTCCAAGGTATTGATGCCGCCGCCTACGGTAAGTGGGATGAAGATCTGCGAAGCCACATCTGTCAAAATGTCGGAGAACAGTTTCCGCTCTTCCACGCTGGCAGTGATATCGTAAAACACAAGCTCGTCAGCCCCGTTTTCATTATAAAAGCGAGCCATTTCCACTGGATCCGCCACATCCTGTATGCCCTCAAAATTGATCCCCTTCACGACTCGTCCGTTTCTCACGTCCAGACAGGGGATGATTCGCTTTGTGATCATGTTTCCTCCTTTTATTCCGCTAATCGCAGCGCTTGTTTTAGATCCAAAAGGCCGTCATACAAGGCTTTTCCCAGAATCGCTCCATGGACATGGTCTTTCAGCGCTGTGATCTCCTCTTCAAAACTGATGCCGCCGGAAGCAATGATATTCAGCCCTTTTATTTGAGAAAGCTGCTCATAAGCTTCCAAATTAGTGCCTTTCAGCCCGCCGTCCCGTGAAATGTCCGTGTAGATCACAGTCTTTACGCCGATGTCAGCCAGGTATTCACAGAATTCCATGCCCTTTCTGTCTGTGACCTCCTTCCAGCCGTTGATGGCCACGTACCCATCCTTCACATCCACGCCCACAGCGATCTTTTCATGATATGACGCGACCATTTTTTCCAGAAAATCCGTGTCCTGGACTGCGATGGTCCCCAAGATCACCCTGCCAACGCCCAGCTCCAAGTACTGCTGGATACGGGCCTCGTCTCGGATACCGCCGCCCACTTCCACAAACAGGTCCAATTGGGAAACGATTTCTTTGATGGACTGAAAATTCACTAAACGTCCATCCTTGGCTCCGTCCAGATCCACAAGATGCAGGTTTTTAGCGCCTTGGGCTTTGAATTGTCTTGCCACGTCTGTCGGACTTTTGCTGTATACGGTCATCTGGTCATAATCACCTTGAAAAAGGCGGACTGCCTGTCCATCTCTCAAATCAATTGCCGGAAATAATTCCATCATTGCTACATTCCTTTCTGCTTTTGCAGCAGGGCGTCAACCGTCTGCGCCGACTCGCCGTAGGCTTTCACGCTTTGGGACAACAGCTCGTGCGCCTGCTGTTCGTTGAGGAACACGGTCACATCCTCCTGGGCGCCTTGCTTTTTCAGGGTGTAAGTCCACTGCACTTCCTGGGCGTCCGTGATCAAGGCCAAAATCTGCTCTGCGTATTTCTGCATCTCCTTGTCAAAGGCATCTTTGTCCGCCTCGCCCACCACTTTGTCAAATCGGATGTTCAGGCTCAAAGGCTGCTGCGCGGACTGGATCTCCACCCGATAGTTGGCTACGTTCTTCTTCAAATCAATGGTTTCCAGCAGCGCTGCCACGGACGCTGGGTCTCCGATACTCTGGACCTTTGCGGCAAACAGCGCCTCCGCTTCTTTGGAAATGCCTGCCTGTGCCGGATCCGTGGCTTGAGGAGCCTGGGTTGCCTGGGTGGTTTCCCCGCCATTGGCTGTGGTCTCCTCGCCTTCCACTGTTGGGTCAATAGGGATCTGATCTCTTTCACTGTTTCCTGAAATCAAAAGGAGCAGGCCGCCCAATGCCACGGCGGTCACTGCTGCCACAATGATGATCGGCTTCATGTTCTTCCCTAAAAGATTACGCATTGTCTTCATGTTTCTAACTCCTATGATCCACCTTATAGTTCGATAAAGGCCTTCAAAATATTCAGCCCCACGCTGCCGCTCTTTTCCGGATGGAATTGGGTTCCATAAACAGAACCACTGCGGACAGCGCCTGTGATCTCGATATCGTAGTTTGACGATGCGATAGTATTTTCAAGGCAGTTTCTGCCGTAAAAGCTGTGAACATAGTAGACGTGATCTCCCTCTTTGATATACTGAAAGAGAGGGTCGCTGCCTTTTAGTTTCAAACTGTTCCAGCCGATATGGGGGACTTTCAGCTTTTCACCGTCAGCCCTCACGGGAAGGTCTGCTTCAATTGGCGCGATCTCGCCTTTGATCAAACCCAGCCCTTCATGCTCACCGTACTCGTAGCTTTTCTCAAAGAGAAGCTGCATGCCCAGACAGATTCCCAAAAGAGGCTTTCCCTTGCGGGTCTCTTCGATAATGGTGTCCACAAGGCCGGTGGCCCTCAGCTTGGCAATCGCGTCTTCAAAAGCGCCTACGCCTGGAAGGATCACCTTGTCAGCAGCCTGTATGTCTTCCTTTCGATTGGTCACAACTGTCTCAGCTCCCAAAAATTTGAGAGAAGCGGTGAGTGAAAACAAATTTCCAACTCCATAATCAATTACTGCAATCATGTCTTACCTTTCTAAAGAACGCCTTTTGTGGAAGGAATCTCATCCCTATAAACAGGGTCAATGGCAGCCGCTTGCGCCATTGCCCGCGCCAATGCCTTGAACACAGCTTCGATGATGTGATGAGAATTTTCTCCTGCCATCATTTTGAAGTGAAGCGTCAATCCCAGTTCTCTGGAAAACGCGGCCATGAATTCCTTTACTAATTCCGTGTCAAATGTCCCTACCTTTTGCGCAGGGATCTGTACATCAAAGTTCAAATGCGCCCTTCCACTGATGTCCAGCGCACAGAGGATCAAAGCTTCGTCCATGGGAAGATGCGTTTCCCCATAGCGATAGATGCCCCGTTTGTCACCTAACGCGTCTCTGAACGCTTGTCCCAGGGAGATCCCGATGTCCTCCACTGTGTGATGGTCATCCACATGGCTATCGCCTCTGCACTCTAAAGAAAGATCGAACCTCCCGTGCCGCGCGAAAAGCTCCAGCATATGGTTGAGAAATCCGCACTCCGTATGGATTTCAAATTTACCGCTGCCGTCAAGATCCAAAGACAATTGGATATCTGTTTCGTTTGTTTTCCGATGCATGTTGCTGGTTCTCATTTCGCGGTCCTTTCCAACAGCTCCCTTGTCGCCATCAGGAGCATGTCCATGTCTTCATCTCTACCAATGGTGATTCGGACAAAATTCGACACCGGATCTTTCTCAAAGTGCCTCACTAGTATCTTTTTTTCACGAAGTCCAGTGAAATATTCCTGGCCTGAAAGCCGGTCGCTTTCCGCAAACACAAAATTCGCGGAAGAAGGGAGCACATGGAACCCCAATTTCTTTAGTTCCTCTGAAAAGCGTTCCCGTGTCTTCATGATGCTCTGCCTGGTTTTCTGAAAATAATCATCATCTCTCATGGCTGCCGCTGCTGCTAAAATAGAAAGCCGATTCAGGTTATAAGGATTGAAACTGAACTTAATGGCGTTCAAATCAGCGATCACGTTCCGGCTGCCCATGGCAAAGCCTACTCGACCTCCTGCCAAGCTCCTGGACTTGGAAAAAGTTTGTACCACTAATAGATTATCATATTTTCGCAAAAAAGGCACGCAACTTTTTGCGCCAAAATCAATATAAGCTTCATCAATAATAACTAAGTTGCTCTCATTGGTTTTGAGAATATCCTCAATCTCCTGTAAATTCAACGCTATCCCCGTAGGCGCGTTGGGATTGGCGATGACGATGGTCCCATCTAAATTTTTAAATTTTTTTGGATCAACCCGCAAATCTTCTGTCAGGGGGACGGGGTTTCGCTCTGCGTGGAACACGTCTCCGTAAACCTTGTAAAATCCATAACTTGGCTCTGGAAACCAGACCTTGCGGTTTTCATTCTGAAAGGCCATGAAACAAAACGCTAAGATCTCGTCCGAACCATTTCCCACCATGACCTGATCCTGGCCGATGCCATAATATTCGGAAATCGCCGCTGTCAGTTCACTGCACTCTGGATCGGGATAAAGCATTAATTTGCTCATCTGCGCTTGATCGATGGCTTCCAGCGCTTTTGGACTGGGGCCGTAGGGATTTTCATTGGTGTTCAGCTTGATCAGGCCGTCTGTTTTCGGCTGCTCTCCTGGCACATAAGGCTCCAGGCTTTTGAATTGGCTGCTCAAAAATCTGCTCATTTTACCGCGTCCCCCAATTTGTTCATCATGTCGCTGATAATCTCGTTTTGAAATTTGAAGCTGGATTTATTGGCAATGAATCTGGCGCTGATGTCTTTGAATTCTTCAATGACCTCCAGATTGTTAGCTTTCAAGGTGTTCCCTGTTTCCACAATGTCCACGATCACATCGGAAAGTCCCAGGATGGGCGCTAGTTCAATGCTCCCATTGAGCTTGATGATCTCGATGTCCCTGTTTTTTTCTGAATAAAACCGCTTTGCCACGTTTACATATTTGGTGGCAATGCGCAGCGTCCTGTCCGGATCTTCCACATAACCTTTTGGCGCGGCTACTGCCATACGGCATTTTCCAATGTTCAGATCCAGCAGTTCGTAAACGTCTGGGCCATTTTCCAGCAGGATGTCTTTTCCCACGATTCCCACATCCGCGGCGTGATGTTCCACATAAATCGCAACATCGCTGGGCTTCACCAACAAATAGCGAACGCCTTTTTCCGGGCTTTCCAGTACCAGCAGCCTGTCCTTGTCTTCATAAGCCGGACAATCGTAACCCGCGTCCCGCAGCATTCCGTACACCTGATCGCCCAGCCTTCCTTTTGGCAATGCGATGTTTAACATGGCGCTCCCTCCTTTCTCAGTTCTCCATCTTTGAGCCGATACAGCTCCCGATAGCGAATGTTTTCCGGCTCTGTCTTTTCCGCACGCACGCTCAGGCCCTGTTTTTGGATTTGCCCCACGGCTTTGGCCACTGCCGCGGCGCCTTCTTTGCAGTCATACAGGAGGACCGCGTCCACGTCATAGACCTTCTTTTCTTCCGCGATGCGGTTGATCTCGTTCAGGTACAAAGCGAAACCAATGGCATCCACCCTTTTACCGATGCGGGCCATGGCCTGATCGTACTGACCGCCGGAAAGAACGGCTTTTCCCAGCTCTTTGATATAGCCTTTGAAAATGATCCCATTATAATAGTCGATATCATTGACTATGGAAAGGTCCACTTGAATGTTTTCTGCCAGTCCCAGCTCTTCCAGCGCCGCATAAGCCTGTTCCAGCTCTGTGAGGGCTTTGCTCATGGCCCCGTTGAGGCAGATCCGTTTCGCTTCTTTTATGGTCTCCCTCACATGGCCGTAAAGGGACGGCAGTTTGCACAGGCTCTGGATCTGCAGTTCGGACAGGTCGATGCTTTCCGCGGTTTTCCGCAGGCCGTCCGCGTTCTTGCTCCTGATGAGCCGCAGCAGCTTGAACTTGATATGATCCGGCACCTGGAGGCTTTCCAGCAGTTCTACCACAAAGCTCATGTGGGAAATCTCCAGGATATGGTCCTGGCTAATGGCCGCAAGGCTCTCCACGGCTAAAGCGAGGATCTCTGTGACGCAGTAAGCATCGACTTTTCCGATGTATTCTAACCCCATTTGACTGATTTCCTTGAAAGTGTGGCTCTCCCTGCTTTCCCGATACACGTTCTCCAGATAATAAAGCTTTTCATTGCACTGGACCGTGGCGTTGGTGTTTTTGATGATGCTCAGGGTCACGTCAGGCTTTAAGGCCAGCAGCCTGCCGTCCAAGTCCGTGAAGGTGATCACCTTGTCTGTGCCTAAAAAGTCCTTGTTTTCCACGTACAGGCTGTATTCTTCAAATTTTCCCATTTTATATTTTTTGTAACCGTATTGTTCGTACAAGCCTCGCAGTTTTAGGCAGGCCCGTTCGTCCGGTTTTAGATCCGCGCTTTTATATTCCATGTCAATCCTTTCTTTCCTGTTTATTTTCGCTCTCTTCTTTACGTTATCACGTTAAAGCGTTAATTCACACAAGTGATATTATAGCACATGAACCAGGATTGTCTACCATTTTTGCTGATTTTTTTGTGATTTTTCACAAAAAAGTGAAATAGTTTCCTTGACAACTATTTTATATTGTAGTAATATAGTTGCCAGTTCAACTATATTTGCTGTGCAGGAGGAAACAACATGCATGATCACAGCTATATGAAGAGTTTTTCTATTATACACCGTTTCAGCATCATGTTCCATGTAAAAGCTCTGAAAAATTTCAAAATCGCCGGCCATCAGATGGGATACGTCACCCGCATCTGCCAGGAACCGGGGACTTCTCAGGAAGAGCTGGCTTCCTTTTTCGGTCTGAACAAGGGCTCTGTGGCAAAGGGGATCCACAGCCTTGTACAGGGAGGATACGTTCGCCGAGTCCAGAATGAACAGGACCGGCGGGCTTACCAGCTCTATCCTACGGAAAAAGCAAAAGAGCTTTTTACCGCGGCCAGAGAGATCATGGACGAATTTGATGACATACTGACCCAAAATATGACGGATCAAGAGAAAAAGCTCTTTCAAGACCTTTTGACAAAAGCTTGTGATAATGTGATGGAAGCCGCCGGAGACGCCAGGCACGAACTGGAACGTCCCGGACCGCCGCCTGGAAAGCCTTGCCGCGGCACTGGGGGGGGCTCTGGCCACAGCAAATAAATTTCAGAAAGGGGATTTACGATATGAAAGAAATGTTGAAGTACTACAAGCCTTACGTTCCGGCAGTGTTTCTCATCGTGGCCGCACTCTTTGGGCAGGCCCTGTGCGAGCTGGCGCTCCCGGGATACATGTCCGACATCATCAACTTTGGGATCATCAAGGGGGACATGTCCTACATCTACAAGATCGGGGCAGTCATGATCCTAGTGTCTTTTGCCGTAGTTGTTTGTTCCGGGCTGGCAGGACTGTTTTCAGCAAGAGTGGCAGCTAAATCTTCCCGGGACATCCGAGGCGCACTGTTCAAAAGAGTCACTGCCTTTTCCGCGGCTGAACTGGATGAGTTTTCCACAGCGTCCCTCATCACTCGTTCTACCAACGATGTGCAGACCATCCAGCAGTCCACGGTGATGATCCTGAGAATGGCCTGCTTCGCGCCCATCATGGGCATCGGCGCGGTTATCAAGGCCCTGCGCACCAGTGTGCCGCTTTCCTGGACCATTGGCTTAGCTGTCCTAGCTATCCTGCTGATCATGCTGCTGGCCTTTCTGCTGGTCATGCCCAAATTCAAAGTGCTCCAGGCAAAGCTGGACCGCATTAACCTGATTATGAGCGAGCGGCTTTCCGGCCTTTTGGTGGTGCGGGCCTTTACCACCGAAGCCTTTGAAGAAGAGCGGTTCGACAAGGCCAACTTGGAATTGAAGCGCATCAACATTTTCGTCAACAAAGCCATGTCCTTCATGATGCCCGCATTGATGCTGGTCATGAACCTTTCCAGCATTCTCATTGTGTGGGTAGGGGCGAAACTCATTGACGCGCAGAATCTGATGATCGGCGACATGCTGGCCTTCATGCAGTACGCCATGCAGATCATCATGTCCTTTTTGTTCATCACTATGATGTTCATTATGATTCCGAGGGCCGCTGTGTCCGGACAGAGGATCGGTGCGGTATTGAAGGTGACGCCGAGCATTGAGGACGCGCCTGACTGCCAGGAACTGAAAGAGCCAAAGGGCCTTGTGGAATTCAGAGGTGTGTCTTTTGCTTATCCTGACGCTCAGGAAAAGTCTCTGTCAGATATCAGTTTTTCTGCGAACCCAGGAGAAACCACAGCCATCATCGGCGGCACAGGAAGCGGGAAATCCAGCTTGCTCAGCCTAATTCCCCGCTTTTTCGATGTGACAGAAGGTCAGATTTTGCTGGATGGCATTGATATCCGCAGGCTTTCTCAGAAAAGTCTCCGTGAGGCCATTGGTTACGTGCCGCAAAAGGGAGTCCTGTTTTCCGGAACCATTGCCTCTAATCTGAGATATGGCAAGGAAGACGCGTCTTTTGACGAACTGCAAGAAGCTGCGAAAACGGCTCAGGCCATGGATTTTATCAATGACAAGCCAGAAGGTTTTGACGAGCCTGTGGCTCAGGGAGGCACCACGGTTTCCGGCGGACAGAAGCAGCGGCTTTCCATTGCCCGAGCTCTGGTGAAAAAACCGCGCGTCTATATGTTTGATGACAGTTTCTCTGCTCTTGACTTTAAAACAGACGCTGCGCTGCGAGCCGCGCTCAAGGAAAAAGTGGGAGACAGCACCTTCATCATCGTGGCGCAGCGGATCAACACCATCATGGACGCAGATAAGATCATTGTGCTGGATGAAGGCCGGATCGCCGGCATGGGAACCCATCAGGAACTGCTAAAAACATGCGGCGTGTATCAGGAAATCGCTTCTTCCCAGTTGAGTGAGGAAGAGCTTGGAAAGGGGGTCAGAAGGAATGGCTAGAGAAATGAAACCAAAGAGACGAGGCGGCCACGGTGGTCACGGCGGCGGCCCCCACGGGATGATGCCCGGGGAAAAGGCCAAGGATTTTTCAGGGACCATGAAGACCCTGCTGTCCTATTTGAAGCCTCACGGCATCGCTATGGTGATCGTTGTCTTATTCGCAGTCGCCAGCACTGTCTTTGCCATTGTGTCTCCTTCTATTTTAGGAGACGCCACAGACGAAGTGGTCAAAGGCCTGATGTCCCCTGTGGGCATCGATTTCAGCGCTTTGTTGGAAATCGTGATCTTCCTCATTGTGCTTTATGGGCTCAGTTTCGTGTTTTCTGCGGTACAGGGTTACATTATGGCAGGCGTTTCCCAAAAAGTGGTGTACGATCTGCGCAAAGCCATGTCAGAAAAGATGGACCAACTGCCGCTGAAATATTTTGACAGCAAGACTCACGGCGAGATCCAGAGCCGAGTGGTCAATGACATTGAAACCGTGAACCAGACGCTCTCCCAGAGCTTGACTCAAATCATCACCAGCATCACCATGATCGTAGGCATCTTAGTGATGATGATCCGCATCAATCTGCTGATGACAGTCACGGCTCTCATCGTACTGCCGCTTTCCATGGTGATCATACGCCTGATCATTGGCAAGACCCAGGTTCATTTTAAAAACCAACAGAAATACCTGGGCGAGGTCAACAGTCATGTGGAGGAAATGTACACGGGTCATACTATTGTCAAGGCTTTTAATCAGGAGCAAACATCCATAGAAACCTTTGACCATTACAATGACAAGCTGTACGAGTCCGCCTGGAAATCTCAATTCTTGTCAGGCCTGATGATGCCTCTCACCAATTTCGTGGGGAATCTGGCTTATGTGGCAGTGTGCATTCTGGGTGGACACCTGGCGCTGAAGGGGACCATTACCATTGGAAACATCCAGGCTTTTATCCAATATGTGCGCAGCTTCAACCAGCCTGTGGCCCAAGTCGCTAATGTGGCTAATTTGCTGCAGTCCACTGCCGCTGCCGCAGAAAGGGTCTTTGCGTTCATTGAGGAACAGGAAGAGGACGACGCGACTGCGTCTGACCCTTCTCATCCGACCCTTACCTGGAATCGAGAAACCCTTCAGGGGCAGGTGGGCTTTGAACATGTGGGATTCGGCTATGGAGACGAGCTGATCATCAAGGACTTTAATTTCCAAGTCCAGCCAGGCCAGCGCATCGCGATCGTAGGACCTACAGGTGCGGGAAAGACCACCATCGTCAAGCTGCTGCTCCGCTTTTACGAGCTGAATCAGGGGCGGATCACAGTAGATGGCAATGATATCAAAGATTATTCCAGAGAAGACCTGCGCAGCATGTTCGGCATGGTGCTGCAGGACACCTGGCTCTTCAACGGCACGGTCCGAGAGAACATCCGTTACGGCAATATGACTGCTACGGACGCTGAAGTGGCGGAAGCTGCCAAAGCAGCTCACATCCACCATTTCATCATGACCCAGCCAAAGGGCTATGACATGGAGATCAATGAGGAGGCCAGCAATATTTCCCAGGGGCAAAAGCAGCTGCTGACCATTGCCAGGGCTATGCTGGCGGATACGCCGATCTTGATTCTGGATGAAGCCACCAGCTCTGTGGACACTCGGACCGAGACTCAAATCCAGCAGGCCATGGCCAATCTGATGAAGGATCGAACCAGCTTTATCATTGCCCATCGGTTGTCAACTATCCGTGACGCGGATCATATTCTGGTCATGAATCACGGGGATATCATTGAGCACGGTACTCACGAAGACCTGCTGGATCAGAATGGATTTTATGCGAATCTGTACAACAGCCAGTTCGCGGAAGAGTAGAAAAAGCGGGAATGACGGAATTGGAAATTCCTGCGCCACGGCGAAACAAAAAACCACCGGCTTTCAATCACATGGCCGGTGGTTTTCCTTCATGCTTCATAAACAGGGCACAGGTTTCATCAAGTTCTAGATTTTCACTTCGCTAAGTTTCTTGAAATCGCCCATTCCATATGCCCTGATCCTATCGGTTTCTACCAGGTAAAAATATGCGCCAATGTACACGCCTCGGGCGCTGTAGCCTGACTGTCCCATAGACATTTGGGCCACCTCTTTAAAGCCTTTGTCATATTGGAAGAGATGATACCCTGCCTCTTCATCAGACTCAGCCGCGAAGCCGATCAAATTTTTGGCCTGATCGATCATCACCGCATGGTGATCGTAGAGAGCCTCCGCAGTATAGCAGCCTTTCAGCACATACACGTCCGTTTCCTTCACATCTTTTGGGTCGCTGATATCGAACATAGAAAGCTTGACATGTTCCGCGTTCCCATCTTTATCCGTGCTCATGCCAATGCCCAGCAATTTGTTTTTCCCATAAAAGTGCAGGTAGTCGGAAAATCCTGGGATCTTTAACTGACCGATGATCTTGGGGTCCGAAGGATCGGAAAGATCCACGGAAAACAGCGGATCCGTCTCCCTAAAAGTCACAAAATAGCCAATGTCCCCCATGAACCTGGCAGAATAGATTCTCTCGTCCTTTGCCAGCTTTAAAACGCTGCCAGTTTCTTCCATATTTTCATCTAACACATACACATTGTTGTAAGTCCCTCCGCCATCTGTATCCAAGGTGGTCACTAGACGCAGGTTTCCTTTGTGTTCATCCATGGAAAATGAACTTTCCAGATAGCCTCTTACCTTTCCTGCTGCTTGATGCTGGATCTTGCCCTTTTGGTAGGAAAATTTTTGGATCTCTGTGCTTTTTCCATAATTTCCAGAGGCCGCATAAATGTGCCCGCTGCTCACATAAAAGATTTCTCCTGCGGAAAACATGGCCTTCTGGTCGCAGGTCTTGTCCGGCTTTTCCAGATCAATGGCTGTCATCACCAGATATTCCGGAGACTGGGCTTTTTGTGGAAGAAGGATGCTCCGCATTTCCAAAGGCTGGCCGCACACCACAGGCACATACTCCTCTGGTTTTGCTTTCATCACTGGAAGCTGCGGGCTGTAGCCGCTGAACACATACAAATATCCGTCCTGCGTCCGGCTGGATTTCCAGCTGCCGCTTTGGGTGATGATCTGCGGCTTTCCTGGATGCTCCCGATCCTGGATATCATAGGTGCATACTTTTGTCTGGAAATTGTTCTTCTCTAACTCTTCCCCCAACACAGTCAGCTTGTCACCTGACACGTAAAACTCTCTAGTCAAAAGATCCTCGTCCAGCTCGATGACCGCCTTTTTCTCCAGTTTCTCCCGCTCTGCCCTAACGATGGAAACCGTGTTGTAGCTTGTGTCCAGCACGTAGAGGTATTGACCATCGGTCTTGACCATATCTCCCTCGTCCACCCCTTGCGTCTGGATGTTGGTTTCCGAATGACCAGTGTTTTCCCCGGCATCCAGCAGGGAAGCGTCTGCTCTCTGGTCCTCTGACTGGGTGCCGGCGGCCTTTTGCGTCGCCATTGGAGCGTCTTCCATCACCACTTGGCTGATCTCTCTTTCTCCAGTGGCCTCAAAGGTCCGCAGCATCTGGTAAACAGCGTCATACTCCTGGGCCTTTTGCGCCTCTGTGCCCGCACGATCCCCGTGCCCGCTTTGCTCCATGCGGACCACGCCAAAAATGCTACCGCAAATAACAAAAAACAGTGCCGCTGCCGCTGCCGCCTTTTTCCACATCGTCCCCCTGACGCGAGCCTTTTTTTCTAAAAGCGCTTCAATGGCTTTTGGCGATAGGCTTTCTGGAATATCCACAGCTTCGTTTTTCAGCCTTTCCATTAATTCCTGATCTTTCATGCCTCATCCTCCTCTCCCAAAAATGCCTTCATTTTTTGCAGCCCCCTGTGCTGCTTTGACCTTACAGTGGCCGCTGGAATCCCTAGCTGCGCCCCGATTTCGCTGCTCTTGTACCCACCCAGCACTGCCAGGGCGATGATCATTCGTTCTTCATCTGTCAATTGGGCCAAAGCTTCCCGCAGGCTCACGGAAATCTCTGGATCCGCCTCCATGCCTTCTTTCGCCGTCTCCTGGATTTCTTCGATCTGCTCCTGGATTTTCAGCTTTTTCCGGCAGCAATTGACTAAAATCTGAAACATCCAATTCTTGAAAGCTTCCGGCTTTTTCAGGGATTTCATCTTCTCAAAGGCAATGACCACTGCGTCACTGACCGCGTCCTCCGCGTCTTGGGGCTGTTTCATGATGTAAAGCGCAAAGCGATACAGGTCCATGTGGATCTCCTCATACAGCGCGGAGAAAGCGCTGGCGCTTCCTTTCTTTGCCTGTCGGACGAGAAGCTTCAAATCTTTCGAGCATATGTCCATGATGTTCCTCCTTTATCTCCCCCTCATTCATTAGATACAAAAAAGCGCCCTTTTGTTGCATAAAAGTTGAAATTTTTTAGAAAAAAAGCACGGCATGGGGCCGCGCGATTTTTGTCGTTGAGATTTTTGAGCATCTGCGCCTTTATTTCAGCAGCTTTTTATAATAGCTTTCCGCAGTGTAAAGGGCAGCCACTGGATTGTGTCCCAAGACTCGATCCTTTGTGACTACTGTGGTGGCCAGCGCTTCTGAGTATTTATAAAACAAGCTGTCGTGTCCCACGCACAGCCCTACCACCAGATTCAGCTCTGTCCCAGCTTCGTTCAGCAGCTTTGCCTGCATGATGGGATTGCACATGTTGACACCCACTGCTTCGCATTTTTTGTCGATTCCCACTTCGGTTTTGGGAATCGCGCCTACTTTGCACGCTGCCCCATAAACCTCAAAGCCGTGGTTTCTCAAAATTTTAGCCAGGGTCCTGGACTCCCGCAGCAAACCTACGCAAGTGGCGATCCCCAGCTTTTTCATTCCCATTTTGCGGGCAAAGCTCATGATCTCTTCCACTCTGCATTCTTTCAAATAGCCTTCCACCTCTACCTCTGCGGCAGCGCACATGGCGTCATGATTTTCCGGTTCCTTGTAAATGTTCTTGATCTGCTGAATTTCTTCTTCTGTCAATTTAGCTGTCAGGCAAAAGTCCGGATACATGCCTTTCTGCGAATCGCAGCTCCGCACAGCGCAATCCACGCAGGATAATGTTTTGTCGTCCATCATTGTGTTTGCCGAAATCTCGGAAATTTCGGCTTTTCCTCCTTGTTTCAGTTCTTTCGCTTTTTCTTTGTAAAGCGCCGCTTTTGCGGTACGAATGCTTTTCGGGCAACTCTAACTTTATTATACGCTATTGCCGAGGGTTAGTCGAGGGGCAACTGTTCCATATGAAGCCTAAAAAAATTGGTTTCCATGAACCGCTTTATTTTCTCCTGGCAAATCCCTCTGGCATATGATAAAATGCAGGAGTCGGCGGCCTCATAGAGCTGACATTCTTAACCTCATGGAAAATGGGCGGCCCTGCCTACTCCATGACTGTGGAGCCTCGACCCCACAAAATTTTTTGACTTTATAAACATCTTTGGCTATATGGAGGGGATGGAACATGGATACGAGTAAAAAAAACGCCATGCTGCTCATGGTGATCTGCGCCTTGCTCTGGAGCATTGGCGGCATTTTTATCAAGCTGATCAGCTGGAGTCCGCTGCTGATTGCCGGTGGCCGCAGTCTGATTTCTGGATTGGTTCTGGCTATTTTTATGTTCGTTCAGAAGATCCCTGTGCGGATCAGCCGCTTCTCTATATTAGCAGGCATTGGGCTTTCTACGTCCTGTATCTTTTTTGTCATGGCCAACAAACTGACCACTGCGGCCAACGCTGTTGTGCTCCAATACATGGCTCCTATTTTCGTGCTGCTGATTTCCGCTCTATTTTTAAAAAAGAAAATCCATGCTCGGGATACTGCAGTGGTGGCGGTGACACTGATCGGGATCGTGCTGTTTTTCTTTGACCAGCTGTCCCCTGGCAATATTCTGGGAAACATTTTCGGCATTCTGGCCGGCGTGTTTCTGGCCATTATGTTCGTGGCCGTGGGCTGCGGGGGAGAAGACGATTCCGTGCGCATGACCGGCATCCTCATCGCCCATACGTTGACCGCTATTGTCGGCCTGCCCATTGGCATCCTGCAGACCAGCTCTGCCATGCCCATGGAATTTTTGTGGATCGTTATTTTGGGGATCTTTCAGCTAGGCATTCCCTATGTCCTCTATGCCATTGCTTCCAAAAACTGCCCGCCTCTGGCCTGCTCCCTCATCGGCATGCTGGAGCCTTTGTTCAATCCAGTGTGGGTGTTCCTCTTTGCTGGGGAAATGCCGGGGCTTTACGCTTTGATCGGGGCCATCATCATCATTGGAGCAGTCAGCTGGTGGTGCGTGGCCGATAGCAAAGCGGAGCCGGACGAATCGAAACAAGGGAAAACAAAGGAAAAGGCGATTTAGGTCATGAACGTAAAAGAAGCTTATCAGGTCCTGGGGCTTCCAATGGGATCGCGCATACATGAAATCAAAAAGCGTTACCGGAAGCTCATGCTGCAGGTACATCCAGATGTGAGCCTTCATTCCCAAGAAACATATGCATTTAACGCACAGGAAATCAATACTGCGTATGCTATCCTAAAAAAACAAGCCTCTGGCAGCACGGAAAAGGACACATGCCATAATAATCGGCAGCACTGCTATGATCAAAGCCGCCGCGCACAGGAAAATCCGCATGCGGTTTGGAACGCGCCTGTCAATGAGAACGCCTATAGAGAACGAGAAATCCTGCACTGCGTGGAAGATCATGATGGTGTGCCTTTAGGAAATTTTGCCATTGCCAGGGGGAAATATATGTGGACAACAGAAGAAGAATTTTCACTTTTTCTTCTCAGTTTGTATCAATGCAGCAAACAGCTCCTAGACGAAGCCGATACCTGGCTGCGCCGCAAAGAATCACCTGCGAACCGCCCTCGATTTCAGGCAGAACTCACCTACCTATTAGCGCAGCAGTTCATATCTCAAACCGCGTTGCTAGAGGAAATCGCAAAAGAAGAAAAGGCCGATCCAGAGGGAAACCGCGTTTTTTACATTCCTTCCATGCTGGAAGCATCAAGTAAAACGATCTCCTTAAAACCTGGCGAAGCCCTTTATCCTTGCAGCATCCGGCAGCACAAGCTGTATCTGAAAAATCAGACTGGCCAAGAAGTAGGCTACCTCTCGTTCTTAGACGACCGGCTTTACTACATCGTGGTCCCGCTTTTCGAGCAGAAACTCCTCCGGCTCAAGATACGGGCAGCAAAAAGACAGCCTGAAAACAGGAAAAAGGCAAACTATCAAAATCTGCACCTGTGGATCAAATTTTCGGCAGGGAACCATAGCCAGCTGCCTGAAAATCTGAATCTGCGGATCAAAGCATTATTGGAAAAATACAAGTGCTGTTAAACGCACAATTCGCCATATCGAATCACAAGGCAGCCTTATACGCTTTGCCTGATAACTCCAATACGTCCTGTAGCATTTCTATCCTATTGCGCATACTGCTCGTAGTACGCCTTGGCCTGATCCCTGCTCAAATCAAAACGCCTCTCTAACTTTCCTAAAATCTTTTCTTTAGAAAATCCTTCTTCGCAGTAGTCAAGCACAAGACTAGCGATCCCTCTTTCCGTCCCTTCCTCCAATCCGTCTTCTCTGGCTTCATCCACCCTGATCTTTAAAAGTTCTTCGTAAGTGATGTTAAAAAAATCCATCCCATAAACCTCCTTTCCATGCCGTGTCAAAAATTCTTTCAATACCCCTTCCTCCAAGCATTCCAAAACCGCCTCTTTCACCGCCAGGTCCCGATTCATTCCCTTTTTCAGTTTCTGACGGATCTTATCAATGAACAAGCTATATTCTCCCAGCACCTTGCATTCTTTCAAAATGGGATGTCCCTTTTCCCAATTGATGTTGATGGTTTTCACGATCTGCTGAACCATTGGCTGCCCCTGTTCCACAAGAAAAGCGTTTGAAAACCGTTGAACCTTTTCCAAGGGAAAGTCCTCTACCCCGTTGTACAGCACGTATAGACGAGGAGTGGGGATCTTGTAAAGCTTTCGTTGATACACTTTGCTCACGTCCAGAATCTGTCTATACACTTGCCCCAGGTAAAGGTATGATCGAAGCGGCGAATTTTCCGAAATCGTGGATTGGTGTTCGATCAAATTCAAGTATAATTCCTCCACCGAGAAGGACAGGTCGTTCTTTACTTTGTTAAAAATCGCGCCTTTCAGCGTATTGATCTCAATGACCTCTTTGTCTTTATAATCTTTACCCTCCAATGCGTTGAACAGCGACAAAAGATTGGCCTCATCATCGAACAGCAGGCGAAACACGCTGTCTTTGACATTTCGATTTGAACTGTAAGTTTTATTTTCTTCTCTTAATAATTCTCCCTTCATTATAAACGCTCCGCTGTCGTCGCACAAGAAAAAATTCTCTAAAAATCCCATTTGCGTTTTCCCCCCCCCTTGAACTTTGAAACGATCCTTATAAAACAGTAGTTTCATCCCAATCGTTCCTTCGATAGGCCCGCCTGCAGTTTCTTTTGAGCCGCTCATTTAGTAAAACTTTCAAACTCCCTTTTATGATCATTTCAGTTATTATTTTACATTTTACTCCGAGAATCATGATTTGTCAACAATTTACTGGTATTTTTTTCATTTTCTATAGTAACAAAAAAGCTCGCACCTTAAAAAAGGCCCAGCTTTCTCCCTTTCACTGACCAAAGCTTACCTGTGCGACAAGCGCATCCATAATCCATGATTTAGCCCACATTTATGAAAATCCAGAGCCCGCTCAACAAAGCAGATCCTGTCCACAAAAATACAGGATGGGCAGGTACGCAAACGCACCTGCCCATCCTATGTATTCCGATCTTGCCGCCCTACAGCTGCCGCAGGGCATCAACGATCTCTATTTTCTCCGCTGCCGTGTCATCCGCGGATTTGATGATCCTGGCCGGAACGCCTGCCACCACTGCGCCCGCAGGCACATCTTCAATGACTACCGCACCGGCGGCGACAACTGCGCCTTTTCCTACCCTGCACCCTTCCAGCACAACAGCGTTAGCGCCGATGACCACATTGTCTTCTATGATCACAGGCGTAGCGTTAGGCGGTTCGATGACTCCCGCCAGAACAGTCCCTGCTCCAATGTGGCAGTTTTTTCCCACAGTGGCCCTTCCCCCCAGGACAGCGCCCATATCGATCATAGTTCCTTCTCCGATCACGGAACCGATGTTAATGACCGCGCCCATCATGATCACTGCGTTGTCACCGATCTCCACCATGTCCCTGATGATCGCGCCCGGCTCAATGCGGGCGTTGATGTTTTTCATGTCCAGCATGGGGATGGCCGAATTCCGGCAATCGTTTTCCACCACAAAATCCTGGATCTTATCTTTATTGGCCTCCAGCACCGGCTTGATGGCGTTCCAGTCGCCGAACACGATCTTGTCGCTGGCCCCGAAGACCTGGCATCCGGTAAAATCCACCGGCTCTTTTTCTTTGACATACACTTTTACAGGCGTCTTTTTTTCTGCGTTTCCAATAAACTCTATTAATTCTCTTGCTTCCATCCGTAACTCGCTTCCTTTGTTATTTTTCACCAAACAGTACGTCTTCCATGTCGTAAAGCCCCGGCGCCGCGGCCTGCGTGAAACGAGCCGCCTTCACCGCTCCTGCGGCAAAGATTTTCTTGGAGCCTGCCGTGTGTTTGATTTCTAAAATTTCATCTTCACCTGCGAAAATCACTTGGTGTTCGCCGGCGATGGTTCCGCCGCGCACCGCATGGATCCCAATTTCCTTGCCCCGCTTTCGGTTTCCCTCCCTGCCGTGGACCTCCTCATAATCGCCCCTGCTGTTGAGGGCGGCCACCAGCATTTTCGCCGTGCCGCTTGGCGAATCCAGCTTCTTGTTATGATGCTTTTCGATCACTTCCATGTCAAAGCTGTCTTCCAAGACCGGTGCGATCTCCGACAGCACCCGCCGCATAATGGTGATGCCTAAAGAGAAATTTGCCGCGAACACAACTGGCACCTGTTGGGCCAAGGCCTTGATCTGTTCCTGCTGCTGTGAGTCAAACCCTGTGGTGGCGATCACAGCTGGACAGCCCGCTGCTTCGCAAAACTTTACCAGCATTTCCAGATTGTCCGGATTGCTGAAATCAATGACCACATCCACATCGCCGGCCAAAGTTTCCCCGTTTCGAGGCTCTACCATGACCGCGACTTCGATGCCTTCCTGTTCTTCCATGGTCTGAGCCAGGACCTTTCCCATGGCTCCCGCGCCTAAAATGGCTGCTTTTATCATGTTTGCTTCTTGCTCCTTTCCATATATCCGGCCAAGATCCCGTGTTTACAGCAGATCAATGGCTTTCATGGTTTCAACCAGCTTTGCCTTGGTGTCGTCTTCCATTGGACACAGCGGCATCCGGTATCCGCCAACGTTCATGCCTGCTAAATTCATGGCCTCCTTGATAGGGATCGGATTGGTTTCAATGAACAGAGCGTTAATGAAATCCAGATAATACTTTTGCATTTCCGCCGCTTTCTTCACATCTCCATTAAGGTATGCCATAGCCATGTCGTGGGTCTGTCGAGGCAGAATATTTGCCAGAACAGAAATGATCCCCGCGCCGCCCATGGACATGAGCGGGATGGAAATATCATCGTTTCCGCAGTACACGTTAAAGTTTTCATTGATCAGCCTGGAAATTTTCGTGATAAACGACATGTCGCCGCTGGCTTCCTTGATCCCTACAATATTCTTATGCTTGCTGATCTCCGCTAATGCTTCGTAAGTCAGGGAAACCCCTGTCCTGCCCGGCACGTTGTACACATAGATCGGAATGTTCACCGCGTCCGCCACTGTGTAGAAATGGTTCACCATTCCGGCTTTGTTGGTCTTGTTGTAGTACGGGGTGATGACCAGCAGGCCGTCAGCTCCCATTTTTTCATACTTGACGCTCTGCTCCATGGCGATCATCGTATTGTTAGAGCCGCTTCCCACAATGATGGGAACTCTTCCCGCCGCTGTTTCTATGGAAATCCGAGCGATCTCATCTTCTTCTGTGACCGTGAGAGCCGGCGTTTCCGCCGTTGTGCCCAGCACTAAAATCGCGTCAGTCTGTTCTTCGATATGCCATTCGATCAGCTCTGCCAGCCGCCCGTAATTGACACTTCCGTCTTCGTGAAATGGTGTGATAAGCGCCACCATTGAACCTGTTATCATGTTAGTCTTCCTCCTGCATATATGTCCCCTCCGCGACTTTTACGGCAGGTCCTGCCATTTTGATCTCGCCGTCTGGCAGCTGGGTGATGATCAGCTGTCCATAAGGCAGACGGACCGTGACCTGATGATCGGTCTTGCCCTCTCGAACACCGAAAACTTGTGACGCGCACGCACCTGTGCCGCAGGCGAAGGTAAAGCCCACGCCCCGCTCATAAGTCTTGATTTCCAAAGTCGCGGAATCTATTTTCTTTACAAAGTTTACATTGGTTTTTTCTGAAAAAACAGGGTGGTTCGACAGCTGGGCCGCAGCGGTTTCCGAAGGGAAATCACCGTCATCGATCCAGACCACTGTGTGGACCGTTCCCATAAAGCAGCTGCTGACTGTGAAACTGCCTTCCGTTGTTTCCAGCTGCTGGTGAATGAAGCTCTCCGAGCCGTCCAGCACACCGAAATCCGCTGATCGAAAGCTGGGCTTTCCCATGCTGATTTCTACTGTGAACGGATCCTCCTTTAGCCGCTGGACGATCATTTCTCCCGCCAGAGTCTGGACCGGATACATCTGCTCTGTTTGAATCCCCTGGTCATAGCAATAAGCCGCGAAACACCGGATCCCGTTGCCGCACATAGGCGCGCGGCTTCCATCCATATTGTAAAAAACCATTTCCAGCGCAGGCTCTTCCCTGACAATGATCAGTCCGTCCGCTCCAATGCCTGTGGCCACAGCGCACACTGCCTGGGCCAAACGGCTGTAGTCCCTGCCAGAAACTTCCGATTCTCTGACGATAATGAAATTATTTCCGCACCCATGGTACTTCGCGAATCCAATCATGAAACCTCTCCTGTCTTTTTTGCTTTACAGATCAAATGCCTGACACAAAGCAATGGCCGCCTTGATCTTCCATTCCATGTCCACTGTGACGGAAATGGAAATCTCCGAAGTGGTGATGTGATAGTATCTGATATCGTTTTCCGCCAGAACATTGAACACCTCGCTGGCAACGCCGGAGTGAGTGGCCATGCCAACGCCTACCAGGGAAATCATGGCCAGGTCGTCCTCGCATTCCACGGTCACGCCTGCGAAAGCTTTGTCCGCGTCAATGTTTTTCTTCAATTCCCTGCCCTGCTCTCTGGTGCAGCTGAAGGATACGGAGCAAGTTTCCTTGCCAGTGTTCTGCTGAGAGATCATGTCCACATTGACGTTCATTTCTCCCAGCAGTTTGAAGCATTCAGCCACGGTCTTGCCGTCATTTTTGATGTTTCTCAGAGTGAAAATCGTGATATCTTCCTGTATGCTCATGCCTGTGATCGGCATATCTTCTACTAATAAATTTTCGTTGTTGTTCATGATATATGTTCCTTTACTTTTATCCCTTTCCAATGATTTACCTAAAAATAACTTCACATTGTATTTTTTCGCCAGCTCCACGCTGCGGGTTTCCAGCTTGTCAGCGCCCAGATGGGCCAGCTCCATCATTTCCTCGTAAGTAATGGACGGCAGCCGTTTCGCTTCTGGATAAATGGCCGGATCCACGGTGTACAGACATTCCGCTGTGCTGTAAACTTCACAAGGCCAGCCTAAATGCGCTGCGATTGCCACTGCCGTGATATCCGAACCGCCTCTTCCCAAGGTGGTCACATCGCCGTCTTCGCTGACTCCCTGAAAGCCTGCCACAATGGGGATCTTGCCTTCTGCCAAAATCTCTTCCACTCGCTCGGTGTTGATCTCTTTGATTCTAGCGTTGGTATGATAATCATTGGTGATGAAGCCTGACTGAAAACCGGTCATGGAAACTGCTGGAATTCCCAGGCTGTTCAGAGCGATGGCCAAAAGCGCCACGGACTGCTGTTCTCCTGTGGCCAGGAGCGCATCCAGCTCTCTCTTGGGGATGTCTGTTCCCGCTTCCTGCGCCATTCTCGTCAGCTTGTCAGTGGTTCTTCCCATGGCGCTGGCCACGATGACCAGCCCGTCTCCTTCTTTTCTGGTTTCAGCCACGTTTTGTGCGATGGCTTTTATTTTGTCAATGGTGTCCACGCATCTTCCATTGTATTTTTGTACTACGTTCATGTTGTTTTTCCTTTCCTAAAATATCAATTGTTCATCAGTTTCCAGCCGGAGCTGGTCCTGATATGTTTCTCGTTTGAGGACTCTGCGGGCCTTGCCTTTTTTGACAAACACCACTTCCGGCCGGCCTGCCCGATTGTAATTGCTGGCCATGGAGTATCCATAAGCGCCGGCAGCGTAGATCACTAGAAGGTCCCCTTCTCTTGCAGAAGACGGCAGCTGCGCTTCCTGGATGAGGATGTCTCCTGATTCGCAGTTTTTCCCAGCAACGCAGTAGGTCTTGTCTTTGGCCTCGCCCATGCGGGTGGCGATGTCGCAGCTGTATTTGGCCTGATAAAGAGCCGGCCTGATGTTATCGCTCATGCCGCCGTCCACAAAGAGGAAATGTTTGGTGTCCGTGTCTTTACTGAACCCCACTTGATAAAGTGAGTATCCCGCCTCCCCTACGATGGAGCGCCCTGGCTCCATGATCAATTTTTTTAGCTCCAGTTTTTTTTCAGCCAGCTGTTTCTCGCAGATCCGGGCCAGCCTTTTTGCCATTTCTCCCAAAGGCATGGGCTGGTCATCCTCTGTGTAGCGGATGCCGAAGCCGCCGCCAATGCTCAAAGTCTCCGCTGGCACACCCTGTTTTTTCATGTCGCTGATGAAGCTGATCATGATCTCCAGGGCTTTTTCAAAGCCTTCTGTCTCTGTGATCTGGGAACCAATATGGCTGTGGAAACCTTTGAAGGTCACGTAGCCGCTGTCCAGGACTTTTCGCGCCAGGCTTTGGATCTGTTCCGTCTTTTGAATGGAGATCCCGAATTTGGAATCAGAGCCTGAGGTTTGGATATACTGGTGGGTGTGGGCCTCGATCCCTGGGTTGACCCGCAGGAGCACGTCAATCGGCGCTTTCTCCCGTTCAGAAAGGGCGATCAGCCGCTCACATTCCATGTCATTGTCCAGCACAATGGTGCCGCAGCCCAGCTTTAAGGCCATTTCCAACTCTTCCGTGGATTTGTTGTTCCCGTGGAAATAAACCCGTTTCATGTCCACGCCCGCCTGCTGCGCGCAGTACAGTTCTCCGCCGCTGACCACGTCCAGCCCCGCGCCGGCCTGCTGCGCTTTTTCAAAGATCGCTGTGCAGGAAAACGCCTTTGCCGCATAAACGATCTCTGTGTCGAATTCCTGAGATTTAAAGTTTTCCGTGGCAGCTGCGAATTGGGTTTCGATTTTTTCTTCATCATAGACAAGAAGCGGTGTTCCTGAAACGGCTGCCAGGTCTCGGCAGTCGATTCCTCCGATTTCTAAGTTTGCCATGCTTTATCTTCTCTTTTCTATTGGTATTTTTGTTGATAGGATCTTGCTTCTTGAAATTTTCGCATAGATTCGTACAGATGAGTCCAGATCGCATCTGAAAGATCAAAGGCGTTCTGGCAGCCCGCTTTCTTTACTTTTTGGAGGAAGGCCACAAAAGCGAAAACACGAACTTTTGCTGAAACGCTGTCATGCCCACACAATGCGGCAATCGACCGGCACCTTAAGTCATGGGCCGCGTTTTCCTTCATCAACGAAAAAAGTCAGCGAGCAATCCTCGCTGACTGAAATGGCACTGTCCATGGCAGCTCGTGCTGCCTGTTCGATGCAAGTTCATCAAATGTCATGTGAAGGATAGCTCAACTGCTCCGAGCATTCTCAAATCTTAGCTTTTAAGAATGGCTTCAAAGCAGACAGTCATGCGGATGTTAACCGCATGCCCACCAGGATCCCATGCCTGGGCTTCCCAGTTCGGCGAAACGCACCTCCAAATCAGGTCATCACCTGCCGGCTCTCCGATTCTTCTTTTTGCTTCGCGCCTCTATCAACTTGAACACTAGTGTACTAGATATTGTTTGAAATTGCAACCCCTTTTTTGTGTTTTTCTACAACTTTTTTTCGGATTTCGTGTGAATTTTGTGAAAATATCACATGTTTACTGGAACATGCCTTTGATTTAGCGTACCTTTCCAAGCCAGGAGTTAAGAAATAGCATAAGCAGATGATCGTTCATACCAGTGCATATTTCTGCCGTTATGGGCGATAATATTCAATGAAAACTTGAAAGCGGGCAGGAAATAAGATGCAAAAGGAAATCCTATTTTGATTCGCCTAACAAATATTACAGTGAAGATATCGGTCTTAGAAATGCTCGCATTGGTTTCCGTCAGCAAGAGATGACTCATATCATGGAAAACATCATATACAACAAGTTGATCAACCGGCAGTTTTCTGTTGATGTTGGCGTTGTCTACGCAAGAACGATGAATGAAAACGGAAATTCTGCGCGCGCTCCGAGAGAAATTGATTTTATTGTTGCTTCAGGAGGAAAGAAAACCTATATACAATCCGCTTATGCTATGTCTACACAGGAGAAAGCCGATATAGAACTCAAGCCATTTGCCCTTACCGGGGACTCTTTCCCTAAGATTGTAGTAAGAAACGATATTGGCAAGCGTTGGTATGATGATAGCGGCATTCTGCATATCAATCTGATCGATTTTCTTTTAGACCAGGAACTTATATAGGAAGCTACGTTGATTGATACCGCCCATATGGACAGTAATTTTCAGTGGGAACGCATGTCACTTAACAGTCATGCGTCTTTTTATGCATCAAGCTCGGAGCTATGCTAACCTCGGCGGGTTCAACATCTCTCTTTTTTGACTCGAACCCGCCGTGCCGCCGATTTCAGAGCAGGCGCAGCCGCATTTCCCCAAAAAACGGCACACTACTGCCGCAGCAGCACCTTATACAGCTCCAGCCCCTGGACCAAGATCTTCTCATCAAAGTCAAAATTATTGCTGTGGAGCGCGATGCCGGTGCCAGTCCCCAGAAAAAAGAACACAGACGGCACTTCCAAGCCATAGAAGGAATAATCCTCCGAGATCATGGCTGGGATGGGCATTTCTTCGTAATCCAGGGCCTGGCGCAAAGCTGGCAGAAGTCTCTGGTACAATGCGGGATCATTGACCACTGGCGGATAGCCTTCGCTGTGCTCGGCAGTGATCCGGCAGCCGTACTCAACAGATAGCTTTTGAGCCGTATCTTCCAGCAGCTGGACCAGTCCGGCGAAATCTTCATCAGAAAAAGCCCGCATGGTGCCCAGGAGGGCGCTGTAACCGGAGATCACGTTTCGTGCGGTGCCGCTTTCCATTTTGCAGATTTGAATGATAGTCCGCTCCTCCGGCGTGGGATTAGGCCGCATGCCTGCTCGATGAGCCTCGTACAGCTGCTGGATGTACTGGCTGGCGATGAATAATGCGTCTATCCCCTTTTCCGGGGCAGTGGCGTGGGAAGAGCGGCCAAAGACTTCGATGGTGATTTCCGAAGAGCGGGGCATCATTGGCCCGGATTTGCTGGCGATTTTCCCAGCGTCAATAAATGGCCACAGGTGCAGGCCAAAGACACGACTTACATGATATTTCTGAAAGATCCCCGTCTCACAGATGTCCTTCGCGCCTCCTGTGGTTTCCTCAGCTGGCTGAAACACGCACAGGACATTATGGGGCAGTTCTTTCTGCGTATCCACATACTGGGCGAATCCTAACAGCACGGCCGAATGCGCATCGTGGCCGCAGGCATGCATCCTGCCCTGATGGGTAGAAGCGTAGTCACAGACATTAACCTCTGTCACCGGCAATGCGTCCATATCAGCCCGGTAGGCGATGGTCGTCTTCTTTCCTCGGTCAAAATACGCGCACACGCCGGACTCCAAAACTTCGATGATTTCACAGTCCAGTGCGTCCAGCACGGACTTTATGTATGCTTTTGTTTTAGGGAGCGTCTTGCTCAGCTCCGGTATTTTATGCAGCTCCCTGCGATGCAGGGTCAGTCGCTGTAAGTCATTCAATGGTTCTACCTCTTTTCTATTCATGAATCTTCTTGCTATGAAATTCCTTGGGCACATCAAAAAATATTTCCCCCCTGGCTCCATCAAAAAAGCGGCGGCAAGTCCGCTCTTTGATCCTGGAGCCAATTTGTTTGGGTGGTTCTAGTCTTCAATATTATTTTGCGTGTCCTCAATCAATTCGTCAACCAGCCTTTCGGCCTGCTCTAAATCCTTTTCAGAAATGGCCTTTTTCAACAGTTTCAGCTGCCGCATAAGGCCCCTCAAGTACCCCTTAAACACTGCCATGTCCTCCATTCTAATCTCCTTTCCCCTCTTGCCCGGAAATTGAGCCAATGACTTGACTCAATACTATCCTATTTTATTTTTATGTTGGTTTTAGGTTTTTTATGTTAATATTTCATGTTTTTTACATTTCATCCGCCTATCAATCCGTCAATTGGGCCAATTCGGCTCCGATAGCTTCCAAAAGGCCGCTAACCGGCACCTCCATCTGCAGGCCCACTTTTCCAGCACTGACCACCATGGTTTCCAAGGCCCCCGCACTGTCATCAATGGCTGTTTTGAATAGCTTTTTCATGCCCACGGGCGAGCAGCCGCCTTTGATGTATCCGGTGACTTTCGTAATGTCTCTGGCCAGGATCATCTCCATCTTTTTCTCGCCAAAATGCTTGGCTGCTTTCTTCAAATTCAGTTCCTTTGCCACAGGGATCACGCAGACATAATGCTCCCTGCTGGCACCTTGCAGCACCAGAGTTTTGAAGACTTTTGCCATGTCCATGCCAGTGGCTTTTGCCACGGAAACACCATCCAGAAATCCGTCAGGTGCGTCGTATTCGTGAATCTGATAGGAAATCTTTTTCGCCTCTACGATGCGGATGGCATTGGTTTTGTGCTTGCCATTATGCGCCATGACACGGTGCCTCCTTCACTAGATACGTGTTCACGAACCCGAATTTCTCGGAACGGACGATGCCCACCACTTGGAATCCCAGGCTTTTATAAAAAGTCACGTCTTCTTCTGTATTGGTGAACAGCATCAGCGGCAGCCCCAGGCTTTCCGCGTATTCGCACACAGCCTTCATCAACTTTCGCCCCCGGCCTTGATGCTGGCAGGTTTCCTGGACTCCTAGAAAATCCACATAAAGATGAGGCTCCGGCAGGTCGATCCCCTTTTCCAATTCATCCAGCTCATCAAACACATGGTTCCATTTTTGCTGCTCTGCTTTTGTCAGCCGAGCCATGGCCGCAATAAACGCTGGCCCGCAGCTCCCCGCCTTTTCATGCCGCTCCTGGGTGTAACGCATTTCGTCTGAATGAACGACGCAGACACCTTCCTTGATTTGCTGGTCCAGGGAAAAAGCATCTCCATATTCCATGTCATAAGCCGTGTAATAGCGAAGCGTGGCTTCCACCGCCGCCAGCCTCGTCTCCTGATCAGGAAAGGCCGCCATAAGCTTTGGATAATTTTGAAACGCGTCCAGAAACGTCTGAATCAGTTTTTCCTCGTCCGCCCTGGTCAACTTGTAAAGTCCATTAATTTCCATAATACTCCTCTTTTTTCAATGAGTGACACAATACGTCCCGCACTGTCCCATCGTAAATTTTGTAAGCGTACCGCAAAGTCCCCTCGTAGGTGAAACCGCACTTGCGGATCACGCTCTGGGAGCGTTTGTTTTCCGGCCCCGTGCAAATGCAGATGATGTCCAGATTCAGCACGTCAAAGCCATAGCGAATCACTTCTTTGGCCGCCTCGGTCATCAGGCCCTTTCCCCAGTACGCCTCATCCATGGAGTAACCCAACTCCCGGCTTTTGATCCTGGGCCTGTATTTATCCTCTTCAAAGCCAATGCTGCCAATGGCTTTTCCCGTTTCCTTGTCCCGAATGGCCCACACCTGGTTGGGTTTGAAGATGGTCTTGATGATCCTCCGTGATTCCTTGATATCAGCATGAGGCTTCCACCCCGCATGAGGGCCCACGTTGGGATTTTTGGCATAATTGTAAAGAGCCGCCGCGTCCTTTCGTTTCCAAGGAGTCAAGATCAGTCGCTCTGTTTCCAGTTTTGTCATATGCTGTTCTCCTATCACATCATGGCATCCGCACGCTTCCAGATGGTCATCGCAAAGGCCTGGAAACCGCCGTATCTGCCATTGTCATTCAAATGATCTGTTTTTATTATAAAGCAAGTAGCTGGAAATTACTATCTTTTTTCGCTTTCTGATGGTCGCCGAGGGAAAGTAACAGCAATTTCCCCTCAACCAAAAGAGAATCCTTATTGACACTCTTTTTCAGCAGAGATATCATAAAAATCAAGAGATTGAAATATAACCTCAAAAATGAATTGTGCTTTAAGGAGATGTGACACATGCTCGCGAAAAACAACAAATTAGTCATGATTTTAGAAGATGATACGGACTTAGCCGAGGGAATTGAATTATCTTTACAAAGCGAAGAATTAAATTTCATCATATGCAAAACTATTGCCGAAGCAAGAAAAGCGCTGGAGCTTGACCAGTTCGACTTACTGATCTTTGACATCAATCTTCCAGACGGAAGCGGTCTGGAATTTTGTCGGGAATTAAAGCAGAACGTAAAAATTCCCATCGCTTTATTGACTGCAAAAGGCATGGAAATGGATATCGTCAAGGGCTTAGAAAGCGGCGCTGATGATTATATCACCAAGCCCTTCAGCTTGATGGTTCTCCGTGCCAGGATCAGAGCTTTGCTGAGACGGAACACAACCACAAGCCAGCGGGAATATAGAGATTCTGTTTTTTCCTTTCATTTTGAAACAATGGAATTTTATAAGAATGGGACGCCCATTGAATTCAGTAAAACCGAGCAGCGGATTTTATACCTGCTTGTCTCAAATCCAAATAGAATCTTAACCCGAGAGCGACTGCTCGAATGGGTATGGCCAGAAGGCACGGAATATGTGGAGGATAACGCCCTGTCCGTTGGAATCAGACGTTTAAGAGAAAAATTGGAGGATGATTCCTCTCACCCGTCTTATATCAAAACCGTTTACGGAAAAGGCTATGTTTGGGAGAGTGTATAAATGCGTATTTACATGATGGGAATGATCAGCGTCATCATCTTGAGCATGATGATTTCAGGCCTAGTGATTCGTTGGTATAAAAATAAGTTATCCTCTCAATATCATGGATTTTTGAACAAGACCGATGAAATCCTCAGTGGAAAGCAAATTGACCTTACCTATGATGAATCCCTGGATTCCGCTATTTCTGAAAGATTAAACCGCATTGTTGACATTTCCCGCACGCAAAAAGAATCCGCAGAGCAAGAACGGGACACCATCAAGTCCTTGCTATCTAATATGAGTCACCAAATACGAACGCCCCTCACGAATATTACTTTATACGCTGGTTTATTGAAAGACGAACTGAAAGAATCCTCCTCCGTTCGATTGGCAGATAAAGTCGAAAAAAACGCCGAAAAATTAGAGTTTTTTATGAAAGAACTGCTGAAGTCTTCGTATGCGGAGCAGGAAATCATTTCTGTCAATCCTAAGATCATCGATCTGGACAAGACCATGAAAAAAAGCTGTCAATTGGTGGAATTGGACGCGATGAAGAAAAACATCCATATTCGTTTAGAACCCGGCGAATATCAAGCTTTTGCCGACCCCAAATGGACAGAAGAAGTTTTTGCGAACATTCTTGAAAACGCAGTAAAATATTCGCCAAATGGTACAGAAGTAACGATTACGCCTATTTTATACGAGTCATTTGTATGTGTGCGAATTACAGATCATGGCATCGGCATCCCTGAGCAAGAGCAGGGAAAAGTATTTCAAAGGTTTTATCGGGGAACCAATGTCATCCATCAGCAAGGCTTTGGCATCGGCCTATATTTAGCCAGAGAAGTGTTGAGAAAACAACAAGGATATATCAAAATAAAATCCCAATTAAAGAAAGGAACCACTGTGGAAGTGTTCTTATCCCGCAGAGCCTTTTAATCAGGACTTTTTTCTCAATCAGGAGGTGCGGACATTTTCCCGAGCTCCTTATTTTCCATTGTGTCAAAATTGTCACCTTTGAGAAAGATTTGAGAAAGAAGTCTTTGTTATGATGAGGCAAACAAGGAAAGGAGAACGAAGGATGAATATTTTATCAGTTAAAAATCTAAAAAAACATTATCATGCGGGAGAGAACACAGTAAAAGCCTTGGACGGCGTGGATTTAGACATTCGCAAAGGAGAATTTTTAGCCATCGTCGGCACTTCTGGAAGTGGAAAATCCACTTTGCTGCACATGCTCGGTGGATTGGACAACCCGACTTCGGGACAAGTCATCATTGACGGCAGAGACATTTCAGGACTGTCGCGCGATGAACTGACCGTTTATCGAAGAAGGAAAATAGGATTCGTGTTTCAAAACTATAATCTTTTGCCGCTGATGAACGTATATGAAAATATTGTGCTGCCCATTAAATTAGACGGCATCAAACCAGATCAGAGCTATATTGAGGCAATTCTCAAACTATTAAGCCTGGAAGACAAAAAATATTTCATGCCCAATCAATTATCCGGCGGACAGCAGCAGCGGGTGGCGTTAGCAAGAGCTTTGGCCATAAAACCAGCCATGATTCTCGCCGATGAACCGACGGGAAATCTGGATAGCCGAACAAGCCAAGATGTTTTAGGATTGATAAAAGTTTCCAGTCAGCATCTGGCCCAAACCATTGTCATGATCACCCACAACGAAGAAATCGCCCAAATGGCGGATCGGATCATCCGCATAGAAGACGGGAAAATCGTGAAAGGCGGTGAGTAAACAATGCTCAAAGTCAATAACAAAAAAGTAATCAAGGACCTGGCAAAAACAACATATCAAGCAAACAAAAAAAGAAATCTATTAACCATAGTGGCAATTTTTTTGACGACATTTTTACTCTGCACCGTAATATCCGTTGGATTAAGCTATTGGGACACCATTTCCTTGAGGCAAGAGAGAATGCAGGGAATGGATTATGATGTTGAATTGACGGAACCAAGGGATGATCAGGTATCTATCATGCGAGACATGGACAGGGTAAAATACGCAGGACTTTGCGTGAAATGCGCGGTCGTGTCAAAATATCAAGATCAGGAATTAGACAAGGTGCGATTATTTTGGTTAGATGATACCTGCTGGGAAAAGCAGACGATTCCGGCATTGGATCATTATGAAGGAAACTATCCAAATAAGAAAAATGAAATCATGCTCTCTCACAGGGCTCTAAGTTCCATGGGCATTCAAAATCCGAAAGTGGGCATGGAATTACCTTTGGTATACCAAACTTTAGCGGAAAACAGCGAGAATAAAGATATTACGAAAACTTTTGTTTTAAGCGGCTGGTTTCTGGATTACACAGGCGTGGACAAGGGCTATGTTTCTGAAAAGTTTTATCAATCAACAGGCGTGCTGCAGACTGATTTAACCCAAGGATCATTAAAGATTTCCTTGAACAATCCTCTATATTCTGAAAATGATATTACAGAAATGCAAAATCAAATTGGAATATCTGGAAATCAAATTATCGAAGGTGATTATGACACCATTTCTAATTTCATTAAAACCATGATTGGATTGGCAGTGTTATTAGTCCTGGTTTTCATGAGTGGATATTTGTTCATTTACAACACTTTGTACATTTCCGTAAATCGAGACATCCGGTATTTGGGACAGCTCAAAACAATCGGCACCACATCTGTTCAAATTAGAAAGATGATCTATCAGCAAATGCTGTGGAACGCAGGCGTGGGAATCCCTTTGGGCTTAGTTTGTTCAGCGATTGTTGGGAAGATCGTCATTCCTCAGTTATTACATGCCTTAAATCCAACCATCGCGGCAAGCGAGGTTGGAACCATCTCTCTATGGGTATTTATGATCGCTGCTGTTTTTTCATTCGCGACAACCATGATCAGCAGCCAGAAACCGGCGAAAATAGCGATGAATTGTTCTCCCATCGAAGCAATGAAATACGTAGGGGCATCGTCTGTGAAAGCGAAAACAAAAAAAAGAACTGGTGGAGATATTCGCTCCATGGTAAAAACGAATCTGTTCCGAGACAAGAAACAATTTGCCATTGTCATGTGCTCGTTGAGTTTGGCGGTATCGCTCTTTCTGATTATCCATGTTGTGATTGAGGCGAATAACGCAAAAAACATTTTAAATCATTCTTATGATTATGATTTAAGACTTTTAAATCAAACGCTGCTTTCTGATGATGAGGAAAAGCAGGTTATCACTGGGGATTTAATCAAACAAATAAAATCCATGGATGGCGTGAAAGACGTGCGGGTTTTAAAATCAGCGGCAGCCTGTGTGCCATATCAGGAAAACGTCTATGGAGAATATTATAAAGAATTATATGCTTCCCGATATTCTCCGGGCAACTATGAAAAAGATATAAAGGTATATAAAAAACAGCCGAACCACCATCTTTTTACTTGCAGAATTGTCGGGATCGATGAGTTGGAATTTGAAAGAATCAATCATACTTTGGAACATCCTCTTGATCAGGAGAAATTCAAAAACGGAGACATTGCTTTTGTTTCTGAAAATTTTACACAAGGCGATCATGGCATTCCAGGGAAAAAGGTTAAATTTTCAATTCCCACTGCCCTGAATCCGGAGAAAAAGGAAATCATAGAAGCAGGGGCGATCATAGATGATTATCCAGCCTACTACGCTGCTGGCTATACGCCTGATTTGATTGTGAGCGATGATTTTTTCGATAAACTCATGGGGCAGCCTTTGATCGAAATGATCAAAATTGATTATGACGAACCTTTTTCCAAAAGCGTGGAAACGTCAATCAAAAAGCTTGTGGAGAGCAATCAGCTCATTTCCACAGAATCAAAATTAGACAGCTATTCAGAAATGAAAAATTCCGAAAACCAAATTACTGTTTTAGGCGGAAGTCTGGGAATCATCATCATGCTGCTTGCGATTTCAAACTATCTGAACATGATGTCGGAAAGCATGCAAAATCGTTCTAAAGAATTTGCTGTTTTAGAGAGCATCGGCATGACAAGAAAACAGATTAAAAAAATGATCGTGCTTGAGAGTTTGGGGTACGCAGTTTTGTCCATCGTCATTTCGCTGATCATTGGTTTGCCAGCAAGCTATCTGGTATTCACAAACTTTAATATCTATAGAATTCCATTTGCTTTTCCGGTCATGAAAACTTTGTTTATATTCATCGTGATTACCGTAATTTGCGTAGCCACAGCCTTGTTGGTTTTTTCAAAATCGAAAAAAGAAACGATTATTGAACTGCTGCGGGGAAATGAGATGTAGGAAATATGAATCATTTTTACCCTAAGACAAAGACCTCCTATAGCCTTTTTTCCTATAGGAGGTCTTTAGATTTTGCAGCCTATCTTTGTGCAGCACTCAAGTAGAGATTCTTATTTTTTGGTTTTCATTGAACGCATTGGCTCCAATTGATGTAATGTGGAATTTTTGTGAGGCATGATCAGTTTGTGTGAAATAAAGATGAGCCAAAACTTTTTATGCGTTTTCCGGACAGCCGCCCTCTTTCTTGCCTTCCATAATCAACACGTTCTTTCCTTCAAAGGCGAACCCGTATTTTTGTATTCGCTCCGCAGCCACGCCCTTGGCCTGTAAGGCGGCGGCGTATTGTTTTTCATCGATCTGCGCTAAGGCCGCCTGGGCGGTTTCTTCCAGGCTCTTTTCACGCCTAGGCTGGAAAACCTTGAATTCCAGAATCATCGCATCGTCCTTTCGATTAAGCGGTTCCAGCGTCACGTCATACCTGCCGAACCCGCTTTCACGGTTGGAAGTCAAGGCGTATCTGCCGGTAAGTTCCACCATCAGGCCCAAAACGAAGCCGTGGTAGAAGCAGGCACTTGAATTTTGCTTGTCAAAATTCTTAGTGATCGCTTCCACAGCGTGAAAGCGTTCCGGCTCCGATCGGGAAAGCTCTTTTCCCGTGTCGAAATAGCTGAATGTGGACAGTGCCACGTTGTTCATGTACTCGTTCATGGCTTCCAAATCACCAGAAAGCAAGGCTTTGATGAACCGGTTGTAGTTTCGGCGGTCCCTTTGGAACCAATCCCGCACCATGGAGTAAAACATGCGCCTGACTTCCCTGTTGGTCAGTGCCAGCTCGTACTCCGGCCTTCCCAAACCGTCTTCCTCTTCCAGAGGAATCGTTTTTCGCTCCACCTTCAAATAGCCGCTGGCCAAAAGCAGGCTCCAAATCGCCGTTTCGCTTCCATCCAATTCGCCGTACACGATCTGTTCGTCAATGTCGGTCACGATGGTTCCCCCGCCAAGCAGCGTTTCGAAATCCCGCTTGATTTCCTCGCTTCCCTCTCGGATCAATTTGCCCGCCAATCCGTTGGAACTGGAATTGGCCCAGTAGGCACCCACTTCTCTAGCGTCCAAACAGTTGATAATAGACCAAGGATTGTAAATGTCGGTCTTGTCCCCGAAGGTGAAGCCATCATACCAAGCTTTTACTTCTTCTTTCTTGTCGGACAGGCCCTGCTCGTCCAGGGCGGCGAAGACTTCTTCCTCTGTGAAGCCGAAGCAGTCCACATATTTCTTGGATGTGGTGGTCACCACTTTCAAATTGTTCAGGTCGGAAAAAATGGACTCCCTGCTGACCCTGGTGATGCCCGTCATGATGGCCCGTTCCAAATAGGGATTGGTCTTGAACGTGTAATTGAACACCCCCCTGATGAAGGCCGCCATGTCGTCCCAATAGCCGCCCATGTAAGCTTCCTGCATAGGGGTGTCGTATTCGTCCAGCAAGATGATCACTTTCTTTTCATGATAACGAGACAAATAATCCGCCAGCTGGCGCAAGGCCAATGACGCATCCACGTCATCCATGTCAATGGTCTTTCTGCGGAACGATTCTTTTTCTTGCTGAGCCAAAAGGTCTCCTTCCAATAAGAATTCCCGCTTTGCGTATTGGTCGGCAATGATTTCGCATATTTCCCTCCGTGCATTCTTATGATTCCCAGCTTTCACACCTGCGAAGCTGAGAAAAATCACCGGGTAGGTCCCCTGCAGCTGCCGATATTTCTCATCTTTCCAAATGGAAAGTCCTTCAAACAGATCGCTTCTTCCCGCATAATCCGTGGAAAAAAACTTTTCCATCATGCTCATGTTCAATGTCTTCCCGAACCGCCTTGGCCGGGCGATGAGCGTCACTTCGTCGTCCGCTTCCCACCACTCCTTGATGAAATGGGTCTTGTCCACGTAAAAGTTGTTTCTTTCGCGCAGCTTTTCAAAATCCTGTCGCCCGATGCTGATGACTCTGGCCATATTCTCTCCCGCCCTTTCTTGATTTCCCCCTTTTTCATGGGTCTATTCTAACATTCTGGCTTTGAAATGGCAAGCGGCGCGTTATGGCAGATCGTGTCAAGAGTTCATTGGCAAAGGCGGAGTGGTCTTTTTTCCTTTAAAAATATCCTTTGTTTCGTTGTTCGTTTTTCCTGGGCTATGACGTGGACGGCGTAAAGGACGTGCTGGGCTGTGGATCGGTGAATCAGAAGGGAAGCACTACTGGATGCGGATCTTTGACGAGATCCGGGCCAGGGGCGTGGAGGATGTGCTGTTTATCAGTATGGACGGGGTGTCAGGATTGGAAGAAGGGGCAAGGAGCATCTTCAAGGATGTTGTGGCGCAGCGCTGCATCGTGCGCCTAATCCGCAATTCCATCAAATATATACCGTCAAAGGGTTACAACGTATATACAGCGGCGGAACTTGAGGTGTATGTTTTAAAACTGCACTGAGGGAGTCACTCTGTGGCTCTCTTCTATGTTTTTCGCTCTTTTTTCTTATTTTTGATCGCAGCTTTTATCTCCTTTAATAACCTTGCTGCTTCTCGGTCACAAAAATTTTCAGCAGAATACGCCTGCGCATAATAACAGCAATTGATCTCCGCTGCCATGTCATCCATTTTTTGGCGTAAAGCCGTGCCTTCCGGCGCATAGGCTTTGGCCACTTTATCCATGAAGGATTTCGGGGTATCAGAAGCCTTCATCCTATACTCTGTCCGCTTGCAAAGCTTTGCCAGTTTATATAAAAACTTTTTCGGGCCAGTCCTGCGCGCTTTTCGCTCCTTGACCCACAAAGCCAAAGAACGTCTGGGGCTTTGCCGCTTTTCTTTTACTATCTTTTCCGGCCTTTGGTCTCTGACTTTTTCCGCAGCCCGCCATTTTTTGAAGATTTCCCAAAGGAGCACAAACACCAGCGTGAATACCAAAGCCGCAAGGATGAGGATGACCACAACACCCATGGTCACATCGACTCCGCCTTGTTCATGGCTTTCTTCCATAACTTGAAGCGGCGCGGTATCCTTACGGACCGTGCCCAGATGCCCATAGATCCACAACAGGATCTGTTCCATATGAAAGAGCAGGGTTTTGGCCCAAGCTGTCAGCTGCTTTCCCACTGCCACACACAAGCTCTGGGCCTTATGACCGAGAAATAGCCACAGCAGACAGGCCAGCAGGCCGCCGCCATAGATGAGCCCTGCCAAAGCTTTGATCTTTAAGTCCCTTCCCGCTGAACCAAAGAAAGCCGCATGGCAGCGGAAGATGCGCACATTGGTGACGCACAGCAAATTCAGCAGGAGCGCCAGCAGAAAATAGGCCTGGCTGATACCAGGGCCTTTTCCCGCGGCCGCCAGGATCGCCACCAGCACCACAAGGCCGATCATGACTTCCATCTTCAGTACAAAGAGATGTTCATCCTCTTCGATCTTTGTTGACTGCCATGCCAGACCGATCAAAACCCCACAGCCCACATACCGCAAAAGGGTACCAAAGTTTTCGTATCCCTGGGTTCCTTGAATGGCCATGGCCGCAAGCAGCAGGCCCGCTACGACCATGACCGTTCTGCCATTTTCCCCGATCCTGGCCGCAAATTGATTTTGGCCAATATAAGAAAACAACCCGATCCCAGTCAGGATGCAAAGATCGATCCCATCCACATGGTGATAAAACTGAAATTTTTCCACAAAAACATTGACCATGCAATAAAAAATGAGATTCACTGTATAAATATCCGTGATCCACAAAAGGATGTTATTGTTCCGTTCTCCCATTTTTGATCTCCCTTGCCACCGATGTGAGGTGGATCATTGTTTTATCCCTGTGACGCGCCGCAGATGGCACAGAGCGATAAGACACATAAACCATCTTTTCCTTTGGCAGGATCGCCGTAAATGGATCGTTCACTTTTCCCACATCGTAAGTAAAGTAATAAAACCGCTGGATCCCGTCTTTATAGCGGATGATGTCAGAAGGTTCATACTCTGAGCGATTGATTTGTATTTCTTCCCGCTGGATTTTCTGCTCTCTGGCCTTGATAATGGTGGCAGAAAGACTGGAGCGTTCCTGGAGGATGGTGAATTTTACCGGTTCCTCAGGCTCAGTATGAATCATATGGTATCTTGCCAGAGCCTGATTGATCGCTTCGGCGCAACAATCATTCTGCCAGACAATGGTTATCGGCTCTGTTTCATTCCCTCGGGGAAGCGTGATCCCGCAGGGCAGACCTTTTTCATTGAGCCTGGTGATCAACGACTGCACCACCCGCAGAGTGACCTCAAATTCCCCTTTATCGGCAAATTGATTGTTAAAGCTTTCTCCATCAAAGATAAAATGAATCCTGGACATCTTCATGCAGTCATGGATATCCACCCTCAGTCTTTGCTCTTTGGCAAATACCTTCCAATTGATATGTTTGGCGTGATCTCCGTTTTCATATTCCCGCAGATGATGGAGCAGTGTAATATCTTTCCTCGTTCCTTTTGCTCCCTGATAACTGTCTTCCTGAATGCGCAGAAATGGCTGCGGATCAACGTCCATGGCCGGAACATGGACAAGGATGGCCAGCGATTCCATTTCTAAGGGCAAACAGCTTCTTCGCAATCCCAACAGGTCACCGGAATAAAGATAGATTTGTTCTATTTTTTCTTCGCCCCGTTGGATAGCCGTCAATTCCGTCTCGTATTCCGCGGTTTCTCCCTGCCGCAGCACGGGGCAGGAAAATTCTATGATGCCCGCAGTGTCCACCTGGTACATGCGAGCCTTTCCTGCCTCGTCTGTTGTCAGGGGGCGGTAATACGGGGAGCACTCCGGATCCAGCATGCTGGAGCGTTGTATGGGCACTCGCACTGTGCCATTAACCAGCGGTATTCTCCCTGTATTGGTGATTTTGCATGTTAGGATCACAGGCTCCCCGATCCTGGCCGCGAACCGGAGAAAGGAGATTTCACAGCGCAATGCTTTACCGCTCTTGTCGCTATAAAAACAGGCAAAAAAGGCGATGGTTGACAGAAACACAAAGACCAGGGCCAATTCTTCCAATCCCATTAGCGAGACGAAAATGGCCATCAACAGTGCGGCGATGGCTGCGGGAACACTGGCGAAACTCATGTTATTTTCTATGAAAACATTTTTTTCTTTAGCATTGTTCATTTTCTTACTTTTGTCTCTTCTATGATTTTTTTGATCATGGCCTCACCGCCTTTGACGGCTCCGGTGCCCATGGGATTGACGATCATGCGGTGGGCCAGCATAGGAACAGCTAGCTCCTGGATATCATCTGGGGTGACAAAATCTCTACCCTGGATCATGGCCCATGCCTTTGCCCCTTGGACAAGGCTTTTCGCGGCTCTGGGACTGGCTCCCACCAAAATTTCCTTTTTCTCTCTGGTGGCTTTGATGATGTCCATCACATATCCAATGATTTCCGCAGAAACATGTATGGCCTCACAGGAGCTTTGGATTTCCAAGAGGGTCTCCGCCTGGGTAATGGTTGAAACCTCTTGAAGGTCATTGACAAACTTCATGTTTGCCAGCATGTAGGCCTCTTCTTCCGCCTTTGGGTAGCAAAGAGAAATCTTCACGAAAAATCGGTCCAGCTGTGCCAGAGGAAGGTTGAAGGTGCTCTCGAATTCCACAGGATTCTGAGTGGCCATGACCACAAATGGTTTTGCCAGAGTATATACGTTTCCGTCAATAGTCACCTGATGTTCTTCCATGGCTTCCAGAAGCGCGGACTGGGTTCTGGGGACAGCTCTGTTGATTTCATCTGCCAGAAGGATGTTTGTGAAAACCGGCCCCTTGCGAAACTTGAACTCTTGATCCTTTTGGTCATAGATCGTCACCCCCAGAATATCGCTGGGCATAAGATCCGACACGAATTGGACCCGTTCAGATGCCAGCCCCAAGATCTTGGCCATGGTTTTTACCAGGGTGGTTTTTCCCGTGCCTGGAACAGCTTCGATCAAAACATGTCCGCCGAAAAAAATCGACATGATCATTAATTTGATTTCTTTTTCATTGCCAACGATCACTTTCCTACATTCCTGCAAAATATCCTGGCATAGACACTTAACATTTTCCATTTTTTATCCCTCCTAAGTCGGCAGGACACGGCCACCAGCATATGGTCTAGCCAACCCTTTCCTTCATTATACACGAATCCGGCAAAGATTCACAGGATTCAATAACGCACGAAGAGCCGCCATACATGATCATGTACCGCGGGCTCTCCATGCCTCAAATCATTAAAACATTTTTGTTTGAACTTTTATTTTAATTCCCCAATGCTCTTCAAATACTTCTCGTATGTTTCCTTGGACTGATCGTAACCTAATTCTTTGGTTTTTTCTTCGATCTTGTTCATCCACAGGTCATAGGCTTCTTTTCCCGCATATTTGTCGCCAGCAATCATATCGTTTGCTGCCTGGGAAGATTCCTGCATCTTCTTCAGCGTCTCATATGGCAGATAGAGCGCATCGCATCCATTGTCAGCGAAATATTTCAGATATTCTTCATTATGCTCCACGCAGTAATCCGTCATAGTCTGGCAGGCATTGTCAATCGCAGTCTGCAGGACTTTCTGCTGTTCTTCGGTATAGCTGTTCCAACTTTCTTCACTGACTGTCCAGATTACGACGTGCCATACGTGGTTGGCATTGGTAATGTAATTCTGCGGTTCGTAGAGTTTGCTGGAATAGGTTGGCTCTACTGGGTTGCTCTGTCCGTCCAGCAGTCCCTGCTGCAGGCCAGCGTACACTTCGCCAAAGGCCAGCGGCGTGGCTGTGGCTTTCCAGGAATTGATGGATGCCATGTGGATCGGATTTTCCAGAGTCCGCAGTTTCATGCCCTTCCAATCGGAGAAATCCTGGACCTTGTCGTTAGTGGTAAAGGTTCTGTAGGTCAGCGTGGAGAATCCCATGACTTTCAGGCCAGAACCCTCGCACTGTTTTTTCACGTAAGAGCTGAATTCCTCGTCATTGTAAACAGCCTGCAGAACTTCTAACCCTTCATCAGGATTGCCGATCCATGGCATCTGATAGTCGAACACATAAGCGGCTGGTATAAATGACGAATAGGTGCCGGCAATGGTCATGTACAGCTGGGTTTCTCCCATTTGAACGGACTGAATGACCTCGGCCTCGCTTCCCAAAGCGCTGGCTCCATAGACTTCCACATCGAACAGTTCGCTGTCTTCCAGTTCCTTTTCCAGCTGTGCGTTGGCTTTTCCAAAAGAGGTGTCCTCAGCCATGGAATGTCCAACCACGAACTTTGCCTTTTCACCAGAACCTGCGGAACCCGAGCCGGAGTCTCCGCCGCCGCATCCTGCCAGGCTGAACACGGCGATCACGGCAAATGATAACAAAACAGCAAGTTTCTTTTTCATGTTCTTTTCCTCCTTTTCTGTAGTGGCAGCTTCAAGTCCGCTGCCTTTAAGAATGATATCGATGATGTTTTAATGACTTTTTATCCTATCAGAATTCTCACAGCAGGGCCATTGAGAACCAAGGAACAAATATGACTAAGAGCGCAGCGATCATAAACACGCCCAGAATCGGATAGGTTTTCTTGCCCAAAGGCATGATCCCCACCCCGCTCATTCCGCTTGCCACGTACAGATTCAATCCTACTGGCGGAGTGACAAATCCTGTGGCCAGGACTACGATCATGATTACGCCGAAATGTACTGGATCGATCCCAATGGACGTGGCGATAGGGATAAAGATCGGAGCAATGATCAAAAGCGCGCTGACCACTTCCATGACCATGCCCAGCAATATCATGATCACCACCATGAACAAGATAATGGCCACCTTGGAGCTGAAAATACTGGTCACTGCGTTATTAACCACTGTCGGTACGCCCATGAGAGCCAGGACTCTGCCAAAGGCCATGGCCACAGCCACGATATACATGACAGATGCCAAAGTTTTCAGGGTTTCTCGGAACACTTCCGGATAATCCTTGAAGGACAAGGTTTTATAAACACACTGACTGATGATGAAAGAATAGATCACAGCGATGCATGCGGCTTCTGTAGGGGTCATGACCCCGCTGTAAATGCCGCCCAGAATGATCACTGGCATCAGGATCGCAAAGAAGCTTTCCTTAAAGACTTGTATGAAGCCTTTCTTTCGCATTACTGACACGCTGGCGTGTATCTTTTCTTTGTCTTCCCCTTTGATTTTCCAGTAAATATACCCGTAACCGATGAGGAAGATCCCCACTAGGCACCCTGGAAGGATCCCGGCGATGAATAAATCACTGATGGATTCGCTGGCCGTGATCCCGTACCAGATAAACGGTATGCTGGGCGGGATCATGACTCCCAGTGTCCCTGCCACGGAAATAAAGGCTGTTGTCCATACCCGGTCGTATCCCAGATCACACAGAAGCGGCAGGGTCATAGCGCCTACAGCCGCCACGGTCGCAGGCGAAGAACCAGAGATAGCCCCATAGAACAAGCAGGTAATGACTACCGTTGCCTGCAGCCCCGCGGTAACATTGCCGATGAAATAGCCGAAAAAGTCGAACAGCCTTTTGCTGATGCCGCCTCGTCCCATGACAACGCCGCAGAAGATGAACAGCGGCACTGCCAGGATCACGTAAGAGTCCAGACAGCTGGCAATGTTCCGATAAACATATTCTCCTGTCACGCCATGAACATCTGTGAACAGCGCCACGGCCATCATGGACCACCCAACGCTGACGCCGATGGGCACGCCTAATACTAATAACCCTACAAAAACAATGGCTAGAACTGTTAAACCACTCATTTAAGTCCACCTCCTCTCACTGGTCCGCTTCCAGTGCTTCACTGCCGTTCTTTTTCGCCGCTCCTCTGATCATCTTGTAAAACACCTGGATCAGGCGCAGGATCGATAGGATGCAGCCGGTCAAAAATGCGGCATATACGATCCACATAGGCATGCCCATGGCCGCGCTTGTCTGATTATAGGCGACTATTTTGCCCACTGCGATAAATCCCTGCCAGATCATCACAACGCAGAATGCAAAAAAGACGATGTTCTGGATCACATTCAGCACTGTTTTGATTTTGGGGATAAAGGTCTCCAAAATATCTACTTTCAGCGAATTCCCCGCTTTAATGGAATAACTGATCCCCAGGAACGACAGCCAGATAAAAATGTATCTGCACAATTCTTCGGGGAACGACATTGCCTGGCCGATGATAAATCTCATAAAAATCTGCACAAAGGTGATCAGTGTGATGGCAGCCAGCATAATTGCCATAAGCGTTTCTTCAAAGTAATCGTCGATCCACTTCAATAGTTTCATTGTTTCCTCCTTTTCAAAGCTACTATTTTGCTCTCCTGGAGCTTATGGCAGCTGATACCGCCTGCTCTGCCGTAAGCTTCAGGCAAAGAACGGGCTAGAAGAACGATTGCCGGAAAACAGGCTTTCCTTCACGAATGGTCATCAAAGGCACAAATACCTGCTGGCTCTCCTTTTGTCCGCCAAAACGGTCAAAGAAAGTCTGCTTGACATCCACCACATCAAGGATAGCGATATCTGCCCTGCTTCCAGCCTCCAAGGTCCCGATCTCCTGCTCCATCCCGATGGCCGCAGCCGGATGATACGTGACCGCCCGCAGGATATCCAACTGATCCATCCCGCACATGAGGGAAGTGTTCATGGCGTTGATCAGGCCATAAGAAGGCCGTTTCCAAATGCTGGACTGCACCAGATCAGAGCTGATGATGTCAGGATAAAAACCTTCTTCATAAGCATCCGTCAGGTTGTCTATGGACCAGTGGATGTTTCCGTTTCCAGTTTCAAACAGCACGCCCCGTTCTCTGGCTTCATACAAGCATTTCTTCACTTTCCTGTGGTCATCAAAGATAGTTTCACCCAGATTTTGATACAGATGAGTATAGGAATCTCCCTTTCTCAGCAGCTTGAGGACCCCTTCGATGGGTGCGTCCTCCGGGATGTTGGCCACATGAACAGCCACTATGCATGGATACCCTTGATCCTGGATTTTATCTGCGATTTCAATGGCCTTTTCCAGGGGCGCAAGCCCGTATCCTTCTGTGGTTTCTTTGGAAATCCTCAGTTTCAGGCCCTTGATCACATCAGGATATTTCTTGAAAAATCCCAGGATCTCCTGGTATGACATGTCGTCAGGATCGCAGGTTTCTCCGTGCTTGTAAGCGGCCTTCACCCCTTCCGGCGACACGTTGATATAGGCCTTTAGCTCTGTCATCGCTCTTGTGATGTCGCTGCGATAGAAAGAATCGAAATTCATGATGCCTGCGGAACCCGCGTCCACTGAGGTTGTGATCCCCTGTCCAGGGCACACGATATCAGCGTTGATCCCCAGGTTGCAGCCCCCATAGTAGTAGTGGGCGTGAAGGTCGATCAGGCCCGGCACCACATATTTTCCAGCGGCATCAATGATTTCTTCCGCCTCTTCAAGGTCATAATCCTCTGCGATCCTGCCCTTATCACAGTAGATCGTCTTTTCACGAACCTGCTTTTCTTTAGCGTCAAAAACTTTTCCATTTACAATCGCAGTCAATCCTTTTATCATTTTTCTCCCCCTTTCTCGGTGGTCGTTCACTATGGTGATGCTCTGTCACCCTAAAATATCAATGATGCCTTTTGCCACAGCAATGGACATCCTCCGCTTGGAATCTTCGCTGAAGGTGCCGCAGTGCGGTGACAAAATCACACGCTCCTGCTGCAATAGCGGAGAATCTGCGGCTAAAGGCTCCTGCTGAAAGGCATCCAGCGCTGCTCCGGCAATCCTCTTTTCCTTTAGCGCTCTGCATAGGTCCTCTTCGTTGATGATCCCGCCTCTGGCAAAATTGATCACAAATCCAGTGGGCTTCATGGCCGCAAGCAGTTCATAATCGATCAGGTTCCTTGTAGCCTCTGTCAATGGGGCGTGCACAGTTAGGAAATCAGCGATTTCACATAAATGGCGAAGATCGTCCGTGTATGCGTACCCCTGGTCCTCGATTGCCGCTCTTTCTGTAAAAGGGTCAAAAACGCATACCTGTGCGTCAAAGCCCTGTTTGACCATCTCCGCTACTCGTGAACCGATCCGGCCAAATCCCACAATGCCCACTTGCCTTTCGCTCAGATCGCTGCTGCCGCTTTCATCTCTCGCCAGCCAATTTCCTTTTCGCATAGCATCATGCAAATAGGGAATCCGCTTGCACAAAGCACCCATGGCGAAAACGGCATGCTCCGCCACGGAGCGAGAATTGGCATCACCTGTGGTGACAATGGCAATATCCTTTTTCTTTGCCGCTTCCACATCAATGTTATCGGTGCCCACTCCATGCTTGGCAATAGCCTCCAGATTCCGGCCCTTTTCAATGAGGTCGCTGTCGATCTTTGTCAACCTCGTTACCACCGCATGATATTCACCGATGATGCTTTTCAGGTACTGTGGATCTTCGTTGTTCGCGACAAACACTTCATATTTTTCTTTTAGCATGTTCATGCCATCTGGATGCAGCGGCTGGATGTATAAGACCTTTTTCATGGTTTCGCCTCTTTCATTCCTGCGCTTTTAGGGCAGCGTAGGCTTCGTCAATTTCCCTGAACTTTTTTACAATCTTCTTTTCATCTTCGGGCTGAATATAGTCCTGCGGCATCATCACTCGTTTATCCGTGAACCCTCGAAGAGAGATGGCGTATTTCGCCGCCGCAGTAGCGTTCTTTGACATGCCCAGGATCTTGGAAGATTCCCGCACCAGCGCATTATATTTCTTAGTCAGCTCCACGTTCCCCGATCTCGCGGCCTCGTAGGCAGAGACGAACATCTGCGGAAACGCCGGTGCCAGCGCTGGAACAAAGCCATCCGCACCCATGAGGACCGCTGACAGTGCTTGGCCCGTGACTCCCTGCATCACAGAAAATTCCGTGTCCCGATAACGTTCTAAGACTTCCATGAATTCCGCATACGAGCCGGAGCTGTCTTTGTACGCCACCACCCGCTGATCCATGTCCGCGATTTTCATCACTGTTTTCGCAGATAACTTTAGCCCGGTAAAGGACGGTATGTTGTATATCACCAGCTCCACATTCGTTTCCTGGAGAATCTTTTCAAAATGCCGGATGGTTTCATCCTGCGAAGTATGACGATCGTAGAAAACAGAAGTCACAGCGGCGCAGGTCCCGCCCATGTCCTCTAGGGCCTTGATGTTCTCAATAACTCGCTTGGTACTGGTATCCATTACGCCGGCGATGACCGGGATCCTTCCCTTGACGTGCTGCAAGGTCGTCTTAATGATCTTGTTACGTTCTTTCTGCGTCAGGGACATGGTCTCGCCATTGGTGCCAGCCACAAAGATCCCGTGAAGGCCGCCGTCTATGCAGTAATCCAGCAGAGATTGATATCCTTCGATATCTATGCGTTCCTGTTCATCCACCGGCGAAATGATCGGTGGAATGATGCCTCTATATTTCTTTTCCATAGCAAAATCCTTTTCTGTTGTTTATGGTTTCCATGAGCTTCTTTTAATAATCGCTGGCATGCATGATGACCTTCAGCGCTTCTTTCGTTTCCAGCAAGGCGAATCCCTCTCTAAAGTCCTCCAGCGGGATTTCGTGGGTGATCAAAGGTTCCAAGTTGATCTTTTTCTGCCCCATCAGCGTCAAGGCCAGTTTCCATGCCTCATAAGTGGCACCAAAGGAATAGGCGATGGTGCAGGATTTAAACACAGCACCCACCCAAGGGAACGTGAGATCCGGCCTGGCGGTTTCTCCAATGGCAACGATGGTGCCGGTTTTTTTGAGAAGCTCCACCATTCCGTAGATCGCTGAGTCCGCTCCGGAGGCTTCTACGATCACATCCAGGCCGCGCCCATCCGTCTCCCTGCGCACGATTTCTTTCAAGTCCTCTTTTTCTACATTTACGATCACATCGATATCCAGTTTTCTGGCAATGGGAAGCCTGACCTGTTCGTCAACATTTGTCCCTGTGAGGATCACCTTTTTGGCTCCAATGGCTTTGGCCACCATAGCATTGATCAACCCAATGGTGCCGCAGCCCTGGACAAGAACAATGTCTCCAAGCTTCACTGTCCCTCTGACAATCAGCGCCTGTGTAGCTACGCTGACAGGTTCGGTCATGGCCGCTTCGTTGAAGGAAACATTGTCCGGGATCTTGATCAAAAGATGCTGCGGTGTGCAGAAATAGCTTGTCCAGCCTCCGTTGACTTTGTATCCCACCGGCTTTCTTTCCGGGCAGAGGATGGGCCTTCCGGTTCTGCAAAATTCGCATGTCCCGCAGACTTCCTTGTTGTTTTCACTGACAACTCGATCTCCCACTTTCCATTTGGTCACTTTGCTTCCGACTCTGACGATTTCTCCGCAAAACTCGTGCCCTACCACAACTGGCGGTGTGTACGTATGATTATCATGATACAAATGCAGCTCACTGCCGCAGATCCCTGTGGCCATGACCTTTATTTCCACTTCGTCTTCCATGGGCGCAGGACGCTGCACATCCCGCACTTCCCACCCATCTTTTCCGTCCTTGAATTTTACTACTGCTCTCATGGTTTTACTCTCTTTCTCTTAGCCAGTGTAGCCGCCAAGGATTTCCACGCAGGTTCCGGTTATGTAAGATCCGCCTTCTGAGGCCAGGAAGGTGATCACCTCTGCCACCTCTTCCACTGTGCCTAATCGTTTCAGTGGGATCCTGGACAGCACCTCGTCCAGCTTTTCCTTGCTCAGCATTCTGGTCATGGCTGTGTCGATCCGCCCTGGAGCCACGCAGTTGACCGTGATATTGTACTGGCCCACCTGCTTGGCCAAGGTTTTGGTAAGCCCGATGATCCCTGCCTTTGACGCGGAATAATGGGCCGCCGAATTGATGCCTCCATGAACGCCCGCCAATGATGATAGGCTGACGATCCTTCCCCAGCCGCTATCCTTCATGTAGGAAAAGGCTTCTTTCGAGCACATGAAATTGCTTTTCAGGTTAGTATCTAGAACGTTCTCCCACATGTCCGCAGTGATTTCATAAAACGGCAGCTTTGGTGAAATGCCTGCGTTATTGATCAGGATGTCGATTGCGCCAAATTCCTCGTTGGCAGTCTTGAACAGCGTCCTGATATCCGCTTCGCTGGTCACGTTTCCTTCCACGAAAAGGCCTTTTACGCCCAGGGCTTTGATATCAGCTAAGGTTTCACTTCCTGTTTCCGGATCCAGGTCATTGATGCACACATTCGCGCCTTCCTTTGCCAGAGCCAGGGCGCATGCTCTGCCGATGCCTTTTCCTCCACCGGTTACAACTGCTGATTTTCCTTTGATTTTCAGATCCATTTCTGCCTCCTCTCCTGTAAATCCATATCTGTCTTTCTTACTCATTATGTTAAGCAATTCCCATGCCAATCTCGATGGTTTTGGCCGTGATCCTCATTGGAATTTGATAATTCCAACTAATTAAAATTTTTTATTTTTTCAACTGGCTTTTGGCAGCAGCGATCTTGCAACAATTTTGTGTTCAAAGTGTTCCATAATGGAGCACATTGAACACAGGCCAGATAGAGCATCTTTGACACATGTCACACCTTCATTGTCCCTTCTCGATTTCATATCGTTTTATTTTCCGATACAGCGTGTTCCTGGCCACGCCCAGGGCTTTTGCCGTGGCTTGGATGTTCCAGTTTTTTTCATCCAGGGTCTTGAGGATCAGCGCCTTTTCCGCGTCACCCACAGTGCGGCTCTTTTGCTTTGGCTCGCTCTCTGAGGGAGTCTCCTTCTTCTGCGGGGCCGTTTCTGTTGGTTCTGTCAAACCACGGTAAGAAAGCACCTCTTCTTTTGTGATGCGGTTTTTATTGGCTGTTCTGGCAATGACCCAGCTCTGTTCCAGTACGTTTTCCAGTTCTCGCACATTTCCCGGCCAGGTGTACGCTGTCAACAAATCGACCGCAGCTGTCTCTATTTCGATCTCCTGGTTCAATCTGGAAGAAATTTTAGCTAAGAGATCCTTGACTAAAATCTCCACATCGCCTGTCCGGTCTCTGAGGGGAGGTATCATAATGGAAATCACATTGATGCGGTAATAAAGGTCTTCTCGAAACTGGCCTTCCTTCACCATGTTCCAAAGATCCATGTTGGTGGCGGCGATGATTCGCACATTCACAGGAATTTCTTCATTTCCTCCCACCTTCATGATGGATTTGTTTTGAATGACCCGCAGGATCTTCACCTGCATGTCCAGTGACATGGAATTGATCTCATCTAAAAAGATGGTGCCGCCTACCGCCAGTTCAAATTTGCCGATCCCGCCTTCCTTTCTGGCTCCAGTGAAAGCGCCTCCTTCATATCCGAACAATTCGCTTTCTAACAGCGTGCCGGGAATGGCCGAGCAGTTGACCACCACAAAAGGCCCGCCCGCGTACAAGCTGGCATTATGAATGGACTGAGCGAACAGTTCTTTGCCAGTCCCGCTTTCTCCAGTGATCAGGATGTTGTTGTCCATGCCCGCCGTTTCTTTGGCCAGCCGAATCACCTGTTTGATTTCACAGCTTTCGCCGCTGATGTTTTCAAAGGTGTATCGAGCCTTCAAACCGTCTTTGCCGCCTTGCTTCGTGTTTTTTCCTCTGATTTCTTTTGCTTCGATCATAACGCCTCTTAGTTTTCCATCCGTTCCCATCAAGGGTCTGGCGCTGGCATTGAATTTTTTAGAACTGGAAAGCAGCATCTGATTCAGTATGGGCTTTTTTGTTTTGATCACATCATAAACTGGCGATCTGTTTCCCCAGATGTTTTCGCAGGAAAACCCGATCACATGCTCCCAGCCTTCCAGAACCGTGTCATACGCAGCCTTGTTAGCCATGATGATTTTTCCCCCTTGATCCGCTATGATCACCGGATTCTCAATCAGTTCGATCAAATTCGCGTTCAGTAAATTTGAAAAGCTTTCCGAGCCGCCCATTCTATGATTGGCAAAGCGGTATTCAATGCTGTCCTTTAGAGAAATCAACAGCGCCATGGTATGTTTATGCAAGGGCCAAATGTACCCTTCCACAGTGATCACTGCCATGAGCTTTCCGTCAGAACCCATGATAGGCGCTGATACGCAGGTCAAACTGTGCAGCGCGGTCCGATAATGTTCATAGGCCATTAAACTGATGGGTTTTTCCAGCAGCGCGGCCAAATTGGTGGCATTTGTTCCAGCGTCTTTTTCATTATGGCTTTCCCCTAAAACCACTTCTCTTCGTTCGGAGTCTCCCTCTTTCAATTTTCTTCCAAAGCGCCCGATCAGATATAGATCCTTGTCGTATAAATCGATCCGGTATCCAGAGTCAATGATGCTGCCAGCGGTCTCCTGCAGAATGGGCCGGATGGTTTCGATCAGTAATTCGTTTTCCTCCAGCCTTTGTTCTAATTGTCTTTGGGACAACACGATCATATTGTCATCGTATGGGTTCAGCCCACGGTCTTTGCACCGCCGCCAGGAGCTCAATATTTCTGGGGCAAGAGAACTCCCTGCCATTGCTTTACCCGTATGCATGAAAGTTTCCCATTCGCGCTTGCTCTTGTCGAGCCTGTCCTGCAACGCCTTCCATTCCGTAAGCACATCTCCGTTCCATTGATATAAACTCATTTTTTCATCTCCTCCTAATCGTAGTATAAGAACAAAGCCGGCTTCGCTATTCTCGCTCAGCCGCAGGTTTTGTTGATATTTTGGAAATATCACAAGCAATATTTCCTCCATAACAATAAAAGTATAGCAAAGAATCTCTTCTTCGCTATACTTTCACAAATTGAGGAGAATTTGTTAAAGGGCTTTTGGCACATCTGCCATGCGCTCTGTGCGTGCATCGATGATAGCAGGTTTTCCGCATGCCAGGGCTTCTTTTATAGCCGCACCCACTTCTTCAGGCTTGGTGACTTTCTTTGCCCAGCATCCATAGGTTTCCGCGATCCCGCAGAAGTCCACATCAGGGAACTGGTAACGTCTTGGCATCTTTTCCAGTTCATCTTTATAAACAAGGCTCAAATCTGGTCTGCACTGGACTAGAGCTTCGTTATTGTTGATGATGGTCACTGTGTTGATTTGGTTTCTAACCGCGGTTTCCATTTCATTCAGGTGATAATAAAACGCGCCATCGCCTGTGAAGCAAATGACCGGACGATCTTTTGCCCCGCATTTCGCGCCTAAGGACGCAGGATAACTCCATCCCAGGGAACCTGCGGCCCGCAGGTATTTCTGCCCTGGCTTCATCCTTAACATGGTGGCGGACCATACTGCGGAGTAACCGGTGTCAGCCACGAGAACAGCGTCTTCAGGCAGCGCCTTGCTGATTTCTTCGCATAAGCGTTCCGGACGCATAGGCCGCGCGTCACTCTGCTGATATTTTGCGTAATCGGCTAATGTCGCTTTGACGTATGCCTGGCACCTCTGGTTCCACTGGGTCCTCGTTGCTGCCGCGATCCCGTCTAGCAGCTGCATGGAAACCGCTTTCGCGTCTCCCCAAAGCCCAATGGAATTTGGATAGTTTTTGCCTAATTCCATTGGATCAATGTCGATCTGAATCACTTTGGTTTCCGCGTTTGGAACTTTCCAGTCAAAAGTCGTCTGATCTCCTGTCTGGGTGCCGATAAAGATCACTAAATCCGCGTCCAGGACCACCTTGTTGGCGCAGTCCATCCCATAGGATCCCACGATCCCGCACCAAAGCGCATCAGTCTCATCGATCAGCCCTTTGCCGTCTGGAGAAGTAACCACAGGAATGTGTCCTTTCTTTGCCAGCTCGTAGATTTCAGGGCCAGCGCCGGAGATCATCGCTCCTCTGCCAATGACGATCACTGGCGCCTTTGCCTGATCCATTGCCTGGATCGCCTCTTTCACAACATCGAGGTCCGCTACCGGGCGATATGGCGGATAAGCGGCGTACTTGGTTTCTATGTGGACCGGTTCATTGACAGAACCCACTTCGATGACTCTGCCCGTATGATTGCTCAAATCCGCATGGACGGGACGGGGCTTTCCTGTCACTGCGGTCCGAAAACACTGTCTGAGAACCATCGGCAGTTGTTTTGACGTGGAAATGTCAGCGTTGAATTTTGTGATCCCTTCATACAAAAGCCTATGGTCAGCCTCCTGGTAACAGCCTCGATACTGATATTCAGGCGTTTTTTTACCAGTAAAGGCGATAACCGGTGAATTCGCGAGCCAGGCCTCGTGGATGCCGCCCGCCAGATTCGCCGCTCCAATGGACTGGCACATGCAAAGCCCTGGTTTCCCTGACATTCTCGCATAACCGTCCGCCATATAAGCGGCAGCGTTCTCAGAATGGGCCATGACACGTTTCACGCCCATTTCGCCAAATTCTTTATTCACCATCCGCAGCATGGCCTCCACGTAGAAAACATGGTCAACGCCATATCCCTGCAGGGTTTTTGCGATATATTGATATCCGTCCAACTTCTTGTCCATTTTCGTCCTCCTTGTATATAGAATATTTTGATATATCCTATATACAAGCAAGGAACGTGCCAAGACCTTTGAAGCCTGGCTGTCATGCTGAAACGCCAGTGTTTCAGCGGTTTTGAAAGCATATATTCTGTTTCACTGTTTCATTCTGCTGTTTGGCATGCGCTATTCTGGAACACAGGAAGGGACAGATGTAACACTATTTCATGTAAAGTGTCACAGTGCGCTAAGATTTTCCTCAAAAAATACGTTAAGCCTGCCCGAATCCCTTTTGCGGGTCTAGGCAGGCTCTCAAATCATAGTGGCTCACTATCCCTGCTCCATCAAGAGTTCAAGCAGGTTTTCCAATCACAGTGCCGCTCTATTTCGATTATTTTGCGTTTCTCGCTTTGGGCGCAGGAAGTAGGCGTGGGAACTTTTTATGTCATGCGTTTTCCTGGCCGCCATTCTCTTGCTTTCCTTCCAGGATCAAAACGGTTTTGCCTTCAAAGGCGAAGCCGTATTTCCGTATCCGTTCGGCAGCTATGCCCTTGGCTTCCAATGTGGCAGTGTATTGTTTTTCTTCGATCTGGACCAGGGCCGCCTGTGCTGTTTCTTCCAGACTCCTTTCTTTGCTAGGTTGGAAGACCTTGAATTCCATAATGATGGCGTCATCGTCCTCATTTAGCGGCTCCAGCGTCACGTCATATCTGCCAAACCCGCTTTCCCTGTTGGAAGTCAGAGCGTATCTGCCGGTAAGTTCCACCATCAGGCCCAAGACGAAACCATGGTAAAATTTTTCCGGCTCTGATTTTGACGCTCCCTTCCCCGTGTCGAAATAACTGAATGTGGCCAACGCAACTCTGTTCATGTAGGCGTTCATGGCCTCTAGATCATTGGAAGTCAGAGCCTTGATGAAATCGTTGTACGCATCCTCCGAATCCGCAAACCAGTCCTGCACCATGGACTTGAACATTTCCTTGACTTCCCAGTTTGTCAAAGCCAGCGTGTATTTCTGGCGCCCTGCGCCGGAAGATCGTTCTTTCCCTGCGACTTTCACGTAACCGCTGGCCAACAGCAAGCTCCAGACCGCATGTTTCTTCCGAAATAATTCCCCATACACGATCTGCTCATCGATCTCCGTTTCCAAAGTCTCTCCCCGCAGCAGCCGTTCAAAATCCAGTTTGATCGTTTTGTTTCCTTCCTGGATCAGCTTGCTGACCAATCCGTTGGAACTGGAATTGGCCCAGTAAGCGCCCAATTCCCTGGAGTCCAGGTAATTGGTAATGGACCAGGGGTTGTAAATGTCCGTTTTGTCCCCGAAGGTGAATCCATCGTACCAATCTTTCACCTCCTGTTTTTTGTCCGACAGTCCCTGTTCATCCAGTGCGGCAAAAACTTCTTCCTCCGTGAAGCCGAAGCAGTCCGCATATTTCTTGGAAGTGGTGGTCACCACCGCCAGGTTGTTCAGGTCCGAAAAAATCGATTCCCTGCTGACCCTGGTGATGCCGGTCATGATCGCTCGCTCCAAATACGGATTGGTCTTGAAAGTCGAGTTAAACAGGCGTCTGATAAACACCGCCATTTCCTCCCAATAGCCGCACGCAAAAGCTTCCTGCATGGGCGTGTCGTATTCGTCCAGCAACACGATGGTTTTCTTTTTATGAAATCGAGACAGATAGTCAGATAAAGCTCGCAGGGAAACTGCGGCTTGATTGTCTTCCATGTCCACGGACACGCTTTGATAATCTTCCCGCTCGCTTTCGTTGAGCAAGCTGCTTTCCAGCAGAAAATCGAAGCGGTTGTAAGCCTCCTTGATGGTCCTGCAGATAGCTTTTCTAGCCTGTGAAAAAGAACATTCTTTCACGCCCGCAAAGCTGAGGAAGATCACCGGATAGTTCCCCTGCAGCTCCCGAAACTTTTCCTCCTCCCAGATGGAAAGCCCCTCGAACAG
>CAJTYS010000025.1 GCA_910583765.1 uncultured Eubacteriales bacterium | reverse complement strand
TAATTCCTTACTGGCTGTAAGGGGTATTAACCATAAATACATTGTAGTAGGAGGAGACAGGGGCATCGGAACTCCCGATTTCCAGGATTATGAAAAAGCGCTGGGGTATTTTAGCCGCCAGCTGCATGGCGACCTTGTGCATTGGGTCGATTTACGCCTGGAGCGCTTTTTCGTCTCCCATGGCCGAATATCTATCAGAATGCACGGGAAGAGAGATCACCAGTCTGGCGGTCATTTATTCCGTGGCGAACGCTATCGCTCCGGTGACGCTCATCAGCGGCGGATATTTCAATGACAAGATCGGGACAAAAGGCGTGCTCATTGCGGGCGCCTTCGTGTTCGGACTGGGCACGATCACCTCGGGCTTCGCCACGTCAGTGGGTATGCTGATGGTCACATACGGCTTGGGGCTTGGTTTAGGACAGGGCCTGGTATACGGCGTGGCGGTCACCAATACGGTGAAGTTTTTCCCGGACAAGAGCGGGTTCGCGGGCGGTCTGGTCACAGCCTGCTATGGAGCCAGCTCGATTATCGTCCCGCCCATGGCCAGCATGCTGACGCAGGTCTACCATGTGACAACGGCCTTCAAGGTGATCGGTGGCATCATGCTGGTAATGCTGTTGATCGCGGCGTTTATCATCAAGCCCTGTCCAAAAGACTTTACCTTAGATGCTGCGGCACAAAGCGTTGGCGGTGGAAAGAAACAAGGTGCGGATGGATACGAATCACAGGCTGCGGAGACCGTTCTTGTTCACAGCTTTACGCCTGCGGAGATGCTGCGGCAGCTAGCCTTTTATCTGATGCTGCTGATCATGATGTGCGGAGCGTTTTCTGGGATGATGGTCATTTCTCAGGCTTCTCAGATCGCCCAGGAAATGATGGGCATGACAGCGGCTTCGGCAGCTTTGATTGTTTCCCTGATCGCAGTGTTCAATATGCTGGGCCGCCTCGCGTCAGGGACTCTTTCTGATAAGATCGGCGCGATTGGGACCCTTTCTATCACATTCGCGGCTTCTATCGCCGCCGGAGTTTTGATGTTCGCCTTTGCTGCAGGCAGCGTGGCGGTGTTCTGCGTCTGTCTGATGATTATCGGTTTCGGCTTCGGCAGCGTCATGGGCATTTATCCGGGATTCACCATCCGCAAGTTTGGGCCCAAGCACAATGGGGTGAATTACGGCATCATGTATATCGGATTTTCTCTAGCCAGCATTTTGGGGCCAACGATCATGACAAAGCTGCATGAAAGCACGGGGCAGTATCAGCCCGCATTCTTGGCGGCAGCGGCGTTGGTGCTGGCAGGCGAGGTTTTGCTGCTCATCCTCTCTGCTGTGAACAAAAAGAGAAGCGCTTGATTTGATTTTTGAATGTTAGTGTCACTACGGTCTCTGCCGGTATTTGTCACCTTGGCAGAGATTTTCGCTATGGGCTTGGATATGCTAGGAGTGTGATTGAGAATGAAAAAAACGCATTATGGATGGGTCGTATGCGTGTTGGGCATGCTGATGATCTTTGTGACCACAGGCATGGTGTCCAATGGATTTTCCGTTTTTCTGCCTTATATCCGGGAATTGAGAGGATTCACCAACACCCAGACTTCTTTCCTCATCAATGTACGCTATATGGTGGCTTTTGCCTCCATGCTCTCCATTGGCCTATATTACAAACTGATGGGCATGCGGCTGGGCACAGGGCTGGCGGTGATCTTTGCCGGCGGCGCTTACCTGCGTTGCCGTAGCCTATGGGAAGGAGCGCAAGCTGAGGAAGGCGGAACAATAGGCATGAAGCTATCAGTGCGAAGCTTTTGGGAGATTTCTTATTCGCAATGAATATATGATGTAAGTTACACAGGCTGTTTTTCCACACAAAAAAGGGCGGAAAACAGCCCTTTAATCATCATAGTGTCCTCTGCATGAAACAATATAAATTATGCCGTCTTGTTCATAGTAAATGATTCGGTTTGTATCGTCAATGCGTCTACTCCACATACCACTTAACTTTTCCTTTAGCGGCTCCGGCTTTCCAATACCCGTAAACGTGCTTCTCTGGATATCCTTAATCAGCGAATTTATTCTTTTCAGCGTTTTCTTATCCTGCGTCTGCCAATATAAATAATCGTCCCATGCTCTATCTTCCCACAACAATCTCATTCGTCCGCCTCGATCAAATCATGCTCTGCGAAGTGGGCCTTGCCTTCTTTGATATCATGCGCAATATTTTCAAGGTAGCGAATATTGCTGTCAGAATAGAAGGGATCTACCGAAACCTCAAAAGGTATGCGTTTTTCTCTACCGACTTTTTTTGCGAATACAGTAAATGCCGCACTCATGGAAAGGCCTAATTCAGAACAAACCTGCTCCATGCTTTTTTTTACATCTGCGTCCAACTTAAAGTTCACATTAACTGTCTGTGCCATATCCAACACTCCTTTTTTGTTTCTATTATATGCAAAAATAAAGAAAAATTCAATAATTTTTCTTTGATTTTTCTTTATATACTCTCTTTGCTTGTATATGACGCATATATTATATAGATTATCCTTAGTATTGCTATTATTCTTTAATTATCGCCAAATCATCTAGAATTCAGATTCCAGTGCGCTCCATTCTTCTTTGAATCCAGGATTTCAGAACAAACACCGTGTTTAACATAAAATCAGTGAAGTGCGAGCGTCTTCCACACATGAAATTTCTCGATTGCAAAATGAAAGAACGGTATTTCACGCCAGGCTCCCCGGCGGTTTATAATAAACCCAGAAAAAAACAGCAGACAACAGAAGGAGGAAATTTTGTGAACTATCCTAATTTATTTCAATCAGGAAAACTCGGAACCAGGATTGTGAAAAACAGAGTCGTGTTGTCGCCAGCGGGAGACAACATGGCCGCGTCTGACGGTTCTTTCACGGCCCGCTCTATCGCATATTACGAGGAACGGGCCAAGGGCGGCGCAGGCATCCTCATGCCAGGCGCGATCCCTATAGATTACCGATATGGCAGATCCCACGCGGCCGCTCACAGGATCGACCAGCTGAAATACATAGGCGGCATGCTGGACCTGACGACAAAACTTCATCAGTATGGAGCTCTGGTGATCCCCCAGCTGCAGCACGCAGGGGCAAGGACGGTCAGTGCTAACATAGATGGAGAAACGCCAATGTGCGTGTCTGACGTGGAGCCGGAAACCACATCCATCCGCAGGTGCCGAGCAGCGGGGCCGCAGAAAGAGCTGACTATAGAAGAGATTCAGGCATTGATCCCCAAATACGTGACAGCGGCGAAAAACTGTCAGGCAGCGGAATGCGATGGAGTCGAGATCCATATGACCCACAGCTTTCTGCTGAATCAGTTCCTGTCCCCAGACACCAATCACAGGACAGATGAATACGGCGGCTCCTTGGAAAATAGAATGCGTCTTCCTTTGGAAATCGTGGGCGCTGTCAGAGAAGCCTGCGGGAGAAATTTTATCATCACTGCCAGGATCCCAGGAGCGGAATATGTGAAAAACGGACTCACACCGGAAGAAATCAGACAGCTGGCTATGGAACTGGAACAGGCGGGCTGCGATGGGATCGACATCAGCGTGGGCATGACCGTGGATCAGACAAAGATCAGAGAAGCTCAGGGCGCACCGGACGGAGCCAGGCTGAGCAAAGTGCCTAACATCAAAGACGCGGTGTCCATTCCAGTTATGGTGGCCGGCACTTTCCGTGATCCGGCCTTTTGTGACAAAGCCGTGGCGGAGGGAAAAGTGGACTATGTGCTGATGGCAAGACAGATGATCTGCGATCCTCACTGGGCGAACAAAGCAAAGGCCGGAAGAGCAGAGGAGATCCGGCCATGTCTGACCTGCAACATAGGCTGTTTTGACGCTGTTCCCGCCGGGCGGCCAGTGAGCTGTGTGCTGAATCCGATCGCAGGTCATGAATATGAAAACGCAGAGGTCTGCAAGGCAGCGGTCAGCAAAAACGTGATGATCATCGGCGGCGGCATCGCCGGTATGCAGGCAGCCATCACTGCAGCGAAACGGGGACACAAGGTAGCGTTCTTTGAAAAGACTGACAGGCTTGGCGGACAGATGAACCTGGCGTGCCTGCCACCGGACAAAGAGGTGATCGGCAGAGCGGAGCAGTGGTTTGAGGCAGAGACCAGGCGGGCAGGCGCAAAAGTCAGCGTCCCGGCAGAGTATGTGGTGCTGGCAGTGGGCCAGCGGCCAGCGGGCGGCAAGCTTGTCAAAGAGTTAGAACAAAAAGGCTACGATGTGATCGTCGTAGGTGATGCGTCTGGGCCAGCCAATTTCGGTGCGGCTACAAGGGCGGGCTATATGGCGGCAGCGAGAATATAAGGAGGAGAAGATCATGAGCAAAGCAATAAAAAAAGTAGACGGGGCGGTGACCATCGCACATCGGGCGGTGGAAACCAAGTTTGAGGATTTTATAAAAGAGGAAGTCCTGGCAGCGAAAAAGGCGATTATCGATATCATCGGCGTGTCACTGGCAGGCAGCACTCTAGGAGTGAAGTGCCACGAGCTGGTGAACCTGGCCAAAGAAATGGGCGGCACGGAGGAAAGCTCTATCATCGGGTACGGCGGCAAAGTGCCGGCTATGATGGCTGCGTTTGCCAATGGAGCAGTGAATCATGCGCTGGATTATGACATTTGTTTTGACTACTGCGGCACGCACCCCCTGGTCTGCTGTTTCCCTCCTGCGTTGGCATTGATGGAGAAAACAGGGAATTTAAAAGGAAAAGAACTGATCGCCGCCATGATCATTGGCAGTGACATCGTGTATCGTACAGGCGCTGCTGCGTCCTCCGAAGCGCAAAAGGAATATGGGATCTTCGCAGCCTACGCCAACGCCTATGTGGGTTCCGCCGTGGCAGCAGGCAGGATCATGGGCTTTGACAAAGAGCAAATGGTAGGATGCCTGGGCTTGGGATATTCTCAGACTTGCGGCAGCATGCAGGTGCTGTACGAGACAGATTCCAATCTCAGAGAAATCTTTCCTGCTTTTGGGAGCAAATCAGCTGTCATGGCAGCGCTGCTCACAGAAAAGGGTGTTAAAGGGCTGAAAGAAAGTCTGGAAGGAAAAGGCGGATATTTCAACGCTTTTGTCAGAGGCGATTACGATCCGGCCCTGATCAACGTCAAGCCAGGAGATCCGTTCCTGATCACCGAAATGACCATCAAGCCATATTCCTCCTGCCGGCAGACGCACATGTTCATTGACGCATCAAAGGAAATCTTTGAGAAACACAATTTGACCATGCATGACGTGGCAAAGGTGACGCTGAAGGTGGGGAAATTCGGAAAAACCTTGTGCGTTCCCGAAGACGAACGGAGAAAACCACCCTTGCCAATGGACGCGAGATTCAGCATCCCTTACTGCGTAGCGGCCTACATGGTGGACGGAAACGTGGGCGTGGAACAGTTTACCATGGAAAAACTCAATGACCCGAAGATATTGGCTGCGGCCCAGCTGATCGGCTTTGAGATGGGCGACTCCATTGACATCAAATCCCTGGTGGAAGCTGGCGGTGTGATCATAGAATGCAAAGACGGCAGGAAGCTGGAAGCTTTTGTGGAGGATTCCTACGGTTCGCCAAAGAATCCGATGGGTATGGATGGCGTGATCGCCAAGTTCAAAAATAACGCCAAGCATTCCAGGAAACCATTGAGTGAAGCGGATATGGATCGTGTGGTAGAAATCTGCATGGATCTGGAAAACGTTGAAGATATCACGGAACTGATCCAATTGATCAGCTAAAGGATTACTGCGAGTAACACATACACATAAAAGCCTCTGCGAATAACCCGCAGAGGCTTTTAGATAGGCGTACGTTTGGCACGCATTAGATCTATTTGTTTGAAAATAATTGGAGTATCAATCATAATGATAGAACCCATCATCGCCCATGGTTCGCTGGACCCGTCCCTGATAGCGTAGATGATCCAGATGGCACAGGCATTCTCCAAAAGCATAGCGCATCAAATGAAGAGGGATGCCGCTTTTTCCCGCCCGATTCCGTATTTTCCAGGTGATCAGCTCCGTGATTTCCAGAGCTGTCTTTCCTGGATACAGCTGAATGGCCGCCTCACACTCTTTCAGCCGCTGCTGGTGATGATCCAGCTGTTCATCGATCCTCTGCGGCATGTTTCCCGTTTCTCTGTGACCGGGGAAGGCCAAATGCGCATCGTATTCTCGCAGCCGTTTCAGGCTATACAGGTAGATGCCCAGAGAGTTGGGAATGTCAGGCCAGGGGATGATGTTGGAAGAAATGTCGAACAAAATATGATCTCCAGTGAACATCAGCTTGTGCTCCGGTTCCCAAAAACACATGTGGCCAGGCGTATGGCCCGGTGTGTGAATGGGCGTGAGCCGATAGCTGCCCGCCTGAAAGACAGCGCTTTCGTCAAATGGCTGGAAGCGGCTGGAAAACAAGTCCGGCCTACCGGATCCAGACTGTCTTAGGCGCATGATGCGCTGGAAATATTCTTCGCTCAGCCCTTCCGACAGATAGCGGGGTTTTCTCGCTTCCCGGTAAACCTCCGAACCCTGACCGATCCCAAAGAATCGATATTCCTGCTGGGGAACGTAAATGTGTCGGGATGGGTGGATCAGGCTGGTGGAAGCGCCTGCGTGGTCGCTGTGGAAATGGGTCAGCAAAATATCCGTGCGCTCTGATTCGGCTCCCAGAGCATCCATGCACCTGCGGAGATATTCCACGCAGGGCTGCGTGTTGTACCCGGTGTCGATCAAAAGGTTTCGCTCTCCGCCTCTGATAAGATAGGCGTTGATAGAGCGCAAAGGGCTGTTGGGCATAGGCGTTTTCAGCTGGAAAATATCTGTATAAACTTCATTGATTTTTAATTCCGTATGTTTCATTTTTCTTTTTTCTCAAAAGGCTTCGTGGATTTTCTCAGAAACATTTCCTGAGACTCATGCGCGAAACCGTGTGGCTCCTGCCATGGGAAACAATAACGTGCTTTCTTCAAGTATATAAATTTTCTCTGTTTTTGGGAAGCCAGAGAATGTGATAGGGGGATTCGGAATAACTGCGCGCAGGCGGAAAAAGATTGTAACGGGATTTTGGATGGGATAAAATTTTCATAGAACATTATGAAAAGGCAGAACATAGGAGGAACAGGAACATGACAAAGAATATGCTGTTTCAAAAAGGAAATATTGGAAATATGACTCTGAAAAACAGGATCATCATGGCGCCCATGGGCGTGAAAAGCGAACCAGACGGGGGTGTCAGCGCTAGGGAGATCCGATATTATGAAGAGCGGGCCAAGGGCGGCTGCGCCATGATCATCACCGGACGTTTCGCCACCACGGAAAAGTATGAGATGCGTTCTCATCATTTGCTGACAGATTACCACCATGTGGGGCGGCTGGGGCTGCTGGCAGAAAAAGCCCATCACTACGGAACACGGCTCTGCGTGCAGATCGGTCCGGGGCTGGGGAGGATCGTGCATCAGGATCCTTTCACACCGCCATATTCGGCCAGCGCAGTACCGTCCTTTTGGTATCCAGAGCTGATCTGCAGGCCTTATGAAAAGAAAGATATTCACTATTTAGCCTGGTCCGTGGGGTATGCGGCGTCCCTGGCTAAGACGGCTGAAGCAGACGCGGTGGAGCTTCATGCGTATGGGGATTATTTGCTGGATCAATTCATGACTTCCCTATACAACAAAAGGGCGGATGAATATGGCGGGTCTTTGGAAAATCGCATGCGGTTCACTTTAGAATGCGTGGAAGAGATCCAAAAACAGTGCGGAAGAGATTTCCCTGTGATCGTCAAGTACACGCCCTGCCACGGGATCCCTGGCGGCAGGGAACTGGCAGAAGGCGTGGAGATGGCGAGGATGCTTGAAGCAGCAGGCGTACAGGCGCTCCATGTTGACATGGGCTGCTATGAACGCTGGCACGAGCTGATCAACACAGTGTACGACAAGCCCGGACTGCAGCTCCATATGGCCGAGCGGATCACAGAGACTGTCAGGGTGCCGGTTATCGCCCATGGCAAACTAAACGACCCAAAATTGGCGGAGCAGGCGCTGGAAAGCGGCAAAGCGGATTTTGTCGCTCTGGCTCATCAAATGCTGTCAGACCCTGACTGGCCGGAAAAGGTGAAAGCAGGGCAGACCGCAGACATCCGGCCCTGTATTGGCTGCAACGAATGCTTGTACCAGAGCCATCTGGGAAAGGAATACAGCTGTGCGGTGAACCCGCGGACTCTGCGGGAAGACGACTACCCTTTGGAAAAGCCCGATGAAAAAAGGCGGCTGCTAGTGGTGGGCGGCGGTCCCGGCGGCATGGCGGCCGCTATCACCGCTGCGGAGCTGGGTCACGAAGTGGAACTATGGGAACAGCAGGCAGAACTGGGCGGCATGCTGCTGGCAGCCGGAGCACCGGCGTTCAAAGGGGACATGCTGCGCTATGTGGATTACTTGAAGCGCAGATTAAAACAGCTGCCGATCAAAATGCGCCTGCATAAAAAGGCCACTGCGACAGAGGCAATTTCCAACAGGTTCGATCAGGTGGTTTTGGCCTGCGGAGCGAAGCCCTTCATTCCGCCGATCCCGGGCGCAGATGACAAACATGTGCTGGAAGCCGTTTCTTTCCTGCGAAGGGACGGGGAAACAGGAAACCATGTGGTTGTCATTGGCGGCGGATTGGTGGGCTGTGAGGCGGCGATCCATGCCAGCGAAAAGGCAGAGACGGTCACGATCCTGGAAACACAGCCGGAGATTTTGTATCAAGTGCCCCATCCAAGGAACAATGACCAGAAATTGAAAGAACTGCTGGCCGAGGCGAGGGTCAAAGCCATAACTGGGATTAGGGTCAAAGAGATCTTGGCGGATCGGGTAGAATTCCAAGAGAATGACCATATTCGGACCATCCCTTGCGACACAGTGGTCATGGCCACTGGCTTCAAAGCGGACCATGCGCTGGAAGAAGCATTGGAGGAGGCAGGCATTTCTGTAAAGAGCATCGGGGACGCAGTGAAGCCACGCAAAGTGTATGACGCGGTCCACGAAGGCTTCCACGCGGCGAGGCTGCTGGGAAGAGGAACCTGGTAAAATCCCAGGCAGCGCAGGCGGGCTGCCTGGACTGTGAATGGTGCGCGGTTTGGCGGATCTTATGGTAGGCAATGCGCTTATATTTTCACATATTTTTGATTTCGGCTGTTGGGCTTGTCTGGGATAGTATAACGGATCATTTGGTTTTCCAGCATGGGTTTTATGATCTGTTTTCTAAAATATTCCGCAGTTTTGATATCGCAGAAAGACTGCATCTCTTTGCGGCTTTTTGGCGTGGAACAAAAATCAATCAATGCGGTCAGTTTGTCAGCAGATAGTTTGATCTCTGCGGTAGGCTGCCGTTCAACTTGCGTACTGACTTGCGTACTGACTTGCGTACTGACTTGCGTACTAAAATGGCCGGTTGGCCCAACGGTAGCAGTAGCGGCTTCCTTTAATGGGATGGTTGTCCGGAAGATATCGCCCTCTCTAAACTCCGGCTCTGCGCCAGAGTACAGCCGAGTGTATTTGTAGGTGTTTCTCATACCCGAGCCCAGTTCATCAGCCAAGCCAATTTCCCTAAACACTTTGGAAATTGGAGGATTTTTGGGGAAGGGCTCGAATGTAGCAAGTGAGAGATTGCCAGAGCCATGAGATCGGTTGCTGTTTTCTGTGTAAATGCGTTCCTTTTCAATGACCAGTTTTGCCACGTACGCATTGGAGTAATCTCTGTGCGCCAGTGAATTTGATGCGATTTCGCGCAAGATTTTGTTTCGGGCACTCACACTGATGATGCCATCCATGGTGAAAAGATCATTCAAATGTTTTTCTCCGAAAGCGATCAGGCGATCATAGCTGTCCAATAGATTTGTCAGGATAACATCACGGTCATCATAACGATCCGTATTGAACACTCGGAAAATAGCGTCCGTTTTATGATGCGCTAACACAGAATAAATCAGATTGTCTGGGCCAAACAATAAAATTGCAGCTAGAGTGATGCCCTCCTTGCCGGTAGTGGTATCGGTAAGGATCAGATTGGCACTGCGCAGGAGTTCTTCATCAGACATACCTCGCCAAGGATGGTTCTCTGTACGTACTTTTGTCATCTCCCGAGCGCGGTCGATCAAATCATGGCGCAGATCAGATGTTGAGAATACTGGAAACACCCTGTTTACATAGTAAGTGCTTTGCTTTCGGGAATATAGTTGATATACGAAGTTTTCATTATTGGTGATATCAATATCCGCTTCGTGGTTCCGGTCAAAAATGCGGCCAGAGCATCGGCAGACCCCTGGGGCGCTTGGAACACGGACATATAGAATGATTTTGTCTTCATATTGATATTCGACAGGAGTCAGATACAGCGGTGGATACATCTTAGTTTCGTTATTTATGGCAGTGACAAAATCCTTTTTGATATGGTCGATATAGTCAGGGTGTAAGCCAAGAATTGTCCCATTATCAGATACTCCAAGGAAAATATGACCACCGTCACGGTTAGAAAAAGCGCAGACCGTGTCATACACGTCCTTTGTGAGGGCAATTGTGGATTTTTTGAATTCAACAGTGTGATTTTCGCCCTGCTCAATCAGAGTCAAAAGTTCATCAGGCAATCGCATAAATCGGACCTCCCTTCAATATTGATGATCTGTTATTAGCGTTCCCAGAAATAGTCGCATATCAATAAAAGAATATGATACGTTTCTTAATTTGTCAATCAAACTCGGGAATATCATTTTAAAATTTATTTCCAGAACCTAGAGGAATTTCCGTAACATTCATAATCGTCAAACTCTTGACTTTTTTTAGGGGGGGGGGGGTATCATTATAGGGAATATTACAGCATTTTACGATAAATACGAGTGAGGACACAATGGATACGAAAAAATTGACGATTTTGCTGGAAGCAATCAAAGTGGGAAGCCTGAAAAAGGCTGCGGAGAAATTGAACTACACCCAGTCCGGTCTGATTTACCTGATGAATTCATTAGAAAATGAATTGGGGATCCACTTGCTGAATCGCACGACAAAAGGAATTCAATTGACACAGGCAGGCGTGATCCTAGAGCCTCTCATTCGTCAAATCGTGGACAGCGAAGAAGCGCTGATGGAAAAGATCAGTGACATCCAAAAGGGCGGGACCCGAAAGTTAAGGATCGGCGCCTATCCCATTTACGCATGCTACTGTCTGCCAGGCGTGATTAAAGAATTTCTCAATGACAATCCAGAGAACGATATCAGCATCCGAGTGGCCACCAGCACAGAGCTGCCAAAGCTGCTGAAGGACGATGATGTGGATATCGCGATCGGCGAGATGGGGCTAGTGGAGGACGTAGAATGGACGTATCTGATGAACCACGAAATCTATGCGGCCATGCCCGGCAAACTGCTGGACGGAGACCCAGAGTCCGTTTCCTTTGACATGCTCAAAGATTATCCCCTGCTTTTTTCCACTTACAATCAGATCAGCAACCAGATTGAAAAACTGCTGAACCACAAGAATCAGTACAAGATCAACGTGCATTCTGACGATGGTTCGGCATTGCTGAAGATGGTGGAAGAAGGACTGGGCATCGCCTTCATGTCCAGTTTGTACCTCAACGAATGCCCAGAAACCGTGACCATGCTGCCCCTGGATCCGCCTATTGTGCGGGAGTTAGGGGTGCTAGTGAAGCACAAAAATATGGATTCACCGCTGATCAGAAATTTCCTCTCATATCTGCGGAACATGGAAGTGTTCTCAGCCTAAAGAATCAAAACACATGGAGGGTGGCTTTATGACACTACAGCAGATCATTTATTTCATTGAAATCGCGCATACCCAGCATTTTACCCAAGCCGCGCAGAATTTGTTCGTTTCCCAATCCGCCCTGAGCTATTCCATCCAGGCCCTGGAACGGGAACTGGGCGTGCCGCTGTTCATCCGCAGAAAGAGCGAGCGCAAGGTGGAGATGACCGCTTATGGAAAGAAGTTCCTTCCCTATTGCGAAATGGCGCTGGACACTGAACCTATCGCCCGGCAGGAATTATTCATGTACCTTTCCAAATCCAATTCCCTGGCAGAGCGGGAAAAGCTGTCTTTGTATGATATCCAGGATCAGCAAATCATCGGCTATTATAAAAATTCCAATCTGTATGACTGGATCACGGAAATGTTTCAGGAATCCGGTCTAAAGCCGAACATGACCAGCAGCTATCAGGAATGGGCTTCCCACATGGTTTACGTGTCCCTGGATCAAGGCATTGCCATTCTTCCCAACCTTCCCTATGATTCCAGCACTATTTCCAAGGTCAAGATCGACCACCCTAAGAGCAAGAGGTACATTTACATTCTGTCACCGCAGGACGGGCGGCTCACGTCAGCGGCAGAGCACATTCGGAATTACTGTGTCCAGTGGGCAAAGGAGAATCAGGATAAGGTTTATTAAGAGCGGATATGGAGAGGGAAGCGCCATAAATCACAGAAATCACAAAACCGGAAGTCATCTGCGCCTTCCGGTTTCGTGAAAATGAATGAAGGAGTTATATGTTAAAAGAGTAAGTTTGCTCGATTTGCGTTTTTTCCATTCTTTTTCACCTTGCGGTCCAAGCCTTTTCCAATGCGTGTGTAGATTGTCATGACAATGAACAAAGACGCGGCAGTGACAGCAATGGAAATCATATAAGATGGAAGATAGCTGCTGGTCAGATCAGCGATCATTCCAGGGGCGATGCTGTAGGCCAGGGAGCCGCACATGAACACGATCTGAAAGGTTTTCAGCATTGCCGGAAAGTCCGCTGCGTTGGCGGTATCCGTGGCCAGTGTGGTCAAGCCCACTGTGTGGAGGGAAATGCTCATGCCGAAAAACATCATAGCTGCTATCATCAGGATAAAGCTGTTGAGCCCGGCAAAGAGGAGCAAGATCATCCCCAAGATCATGGACGCGTATACCAGACAATTGGCTTTGAAGGAACCGATGGTGTCGGTGATCCGGCTGTAGGACAGCTTGCCGATGATCAGCATGATGCCGCCGAAGGAGAGGATCATGGACACGGCGGATTCCCTGTAGCCGCTGGTATGCAGCAGCATGGACAGCTGTGAATAAGCTGGTTCTCCAACGCCAATGAGAAATACCGCGAGCACCATGAGCGCATGTTCCTTTCGGGTCAGGAGAGAGCCGGAATTTTTGTTTCGTGAATCCTGCGTTTCCTGCGGCCTGCTGCTCTGCTGACTGTTTTGGTCAGTGATTTTTCTGGCCTCTGCGCAAGCGCTGCTGCCGTAGATGTTCAGGCCCATATCCTGCAGATCGTTTCTGATCAGCGCTGCTGCCAACACGTTGGCTATGATGATGAATATCGCTTCAGCGCGAAATGTGAGATGCAGCCCAAAGCTTCCGATTAAAGCAGTGACCACAGGCGCGGCCACAGTGACTGCGATACCTGTGAAGCTGACAGCGATCCCCATTGCCAGGGCTCGATGTTTGTTGAACCATCTGGAAATCACCATGCCAGTTAAAAGGATGCTTCCGATCCCATAGGAAGCGCCTGATAAAACAATGGCAACACAATAGGTAAGGTAACTATGGGCCAAGCTGTGGATCAAAAAGGATAGGAACGAAAGGATTCCAGCAGCAAAGGCGGTTTTTCGCAATCCGATCCTATTGATGATAAAGAGCGCGCCAGTTGTTCCGCATACAGCAGCAAGGCTCCTGATGGTCATGAGCAGCGATCCCTGCATGTTGGTGAAACCACCGCTGTCCACGATATATGGAAGATACACGCTGAAGCCGCCCATTGCCAGGCCAGCGTTGCAAAATAGCAGCAGGCCGCAGCCAAGGCACACGATCCACGCATAATGGATATTTGTTATAGAAGCAATAACGTTTTTCATAAATAACCCTTCTTTCTTGTTGTTCCCGTTTATCTATCAGGCTTTGCTCTGTCTGACAGGATCAATGTATCACAAAATTAAAATGTTGTAAAACGATTATTGTTGCGAATAAATATCGGTAAAACCGATATTTTGTTTTTGTGTTGCAAATTTCTGCGAAAGGGTCTAAGATAGAACGAAGCCGCCTCTGTGCGTCAATCATTTCCGCACAAGAGCAAATAAAAAGGAGAGATTCATTATGACTTACGATGAAATCGCTGCGTTCTTAGCAGTGGTGAAATACGGAACCATGTCACAGGCAGCACAGAAATTAAGCCTCAGCCAGTCCACGGTTTCCAGCCAGATCAAGTCGCTGGAGGATGAATTTGGCGTGAGGCTATTCAAGCGGGGCAAAGGCATGAAAAATGCGACATTGACCCAGGCGGGGAACGACATTTTGGAAATCGCCTATAAATGGGAGATGCTATGGAATGAAACAAAACATACATTGGAAAGGTCCAACAGAAGCATCCTGCAGATCGCTTCAGTTCCCAGCGTCAGCCGCTATCTGCTGTTTAATGCGGTTTCCGTCTATGCGGAGGCGCATCCTGACTCTCATTTTGAGCTATGGAATCTGCCATCGGAAAAATGTTATGGGCAAGTGGAAATCGGAGACGTGAACGCGGCGTTCGTTACCCGGCCCAGATATTCAGCCGTTGTGAGCAGCACGCCGGTGTTGAGTGAGACTTATCTGTTGATCAGCCCTGCTTCCAGTGATCATGGGAAATTCGTCCACCCATCTGATTTAGATCCGAGACAGGAGCTGTTCACGGAATGGGACGAAGCCTTTCTGGAGTGGCACCGGACCTGGTGGGGAACTGTCAGAGAATCAAAAATTGATACGAACAGCATGTCTTTTCTCAGACATATGCTGGAGCGGGACAGCGACTACTGGTGCGTGGCTCCGGTATCGGTAGCAACAGAGCTGGCCCGCACAGGCGAATTCAAATTGTCCAAACTCAGGGAGGGGCCAGAGGATCATTTTGTGTACATATTGGCGAGAAGTCCTGCGGAGATGCCGCAGGAAATCAAAGAGTTTTTGAGAGTTTTAAAAAGCACCACTGTCCAGTACAATGTGAAATGGCATTACAAAGAGTAGGCAAAACTGATATCAGGTATCGGGATTTTTGTTCTTCCGAGAAATGGCGTCTTGTGCTATAGTAAAATTATTTCTTGCTTTCAGGAAAATATGGAGCGGAAAGGCAGATGCGAGACTATGGGACACAGAATAAAGAATGGCGCTCAAGTGTACAATGAATTGCGGACATGGCGAAAAACAGATGCCTTCGAGGAATGGGGCGCGTACCGACAGGAGATCACACAGTTTCTTTTAGCGAATTGCGAAAAAGGGCAGCATCTGGCCATCATGGGTGCGGGCCACTGCAATGATGTGGACCTTCGGAAATTAGCCGAGCATTTTTCAGAGATCACCTTGATTGATTTTGACGAGGCAGCCATGACTCGCGCTGGAAAGCAGCAGGGATTGGAAAATGACTTGCGGCTCCATTTGCGGACAGCTGATTTTGTGGGCCTGAAAGCGGCGGACTACATCCATTATGCGGATGTAGTCTTGCGGGCGCTGGAAAATAGGGTTACAATAGAACCATGGTTTCAAATTCTAGAGGAACTAAACTCCATGTACGAGAAAATTTCATCATATCAGGTGGATCTGGGACAGGACGTATACGACTGTTCTTTAGTTCTTGGCGTCCATAGTCAGCTCAATGACATGGCAAGCTGGATCTGGTCCAGATGTCAGACAAAAGGCATCCAGCGCGTAGATGAAAGCCAGGACCCGGTAGGAAGCAGGATCAACGATGAGACCCCGGCCATTGTGCGTCGGTTCAATGACGCGGTCTGCCAGGCAACGAAAGAGACACTGATCGCCGGGCATGAAACTGGCATCGTAGGAAGCTGTCAAAGCATACAAGGCGCGGCGCAGGCAGAGCGCGATTTGAAAATCAGAGAAAGCAGCGGGCAGTTAGCCTTGACGAAAACCCATGTGACTCACTGGCCTTACGATCTCACTGATCATTTGGTTTTCACCATGCTGCTGCAGGTGTTTCAGGTGTTGAAATAGAGGGCGCGCGCCATGTGAAGGGCTGATATGGGATGAGCTGGCTATGATTCGGGTTCATTAGGATTAAAGTTTTGATGAGTGAAAAAAGAAAGAAGGCAGGATCATGAAACATAGAGAGAACACTGCGCAAATGGATATGCTCCATGGTTCTCTGTTAAAGAAAATATTGTTGGTAGCGCTGCCCCTAGCAGCAAGCAGCATGCTGCAGCAGCTCTTCAATGCAGCGGACACCGCAGTGGTAGGCAGATTCGCAGGGAGCGAAGCGCTGGCCGCTGTGGGCGGGACCAGCGCGGTCATCAGCCTGCTGATCAATTTGTTCGTTGGGTTGTCAGTAGGCTCAAACGTGATCATCGCTAATTACATTGGTCAGGGAAAACCAGAGAAGATTCAGGAAGCGGTACATACTTCTCTGGCTCTGGCCCTTGCCAGCGGCACGCTGCTGCTGATCGTAGGGCTGGCGACAGCAGAACCCATCTTAAAGCTGATCCACACGCCAGCAGAGGTTCTGGATCTGGCAGTGGAATACCTGCGGATTTATTACGTGGGCATGCCCTTTATTATGATCTACAACTTTGGATCAGCTATCCTGCGCAGCGTTGGGGACACAAAAAAGCCATTGTACTGTCTCATGGTGTCCGGCGTGATCAATGTGGGTCTGAACCTGCTGCTGGTCATTGTGTTCCAAATGAGCGTGGCAGGCGTAGCCATCGCCACAGTGGTTTCCAATGGGGTGAGCACGGGCATGATCTTGTGTTTCCTGGCACGGGCAGATGAGCGGATCCGATTTCATATCAAAAAACTGGCTTTTCACAAAGAGCAGACTCTGCGGATCCTGCGCGTTGGCGTGCCGGCAGGACTCCAGGGCGCGGTTTTCTCTGTTTCAAACATGTGCATCCAGACTGCGGTCAACGGATTTGGAGCCAATGCCACGGCAGGCTCCGCGGCTGCGCTGAATTACGAATATTTTACCTTTTTCCTGATCAATGCGTTCAGTCAGGCGGCAGTGACCTTTACCAGCCAGAATTTCGGCGCGGGAAAATTCGACCGATGTAAACGTATCTTCAAACTGACTATGATTTCCTGTGGGATTGGAGCCATTTTTATGAGCATGGCGTTCGTCCTTTGGCGAAACTTTTTCGCAGAAATTTTTACAACGAGTCCAGAAGCGCTGGAATTCGCGACCACTAGAATGACTCATATCCTATCCTTTTATTTCATACTGCCTATTTATGAAATCACTTCAGGAGTCTTGCGGGGCATGTGCTATTCCATGCTGCCTGCTGTTTTGACCATCTTGGGCACGTGTGTGCTGCGGATCGCCTGGATCTATACGGTGGCTAAATGGAGCCCGACGTTTGAAACGCTGATGAATGTGTATCCTGTTTCCTGGGTGGTCACATGCGTGCTGATCGTTACAGCTTACATCATTGTGCGAAAGCGGGCGTTCAGACCGAGAACAGAAATAGGGCAGGATCAAGGGGAGTACCAGTAAATTTGAGCAGGGGTAGCGGTGTTTCTCGATGTGGCCTGGGAGCGTTGTTTTTACCAAACTGGTTTTATATAATGATGGAAGTTGACACTTTTACAATCTTTTATGCGAACGAGCGAGACCGCGGGGACGCGGTTGGGCCAGAATGACGGCCCGGAAAGGAGAACATCTATATGAGCGGTTTGGTTTATAGAGCGGGCGATCAGGGCGTGCCGATCCCGCCAGTGGAGGCAGGGCTTCAGACAGTGACAGCGGATTACTGGCTGCAAATTCATGACAAGCAGGCGCTTCACGGCGAAGGCACATGTTTTGATAAGGATGGAAATTTGTATTTTACCATCATCTACGAAGGCAAAGTCTGCTGCGTGGATGGGAAAACAAAAGAAATCACCACGATCTTTGAAGATCCGGAGATGAAGTGCGCTTCGGTAAAGATCCACAAGGATGGAAGGCTGTTCATCAGCTGTCTGAATCGAGTGAAAAAGGGCAGGGTCTTTGCTATGAATCCAGACGGGACAGGATATGAAGATATTGTCATCGGATACAGCATCGATGATTTGGCCTTTGATGAAGAGGGTGGTTTTTATTTTACAGATCTGGTGGGAGACGCGACCCATCCCATTGGCGGCGTGTATTACGTTTCGCCGGATTTCAAAGAGGTGAAGCCTTACATGCCGGACATGGCTGGTCCTAATGGAATCGCCATTTCCAAAGACTATGATGTGATGTGGGTCACGGAGAGCCATACCGGACGCATTCACAGGGTCATGTTGAAAGGGAAGAATTTTGCCACCAAAAACGTGGTGTACACCATCACTGGATTTTACGGGCCGGATTCCTGCGAACTCGATGATGACGGGAATCTATATGTTGCGGTGTACGGCCAGGGCAGGGTTTTGGTGCTGAACAAAAATGGCCTGCCCATCGGCCAGGTGCTGCTGCCCAATCGGGAACATAATTTGTGGGTCACGCATACGGACATCCGACCAGGAACAAATGAACTGTACATCATTGCCGCTGATGACACTGGCGATGATGGCTGTTGGATCTTTCAGACAGAGGCTTTTGCCAAAGCCATTGAACGTTAGCCGCAAGGAACCCGCTAGTACAGAATGCCGCCGTCCATGTTCCTCACGAGAGACGGCGGTATTTTTCATGGTTTTTTCGCCTATTTCGCAAAAAATACTAGGAACGCCGCAAATGTGAGCGCACTTTCCGCATAGGATCTGCATAAAACATGATTAGGAACGGAAATTTTTGAATGTCGTCGCTCTGTCGAAATATGACAGGATGGTTGCAAAACGACAGTTTCTCATGTATACTCTTACTATATGCATGGGATGAATAGGGATCAGAATAACGACAGAACAAAAAACAGTGTTGTTTGCTTGCAGATAAGAGCAACAAAAACGAGGAGTGCAGATATGGAAAAAATATTGATCGTTGACGATAGCCTCGTACAGGCTACCAAATTAAAAATTATTTTAGAAGATGATTATGACATTACCATTGCCCAAACAGCAAAAGATGGCCTTGATTACGCAAGCTCCAGAGATTATTCACTGATTTTGCTGGATGTGGTCATGCCGGACATGGACGGTTTCACACTGCTGAAAAAACTGCAGGAGGAGATCATCACCAGGAGCATCCCTGTGATTTTGATCACAAGCTTGTCAGATATTGAGCATGAGCAGAAAGGATTGACGCTAGGCGCGGTTGATTATATCACAAAGCCGTTTCATCCATTGATTGTAAAGGCAAGAGTCAATACGCATATCAAGCTTTACCGGTATCGCAGGCAAGTTGAGGATCAATCTATGACTGACCAACTGACAGGGATCGCCAACAGGCGGCAGCATGATCAGTTGAGTGGGGTGAAATGGCAGGAGGCGATCCGCCTGCAGATCCCGTTTTCTATTTGTATGTTTGATATCGATCATTTTAAAGCATATAACGACACCTTTGGACATCCTGCTGGGGATCAGGTTATTGCTGCTGTGGCAAAAACCATTGCTTCCTATCTGCAGCGCACCACGGATTTTGTGGCTCGCTATGGAGGGGAAGAATTCGTAGCGTTCATTTTGGGGGACAGTCCCAACAAGGCGTTTGAATATTTAAAGCGCATCCGTCAGGCTGTGGAAAATCTGTATGTGCCCCGCAATCTGTCAGGTTCTGAATGGGTCACGGTCAGTGTCGGTGGCGTCACGACAGTCCCAAAGAGGGGCGAGGCCTATGACGATTACTTGAAAATCGCCGATGGAATGCTGTATGACGCCAAGCGGCGGGGCCGGAATAGAGTCGTATGGGCAAACGGTCAGACGGGCCAATGGTGTGAAGCATGAACGAACGGACTGAAAAAAAGGTCTATGTGATCGGGCATCGCAATCCAGATACGGATTCCATCTGTTCGGCTATTGCTTACACGGACTTGAAACAACAGCTGACAGGTGAAAATTACCTGGCCTGCAGAGCAGGCCGAGTCAATGAAGAAACCCAGTATGTGCTGGATCGCTTTGGCGTGGACGCACCTAAATATTTGGTGACTGTGCGGCAGGAAGTGCGGGACATGGAGATCAACCGGACGCCGGGGATCAAAAGCGATGAATCCATCAAACACGCATGGGACCTGATGCAGCGGCAGAACACCCGCTCCGTGCCTGTCCTTTCAGAAGGACAGCTGGAAGGCATCATTTCCATCACAGACATTGCCCAATCCTACATGGACGATTGTGACAGTCAGGTGTTATCAGACGCACGGACAAAATACCGCAGCATCGCAGAGACTTTGAACGGGACTACCATATGCGGGGACCCGGAGCAGATCTTTGAAAAGGGAAAAGTGACAATCGCTACTTCCAGTCCGGATCTGATGGAAGAGTTCATTGAAGAGGATGACCTGGTCATTTTGGGAAATCGTTATGAGACGCATTTCTGTGCCATTGAATTAGGTGCCAGCTGCCTTGTCATGTGCCAGGGCACAGAGCCGACAAAGACCATTAGAAAACTGGCTTCTGAACGGAATTGCACTATCATCAGCACGCCATACGATACGTTCACGGTGGCTCGTTTGATCAACCAGAGCATTCCGGTCAGATATTTCATGACAGCAGAACAGCTCTTGACGTTCCAGCTGACAGATCCTGTGGAGGAAGTGCAGGAGATCATGTCCCAGAATCGGTTCCACAACTTTCCGGTCATTGATAAAAAGGGCATGTACGCAGGGCTTGTTTCCCGCAGACGCTTGCTGAACATGAACAAAAAACAAGTGATCCTAGTGGATCATAATGAAATCACCCAGGCTATCGATGGCATTGAGCAGGCAGATGTTCTGGAGATCATCGACCATCATAGATTAGGTGGGTTTGAAACCATGGGGCCCGTTTACTTTCGCAACCAGCCAGTAGGCTGCACGGCGACCATTGTCACCCAAATGTATGAAGAGGCGGGGATTGAACCGAGTCCAGCTATTGCTGGGCTGCTGGCTTCGGCGATCATTTCCGATACCCTGATGTTTCGTTCGCCCACCTGCACGGCAGTGGATCAGGCGACTTGCGAGAAATTAGCGGGCTTGGCTGACATCGATATCAAAGAATTGGCATCTGCCATGTTCCAGGCCGGTTCCAGTCTTCAGAATAAAACGCCGGAGGAAATTTGTTTTCAGGATTTTAAAAAGTTTTCCATTGAAGAAACAGAGTTCGGCGTGGGGCAGATCAATTCCATGAATGACGCGGAATTAGAAGCGATCAAGAAAACCGCGGCGCCATATTTGGATACGATTTTGGAAAAGCAGAACTTGGACATGGTGTTTCTGATGCTGACCAATATTATCGAAGGCCGCACAGAACTCCTTTGCTGCGGCCCAGGTTCCAGAGATTTGGTCATGGAATCCTTTTCCCTTCCTGAAGACATTGGTGATATTCAGCTCAGCGGCGTTGTTTCCCGCAAAAAGCAGCTGATCCCGTCACTGGCAGAAACGCTGCGGCAGTAAAAGGACCTGTGGCAGAAGGCTGGTCCATATGTGCGCGCATATGGAGGAGAGGCTGGTTCTGTTTTGGATATTTTTAAACAGGAAAACAAAAGATAGGGGGGAGTAAAAGATGCAATATAGGACATTTCCCAAAATCAATGAAAAGACATCCCTGCTGGGGATGGGCTGCATGCGCCTGCCTTTGAAGGAGGATGGGAGCGTGGATGAAGCCAAATCCATCGCGCTGATTCGCGCCGCAATTGACGCAGGCGTGAACTATGTGGATACAGCCTATACGTATCATAAAGGTGACAGCGAGAAGATTGTGGGCAAAGCCTTGCGGGACGGCTACCGAGAAAAGGTTCTGCTGGCAGACAAAATGCCGGTCTGGTTGGCCAAAGACAAGGAAGACATAAAGCAGATGTTTGACACGCAGCTGGAGCGGCTGCAGGTGGACTGTGTTGACATGTACCTGGTCCACAATGTCAGCGCGCCTTTATGGAAGCGGGCCAAGAAATTGGAGGTTCTGCCGTTTCTGGAGAAAATGCGCGCTCAGGGCAAGCTTCGTTATATTGGCTTCTCCTTTCACGATACGTTTGAATGTTTTCAGGAAGTAGTGGACGCATATGACTGGGATTTCTGCCAGATTCAGCTGAATTACATGGATCAGCATTTCCAAGCTGGACTGAAAGGTTTGGAATACGCGGCATCCAAAGGTTTGGGCGTGATCATCATGGAATCGCTGAAAGGCGGTCGGCTGGTGGCAGCGATCCCGCCATCTGTCCAGAGAATTTTCGATACCTGTCCAATCAAGAAATCTCCTGCTGAATGGGCCTTCAAGTGGCTGGCAAACAGACCGGAAGTCACCTTGATGCTCAGCGGCATGGGCAGAGAATCGGAGCTGAAACAGAACATTGAGATTCTATCCAAGGACAATGTGGCTGAATTGACAGCTGAGGAAGCGGCGCTGATCAACCAGGTGGCGGGGGAATATAATCGTTTGATCCCGTATCCATGCACCGCATGCCAATATTGCATGCCTTGCCCGCAAAAGCTGGAGATTTATAAAATCATCAATTATTATAATGATTGGAACGTATACGAGCAGAATCCAAACACTGCGTTTGAGTACACCAGTTGGATGGCCAAGCATGGTTCAGACTGCGTAGGCTGCGGGGCCTGCCTGGAGAAATGTCCACAGCACTTGAATATTCCGGAGGCCATGGGAAAAGCGGCTGAAACATTTGGGTTATGATTTAGGATGTAAATAAAGCGTTGGATTTACAAAAAAAGGTTGAAATTCAATAAAAAGCTAGTATAATAAAAATTGAGTCAAAGGGGTGGCTCAATATCTGGGCAAGCAGGGAAAGGAGATTGGGATGGAAGAGATGGAACGAGTGACAGTAAATAGATTGATAGAGTGGCTGGAAAAGCATGGGCACACGGAGGCGGAAATTTTAGACTGCATTCGGTATATCACTGGAAATAAAAAGTCGGGTGAATAAATTGGTCATACATAAAAATAGCGAAGAGCGGGCTTGCCACCGCTTTTTGCTGTTTTATATTAAAGAGTAAAAAACATACAAATATTACAAAAATATCTTAGGGTGAACACGAAGAAAGTCTATGCTGAAATTGAGTCAAAGGGGTGACTCAATATCTGGGCAAGCAGGGAAAGGAGAACAATATGGACGATATGAACATGTCAGAAACGGCAAGATTGATTTTAGATCTTAGGGCCAAGGGGTGGAGCGATACGGACATTGTAAATCATATCCTGTATATCGTGACCGGCGAAGAAAAGTATAAAGCAAAAGGCGCTGAATGAACAGCCCTAACATATCATAGAAAGAAAGCGGGCTTGCCACCGCTTTTTGTCGTTTTAGAATGAAAGTGAAAAACATGTAAATATTACAAAAATATCCTAAATTGAACACAAAAAAGAACTATAATACGATTGAGCCCAGGGGTAGGCTCAATATCCGGGCAAGCGGGGAAAGGAGATTGGGATGGAAGAGATGACACGATTTGAATTGATGACGTTACTGCTGTCGTTAGAGGCGCTTTTAGAGGATGGAAAATCAGAAAAAGCGCTTGAAGTGATAAAAGCGGTTTTGGAAGAGGTCCGAAGAACATGAACAAAATCAATGGGTAAAAGAAAGCGGGCTTGCCACCGCTTTTTGTCATGCGCAGAAACCAGAATCTTCTCAAAAACTTATAAAAGTTAACAGCGGGCAAAGTTAGACAGCCGCATTGCCAAAGATTCACAAATAATTCACAAAACTTGAACTTCTCCGCAAGCCTACATTCCCATTGCAATTCATTCTGTGCCCATGCTATAATACGAGAATTGGATAAAACAATCGCATATGAACAAAGGAAAGAGAAACTCAAAATGGACACAACAATACTCATCTCGGCTCTTGGACTCTTCGGTGCGCTGGCGGGCATGGCGATCCTGATTTTCAAAAGAGTCACACCGCTTCTAGTGGGACCATTGGCAGCGATTTTAGTCTGCGTCACCAGCCAGATCCCCGTGTTTGAGGGCACGACCGAGACATACCTATCAGGCGTGACCGGATTTTTTACTTCTTACTTTTTTATTTTCCTGCTGGGGAACATCTTTGGAAACATTTACCAAAACTCTGGAGCGGCCGCAAAGATCGGCTCTATGATTTCAAACAGATTAGGCACAAAACACTGCATGCTGGCTTGCATGATCCCAGCGGCGATTTTGAGTTACGGAGGAATCAATAGCTTTGTCATCATTTTCTCCGTGTATCCTATTGCCTTAAAGCTGTTTGAAGATGCGGATCTGCCTACATACCTGCTGCCGGGCATCGTGTGCGCAGGCATGTGGACCTTTGCCATGACCGGCCCTTTCACGCCGCAGATTCCAAACATCGTCTCCATGGAATACCTGGGAACCCCGTCCTATGCGGGGCTGCTTCCTGGAATGACCAGTGCTGTGGTCATGGCTGTGGCAGCAGTATTGTTCATGAACCGGGCGTGCAAGAAGGCTCGCCTGCGGGGTGAGCATTTCCAATGGCCGGAAGGCGTAAAGCGGGTGGAAACTGAGACGGATGCGCCAAACGGTCTGGCCTCTGTGGTGCCGATCGCTTTCGTACTCATCGTCTTTAACGTCACAGAACTGGACATCATATACTGCCTGCTTATGGGCATCGCTTTGGCGCTGATTTTGTTCTGGAAGCACCTTCCGAAGCCGGAGATGCTGGACATGTTCAATTCCGCGGCCATTACATCTATCACTGTCATCATGAACACCGCGATCATCGTTGGCTTTGGATCTGTGGCAAAGGGAACGCCTTTCTACGAATTCGCGACCCAGGTGCTGCTGAATTCCGATGCTAACCCATACATCGTAGCGGCAGTGGGATCCAATATTTTCGCAGGAATTTTGGGTTCCGCGTCCGGCGGGATTTCCCTCATGTACGAAACTTTGGGCGACACCTTCATGGAATACGGAGCGCAGGGCTATAATCTGGAATTCATTCACAGACTTTGCGCCGATGGATGCGGCGGCCTGGACTCCCTGCCATGGAACGGTTCTATCGTATCCGTGTTCGCCATTTGCCATACGACTCACAAGCTGTCGTACAAATACAATTTCATCACTTGTCTTGTGGTGCCCATTGCCTCCACGTTCCTGGTGGCTCTGCCCATCAGCATGATTCTAGGCTGACCAAGGGATCGGGCATTGCTGATTCTTGATCTGTGGGACTAGCGGCAAAAGGGATCCCCTTGTGGGCTTGTGAGTCGGCAGAGCGATCATACCAGAAAGGAGCAAGTCATGTCAGATGTGCTGTATGAAAAAAGAGGGCATACCGGCCTGATCACATTCAATAAAACTGCGGACCTGAACGCTCTCAACGCAGCTTTTATCCAGGAAATCAACGACGCTCTGGATCAGGTGGAGCAGGATGAAGAGCTATATGCGCTGATCGTCACAGGCACGGGAAAAGCCTTCATTGCCGGAGCTGACATCGAAGAAATGTACGAAAAGGACAGAGCCGCCATTATGGAGTGGTCGGCTTTGGGAAGCGGGCTGAATCTGCGGCTGGAAACTATGAAGATTCCAGTGATCGCTGCCATAAACGGCTATGCTTTGGGCGGTGGTCTAGAGCTGGCTCTGGCCTGCGACATTCGGCTGGCTTCTGAAAGAGCAAAGCTGGGCCTGCCGGAGACCAGCCTGGGCGTCATCTGCGGCGCGGGCGGGACACAGCGCCTTCCTCGCATCATAGGCGAGGGCATGGCCAAAGAGCTGATCTTTGCCGCTGCTGTCATTGACGCGGAGCGAGCCCTGAACATCGGCCTAGTGAACAGGGTGGTTCCTGCGGAAGATTTGATGAACGCAGCGTTCCAGCTGGCGGACACCATTGGCAGGAACGGCCCTATCGCTGTTGGAGCAGCAAAAAAGGCCATTGCCTTTTCCAGCGTATCCAGTATAGAAGAGGGGTGTCTCTTTGAACGGGATGTTTTCAGCCAGCTCTTTGAAACAGAAGATCAAAAGATCGGCATGGGCGGTTTCCTGCGCAAAGAAAAGAACATTACTTTTAAAAATCGATAGATCCATTCAGAAGAAAGGTGGAAATCATGTCCGTAAATTTTATCAATGCCAAAGCAGCGGCAGAACTGATACCAGATCACGCCACTGTTGCGGTTGACGGCTTCATCGGGTTTTGTCTGGCAGATGACATATTAGGCGAGATTGAACATCGTTTTATTCAAGAGGGGCATCCAAAGGATCTTTCTGTGGTCAATGTCGCGGGATTAGGCGGTGACGGAAAGAACAGAGGCATCAATCATTTTGCCCACAAAGGTCTGATGCGCCGTTTCCTGTGCAGCAACTTGAGCTTGGCCCCAAAGCTGTATCCGCTGATCATGGAAAACGCTTTTCCCACTTTTATGATGCCCCAAGGCGTTTTGTCTCATATGATGCGGGCCATTGCTTCCCATGGACCAGGCATCATCAGCCAGGTAGGAATGAAAACATTTGTCGATCCCAGGGTGGATGGCGGCAGGATCAATGAGGCCGCGAAAGAGAGTCAGGAGACCATCGTGGAGCTGACAAAACTGCGGGGGGAAGACTATCTGTTTTATCCGGCGTTCCCTCTGGACGTGGCGCTGATCAAAGGCAGCAAAGCTGACACAAAGGGGAATGTTTCCATAGAAAAAGAAGCCATCCACATCGAACAGTTTGAGATGGCGGCAGCAGCAAAGAACTCTGGCGGCATTGTCATGGTTCAGGTAGATGAAGTGGTGGAACATGGCGAGATTCATCCGCAGATGGTGACAGTGCCGGGCTCTCTAGTGGATTATGTGGTGGTGGGAAGTCCAGGAAACACGGGACAGCATTTCATCGGTGACTGTCAACCCGTTCCTTCTTGGTGTGGAGATGAGAAAGTCCCGCTGGATCATATGGAGGCCATGCCTCTAAATATCCAAAAGGCCATATGCAGGCGCAGCCTCTTTGAACTGTCCGCAGGGGATTTCATCAATCTGGGGATCGGCGTTCCCATGCATGTTTCCGATGTGCTCAACGAAGAAGGTCTGATCGACAAGATCTGTTCCAGCATTGAATCAGGCGTGACAGGCGGCGCTCCTGCGGCAGGGCTGGCCACTGGCGCGGCTTACAACCCAGAGGCGATTCTGAAACAGCCGGACATCTTTGATTTTTACGATGGCGGAGGCATTGACTTCGCTGGCCTGGGCGCAGCAGAGATTGATAGACATGGCAATGTGAACGTGTCTAGGTTCGCGGGAAAAGTCACAGGCCCGGGAGGGTTCATCAACATCACGCAAGGTGCGAAAACAGTCTGCTTTTTAGGCACCTTTACTGCGGGAAAGAGCGATATCCGCATTGAAGACAGTAAGCTGCGGGTTCTGGAAGACGGGCCGCATATCAAATTCAAGGAGCATGTGGGCCACATTACTTTTTCTGGCGATTATTCTGTGGAAAAGGGCACGCAAAAGGTCTTTTACATCACGGAAAGAGCCGTGTTCCAGCTGACAGAGCAAGGGTTGGCTTTGATCGAGATCGCGCCTGGCGCGGACTTGGAAAAGGATATTCTGAGAAAAATGGAATTCCGGCCAGTGATTTCACCGAATCTTAAAGAAATGGACGCGAGGATTTTCCAGTCAGGCCCCATGGGACTCACGCTGTAGACAGGCTGGGGCGAAAATTCGCAGAGCGGTCAAAGCAGCCGAATGAACACGGTTGGGCATGAACATGAAACAGGCAATTCCAATATGGATGAACAAAAGCAAAACCGGATGGAGTCATAGATCCACCCGGTTTTTTGTTCCGCCTGCGAGAAAACTGCTGAGATTGTCCGCCAGGGTCCGCCCGATGATCTGGCGCATTTCCTTTGGAGCCCAGGCCAGATGCGGCGTGATCAGACAGTTTGGTAAGGAAAGCAGAGGGTTGTCCGCTGCCGCCGGTTCCTGGGCCAGCACATCCACCGCGGCTGCTTTTAGATGACCTGATTTCAAAGCATCCGCTAAGTCCTGTTCATTGATCAGCGCGCCTCTGGCCGTGTTGATGAGGATGGCGCCTTCTTTCATTTCTCCGAGGAATTTTCGGTCCACGAACCCAGCGTTTTCTTTTGTCAGCGGGCAGTGGAGAGTCAGAAAATCCGACTTCATGGCCGCCTCTCGGTCACGGCTGTAGACATGGATGGTCATGCCCAGGGCTTGTGCGATCTCTCCCACTTTTTGACCGATCTGCCCGTAGCCCACGATGCCCAGAGAACGGCCGGCCAGCAGCATAATAGGCTCCTTCCAATAACAAAAATACTTGCAGTTCGTCCATTCGCCTTTTTTCACAGACTCGTTGTGAAGCGCCACATGGTTGCACAGCTCCAACATCAGAGCGATGGTGTGCTGGGCCACCGCTTCTGTAGAATACGCAGGGATGTAAGTCACAGCGATTCCCAGTTCCTTTGCCGCCGCCACATCGATGTTATTGTATCCCGTGGCAGTTGACCCCACATATTTCAAGTTCGGACATTGCTCCATGAACGCCTTTGTGATGGGGCATTTACTGGTCATCAGCACTTCTGCGTCCCCCACTCGCTCCAAAGCCTGCTCCGGCGATGTGGCATCGTAAACCGTCAAGTCTCCTATGGCCTCCAGCTCGTTCCAGTCCAGATCTCCAGGGTTGATGGTATGTCCGTCCAATATGACTATTTTCATGAGAAAGCTCCCTTCTTTATTGGTGTTTCAAGGGATATTTTACACGATGAGGATTGGAAAGTCCAGGGATTGTATGGTATACTTATGAGAACCGCTATCATTGGAAATCATAGATACAGGAGGAATTATGTTCAAGTACGCTTTTATTGCAAATGTCGCAGGCGCGGCACCGGAAAATTATTCGTTTACTTACGACAATCCAGAAAGCCACAGCTTCATAACAGGGACCAGCTCTTTTGAAATGACCGAGGAATTAGTGAAAAGACTGGACCAGGAGGGCTATGACCTGATCGATCTGTGCGGAGATTTTGACGATGAAGCAACGGAAAAGCTGCAAAAGGTGACAAAGAGCAAAATGGAGATCCTTCATGCCGACTACTTGCCGGAGGAACTTGCCAAGCTGGAAGCACTGGAATCCTTTCAGGAATACGGGCTGGTCGTGGTCATGGACGGCGTGGAAGAGACGCAGGCCTTTGAACTGAAAAATGAAGAATGCAACATGTACGTGCGCTTTACCAAGGATCTGGAAGCAGCAAAAACAGCGGCCAAAGAGCTGGTGGACCAGGGCGTTTATTTCCTGGAATTGTGCAGCTACTTTGAAAAAGCTTTCACGCTGGAGATCGTAAAAGCCATTGAAGAAAAAGTGCCGGTTGGATCCTGCGGAGACCTGAGCTAAGATCAGGGCCGCCCTGCGGGGAAACCTTTGCGGACTCGCGGAGATGCTATTCGCGCTGCTGGATTTCCTGCGTTATAGGGATAGGGTCAAAGGGCCATACTAAGAATAGAGGAAAGAATTATGAGCCGAATCATAGCAGCATCAAAAAATAAGCATAAGATAAAAGAGATCGAAGCCATTACCAGTCAATTCGGCATGGAAGTGATCCCAAGGGATGAAGCGGGAGTGCCGGATGTGGAGATCCAAGAGGATGGGGAAACTTTTGAAGAGAATTCCTACAAAAAGGCCTATGGCATTATGAAATTATGCAACGAGATCACCATTGCCGATGACTCGGGGCTGGAGGTGGACTGTCTGAACGGCGCTCCAGGCGTCTATTCCGCCCGTTTCGCAGGGGAAGATGGGAATGATCAGGCCAATAACGACAAGCTGAAAGCGCTGATCAAAGACGTGCCTTACGAAAAGCGCACTGGTCGTTTTGTGTCAGTGATTACCATGGTGTACCCAGACGGAGAAACGCTGACAGCCAGGGGAGAAGTGGAAGGCCATATTGTTTTGGAAGAAAAAGGCCCTAACGGATTTGGCTATGATCCCCTTTTCGTGCCCCTGGGCTATGACATCACCTTTGGAGAATTCGACCCAGAGGAAAAAAATAAGATCAGCCACAGGGGAAACGCCCTGCAAGCGCTGAAAAAACAGCTGCAGGCAAGGGCTATGAAGTAAATTGGAAACAAAGCAGAGGTTGGCATGAGACAGAGGCTACTACAAATGATTTTTTTGGGGATTAGGCAGTTTCGGGATCCCTACTATCAGGGATTTGCGGCGCAGATTTCTTTTTACCTGCTGCTCTCCATTGTCCCGATTTTCCTGCTATTGACACAGATCTTGGGATATTTCCGATTGTCTGTGGAGGAAGTGGTGAACTGGATCAGCAGTTATACGGGAGAAGAAGTTTCCGGCATGCTGCGGAGCATCACTGCCTTCTCGTCCGCGGGAGCGGGAAACATCGTTTTTTTGGTAGTCGCTCTATGGGCCGCGTCCAGGGCTCAATTCGCCATCATGCGCATCACGAACTATACTTTTTCCGATGGGAAAAGCACGGGAAAAGGCTACTGGCGGGAGCGGTTTCGGGCCATGAGAACCATGGTCATCACCCTTTTCACCATTGCCTTTGCCCTGGTGATTTTAGGCTACGGAGATTTGCTGCTGCGGACCGTGGTGGGCCTGCTGCGTTTGGATGTGGATAAATATATCAACAACATTTGGATGTATTTGCGGTGGTTTTTGGGGCTGGCGCTCTATTTTCTCATGGTCAGCTATAATTATTACATTTTACCCAGTACTAGAGTGCCTTTCCGAAAGATCCTGCCTGGGAGCATTTTCGCCTCGGGCGGCATGATGATCGTGACCATCATTTATGCCAGGTATACGACTCACGTAGCCAACTACGACATCATTTACGGCGCGCTGTCATCCATTGTGGCTGTGCTGTTTTGGTTCTATTTCCTGGCATGGGTGCTATGCCTGGGGATTTTAGTGAATAAGGTATGGGACGATACCGAGAGCTTTAGTAAGAGAACGCCGGTCAAGCGGTAAAGGAGGAAGAAAAATGAGGAAATGTTTGAGATGCGGAAAAGGAATGATCGAAGGATACACCATTCGTGAAGAATCGGAAGCCACAGAGATCCAGCTGGTGGAAAGCGAAGCGCTGCTGGCAAAGCGGATCCAGCCCAGCGTGGCAGTCTGCCCGGAATGCGGGGAAGTGTCCGTGTACATAGCCAATATTGAGAAACTGCAGAAATAAGGTGACTGGGGTAGAAGCAAAAACGCAAAAGCGATAGATTCTCCATTTGCGCTGATACACGAAAAACGCCGCATAGTAGGCTGAGAAAAGGCCAGTGCGGCGTTTTGTGTTTTTTCTTTATCCACGAGACTATCCGGCAAGGATCAGCACTTTCTGCCCTTCAAAGGCGAAGCCATACTTGCGGATCCGCTGTGCTGGGATCCCTTTAGCTTCCAGTGCGGCGGTGTATTTCTTTTCCTCGATCTGGGCCAAGGCGGCTTGCGCTGTTTCTTCCAAGTTCTTCTCCTTTTTCGGCTGGAAGACTTTGAATTCCAAGATCATCGCGTCGTCTTCCGGCTTCAGCGGCTCCAGCGTCACGTCATATCTGCCGAATCCGCTTTCCCGGTTGGAAGTGAGAACGTATCTGCTCGAAAGCTCCACCATCAAGCCCAAAACGAAGCCGTGGTAGAAGCGTTCTGGTTCGGATTTTGACGGCTTCTTTCCCGTGTCAAAGCTGCTGAAAGTCATCAGGGCCACGTCGTTCATGTATTCGTTCATGGCTTCCAGGTCATCAAGGAGCAGGGCTTTGATGAAGTCGTTGTAATTGGAGGAACCGTTCCGGAACCATCCCCGCACCATGGAACGGAACATGCGCCACACTTCCCTGTTGGTCAGCGCCAGTTGGTACAGCGGCCCGTCCAGGCCATCTTCCCGGCCGGCCACCTTCAAGTACCCGCTGGCCAAAAGCAGGCTCCAGATGGCCGTGTCGCTCCCGTCCAGTTCGCCGTAGACGATCTGCTCGTCCAATTCCGTGGTGATGGTTTTTCTGTCCAGCAGCGCCTGAAAATCCAGCTTCACTGATTTGTCGCCTTCTCGGATCAGCTTGCCCGCCAACCCGTTGGAGCTGGAATTGGCCCAGTAAGGGGCGGCCTCCCGGGTGTCCAAATAGTTGGAAATGGACCAAGGGTTGTAGATGTCGGTCTTGTCACCAAAAGTGAAGCCATCGTACCAGTCTTTCACTTCTGCCTTTCTGTCCGACAGTCCGTGTTCGTCCAAGGCGGCGAAGACCTCTTCCTCCGTGAAACCGAAGGAATCCTCGTATTTGTCCGAAGTGGTGGTGACCACTTTCAGGTTGTTCAGGTCGGAAAAGATGGACTCCCGGCTGACCCTGGTGATGCCGGTCATGAGAGCTCGCTCTAGATGGGGATTGGTCTTGAAAGTGGCGTTGAACAGACTCCTGATGAAAGCAGTCATTTCGTCCCAATAACCGCCCACGTAAGCTTCCTGCATGGGCGTGTCGTATTCGTCCAGCAGAATGATGGTCTTTTTTCCATAATAGCGGGACAAGTAGTCCGACAAGGCCAGCAGAGAAACCGAGGCTCGACTGTCGTTCATGGTAGCGGACACGCTACGAAACTCTCCCTTTTCTTCTTCACTGAGGAGGCTTGATTCCAGCAAAAAATCGAATTTTTTGTATAATCGCCGAATGATCCTGCAGATGCTTTCCCGGGATTGGGAAAAAGAAGTTTCTTTGACGCTGGCGAAACTGAGGAAGATAACAGGGAAGGTCCCCTGCAATTCCCGATATTTTTTGTCTTCCCAGATAGAAAGCCCTTCAAAGAGTTCGCTTCTTCCTCTATAATCCGCAGAAAAGAACTTTTCCAAGGTGCTCATGAGCAAAGTCTTCCCAAAGCGTCTAGGGCGGGCGATCAGCGTCACGTCGTCTCGTCTCTCCCACCATTCCTTGATGAATTTGGTTTTGTCAATGTAAAAACATTGGTATTCCCGGATTTTTTCAAAATCCTGGATCCCGATTCCCACTGTTCTGGCCATATCTCTTCCTCCCCTTTTTTCGATTCTCCTGTGCGCTTTCCCCACGTGTTGTCGCCTGGCTGCGAGAGCCTTGTTTTCTGTTCCATGCCGCAAGGCCTTAGCTTCAACTGCGGGGCCCTTGCGCTCTTTAACTCTATTGCCATTGTACCATAAAAGGAGCCGGGCAGGGCGGCTTAATTTTCGACATCCACTGGATACAGGCAAGGCAGAGGCACGATCCTCTTTTTATTTTTCTCCCATTTCCACAGCAGGATCCGTTGTGTGGCGCTGAATCAAGACTGGAGCAACCTGTCGATGGATGGGGGCTTCTAATGGTTTTGGCACTCTCTTTTTCATTTCGTTCATTTGCAGGATTAAAAGCTCCATGGTGTTTTGCACCAAGGTTTCAATTTGTTGGTCAATGGTAGTGATCGGATAAATGGCTTCACTAGCAATAGGCGAATTGTCGTAACCAATGATGCGGTAACAAGATGGAAGCGTGCCATATTTCTGGACCACTAAATTCAGGAATATGTTAGCGTAGGTGTCATTGGAAAGAAAGAGCCCCTTCTTTTCTGCGTCCATTTGCTCGATTTGAAAGAAAATTTCACGGAGTTTTTCCACGGTGCTGTCATAGGAAGGGCCGAAATCCGTGGTGATCACTTCATAAGGCACTTGCTTGTTTTGACAAGTGTCCTCAAAACCTTTGATCCTTCCATACGCAGGCACATATTCCGGTATGCTGGCATTGATATGGATCAGCTTGTCGCATTTGTTTTCTATTAGCAGACTGGCTGCCTGGACTCCGCCCGTGTAGTTGTCGGAACATACGCTGCAGACATGTTCAGACTCCCGTTCTATGGTGACGATCGGGATCTGATATGCCGCTAGTTCTTTGGATGTCATGGTGTGACTCAATATGATCAGCCCTTCTATGTTATAGGCGAGCAGTTCATTCACATATTTTTGTTCCACTTCTTTGTCATTGTCCCCAACAAAAACCAAGAATTTATAATTATGCTCGCCGTAGGTGGCCAAAATCTGGTTCAGCATTTCTGCATAATAATGAAGATATAGATTGGGAACAATGATTCCCACGAATTCGCTTTTTCCATTTGCCAGGACCTTTGCCAGCTTGTTTTCCTGGTAGCCTAATGTCTTTAAGGCCTGTGCGATCTTTTCCTGGTTCTCAATGGTCAGAGAGTCAGGGTCATTAAAGTATCGGGATATGGTTGTTTTTGAAAAATTGGTATAGGCAGCGATATCCGCGAACGTAACTTTTTTTTTACGCATGCTTGTATTCTCCTTTCCTGCGTTCTCCCCTTTTGAAATGGCAGAAACATATCGATTCACATTATATCAATGGAAACGCACAAAAGCAATAGAAAAATAACCAGTAAAGAAACCGGTTATGCAATTTGCGGACATTACAAAAATGGTGGTTGACAAAACGGTAGAAATCGTGTATCTTTTATTAAAGGAACCGGTTACGTAACCAATCACATAACCAGTTATATCAAGAGGTGATTATTATGAAAGGAATTTGGAAGCACGGCCTCTTGGCTTCTTTTCTATGCGTGTCCGTTCTGCTGTCAGGATGCGGTCAGAATCAGCCGGAGCCAGGGGAAATCCCAGGGTACGATGAGGGAGAAGAGTATCTTTCCATATGGGTGCACTCCATCGAAGAAACAGAAGAGGGTCAGTGTTATAAGGAAGCGGTGGAAGCGTTTAATCAAGCTTATGACGGTACATATTTCGCTGACATTGAATTCATACCGAGAAACGACAGTGGAGGCGGTTATTCTGACAAAATCAACGCTTCTGTGATGTCAGGGGATTTGCCGGATGTGTTGACGGTGGACGGCCCGAATATCGCGGCTTATGCGGAAAACGGCATCATCCAGCCGCTGGCGAAATTGACGGACGAAGAAAAGGGCATTTATCTCGAATCCATCATTCAGCAGGGAACGTACAAAAACAAGTTGTATGCGCTGGGCGCCATGGAATCCAGCGTTGGATTGTATTATAACAAGGAGATTTTGAAAGAGGCGGGCGTAAAAGTACCGGCCGCGGATCATCCGTGGACGTGGTCAGAGTTTCTCCAAGTGTTAGAAAAGGTGAAAAAAGTAACTGATCAGAAAAAAGGCTATCCTCTTGACATGACGTTTCCGGCTGGTGAGACGACCATTTATTATTACGCACCGTTCTTTTGGTCCAATGGCGGAGATTTCGTGGATGAAACGGGGCTTCAGGCAGAGGGTGCGCTGGATTCCAAACAAAACCTGGAAACCCTGGCCTATTTCAAAGAAATCTTAAAGCGAAGTTACATGTCAAACGTGCAGATCACAGATTTGTTTGAAAGCGGCAGGGCAGCCTTTAAATTTGATGGGGCGTGGGAAGTCAATACCATCTATTCCAATTATCCTGATGTGGATCTGGGCGTGGCCCCGTACCCTGTATCCGACAAATGGCAGGGAGATCGGTATACGCCTACTGGATCATGGGCCTTTGCAGCGTCTTCTGCGACAGAGCGTTTAGAGGGAGCCACCAAATTAGTTCAGCACATGAGCGGCGTTGAGAGCGGAAAGCTGCTTTGGGAAAAGAGCCGGAGCTTTCCTTCGACCTACCAGGCTTTTGAAAGCAGCCCGCTGTTTGAAGAGGACGAAAATTATAAGGCGCTGTATCATCAATTGAAGCTGTACGGACATCCAAGATCCAAGACGCCTGTTTATCCGCAAATCAGCGCTTCTGTGCAGGAGATCCTGGAAAACGCGGTATTGACGGGAAAGGATTCTCAGGAAGAACTAGATAGAGCCATAGAACGGATCAACGCCAAATTAAAGCGTTATGTGATGAAGTGAGGTGAGATCATGAAACGCAGAAAATCAGAATCACTGGTGGGAATGGCCTTTTTCGGACCTGCGCTGTTATTACTGACAATCTTTTTGTTTTTACCAATGGTGTTGACTTTAATATTCAGCTTTACGGACTTCTTTGCGCTGAATCCAAAACTGACACATTTCACTGGGCTGGAAAATTATGTTCAGATTTTTAAAGATGAGGACTTTAGCCAAGCGTTTTTTAACACTGTGAAGTTCGTGGTCATCATCGTGCCCCTGCAGGGCATAGGCGCACTGGGGTTGGCGATTTTGATCAACAGAGTCAGTCACTGCAAAAAATACTTTAAGGTAGCGTTCTTTGTCCCAGTGGTCATGTCCCTTGCGGTGGTGTCCACGCTCTGGATCCAGATCTACAGTCCCGAGGGCATTCTCAATTCTATTTTAGGTGCGTTCGGGATTCCGGCGCAGCCATTTATCAACAGCGCGGACCAGGCTTTGCCATCCATTGCGATCATGAGCGCATGGCAAGGGATGGGCTATCAGATGATCATATTCCTGGGAGGCATTCAGTCCATTAACCCAGCTCTCTACGAAGCCGCTGAAATGGATCATGCCACGACCTGGAAAAAGTTCAAGGACATTACGCTTCCGGAGCTAAAACCATTATGTGTCTTTGTGTTCATCACCGTGACCATCGGCGCGTTCCGCATGCTGGTTCAGCCAATGGTCATGACTGGGGGCGGACCATCCCATTCCACGTATACAGTTGTGTATGACATTTATGAAACAGGGACCGTGAACTGGGAGATCGGCCTTGCGTCTACCATGGCAATTGTGTTTGCGTTCTTTGTCATGATTTTAACTGTCATCCAGACCATCCTGACAAGAGATAAGGAGGAAAAACATGATAAAAAGAAAACAAAAGCGATTTAACTGGATATTGACCATCGCACTATTGATCCTGTCGTTGTTCTTTCTGTTTCCCGTGATATGGATGCTGGCCAATTCTTTCAAGCCCGACGCGGCGATCACGGCGGACATGAATTCCTTTAGGGCATTTGTTTTGCCTCCATTGAATGGAAGTTTTTTTGAAAATTATATTTCGGTGCTGACAAATACCAGCTTTCTCAGATATATGTGCAACACGCTGCTGTACGCCGCGGTGCTTATCGTGCTGGGTGTCATCGTGAACGGGCTGGCCGGATACGCGCTGGCCAAAATCAAGTTCCCGTTTCGAGAACGCTGGCTGATGATCATCATGCTTTTAATGATCGTTCCCATGGAAACCATCATTACCATCCATTTTCTGATTGTAGCCAAACTGGGTCTGCTCAATACGATCATAGGCTATATTTTACCGATGATCGTCAACCCATTCAACATATTCTTGTTCCGGCAGGTGTTCATCAGCCTTCCTGACGATGTGTACGAAGCGGCCCAGCTGGACCATTGCAGCGCGATAAAATATTTCTTTACCATGGTTCTGCCCATGTCCAAAAGCGTAGTGGCCACGGTCAGCGTGTTCACCTTCCTCAATGTCTGGAATGATTACTTGTGGCCGTCACTAGTTTTCACATCTGGAAAACTGCTGACCGCTCAGATCGGCCTGAACGCCATCACATCCAATGACAATACGACAACGGGGCAGACATTGGCGGTTATTACTATGATTACGATTCCAGTGATTATCATTTACTCCTTCTTCTCAAAACAGATTGTGCAGGGTGTGATGTCCACGGGATCAAAGGAGGGCTAAGTCATGAGTTTTATCGAATTGAAGCATATTTGTAAAAAATATAAAGGAAACGAGAATAATTCCGTATCAGATTTCAATTTGAGAATCGAGGAAAAGGAATTCATTGCTTTCGTTGGACCGTCAGGCTGCGGAAAGTCAACGACTTTACGGATGATTGCCGGATTTGAGGACATCACATCAGGCGAACTGCTGATTGACGGCGTGCGTATGAATGATGTGGCTCCTGCGGACAGAGGGATTTCCATGGTGTTTCAAAACTATGCGCTTTATCCACATATGACAGTGGAAAAGAACATTTCCTACGGATTAAAGAACATGAAAGTTCCAGAAGACGAGATACGGAAAAAAACGGATTGGGCCATCGAAGTTCTGGGTCTAGAAGCTTATCGTCACAGAAAACCCAAGGCCTTGTCAGGCGGACAGCGGCAGAGAGTCGCCCTGGGAAGAGCCATTGTCAAAGAACAGAAATTATTTTTGATGGATGAGCCTCTTTCCAATCTTGACGCAAAGCTGCGGGTAAGCATGAGAAATGAAATCAGCAAACTTCACCGCAGCCTGGGAAGCACGACCATCTATGTCACCCATGACCAAGTGGAAGCTATGACCATGGCGGACCGCATTGTGATCATGAAGGATGGAGTCGTCCAGCAGGCGGGTAAACCTATGGAACTGTATGAACATCCGATCAATCGATTTGTGGCAGGATTCATCGGATCACCGCAGATGAACTTTTATGAAGTAAGGCCGCAGGATCAACACATTCTCTTTTCAGATGGGAATAAAGTGAAGCTGCCAGAGGACATGGCGCAAAAACTGCGGAATTATCAGCGGCTCACCATGGGAATCCGAGGCGAAGACATTAGGCTGGATGCTGCGAGCCAGGAGGCTCATGGAGACAGTATTCAGAAAGCACGGATCGAAAACACAGAAATCATGGGCAACGAAAACAATCTATATTTTGAATTCGGCGGTGTCAACAGCATTGCCCGAGTATCGAAAGATCATGTGAGTCAGAGCGGTGATAAAATCCATTTTGTGTTTCTTCCTCACAAAATGCATTTCTTTGATCCAGACACTGAAAAATCGATCCTCGCAGATGACTGCTAGACGATGGGTGAAAAGCCGATGCGCTTTCTTGTGAACAGGAGGTAAATGAGATGGATGCCCTGCAAAAGGCCAGGCAATATGAAGATGCCAATCGCATTGTGGCAGAAAAGAGACCTGTATTTCACGCTACGCCGCCGATTGGGTGGATGAATGACCCCAATGGGTTTTCCGTGTACCAGGAAAAAATCCACTTGTTTTATCAGTATTATCCCTATAGCCCGCAATGGGGCACCATGCACTGGGGACATTTGACTACAGAAGACCTTGTTCATTGGGAGGACTGCCCCGCCGCGCTCGCTCCAGATGAAGGCTATGATAAGGATGGCTGTTTTTCAGGCAGCGCGATTGAAACAGAGTCCGGTCACGCATTGCTCTATACAGGAGTTTCCACAGATGATTCAGGCGAACATACTGTGCAGACTCAGTGCCTTGCCGTTGGCGATGGGGTCAATTACAAGAAAATAGCGGAAAACCCTGTGATAGCGGGAAACCTACTGCCAGAAGGATTCAGCCGCGCGCATTTCAGAGACCCTAAGGTTTGGAAATCAAAAGAGGGTTATCATATGGTAGTGGGCAGTTGTGATGAAAATGAAAATGGCCAGATTCTTCTGTTCACAGGAAAGGATTTGACCCATTGGGAGTATGCATGCGTTCTTGCGCATAACGGGGGCGCCTTAGGCCGCATGTGGGAGTGTCCAGACTTTTTTGAACTGGATGGAAAATCTGTTTTGATCTGTTCACCACAGGACATGCGGGCAAAGGGATATGAATTTCATAATGGAAACAATTCGCTCTATTTCCTGGGGGATTATGATAAAGAGAACAGGCGGTTCTTGAAAGGGGAACCCCGCTCCTTAGACTATGGATTGGATTTCTATGCGGCGCAGACGACCTGTCTTCCTGATGGCAGGCGGGTGCTGATTGGCTGGATGCAGTCTTGGGACGCTTCTTTCATCCCCCAGGATCAGCGATGGAAGGGAATGATGACCTTGCCTCGGGAGCTTAGCGTCAGGGACGGAAGAGTGATACAAAAACCAGTGCGGGAATTGGCGCGTTATCACAAGAACAAGGTTTCCGTAAAAGACCAAATTGTGGAAGGTGAGAAGCAATTTGATGGAGTGAATGGAAGGGTCATAGATGTTACGATTAAGATCCGATCAGGATCCTTTGAAGAATTTTGGATTGATCTTGCCAAAAACAAGGAATATTATACGAGATTCGTGATCAACAAAAAGAAAAACATCATTGAAATTGACCGCACCTATTCCAATCTGATCCGGGATGTGGCATGCATCAGGCGCGCCGCGCTCCCAAAGTCAGAAGAAGCGCTGACATTACGTTTTATCTTAGATCGCAACTCTATTGAGCTGTTTGTCAATGAGGGCGAAATGGTGATGAGCACAGTCATTTACACGCCTCTTGCGGCACAGGAAATCCTTTTCTTCTGTGAGGGCAGCGCAATAGTGAACATTGAAAAATATGATATTGGCTGAAGGAGGCATAGATGGATATGGACGTTGTCGCATTGGGCGAATTATTAATGGATTTTACTGCGCATGGTATCAGTCAGCAGGGAAACTGCGTATATGAAGCCAATCCAGGAGGCGCTCCCTGCAATGTCCTTTCTATGCTCCAAAGGTTAGGACGTTCCACAGCGTTCATTGGCAAGGTGGGAAACGATTCTTTTGGGAAAACTCTGAAACAGGCAGTTGAAGAGCAGGGGATTTGCGCAAAGGGGCTGCGGTTCGATGAATCGGTGCCCACAACGCTTGCGTTTGTGCATACGACCGCAGCGGGCGAAAGGGCGTTTTCCTTTTATCGGAATCTTGGAGCAGATATGATGCTTCGCAAGGACGAGGTGGATGAAAATTTGATACGCTCCTGCAAAATCTTTCACTTTGGGAGTCTCTCTATGACTTCCGAATCCGCAGACGAAGCGACTCGGTACGCGCTTAAAATCGCAAACAAGAGTCATGTGCTCGTGTCCTTTGATCCGAACCTGCGGAGCTCGCTTTGGAATGATTTAAAAGAGGCAAAGCGGAAGATCGGGTATGGTTTTTCCCAGTGCGATGTTTTGAAAATTTCTGATAATGAGATAGCATTCATGACTGGTGAAGAGGATGTTGAGAAGGGCGTTCAAAAAATCATCGATCAATACGGAATTCCGTTGGTTTGCGCCACTATGGGAAAGCGTGGGAGCAAGGCCTTCTATAAGGGCAGAGTGGTAACGGGAGCGCCCTTTTCTTCCAGCAAGACAATTGACGCGACAGGAGCGGGAGACACGTTTTGCGGCTGCGTTCTGTATTTCCTTTTGCGATATGGCATGGACGGGCTCACATCAGTTCTTTTGAAAGAAATGCTGGAATACGCCAACGCCGCCGCGTGCCTTGTCACAACAAGGAAAGGAGCGTTGCGGGCAATGCCTACCGCAGCGGAGATAGAAGCTTTTGTGAATCAATGATTGAGGCTATGTTTTTCATTCCAGGGGCAAAGACTATCCGGCAAGGATCAACACTTTCTAGCCTTCAAAGGCAAAGCCATACCTGCGGATTCGTTGGGCCGGAATCCCTTTGGCTTCCAGGTCATGGGAAAGCAGGGCTTTGATGAAGTCGCTGTAATTGGCTCAATAAGCGCCCGTCTTCTTTTTGTCTAAGAAATGAATGATGGACCAGGGGTTGTAGATGTCAGACTTGTTCCCGAAGGTGAAACCATCGTACCAAGCTTTGACTTCTTCCTTTCGGTCCGACAGGCCCTGTTCGTCCAAAGCGGCAAAGACCTCTTCCTCCGTGAAGCCGAAGCAATCTTCGTATTTGTCCGAAGTGGTGGTCACCACTTCCAGGTTGTTGAGGTCGGAAAAGATGGATTCCCTGCTGACCCTGGTGATGCCGGTCATGATGGCCCGCTCCAAATACGGATTGGTTTTGAAGGTGGCGTTGAACAAATTCCTGATGAAGGCCGCCATTTCGTCCCAATAACCGGATGCGTAGGCTTCCTGCATGGGCGTGTCGTATTCGTCCAATAGGACAATGGCATTTTTGCCGTAGTGACGGGACAAGTAGTCTGACAAAGCCCGCAGAGAAAAGGCGGCTTCGTTGTCCTCCATGTCGGCGGACACGCTGCGGAATTCTTCTTTTTCATCTTCACTGAGGAGGCCTGATTCCAATAAAAAATCGAACTTTTTGTACAGTCGCCGGATGTTTCGGCAGATCCCTTTGCGGGCCTCGGAAAAAGAATTTTCTTTCACGTCTGCGAAGCTGAGGAAGATCACCGGATACGTGCCCTGCATCTGCCTATACGTTTCATCCTCCCAAATGGAAAGCCCCTGGAACAGCTGGCTTTTCCCTGCGTGATCCGTGGAAAAGAATTTTTCCACCGTGCTCATGAGCAAGGTTTTTCCGAAGCGTCTGGGACGGGTGATCAGCGTCACCATGTCGCCCCGCTCCCACCATTCCTTGATGAAATGGGTCTTGTCCACGTAAAAGATGTTTTTCGTTCGGATCGTTTCAAAATCCTGATGCCCGATCCCCACTGTCCTGGCCATGTCTCTTCCTCCTGTTTTTCTCGATTTCCCTTTTGAGTTCCCACAAAGATTCGCCCTTTCTGCTAATTCCGAGCGTCCCTTGGATATCATGTTTATAGGTATTGTATCATAAAAAGAGCGGACAAGGTAATTTAATTTTCGACACGCATAGGATATGGCCGAGGCTGTGACAGATGATCCGCCTTTTTTGTTTTTTCGGATTTTGATAGGACTTTTCTCTGGATCTGTGGCATAATGGTGTGAAAAGGGCGGCGCTTTTTGGCCACTGCATGTTTACAGAGCAATGGGCAGAACGCAGTCTGAAGCATCAATCAAGAAAGGATAAATCTATGAAGCATAAAAAGAAGATCGCGTTCCTGCTATGCGCGGTGTTGATAGCAGGCATTTTTGTCACTGGATGTTCAGGAGAGGACTCTTCACAGACTGGCGGTGGTCAGCAGGCGCAGGGAGCTGGTCAGGCTGGAAAGGGAAACTTGGGCGAGTTCAGTGCGCGGACCTTGGATGGACAAATCTTCACCCAGGAGGATTTTGCGAAAAAAGACGTGACACTGATCAATTTCTGGGCGCTTACCTGCGGACCCTGCATTGTTGAAATGCCAGATATCGCCGCCTTTGCCAAGTCCCTGCCGGATCATGTCCAGATCATTACTGTGTGTCTGGATGGCGGCATGGACGCGGAAAGCGCAAAAGCGGTTCTGAAGGACGCGGGATATGAAGGAGTCACGCTGGTCAGCGGGGACCAGGGGTTTCAAAACATATGCGGACAGATCCAATACACGCCGACCACCATTACAGTAGACAAAGAGGGCAATCTGGTGGGTGAAGAAATCATCGGCAGGCAGGAAGATCTGGCCAGGACTTACACGGACGCCATCAATCAGGGGCTAAGGTCAATGGGAAAGGCAGAACTGGAAAATGGGAAAAACTAAAAAAAGCTATTGGCTCTGGCTCCTTCGAGTCAGCCTGCTCGCTGCCGCGGCGCTATTTATTGCGATCGGCGTCATGCGCAAGGAGCATTGGGATGTTTTTCAAAAGGCGGTGAAAATATGTCTGGAATGCGTCGGGATCGGATAAAGCCAGAGAACAAGGGAAAACGGCGGCTCTCTTTTCAGCGCAGGGCGCAGCTGCTTTCCGCGGCTCTGATGAACGGTTATGTGGCAGGGTTCATAAATGGAAGGATCTTTGCAGGAAAGAGCAAGGCGCTTTGCGTCCCAGGGCTGAACTGTTACTCTTGCCCAGGAGCCGTGGGTTCCTGTCCCCTCGGTGCATTGCAGACCGCGCTGGGCGCGAAGCACCAATTCCCTTTTTACGCGCTGGGCTGCATGATGCTCTTTGGGATTCTCCTGGGCAGGCTGGTCTGCGGACTTTTGTGTCCCTTTGGACTTGTGCAGGATCTGCTGCATAAAATTCCAGTTCCCAAATGGAAGGTTCGGGGAAAATTGGATCGGGCAGCTCGATATTTGAAATATGGAATCCTGCTGGCGGCAGTGATCCTGCTGCCGGCTTTTTTCGCGGATCAGACAGGATTGGGGCCTCCGTATTTCTGCGAGTATATCTGTCCTGCGGGCACCCTGGAAGGCGGCATCCCGCAAATGCTCGCGAATCCACAGCTTCGGCAGCTGGCAGGCGCGCTGTTCAACTGGAAAGTGGCGGTACTGGCCGTTATTTTAGTCTGGTCCATGGCCCTTCCGCGCCCGTTTTGCAGATACCTGTGTCCGCTGGGAGCCTTTTATTCCCTGTTCAACAAATGGAGCTTTTATCAGATGCGTCCGGATGAAGAAAAATGCGTGGATTGCAAAAAGTGTGAGCAGGCTTGTCCAATGGGAATAGAAGTGACCAAGGGCATCAACGGCCTGGAGTGCATTCGGTGCGGTAAATGCAAAGATGTTTGTCTGAAAGGCGCGATTTCATTTCATAAACCATTGGCGCAGGGATGTTCCTCTGAGCAATGACCGCTAAGGAAGAGTGCCATCAGGAATTGCGTGAAAAGTATCGGGCGGAAATCTGCCCTGAAAAAGCATGGATTGAAACGAGCCGCTCTGCGTATCGGCCATTGGTTTTAACGCAAAGCGGCTCCTTCTATTTTACAGGGTGTTAAGATGCGGGAAATCTTTTTACAAGCCTATCAGCGGCAAAGCCTATTTCACCACTCTCACAGAAATGAATTCGTCTCCAGCCAGTTTCCCTTTCAGCTCATCTTCGGCCACTTCGCCGGAAGCTTCTACTAGCGTATAAGCGAAATCGCCCTTGCTCTTGTTGATCATGTTCTCCACATTGATGCCCAGATCCGCGAAGATGCCAGTGATCTTTCCTAAGATGGCCGGCACGTTCTTGTGAATGATGCAGGCCCGCTGTGTCCCAGAGGCAACCGGCCCCAGATCACATGCCGGAAAGTTCACGGAATTGACGATGTTGCCGTTTTCTATGTAATCCATGATCTGGTCCACGGCCATGGAAGCACAGTTGTCCTCGGCTTCTGCGGAAGACGCGCCCAGATGCGGCAGAACGATGGTATTTTCAAAATTGATGACCCGATCGTCCGTAAAGTCAGTGACGTATTTTTTCACCTTTCCGCTGGCCAGCGCCTGTTCTAGCGCGTCATCGTCCATCAGCTTGTCCCTGGAGAAATTCAAGAAGACCACCCCGTCCTTCATCTGGGAGAAGGCTTCTTCATTGATCATGCCTTTGGTGCTGTCCATGGCAGGGACGTGGATACTGATGTAGTCGCACTTTGGATACAGCTCTTTCAGAGCGTCCACGATCTGAATGGTGTTGGAAAGGCTGTGAGCGGCTTTCACGCTCAGGAACGGGTCATAGCCAATGACATCCATGCCCAGCAGTTCCGCTGCGTTGGCCACCATGACGCCAATGGCTCCCAGACCAATGACTCCCAGGGTTTTACCCTTGATCTCCGTGCCAGCGAACTGGCCCTTGCCTTTTTCCACGGCCTTGCCCACGTTTTCCGTGCCAGCCAAGGTCTTTGCCCAGGCCAGGCCATCAGGGATGTTCCTTGCTGCCAGCAGCAGGCCCGCCAGCACCAGCTCCTTTACTGCGTTGGCATTGGCGCCCGGCGTGTTGAAGACCACGATGCCTTCCTCGGCGCAGCGATCCAGAGGAATGTTGTTGACCCCAGCGCCTGCCCGGGCGATGGCCAGCAGGTTTTCGGAAAATTCCATGTCATGCATGGCCTGGCTTCTGACCAGGATTCCGTTTGCTTCGTCCGTGTTGTCGATGACTGTATATCCATCAGTGAGCCGAGAAAGCCCCACTGGTGAAATTTTGTTCAGTGTCGCGATTTTGTACATGGTTCTACCTCTCTAATTATTTTGAATTAACCTCGATTATATCACTTTACCATAAGGCGGTAAAGTGATATAATAGAAAATCATGAATTTGTTAAATATCACTCAAACTTACTTGGAGGTGACAAAAATTGAGTAACAATAGAGCATTTAATTTTTCCGCAGGCCCGTCCATGCTGCCCCTTTCTGTGATCGAAAGCGTAGCGGCCAACCTGCCTAACTACGAAGGCTGCGGCGAGTCTGTCATGGAAATGAGCCATCGTTCCAAAGAATTCAAGGCGATCCTGGCTGACGCGGAACAGAACCTGAGAGACATCATGAACATTCCTGACAACTACAAAGTCATGTTCCTGCAGGGCGGCGGCACATTGCAGTTCGCCATGGTGCCTATGAACCTGCTGCGGAAATCAGGAAAAGCTGACTATATTGTCACCGGTTCCTGGGCAAAAAAGGCTGCCAAGGAAGCGAAGAAATTCGGTGACGTCAAAATCACCGCGTCTTCCGAAGAATCCACGTTTTCCTATATTCCAGAAGTGAAGAAAGAAGATTTTCGCGCGGACGCGGATTATGTACATATCACATTCAACAACACCATTTACGGAACGCATTTCCCATATATTCCAGACACAGGCGATATCCCGCTGGTAGCGGACATGTCCTCCTGCATCCTGTCAGAGGAAATCGATGTTTCCAAATTTGGACTGATCTACGCGGGCGCGCAGAAAAACGTGGCTCCAGCAGGTGTGACCATTGTCATTATGCGGGAAGACCTGATTGGATTCGCAAAGGAAAACGTCCCGACTTATCTGGATTACAAAGTCCACGCGGAAAACGATTCGGCTTACAACACGCCGAACTGCTTTGCCATTTACGTGGCAGGAGAAGTGTTCAAGCATATCAAGGAGATCGGCGGCGTTTCAGCCATGCACGACCTGGATGTGGAAAAGGCGAAAAAGCTCTATGATTACATTGATGGCAGCAGCCTGTACAATTGTCCGGTCAGGGATCAGGACCGCTCTCTGATGAACGTGGTGTTCGTCACAGGCAACAGCGATCTGGACAAGAAATTTGTCGCAGAAGGAAAAGCCCAGGGGCTGCACAACCTGAACGGCCACAGATCCATCGGCGGCATGCGGGCCAGCATTTACAATGCCATGCCAATGGAAGGCGTGGACAAACTCATTGATTTTATGAAGAAGTTTGAAGCGGAAAACAAATAAACTGCAGGGCTTCCTTCTCACACAGAGGGAAGCTTTTGCCTTTTGGGAGGAAACACATGAAATATTTGATCGTAGTGCCGGATGGAGCAGGAGACGATCCGGTTGAAAAATTAGACGGAAAAACGCCGCTGGAAGTAGCGGATCTGAAAATGACCAACGCATTAGCTGCCAAAGGGCAGGTGGGCATGGTACAGACCATTCCTGAAGGCGTGGCTCCCGGATCAGACGCCGCGAATCTGTCTGTCATGGGATATGACCCAGCCATTTATCTCACTGGCAGATCGCCGCTGGAAGCAGCCAGCATGGGCATCGACATGTCTGACACGGACGTTGCTTTTCGGGTCAACATCATCACCCTGACTGGAGAGGGAGAATACGAAGATCTGACCATCACAGACCACAGCGCCGGCGACATCACCACAGAGGAAGCGGATCAGCTGATTCAGGCGGTCAACGAAAGATTCGCAGATGAAAACATTCATTTTTACAGCGGTGTCAGCTATCGCCACTGTATGATCGTCCATAACGGCTCCACGGATTACGACATGACACCGCCTCACGATGTGCTGACCCAGCGGGTAGGCGACCATCTGCCAAAAGGCGAAGGCGTGGACTTTATCGTAAAGATGATGAAGGAAAGCTATGAAGTGATGAAGGATCATCCAGTGAACAAGGCCAGGATAGAAAAGGGCCTGAACCCTGCCAATACTTTATGGATCTGGGGACAAGGCAAAAAGCCAAGCCTGTCTTCTTTCACTGACAAATACGGAATCAACGGAACAGCAGTTTCCGCCGTGGATCTGATCAAAGGCATCGCTGTCTGCGCTGGACTGGACGCAGTGGACGTGGAAGGCGCGACAGGGACCATCCATACCAATTTTGACGGCAAGACCGCAGCCACGATTCAAGAATATAAGAATGGAAAAGACTTTGTGTACATACACTTAGAAGGTCCGGACGAATGCTCCCACCAGGGGGACATGGAAGGCAAGATCAAGTGTCTGGAACTGATTGATCAGAAAGTGCTGACCCCAGTGGTAGAATATTTCCGGCAGGCAGGAGAAGATTTCCGCGTGCTCATCGTGCCTGACCACAGAACGCCGCTGCGGATTCGGACCCACTCCGCTGATCCGGTGCCATATGTGATCTATGACAGCAGGAAGGAAGAACCAGAAGATCCAGCCCGGAGATTCCATGAAAAGTCAGGCGCGAAAGGCCGGAAATTCAACAGCGGATATGAACTGGCAGATTTTTTCTTTGAAAAATAGAAATTGAGAAAACAGGGATTGAATATGAAGTTAAAATCAAAGCTATTCATCTTAATGACCCTGGCGGTGGTCTTCTTTGCCCAGGCGCTGCCAGCTTTTGGCGCGACAGCTGTGACAGAGCGGGATCTGGATTTGCAGGCAAAGGCCGCGATCGTCATGGACGCGGAGACAGGAGAAATTCTCTACCAAAAAAACATTGATGAAAAACGGGAGCCAGCCAGCACCACGAAAATCGTCACTTGCATGCTGGCCTTGGAACATCTGTCACCGGACCAGGTCATCACAGTGAACAAAAAGGTCACGGACATGGGCAGCTGCATTGACATTGAAGAAGGCGAGACTTTTATTGTGGAAGACCTGCTGTACGGGCTCATGATCGCCTCTGGCAACGACGCGGCAGAAGCTTTGGCTTATGAGATCGGCGGCAGCATTGAAAAGTTCTGCCAGATGATGGATGAAAAAGCCAAGGCCTGCGGCGCGCAGAACACCCATTTCCGCAATCCCAACGGATTGAACTGGAAGGGGCAGGAGGATCATCTGACCACAGCTAGGGACTTGGCGCTGATCACAAAAGAAGCCATGAAAAATCAGATGTTCCGCAAGATTGTGGGCGCGGCGAAGCATACGATTCCAGCCACCAACAAATCAAAAGAGCGGAAACTGGTCAACAGCAACAGATGTCTTTGGCAAAAGAAGCCCATAAAGCTGACTTTCAATGACAAAGACACGAAAAAGACGATGAAATTCGTGCCCAAATATGAAGGCATGATCGGCGTGAAAACCGGCTCCACCAGCACTGCGGGCGGCTGTCTCGTAGGGGCTGTCAACCGCAACGGCGCGGAACTGATTTCCGTTGTCCTTGGCTCCGGACAGGACAGCAGATTTTATGATACCAACCAGCTCTACGATTATGTGCTGGAAAATTTCTACGAAACACAGACCATTGTCTCCCAGGGAGAGAAGATGGGAAAAATCCGAGTGAAGCGAGGATCGGTCCGCTATGTGACCGCTGTGGCCAAAGAAACAGCTGCCATCACTACCAGAGCAGGCGAGGACGCGCCGGAAGTGCGCACGGAATTTGATTCCAAGGAAAAGCTGGACGCGCCTGTGTCAAAAGGACAGCGGGTAGGCAGCATCAAAGTCTATGTAGGAAAGAAGCTGATGAGCCAGACAGACGCAGTGGCAGAGGAAACCGTGGAAGAAGGCGGCCCTCTTTCCTATTTTGGAATCCCTGACTGGATGGCGCTGATGATTTACATCGCAGTAGGCCTGTTGGTACTGATCGTTCTGGCGCTCCGCTTTCTCGGAGTCAGCGGCAGAGTGAAACGGCGGAGACAAAGGCGCAAGAGAAAGGCCAGCCGCCGCGGTCGCGAGGCCCAAGCACCGATCAGCAGAGGCGAACTGGGCAGAAAAAGGCGAAAGAAACATGTTTGACATTCAAGAAAACCTGAAAAAACTCCCGGACACACCGGGAGTTTATCTTCATAAAGACAAACTAGGGCAAGTCATCTATGTAGGAAAGGCCGTGTCCCTGAAGAATCGGGTGCGCCAGTATTTCCAATCTTCTCGAAACATGGACCCCAAAGTCAGGGCCATGGTTTCTCAGATCGAAGAATTCGAGTACATCACAACAGGGAGCGAGATGGAAGCCCTGATTTTAGAGTGCAATTTGATCAAAAAGCACATGCCCAAGTATAATGTGCTCTTGCGGGACGATAAGACGTATCCCTACATCAAAGTCACCATGGAGGAAGATTTCCCCCGTCTCATCAAGACCCGCCAGGTGCGGCGGGACGGGAACAAGTATTTCGGTCCTTACAGTGACGCAGGCGCGGTCAATCAGATTGTGGACCTGCTCAACCAGGTATATGCTCTAAAAAAGTGTTCGGCCAGAGCGTTTCCAAAGGGATTCCGGCCTTGTCTCAACTATCACATCGATCAGTGCGATGGAATCTGCCAGGGAAAAATTTCTCAAGAAGCTTATCGCCAGAAGGTAAACAGAGCCTGCGAATTCCTGAAAGGCAGGACTAAAGACATCCTCCATCACCTGGAAGAACAAATGGCGCAGGCTTCTGAAAAACTGGACTTTGAGCGGGCAGCGGAATATCGGGATTACATCGCGGCGGCAAAGGCGCTTTCCGAAAAGCAGCGGGTGGTGCTCCAGGACAAAAAGGACGTGGATCTGATTTTGGCCGCAAGAGGTCAGAAACAGCGGCACATTGTTCTGTTTTTCGTGCGGGAGGGCAAGCTGAGCGGGCGGGAAACCTATGACCTCCAGTCCATGGAAGAGGATTCTTCCGATGATTTGATATCAGCCTTTGTCAAGCAGCATTACAGTTCAGGCCTGGGGATTCCTCGGGAGATCATTTTGGAACACCCGTTGAAAGAGACGACTCTGGTGGAAGCGTATTTGTCAAATCTGGCAGGCCATCAAGTCCACTTCCTGGTTCCACAAAAAGGGGAAAAGCGGGCAGTGCTGGAGCTGGCAAAAAAAGACGTGGTCGAAATGGTGAAGACCATTGACCAGCGGGCGGAGGCAAAGAAAGAACGGACCCAGACCTTAGGCAGAGAGATCCATGACATCCTCATCCGCATGGGTTATGACCAGGGCAGCTACAGCGGCAGAGAATACCGAGTGGAAGCTTACGACATTTCCAACACAAACGGCGTGGACACAGTGGGGGCCATGGTGGTCTTTGAGGGTTTAAAGCCGGACAAGAAATCCTACCGCCGCTTCAAAGTGAAGACCATAGAAGGCCCCAATGATTACGGCAGCATGCAGGAAGTGCTGTTCCGCAGGTTCAAAAGAGCCTTGGAAGGAGACGAAAGCTTTGCTGTGTTTCCGGATCTGCTGCTGATTGACGGCGGCAAAGGCCATGTGAGCGCAGCGCTGGAAATCACTAGAGCTATGAAGCTGGACCTGCCAGTAGCAGGCATGGCAAAGGATGATCACCATCGATCCCGCTCCCTGGTGTATCAAAAGGAAGGACAAGTGGAAGAAATTCTGCTGAAAGAACATCCCATGCTTTACAAATACATGGGCACTGTCCAGGAAGAGGTCCATCGGTTCGCCATTGATTATCACAGGGGTTTGCGTGGAAAGCGGATGCTCACCTCTGTGCTGGATGAGATCGAAGGCATCGGCCCTGCCAAACGGAACGCGCTATTGGAACACTTTGGCAGCATCGACAAAATTAAAGCCGCCTCGCAGGGGCAGCTCATGGAAGTGAAGGGGATCACGGATAAATTGGCGAAAAAAATCACAGAATATTTTCATTGCTAAAAACCCCAGAGAATGGTATAGTAATGATATTGACGTATATTTAAGAAGAAAAATTTGGAGGAAATTAAAATGTCAGACGCAGATTTCATCACCTTGGAATATGATGATGGTACAGAACTGGAATGCGAAATACTGGGCGTGTTCGACGCAGAAGGCAAAGAGTACATCGCTTTGCTGCCCCAGGATGATTCCGATGATGTGTATATCTACGGATATAAAGAGACAGGCGAAGACGAATTTGAACTGCTGGACATCGCTGATGACGCGGAGTTTGAAAAGGCAGTGGCTGTCTTTGACCAATTAATGCTGGAAGAATAACGGACAGGCTATTTTAGGCAGGACAGGATTCGCAGGGGGACCGTTTTCAAACAGTCCCCGTTTATATGTAAAAAGGAGAGAAACATGCAGGCAAGCAAATCCCGCAAAGGGATCACAGGAATTTTTATTTTATTATCCATTGCCGCCGCGGTGCTGCTCACCAGTCAGACGACCTTTGCGGCAGAATCCAAAAACAGCAGCATGGACGCGGCTGTTCAGAGCATTTCTAACGAGAGAGCGGCCATGGCGCAGGAAGTCAGCGGCACCGAAGCTCCCGTGAAAAACGGCTGGCAGGCAGACGGCACATATTATAGAAACAATGTGCTGCAGAAAGGAACGCAGTACATTGATGGCAAGCTGTACGACTTGGACGCGGTGACTGGTAAAAAGCATGTGAGCATTTATAAAACCTACCAGGGCAAGCTGTATTATTTTGACCGTTACGGCATTGGAAAGCCCTACACCGGGACTTACAAAAATCGATTCTATCGCAACGGCGCGCTGTTTACCGGAACCTATCAAGGCAAGCAGTACAAAAATGGTAATCTGATTAACGGCACCAAGCAAAAGAAACTGTACAAAAAGGGCAAGCTGTATTCTGGCGTGCACAAAGGATATTACTACAAAAAAGGCATCAAGCAGACAAAATATAGATCCGTTGTGAAAAAGATGAACAACGGCAAAATCTACTATTTCCAGAAAAACGGCAAGGTCTATCAAAAAACCGGCTGGAAACGAATCAAGGACAAGCGCTATTATTTCCGCAAAGGTGTCGCGGCCACAGGATGGAAATATGTAGGCAAGTACAAGTATTACTTTGAGAAAAACGGCAAGCTGTGTCAGAATCTGATTGCCAGGTTCGGCAGCAAGTGGAAGAAAAAAGACATTTACATCAAAGTGAACCGCAAGAAAAACTGCATCACTCTGTTCGCAAAGGACGGAAAGAAAGGCTACACTATCCCAGTAAAAGCCTTCCCATGTTCCGTAGGAAAGGCCTCCACGCCAACGGTAAAAGGCACTTATACGCTGAAAAAGGAACGAACTTATCGCTGGTCCAAGCTGGGCGGACCGACTATGGGCGGATATTCCTATGGGCAGTGGTGTTCTAGGATCACAGGCAGCTATTTGTTCCATTCGGTCATGTATCGGACTCCAAACAACAGGACCCTCAACGCGACTGCGTATAACCAGTTGGGAGGCCCCGCTTCCCATGGATGCATTCGTCTGGAAGCAGTCAACGCCAAGCTGATCTATGACATCGCACGGCACAGAGACACCAAGGTGACAATCTACGATTCCAGCAAGATCGGACCGTTCGACAAGCCGAAAGCAAAGAAAATTCCGTCCAGTCAGAATTATGACCCAACGGATCCGAACATCAAGAAATAAAGAATGTGGAAACAAGGGCTGCCATGCTGAGATTCGCTTGGCAGCCTCTTTTGAAATGAGCCTGTGGAGAAACCGCGGGCCAGGCAAACAGGGGAAGCCTGAAAAAGAAGGGAGAAACGAGAATGAAACAGTATGATATCATTATTGTGGGCGCAGGGGCCAGCGGCGTGTTCCTGTCCTATGAACTGACCAAGATCGATAACAAGGCAAAGGTGCTGATGATCGACAAGGGCGCGCCTTTGGAAAAGCGCCAGTGTCCGATCAAAAAAGGTGCCAAGACCTGCGTGAAATGCAGCCCATGCCATATCATGAACGGCTATGGCGGCGCAGGGACCCTTTCTGATGGAAAGTATAACATCACCACCCAGTTTGGCGGTGATCTACACAATTATGTGGGCACGGAACAGGCTTTAGAATTGATGGAATACGTGGACAGTGTCCTGTGCGGCATGGGCGGCGCGGACGCAAAGCTTTATTCCACTGCCAGCTCCCAGCTGAAGACCATTGCCCTGCGAAACGACCTGCACCTGCTGGAAGCAAAGGTGCGGCATTTGGGCACGGATAGGAATGTGCGGATTCTGGGCAGGATCTTCGATTACTGCAGCCATAAGATTGACACCATGTTTTATACCACCATCGCGGATATTGAGAAAGAAGACGATGGCACATTCAAAGTCGTGACTGACAAAGACGAAGTGCTCACCTGCAAAAATCTGGTGCTGGCAACAGGACGTTCTGGTTCCAAATGGATTTCCAGCGTCTGTGACAAAATGGAGATCAGTCAGCGAAAGAACAGGGTGGACATCGGCGTGCGGGTTGAACTGCCGGCTGAAATATTCAAGCATATCACAGACGATGTTTATGAAAGCAAGATCGTTTACAAGACAGATAAATACAATGACCAAGTTCGTACCTTCTGTATGAATCCTTATGGAGAAGTGGTGGCGGAAAATACAAACGGCATTGTCACTGTCAATGGCCACAGCTACGCGGATCCCGCTCTGCGCAGAGAAAACACCAACTTCGCGCTGCTGGTTTCCAACAATTTCACAGAGCCGTTCAAAGACAGCAATGAATACGGCGAATCCATCGCAAAACTGTCCAATATGTTGGGCGGCGGCGTTTTGCTCCAGCGATTCGGTGATTTGGTAAAGGGCAGGAGAAGCAGCCCCCGCAGGATGCAAAAATGCTTCACAAGGCCGACTCTCCAGGCCACGGCCGGCGATTTGAGCCTGGTGATTCCAAAGCGGCAGCTGGATAATATCATTGAAATGATCTATGCTCTGGACAAGATCGCCCCGGGCACGGCCAACGAAGACACCCTGCTCTACGGGGTGGAAGTGAAATTCTACAATTCAAAGGTGGAAGTGGACGAAAACCTGGAGACAAAAGTAAAAGGCATGTACGCCCTGGGAGACGGCTCTGGCGTGACCCATTCCCTGTCCCAGGCATCGGCCAGCGGCGTGCATGTGGGGCGCATCTTAGCGGAACAATACAAGTAGAACGCGGCGGCTGTCCAGGCAGCGGAGCCATTGCCCTGGGTAAAGCAGCCTATGTCGTGTTTGAATGATAGAAATCAATCAGTAAAAAGAAAAGAGGAGGACTTGAAAATGTCAGAAAGAGTTGAAAAAACAGTAGAAAATCATCACAGTGGTTACAATTGCGCCCAGTCTGTGGCTTGCGCTTATTGCGATTTGTTTGGCGTTGATGAAAAAGATGCCTTCCGCATGACAGAATCCTTTGGCTTTGGCATGGGGACCATGGGAACCTGCGGCGCAGTCAGCGCCATGGCAGCCCTAGTAGGCATGAAGCTCAGCGATGGAAATCTGGACAAGCCAGGCACAAAGAAAGCCTGCTACAAAAAGATGAAAGAAATGACTGAGCGTTTCAAGGAAATGAACAAGTCGGTCATTTGCGAAGAAATCAAAGGCGTGAAGACCGGCGAAGTCCTGCGCTCCTGCGATGGCTGCGTGGAAGACGCGGCGAAGATCGTGGAAGAACTGCTGCTGGATTCCGAAGCATAAACATGGAAAAGAGTAAAGTCGCGATCATAGAATGCAGGAAATATAAACAGGAGCTAGTGGATCAGGCAGTGGCCGGGGCCGTAGCGCTTTTGGGCGGCTGGGAGCAGTTTCTCGCAAAAGAAGAACGTATCATTTTGAAGCCCAATCTTTTGGCTCGGTGCGCACCGGACAAAGCCTGCACCACCCATCCCCAGGTTTTTGCCGCAGTAGGCCGCTCTTTGCGGGAGAACGGTTATGAAAACCTGCTTTATGGGGATTCGCCAGGCAATCATCTGATCGGAGTGGAGCAGACGGCAGAAGGCTGCGGGATCCTTCAGGAGGCGCAGCAGCTGGGGATCGAAGCAGCTGATTTTTCCCAAGGGCAGCAGATCGATTACCCAGAGGGCCATGCGGCGGATCATTTTGTGCTGTGCAAAGGTGTCCTGGAAGCGGATGCCATTGTCAACTTGTGCAAGATGAAAACCCATCAGCTAGAGCGAATCACAGGGGCCATGAAAAACACTTTTGGCTGTGTCTACGGCTTTAACAAAGGCGCGTCTCACGCGAGATTTCCCAATGCGGATGTGTTCGGGAAAATGATCGGGGATCTGAACCTGCTGGTGCGGCCAAGGATACATATCATGGACGGGATCATGGCCATGGAAGGCAATGGCCCTCAGTCCGGCGATCCAACGCCTATGTACCTGCTGATGGCTTCCGCTGATCCTGTGGCCTTGGACAGCGTTTTTTGCAGGCTGGTGGACCTTAGGCCGGAGCTGGTGCCCACCAATGTTTATGGTCAGGAATACGGCATCGGCACATACGAGGCAGAAAACATTGAAATCCTGACTCCAGGGGGAGCCATTTCCATGGAAGCGGCGATCTCACAGTGGGGCAACGCGGATTTCAACGTGGAGCGAGGCGAAGAGTTTCAGGGGCAGCTCAAAGCCATCGGATTTCTTCAGCCTTTACTGGACCGCAAACCCTTTGTGAAAAAAGACAAATGCGTGGGCTGCGGCATTTGCGCGCAGGCGTGTCCCCTGGAGGAAAAGGCGATCCGCATGAAAAAGGGAAAACCTGTCTATCGTTACCGCAAGTGCATCAAATGCTACTGCTGCCAGGAAATGTGCCCGCAAAAGGCCATTGATGTGAAAACAACGTGGCTGGCTAAAATCGCAGATCGAAACTGGAAAATCTGACCCTCCTATGGCACCATCTGGTTTTTCTCCGCATATGGTGTACTTGAGGAGGAAAAGCCATGATTTATTTAGATAATGGGGCCACGTCTTTTCCGAAACCAAAGGGAATGATCGAAGCCATGGATGCGTGCATGCTGTCTTATTGCGGAAACCCGGGGCGTTCGGGTCACGATTTGTCCACAAGGACAGGAGAGGAAGTATATCAGGCCAGAAAAACGCTGGCAGACTTTTTCAAAATCAAAAATCCAGAGCGAGTGATTTTTACAAACAACACCACGGAAGCGCTGAACCTTGCCATAAAAGGGGTCCTGAGCAGAGGCGATCATGTGATCACCACGGCAATGGAACACAATTCCGTTCTGCGTCCCATCCGAGCCTTGGCAGAAGAGGGGGTGTCGCGGACCATCGTGCCCTGCGGACCAGATGGCAGCCTGGAGATCAGCCGCGTGGAAAAAGCCATCCGTCCTAATACTAAACTGATCGTCTGTACTCAGGCGTCCAATGTCACTGGGACCATCATGCCTGTGAAAAAGCTGGCAGCTTTGTGCTGCCGCCGTAATCTCTTGTTCTTAGTGGACGGCGCACAGGGCGCGGGTCACCTGCAGATGGATGTGGACGGTATCGACATGCTGGCAGTGCCTGGACACAAAGGACTGCTGGGGCCGCTGGGAACAGGAATGCTTTACGTGCGGGAAGGCATTAGCCTAAAGCAGATGATACAAGGCGGGACTGGAACCGCTTCAAAAGACCTGATCCAGCCAAAGGAGCTGCCAGAGGGGTACGAAGCAGGAACCATCAACGCGCCGGGCATCATTGGCCTGGGTTATTCTGCTGCCTTTGTTCAAAAAATAGGGGTCAGCACCATCCGCGAACATCAACGGGAATTGACAGGGATCTTGGATGAGGGGCTTCGCAACATGAAAAATGTCACGGTTTATGGCCCTTCTGACTGTAGAAAAAAGGTGGGTATTGTCACATTCAACATAAAAGGGTATGATTGTGAAGAAACCGCATCGCTGTTAAACGATGAATATGGCATCGCAGTGCGAGGCGGCTATCACTGCGCGGGGTTAGCGCACAAGACCATAGGCACCTGGGACACTGGCGCGGTCCGTATGAGCATGGGTATGTATAATAATGAGCGACAGATGAAAATCGCTGTGGACGCGATTCATGCGATTTCAAAGAAAGGCTGAAACATGGCAGCTATTCACGGACTTGATCGATCCCTAAGTTCGCCAGCTCATCGGCCCGATTATTTTTTTCAGTCACATACTGGAAATCCTCAAAAGAATAATCGCTGCCGTTCCATTCCTGGAATTTTTGGTACAATTTATCAAAGTTCGTGGAAGGGCTGTCTAAGTCCACATGACCCTTGACTCGGTAAAAGGCAATGGTGTGACGGTCTAAATAAGGCAGGAGCGCTTCCCATAGATCTCGGTTTTCCACCGGCTTTTTCGCAGAAGTCTTCCAGCCGTTTTTCAGCCAGCCCTTGTACCATTTTTTACGAAAACAATCCATGAGGTAGGAGCTGTCCGAATAAACTTCGATGGTCTGATTTTCCTTTTTGATGGCACGGAAGGCTTCCAGCAAAGCGGTCATTTCCATGCGATTGTTAGTCGTGTTTTTCTCACCGCCGTACAGTTCCTTGCTGTGACCCGCGAATTCCAGTACAGCGCCCCAGCCGCCGAAGTTTTTCCGGCTTTGATTCCCAGAGCAGCCACCATCCGTATAGATCCTCAAGACCCGATCATTTTTCATACTCGCACCTCACATTCTCGTTTTTCATCAATTGCAATTGCGTCCATGATACCATGAAACCAGCTGTTCTGCAATTCCTTTCAGCGGATCGCGGAAAATATCACTGTGCGATGTTGATGAAGCCTCAAAAAACGACAGCATTCTTCCTTTTTAAAATTTACATTTGTAAATAGAGACGATCTATTATACAATATCTATATTATGATTTTTAAGGATAACCCAGAGGAAATGGCATGATTAGGGATGAAAACAATAAACGACCCATAGGAGGTGACAGAGCAAGGCGATCAGCGGAAAGTGCGGCCCGCGGCCCTTCCCCAAACAGCCAGTCAAAGAGGCCCGCGGGAAGCAGCAGGGCTCAGCGGCTGGCGGCTTTGGAGAGCAGAGGCGCGCCAGGCGGATATCGTCAAGGCGGAACGACAGAGCGGGCAGCAGCGAGCAGCAGGCAGCAGAGGCCTTCGGGCACAGGCAGCGGCCTGTTGGGAGGGAACGCTCAGAGCAGCACGGCCAGGAGGCCCTCTGCTCCACATGGAAGCACTAGATATGACAGCGGCCCAGCAGGGGGTTCCTCACAGCGAGGACTGCCCCCTGGATACGATAGCTCTCCGCTGCAGGGCGGCAGATCTTTAGAGCAGAGCAGGCCATCTGCTTATGATCGGTCTTCTGGGCAAGGAAGCAGGCCTTTGGGACAGAACAGGCCCTCTGCCTATGGAAAACCCTTGACACAAGGCGCTAGGCCTTCTGCGCAGGGCAGCAGGTCCGCTGCGCGAAACCGCCCTTCTGAACAAAGAAGAAGCGGCGCACAGAGCAGGCCTTCCCCGGGAAAGCCTATTCTCCAGGGCAGCAATCAGCGGGATTTTGACAGAGAAGCGGCCCGGCGCAGGATCGAAGAGCGCAGGCGCAAGCTGGAGGCAAAGCAACGGCGCAAGATCGAGAAAAAGCAGAGAAAGCATAAGAATATCAGAGGCAAGAAAAGGCGCAGGGCCAAGCGAATTCGGGCACTGGCCATGGCATTGGCGGTCTTTGCCGCGTTTTTCATCGTATGGCCGCACCTGACAGAGCGAGTAGGCGAAAAGAACGACGCGGAGCCAGCATCTGCGATTCAGCGGCAGGACGCGGAGCAGGAGACGAAGAAACAGGAGACACAGATGGAAACAAATGCCCGTAACACATCGTCTGAATATCTGATCCTCGTCAACAAAACCCACGATCTCAAGCCAGACTATGAACCCAGCGATCTGGTGGACGGAAAGCCAGCCGTCTCTGGCGGCAGCGGTTATCAGCAAATGAGAAAGCCAGCGGCCGCGGCATTCAAAAAACTGGCGGCTGCCGCAAAGGAAGAAGGCTATACTATCAAGATCACCAGCGGCTATAGGCCTTATGCGTATCAGAAACAAATCTTTGAGCGCTATGTGAATAAAGACGGGAGATACAGCGCCGAGCAATACAGCGCTGAGCCAGGCCACAGCGAACATCAGACAGGGCTGGTGGCTGATGTTTCTTCGCCATCTGTGAATTACAATCTGGTGCAGGCCTACGGCGCGACTCAGGAGGGCGCTTGGCTTGCGAAGCACGCGCATAAATATGGATTCATCATTCGATTCCCAAAAGGCAAAGAGGACATCACCGGCTACAAATACGAGCCGTGGCACATCCGTTATGTGGGAAAAGACGCAGCAAAGGAAATCTACAAGCAGAAATTGACGCTGGAGGAATATTTGGAGCAAGTTTAGGGATTTCTGGACACCGGACCTGATTTAGGCAAAAAAGCCCTGAAAATCCAGCAAAAAAGCTTTCCATTTCACGGCAAAAGGATTATAATACACTTGAAGCAGACTATTTTATTGAGGAAGGAGGGAGAGTTATGATAAACGGAATAGGATCCTCATATAGCAACTATTATAACTATCAGAACACCATCAGTCAAATCAGGCTGCAGCAGGCGCTTTCCAAGAATCCAAAGTACCAGAGACAGGTCATGGAATCCACGCAAAGCCAGTATAGAGACCAATATAGAAGCTCAAGTTTGGATTTCCTGCGGGATTACAGTTCAACTATGAGCGATGTCATGCAGTCTGCCAATAGCCTGAAGGCCAGCAATTCGGCAGGGGTGATGAACTCACTGACTGCTGTTAGCTCTGAAACAGATGTGGCCAGCGTAACGAATCGTTACGGCGGTTATGCCTCTTATGCCGCGAGACCAGCACAGGATATGACTTTAGAAGTCACCCAGCTGGCGACTGCGCAGCAGAATCGCAGTGATGGTGTAAAGAGTGGCGCTCTTGCCCAGGGGGATATGGCATTTACCATTTCTGGACCGAAAGGCAATGTTAACATCAACATCAGCGCTACAAAGGATAGTGGAGCCACTAAGACTAACGGACAGATGTTAAGAGAAGCCGCGGCTGCCATCAACAAGTCTGATTCAGGCGTGGTCGCGTCTGTGACACAGGAAAATGGAAAGGCTGTTTTAAGTCTGCAGAGCCGTTCCACTGGTACGGATGCTGCCTTTGAAGTAGCAGGTCAGATGGGTGCGGCAGAAGGATTGCAGAACATTTCCACAGAAGCGCAGAACGCGCAATACAGCGTGACTGCCAATGGAGAGACTACAGACCATACATCACAGTCCAACAGCGTACAGCTGGATATGGGCCGGATCCAGGCGGATCTCAAAGCTACGGGAACAACAGACGTTTCTGTGCGCCCAGATACGGATAAAGTGGTCTCTGCTGTGTCCGATCTTCTAAAGAATTACAACAAAGCCGTTGGATTCCTGCAGGATAACGCAGACCACGGCCGCGGGACAGCGACTCAGCTGCGGAACTTTGAACGTTCCATCGGAGCTGCCCAATCTCTTAAGAAGTTAGGGATCACTACGGACAAAGAAGGGCAGTTGGTATTGGATAAAGAAGCCCTTACCAAGGCGCTGCAAGAAGAGCCGACCCTGGCAAAAGACTTACTGTCAGGCAGAGGTGGTCTGGCAGAAAACCTGTACAACAGGAGCACCAGTGCCATGAACACCAATTCGGCAAGTTTGATCAGCAATGATCTGCAAGCCATTGATCAAGATCGGTTCTCAGATCCATTCCAGTTCTCAAATATGTATTCCAAACACGGTGCGTATACGTTGAACAACTATGCGGCCTTGGGATTGATGATGAACTACTTGGTATAAC
>CAJTYS010000024.1 GCA_910583765.1 uncultured Eubacteriales bacterium | reverse complement strand
TTTGGCGTTTGTGATGTCATTGTGGTTCGTGGGGAGGCAGATGGGGAAATATTGATTTTCCCATCTTGACATTCTAAATATATTCCATTATAATTGTTAGCGTTCTAACAAAATGTTGAAAGGAAATACTATGAAACAGATCGGGAAGCTGATCCATATGGTGGATGTGAAGCTAAAGCGCAACATTGATTTGCTTGCTGCTCAATATAATCTTACCACGATCCAGTTTATTGCCATGGAATGCATTTATTTGGAATCTCAGGACAAAGAGGTGTTTCAGCGAGATCTGGAAAAGGCCTTGGATGTCAGGCGTTCCACCATATCCAATGGGTTAGGAATCTTGGAAAAGAAGGGGTACCTGCGCAGGGAGAGCGTGCATGAGGACGCAAGGCTGAAAAAGCTGGTGCTCACACCAGAGGGGATTCAAGTTTATCAGGATTTCAAGAAACATTTGGAGCAAGTAGAGGCTGAAGATTTTCAGATGCTTTCCCAAGAAGAACTTTGTGTGTTGACAGAACTGCTGGAGCGTCTTTGTAAAAACCTCGCATAACTTGAGGCTAGAGTAGGATTTCTTTTTGTACATAATGTTCGATATCTAACTAAATTCAGGAGGTGTATTTTTTATGGAAGATAACAAGCTGCGAGATGAAAATAAAATGGGCATCATGCCTGTCAACAAACTGCTATTGACCATGTCTCTTCCCATGGTGATTTCCATGTTGGTCCAAGCGCTTTACAATGTGGTGGACAGCATCTTTGTGGCCATGATCAATGAAAACGCTTTGACTGCCGTGTCCTTGGCTTTTCCCATCCAGAATCTGCTGATCGCAGTGGGAAGCGGCGTTGGGGTGGGGATCAATGCGCTGCTTTCCCGCTCTTTGGGGCAGAAGGATCAAAAAAAGGTGAACAACATTGCTGTGCAGGGCTTATTTTTGATTTTGCTTTGTTTCGCAGTGTTCCTGCTCTTTGGCTTTGTGGGTGTCCATGTCTTCATGCGCAGCCAGACGGACATTGAGCAGATCGTTGATTATGGAGATATTTATCTGCGCATATGCTGTATCGGTTCACTGGGGATCCTGTTTCAGCTTACCTTTGAAAAGCTGCTCCAGTCCACGGGACGCACTTTTTATACCATGATCACTCAGGGGTTAGGCGCAGTCGTGAACATCATACTGGATCCGATTCTGATCTTTGGTCTTTTAGGGCTGCCTCGCTTAGGTGTCGCAGGGGCTGCTGTGGCCACTGTGATGGGGCAGGTCATCGCGGCTTTCCTGGCGTTAGGTTTCAATGTGAAAAAGAACCCTGACATCCAGTTTTCCATAAAGGGATTCCGACCGGACCGGCGGCTGATCACCAGTATCCTGTATATCGGCATCCCGTCAATTTTGATGATGGCCATCAGTTCGGTGATGACCTTTGGTCTTAACAAAATTTTAATCGCTTTCAGCTCCACGGCTGTTGCTGTGTTCGGCGTTTATTTTAAGCTGCAGAGCTTCATTTTCATGCCGGTCTTTGGACTGAACAACGGCATGGTGCCGATCGTGGCCTATAATTATGGCGCGCGTTATGAGCAGCGCATCCACAAGACGATCCGGTATTCTGTGTTTTACGCAGTGGGCATCATGGCCATTGGGGTGATTTTGTTTCAGACGATCCCAGGGCCGCTGCTCCAGTTGTTCAGTGCGTCTGAAAACATGTTGGCCATGGGCGTTCCTGCGCTGCGGATCATTTCCATCCATTTTATTCTGGCAGGATTTTGCATTATCGCCAACTCGGTGTGCCAGGCATTGGGGTTCAGCGTATACAGCCTAGTGGTTTCCCTCATGAGGCAGCTCATCGTGCTGCTTCCTGCAGCTTGGCTGCTGTCTTTATCCGGAAACGTGAACTTGGTTTGGTGGGCCTTTCCCATCGCAGAGCTGATTTCCGTGATGTTGAGCGCTCTGTTTTTGCGGAAGACATTGAAAAAAATCAAAAAAGATATGTAGTGTTTTGCAGAGAGTTCTTTCTCATTATATAGAAAATATTTCTGAAGATATTTCCAGAGTATCGACGGAGCTCGCCTCTAAAAAGCGAATGAGCGAAAGCCGACTTTGCGCCATAAAAAAACTGCTGGCAACCAAAAATCGCCGGCAGTTTTTCCTTTGAGTCATTTACTTTTGAAACATATCCGCTTCTTTATTCCGAGTCATCATCTGAACCAGTGAAGAAGTTTTTGATCCTGGTCCACAGTCCATCTTTAAAACCGCTGTCATCCACGGTGCTGTCTGTGATGACATCATCTCCCAGCGCATCGTCATTGGTATCGCTGAGAATGCCGTTGCCGTTTCCAACGAAAAAGCTTTTGATGGAGTGCCAGATTCCGGAAAGTCCACTGAGCTTTCCATCCAGATTGTTCAGTGTGTCCTTCAGGGTTCCCAGATCATAATCGAACTGAGAGATCTTTTCCATGAGCTGGGTGATCTGCTCTTTTTCTGAGTCTGTCAGGTTCACGTCATGGTCTTTTGCCACATCTTCCACAGCTTCCTGTATCTCGGCAGGGTCTGTGAGCTTGTCGCCGATGACCTGAGTCTTAACATCATTGACTAAATCAATGGCTTGTTCCTGACCAATGCTGTCGGCCAGGTTTCCTGTGGTGATCAGCTCTTCCATGGCCGCTTCCTTTTGGCCTTCGTCCAGATTCTGGTCGTTTGCCTTTTCGTAAGCCATGATCACGCCTGTCAAAGCGCCTGTTCCCGATACTTCAAAAGGACAGGCAGCGATTACGTTGCAGTTTTCCACGCCTGCGGTGGTCAGTGTGCTGGCGATCATAGCGCTTGTGACAAAATTCAAGTTAGCGGTCTTGACTCTGACTCCGCCGGACTCCGTCGGCTCCACATAAGCGCAGCTGTAGGTGGTTTTGCCGATCTGCTTGGCCGTGGCGATCCCTTCCATATAATGCACTTCGTCCGCATGGGTGACGACAATGGTTTTCACCTGCTCTGGCGCGGTGCCGAAATATTCATACATAGAGGCTTTCTGTTTTTCGCTCAGGTCATTGCCAATGGTGACCACCTTGGTTGTTTCCTCGTCCTGATCCTGGGTGTCCTCTGTGGATGGCTGGGTGCTTTCTGTTTCTTCAGAAGAAGGCTGCTGCTCAGAAGAGGCTGTCTCTGAGGTCGAGGACGCATTGGATTTCGCAGCGGTTTCCTGATCCGATTTTGCGTCGTCTAATGGTTCACCCGCATCAGACGCATCGCTGGATTCTGTTTGCGGAGAAAGTTCTCCTGGCTGGGTGCTTTCCTCAGCGTGGACTGCCAGCGGAAGCCCTGATACGATCAAGGTGAGCGCCAACAGCAATGGTAAAATTCTTTTCTTTTTCATCATAAAGTCTGGTATAGGTACCAATTCCCCCTTTTCTGTCAATGTGTTGTTGTTCTTTCTCCATCAATATATCATATTATTTTGCAGGATGCATTAAGTATTTCTTAAGAATGGGATACAATTGTGTGACGCTTAGCGCATCTGGGGCAAAAGGCAGGCATGGATTCTTTATGAAGATAAAAGAATAGGCACAGATGATCGCCCAGACAGCGGGCTACAATTGCCCGAGTGGGGAAATCAATCTGGCCCTATGAATACTTTACATCTGGACGGGGTGAAAGTCAACAAACTAAAAAGGCTACAGACACTTTGCTGTCAAATGTCTTCAGGTCACGTCCAAAACAAGAAATGCGTAGTGAAAAAAAGAGTTGAAACTCATACAAAATAATGGTGTAATAAGAAATATCAAAGGAATAAATAAAGGAAGAAGAAACTATGACAGAACCAAGGGCTTTAGAGACGACTGCCCAGCTCACAGGGCAAAACATACACCTGCGTCCCTTAGCGGACACTGATTTACAAGACTATGTGCGACTGCAAAAAGAGCTTTCCTTTTCCAAAGAATTGTATGACAAAGAATCCATCGTAAAGCACACATGGAAGGATATGCTCTCGGAGAACAGCGAAAAGTTCGCCATCGTTGACGCAGAAAACAGGGGATTTTGCGGCTATTGCGGCATCAAAGACATACGCAGAGGGGCGCCGGAGATCGAGATCGAATTGCTGGAACGCTACCAGAGAAAGGGCATTGGCTACCGTGCGCTGGCCACCATGATGCAATCCGCCGCCAACCAATATGGGACAGAAGTTTTCATGAGCAAAGTGGAGCCGGACAATTATGCTTCTCAAAGGCTCATGGAAAAATTAGGCGGCGAGCCCAATGGAACGCAGCTGGACATTCGCATAGAGGAAGAAGACGCGGCAGCGTTTGAAGAACGGTACAAGTCTCTGATCGATGACAACATACGAAGGGTCGCGGAAAAATTTCAGGTAGAGCCGCAGCGACTATTGACTCATGTGCTTCTATATCGGATCCCGATGCGGAGCGTGTTACAGTCTTTGGAAAAGGAAGCGCCGGCAAGCAGCATGCCAAAGAAATACATGGATCATGAAAAGAAAATCAGCAGAGCCAGGACCGCAGGAACACAACTGGCAGTCATAGAAACCCTAAAGGAAATGTTGGATGCTGCGACAGAGGAAACCTATGAGGAAACAAGGGCCAAAATGATCGGTTTTTTAAACAGCAAAATTCAGAAGACCACTGCGCTGCTGCAGGGGATGGACGAAGAACAGGATGGAAATGACCGTCACTGATCCCAGAAGGCACAGCCTGCGGGCGTGGCAGGCCTTAAGCTATGGGATTATACATCAAGGCGGATGCGTTCATGACCATGGCATGTTTGAAACCGCGCATGCCATGGCTGGGTTCTTTTTTATGGCAGATTCATACTTGATTCCAAGTGCTTGAAAAAACCAGTCAGACCTTCCATGATATCCTCATAGGTGTCGTCAAAATTTCCAGTATACCAGGGATCCGCGATGTCCCGCTCCTTTCCTGCGAACTCCAGCAGTCTATGGACTTTTCCTTCTGGGTCGCTGCCAATGATGGAATTCAAGCCCTGGATATTTTCTCGGTCCATGACAATGAGGTAGTCGAACGTATCGTAATCCTGTCTTGTCACCTGACGGGCGCCCCGTTTTTCAAAAGTCACGCCAGCCTCCCGCAGTTTCGCTTTGGTCCCTCGATGGATGTCGTTTCCGATTTCCTCTCGGCTGGTGGCTGCGGACTGGATGTAAAATTCTTGCCCGCGGCCAGCTTTTGAGACCATGTCTTTCATTAGAAATTCAGCCATTGGTGAACGGCAGATATTGCCGTGGCAGATAAATAGTATGTTGAACATTTCCTTTATTGCTCCTTCCCAAGCCTTCCTGTTTTCGCATTGAGGCTCTTGAAAAAAGTATAACACAAGACTTTTAGGATGATAAGCGAATTTTGACAAATGGTTTTTCCGCCATTTTTTCAAACTTTAGATTCTCAAACCGATCCTCTATTCTACAATTTTGCTTTCAAACCGAAAACAATTCTGTTAAAATGGACACATGGAATATCAAAACATACAAAAAGGAACGTTTGTTGAACGGCCCAACCGATTCGTGGCCAGAGTCAACATCCAAGGAACAGAAGAAATCGTTCATGTGAAAAACACAGGGCGCTGCAAAGAGCTGCTGGTGCCTGGCGCGGAGGTGTATCTGGAAGATTGCGCGGGCAGGATGGAAAAGCGAAAAACGCGGTACTCTCTGGTCGGCGTGAAAAAGGGCAACCTGATGATCAATATGGATTCCCAGGCCCCGAACCAAGTAGTCAAAGAAGCCTTAGCCCAGGGAAAGCTGCGGCTTCCAGGCATGGAGCCGCTCATTCTAGTGAAAGGAGAACAAATATGCGGCGATTCCAGGCTGGACTTTTATGTGGAAGACCAGAAAGGACAGATTGGACTCGCAGAAGTCAAAGGCGTCACTTTGGAAGAAGAGGGGATCGTGCGGTTTCCTGATGCCCCCACCCAGCGGGGCGTGAAACATATGGAAGAACTGATCAAGGCCAGGAGCCAGGGATATCTAACCTGGATCATCTTTGTCATACAAATGAAGGGAATCTCCTTTTTTGAACCAAATGATGCCACCCATCCAGAGTTTGGAGAAACCCTGCGCAAAGCGGCGGCAGCAGGAGTTGGGCTGCTGGCCTATGATTGTCATGTCACGGAAAACAGCATGGTTTTGGCTGATCCAGTGGAGATCCGCCTGGGAGAGGAGGCCAGTAAGTAGAGGGATCCGGAGCAGGACGGCCCTTCCTTGCCAGATCCCTTCGAAGGGACGGACAAGTGGCAGCGCAGCGCTTCACAACTGAAAAACAAGGAGGAAAAGAGGCTACTTTTTTACCTGGAAACACATTGCCATGGCACATGGATGAATTTCCAAGTAAAAGACACGTCTCTTTTTTGATGCCTTAAAAACGTTGGAATTTCAACATTTTATTGTGAACTGCGCAATGCGGGAGACTGCTGTTTCTCCAAGGCTTTCCACATATGGACAAAGAGCTGAAACCGTGACACCACATCTAGTGCATGGAAAAAAATCCTTTCCCCTGAAAGGCGAAAACATGAAAAAAAGTGGGGTGAAAAGGGGGCGATTGGGGCAAAGTGGTTGTAAAGTGGAGAGAAGTGGAGTAAAATGGTGACATTCTACCATAGGAGGAGTGTCACATGCTGGTGGGTAAGTATCAAAACTCAATAGATACGAAATCTAGAATGATCATACCTGCCAAGTTTCGTGACGAAGTGGGACATACATGCATTGTCAGCAAAGCGATCGACAAATGCTTGGAAATTCACCCGATGGACGAATGGGAGCGGTTCATGGACAAACTCAGCAAGCTGCCTTCTGCGGATCCAAAGGCAAGACAGCTTGCGCGCCACTTTTACTCCAGCGCGGTAGAATGCGAGATTGATAAGCAGGGAAGATTGACGATTCCACAGGAGCTGCGCCAATACGCCAACATTGAAAAAGAGTTGGTCACAGTGGGCTCCTATGAGAAGATCGAGATTTGGAGCAAGGAAGAATGGGAAAGCAATGAAAGCATGACAGAGCTTGACCCAAGCCAACTGGCAGAAAGCATGATGAATTATGATTTTTAAACACACTTCCGTTTTATACGACGCATGCATGGAAAATCTCAGGATTCGCCCAAAAGGGACTTATGTAGATGGAACCTTGGGTGGAGGAGGGCATGCCTCCGGCATTTGCGGGGACCTGGACGAAGATGGCACATTCATTGGGATTGATCGGGACTCAGATGCTTTAGCGGCTGCCGAAGAGAGGCTGCGGCCTTATCCTTGCAGAAAATTTTTTGTGCAGAGCAATTATGCGGATGTCAAGGAAGTGCTGGCCCAACTGGGGGTAGAAACCATTAACGGCGCGCTTTTGGATCTGGGCGTGTCTTCTTTTCAGCTGGATAACGCGGAAAGAGGCTTTTCCTACATGCAGGACGCGCCGCTGGACATGCGTATGAGCCAAGACGATGCTTTTACAGCAGAGCAGGTAGTCAATGATTACACGGAAAAAGAATTGACAGAAATCATTCGCATGTATGGGGAAGAAAAATGGGCTTCCCGAATCAGCAAATTCATTGTCAGAGAGAGGAAGAAGCAGCCTCTCCAAACAACAGGCCAGCTGGTAGAGATCATTAAAGCGGCTGTTCCCGCCGCTGCGAGGCGGGATGGGCCTCATCCGGCAAAACGGACGTTTCAGGCCATTCGCATCGAAGTTAACGACGAACTGGGGCAGCTGGAAAAAGCAATCGGGGAATTTTGCGACGTATTGGCAGATCAGGGCCGCTTATGCGTGATCACGTTCCATTCTTTAGAAGATCGGATTGTAAAGAACATTGTAAACAAACGGGTGAATCCATGTACATGTCCAAAAGAACTTCCTGTTTGTGTCTGCGGAAAAAAGGCAGACATCAAAAAAATAACAGGAAAACCGCTCCTTCCTTCAAAAGAAGAGGTCCAGGACAATCCGAGAGCGCGCAGCGCCAAGCTTCGGGTCGTAGAGAAGATGAGGTGAAAGAGGTAAATAATGATGATGGAAGCAGAAAAATGGTATCAGTATCAGGAGAGTTATCAAAAGTATGGTTTCGACATGAAACCAAAACAGCCCAGACAGCCGAGAAGACAGATCAGACAGCGCCCTGTGGTTTCCGCCAAGGACAAAGCAAGACTGCTGTTTCTGCTGGTGGTAGTAGGCATCCTTTGCGTGGGACTGATCATCACCACGGCTTACGCGGCATCGGTCAAGTATGACACCAATCAGATTGTGAAAGAAAACAACGCCTTGTCAGCTGAGATCGAAAATCTAGACGTAAAGGTCTACAGCATCAATAACATCGAGGCCATTGAGAAAAAGGCCACAAAAGAACAAAAAATGGTATATCCAGCATCCAAACAGATCGTTTATCTGGCAGGAGAAGATGTTCCAAAGGATGGATTCGCGGAGCAATTGAAGAAGCAGGCATATAATGAAAAGGGGGAAATAAAATAGAACATACATAAAAATCAAATAGGGGAAAAGGTTCCAGATCGCGCAAGCAGGCAGGGGGCAGGCCGTCTGGATTCTTTGTATATTAGGGGAGAAGATGACAAAAACATTAAACAAGAGCAAGAAGCGGCTGATCATGGCTTTCATGGTCATGTGCGCGGCATGTTTGGCCTTGTGCGTCAGAGTAGGATGGATCCAGATCGTCAAAGGCGCGGAATATTCCAAAATGGCTGTGGAACAGCAGACAAGAGATGTGCCTATCGCAGCCAAGAGAGGCGCGATCTACGACACCAATGGAAAAAAGCTGGCTGTCAGCGCTACTTGTTACACTGTATGGGCCAGGCCCGCCAACGTAAGGGCAGGGAACACGCCGGAGGAGCGGGAAGCCAGAGTGAAAGAAACCACCCATGAGCTATCCGCCATTCTAGGAAAGGATGAGAACGAAACAAAAGAACTGCTGACAAAGCGGCAGTCTCTGGTGAAAATAGAAAATTACCTGGACAAAGAGACAGCGGATCAGATCAGAAAAAAGGAACTGCCGGGGATCGAGATCGCAGAAGACGCGAAGCGCTACTATCCCTTAGGCGCGTTTCTAGCCCACACCATGGGCAGCGTCACCAATGACAACAGTGGACTTTCCGGCATTGAACTGGAATACGACCAATACCTATCTGGCACCTCAGGACGGTGGATTAAAAACACGGATGTGGCAGGAAACAACTTGCCTGAGGGGACGGAAAAGTATTATCAAGCAGAAGACGGATTAGGGTTAGTGCTGACCATTGATGAAACCATCCAGCATTATGTGGAAAAATCCCTGAAAACCGTGCAGAAAAACACAAAAGCCGACCGAGTCATGTGCGTCATGATGGCCCCTAAGACAGGAGACGTGCTGGCATTGGCCCAGACGCCGGAATTCGACCCCAATGATTCCAGGACGCCTCTTGACAAAAAGGAGCAGAAAAAACTGGAAGCCATACCGGATTCCAAGAAAATGGAATACTGGAACGCCATGTGGAGGAACTCTCTCATCAGTGATGTTTATGAGCCGGGTTCCACATTCAAGCTGCTGACCACATCCATGGCATTGGAAGAGAAAAAGACCAATATCAAGGAAAAGTTCACTTGCACAGGCTCCATCAATGTGTCTGGTACCACGCTGAAATGCTGGCGATCTTACAATCCTCACGGGACCCAGACGCTGGAGCAGGCAGTGGGGAATTCCTGCAATCCGGTCTTTGTCACCCTGGCCCAGAGAATGGGCATCGAGAAATTTTATGACCATCTTACTACTTTTGGCATTTCACAGAAAACAGGGATCGACTTCCCAGGAGAAGGGAATTCCATACTCCAAGATAAAAACACAGCCGGTCCTGTGGGCCTTGCGACCATGGGATACGGCCAAGGCGTGGCAGTGACGCCCATCCAGCTGATCACAGCCATTTCCTCCTTGGGAAACGAAGGAAAACTCATGCGGCCCAGATTGGTCAAAGCATTGGTGGATGAAAAGGGAGACACAGTGAAAGAATTTGACACAGAAATCGTCAGGCAGACAGTCTCCAAAAAAACCGCCAGTGAAATGTGCCGCATCATGGAATACGTAGTGGCCAAAGGCGGCGCGGGGACCGCGAAAGTGGATGGCTACAAAGTGGGAGGAAAGACTGGGACCGCCAACAAAGCCAAGGGCGGCGGATACAGCTCGCAGACTTATTCGTCCTTTATCGGCATGGCCCCCATGAACGACCCGCAGGTGGCGATCCTGGTGATCGTGGATAATCCAAAAGGCGTGAAATTCGGAAGCCAGACCGCCGCGCCAGGAGCAAAGCTGATTCTGGAGGACACCCTGCGCTACATGGAGATCCAACCAAAATTAACGAAAGCAGAGCGAAAAGCGCTGGATGAGGAGCAGGTCATCGTTCCTGACCTGAAAGGCGAAGGCTTGGAAGAGGCCATCGGCATCCTCGGCGGATTATCGCTGAAATACAAAGCTTCCGGAGGAAAGCAGAACAAAGATTTTGTGATCCAGGACCAATACCCGAGAGCAGGCGAAAAGATCAACAAGGGCGGAACAGTCTATTTGTATAGGAAGTGATGTGAAAAGTGATCCAGGTTTTCGGAATTACGGGAACCAATGGCAAAACAACAGCATCTTGCATGCTGAGGGAGATACTAGAAGCAGAAGACGGGGCCTGCGGCCTGATCGGGACCATTCAGCACCAGATCGGAGAAAAACGCTATGCGCCCATCAACACAACACCGGGAAAAGAACTGCTCAAGGACCTGTTCCATGAGATGAAGGAACAGAAGATCAGCCAATGCGTCATGGAGGTTTCCTCCCATGGCATCCATCAGGGCAGAATCGACGGGATTCAGATCGCTTACGGAGGTTTTACGAATTTGAGCCAGGATCACCTGGATTACCATGAAACCATGGAAGCTTATTATCAGGTGAAAAAGCAGCTTTTTTTCAAATGTCAGGCCGGTGCGTCCATCAATGTGGATGACCCTTACGGAAAACGGCTTTACCAGGAGCTGAAAGAATTGGGTGGACCGGATGGGGTGGGAAAAACGGGCCAGCTGACTGAGCGCGGGGGCGCCCCTGCGCTGAAAAGCTATTCCTTGCGGGACAAAGGCGCGGACTTTTATGGAGAGATCCTAAAAGAATCATTAGATGGAAACATTTTTCGATTTTCAGAGAATGGCCAGGTCTTAGGGGACCTGAAAACCCACATGCCAGGAGAACATTTCGTATATGACGCGATGCTGGCCGCTGCCATGGCGCGTCAGGCGGGGACAGGGTTTTCCGCCATACAGGCGGGCCTTTCCAAACTAATCAAGGTGCCTGGAAGGATGGAGCTCATCGGCAGCATGGAGGACACATTGGGCGTGGTGGATTACGCCCATACGCCAGATGGTCTGGAAAAGCTGTTGTCTTCCCTGACCCGATTTAAACGAGGAAAACTGTTGTGCGTCTTTGGCTGCGGTGGTTTTCGGGATAAGGGAAAGCGGCCTCTGATGGGTAAGATCGCAGGAACATACAGCGACTATTGCATAGTGACCAACGACAATCCCAGAGGCGAGCCGCCGGAAAACATCTGCCAGGCCATTGAAGAAGGCCTTTATCCCACAGGCTGCCAGTACACGGTAATCTTTGACCGTTATCAAGCCATAAAAAGAGCCGTGTTTCTTGCGGATAAATGGGATATCATAGTAGTAGCGGGAAAAGGCCACGAAGCTTACCAGCTATCAGGGGATCAAAAATTACCGTTTGACGACAGGAACGTATTGAGGGAACTTTTGGAGAAAAAATATGAAAAAACTTACAATGAAACAAATTGAAGCAGCAATTGGGGGAACGCTGGTCAAAGGCAGTGGAAACGCAGAAGTTTCAAACATCTGCACAGATTCCAGAAAAGCAAAAGAGGGAGATCTGTTCTTTGCTCTCATTGGTGAGAACCATGACGCGCACCAGTATCTGCCCCAAGTGGCAGATGCCGGCTGCCGCTGCGCGGTCATTTCAGAAGAGGCGGCCTGCCAGGGGCTGCCCGATGACTTTCAGGCAGTGGCAGCAGCAGACACGACCCAGGCCCTGCAAGCTCTGGCTTCCTTTTATTTAGAACAACTGGACCTAAAAAAAATCGCGGTCACAGGCAGCACGGGAAAAACCTCTACTAGGGATCTGACCTGGCAGGTGTGCAGCGAGAAATACAAAACAGTAAAAAACGCAGGGAATTTCAACAATTTGATCGGCGTTCCCCTGACTATCCTTTCCTTTGAAGCAGATGCGGAAGTGGCTGTCATTGAAATGGGCATGGACCGGTTCGGAGAGATCGACCGTTTGGCAAAGCTGACAAAGCCGGATATTGGGATCATCACCAACATCGGCATGGCCCACATCGAAAATCTAGGGAGTCAGGAAAACATTTTCAAGGCAAAGATGGAACTAACCAATTATTTTGATGAAACCAGCACCCTGATCATCCACCAGAGCGGTGAATTTTTGCAAAAAGACAGGATAAAAGGGCCTTACCAAACTGTGACGACAGGATTTGACGGAAAAAGCGATTATATTATCATTTCCGATATTGACGATTTCGGGGCAGAGGGTATACAATTTACTTTAGAGCATCAAGGCCAGACTCAAAAATTCCAGCTGCCCATCCCAGGCAGGCACAATGCCTTTAACGCAGCGCTGGCAGTGGCTGCCGGAGCCCAGCTGGGGATTACGATGGAAGAGGCTGCCAGAGGACTGGCCAAAGCGCGGCTCACAGACAAGCGCCTGACCATCCGAGGCAAGGACGGCATCAAAATCATTGATGACACTTACAATGCCAGCCCTGATTCCATGAAAGCGGCCATCGATGTGCTGATGCATACGAGAGGTCTGCGGAGCGTGGCTGTTTTAGGCGACATGCTGGAGCTGGGAGAGACCAGCAAGGAGCAGCATAGTCTGGTAGGCGCGCATGCGGCAGGGCAGGGCGTGGAATCGCTGATCGCCATAGGAAAAGAAGCTGAACACATAGCAAAAGGCGCAAAAGCGGCAGGCTTGGAGCAAGTGTGGTGGTTCTCCAAGAAAGAAGACTTTCTGAAAAAAATGGACTCCATGATCAATAAGGGAGACGTGGTCCTGGTAAAAGGTTCCCGAGGCATGGCCATGGAGGATATTGTGAAAAAAATCATGGAACAGTAGGAGTAGTTATGAATTATGTCACAATCGGTATCGTAGTAATCGCAGCATTTTTAGCGGCCCTTATTTTTACTTCCCTGGAAATACCTGTGCTGCGGCGCAAACAGGCGGGACAGAACATCCGCGAGGAAGGTCCCAAATCTCACTATGCGAAAGCAGGGACTCCCAGCATGGGAGGCATCGCCATCATTGGAGCGGCCATTGTGGGATGCGCGGTGGGACGCTATTATTCGATCCACCTGGGAGTGGTCATACTGGTCTTCGTCCTCTTTGGGGCCATTGGCTTTTTTGACGACTACCTGAAAGTGGTGAAAAAGAATAACCTGGGGCTGAGAGCTTATCAAAAATTCGGACTGCAGATCATCATATCTGTGGCCTTTGCCGTATACATGGCCATGTATTCTGGCGAAGGAACAGCAGTGTGGATCCCTTTTGTCAACATTAACATTGATTTTGGGATTTGGTACATTCCGTTCATTGCTTTCGTGCTCCTGGCCATGACAAATGCGGTCAATTTGACCGATGGACTGGACGGGCTGGCATCGGGAGTGACAGCAGTGGTGTCTCTGTTTTTTGCGGTCGCGGCAGTCACCTATGGAGCCATAGCGGGAGCAGGCGTGTTCTGCTGTGCGCTGACAGGAGCCTGCCTGGGCTTTCTCGTTTATAACAAAAATCCGGCCAGAGTGTTCATGGGTGACACAGGTTCTCTTGCTTTGGGAGGAGGCATGGCAGCGGCGGCCATTGTCATGCACTTTGAATTGCTCCTTCCCATCGCAGGTTTTGTGTACGTCATGGAAGCCCTTTCTGTCATTTTGCAGGTAGTGTATTTTAAACTGTCAGGCGGGAAGCGGATCTTTAGGATGGCGCCGATCCATCATCACTTTGAGTTAAGCGGATTGAAGGAAAAACAGGTAGTAGGGATGTTCTGGGGCATTGCCTTGATTTGCTGCGTGTTCGGGCTGTGCATTTTATAATGAATGGAAAAACATCAGCTACGATAATAGAGGTAAAGATATGAGAACAAATCTGGACAATATGAAAAATCAGAAGGTGTTGGTAGTTGGACTGGGCAAATCAGGGATTGCGGCGCTGCAGGCCATGCTCAAACTGGGAGCCAATGTTTCCGTGCAGGATTCCAAACCCGTGGAAGCAGTGGATCCGCAGCTTCTGGCCTTTTTGGAAGGCAAAAATGTGGAGTGCTATTTTGGCAGAGATCCACAGGACATGGGCAGCTTTGACATGCTGATCCTCAGCCCTGGTGTTTCTCCTGACCTTTATTTTGTGAAAAAGGCCCAGGAACTGGGGGTAGAGATCATCGGGGAGCTGGAAATCGCTTACCGCATTGGAAAGGGAAACTACGCGGCGATCACTGGCACCAATGGAAAGACCACCACCACCACTTTAGTAGGGGAGATCTTCAAAAGGGCAAAGCGGAAAACTTATGTGGTGGGTAACATTGGCGTGGCAGTGATTTCAAAAGCCCTGACAGCAGAAGAAGATTCCTGGCTGATCACAGAGACCAGCAGTTTCCAGCTGGAAACCATCCGCTATTTCAAGCCAGCGGTCTCCGCCATCCTCAATTTGACGCCAGATCATTTGGATCGGCACAAGACCATGGAAAACTATGGAAAGGCAAAGGCCAGGATCTTTGAAAATCAAGGGGAAGGCCAGTATTTGGTCATCAATTACGATGACAAAGCATGCTTTGGTTTGGCGAAAAACTGCAAGGCCGCCATTGTGCCTTTCAGCAGAAAGCAAGAGCTGGAATTTGGCGCTTTTATTCATGAAGGTCACCTGACCATCAAAGATGAAACTGGAAAGGAAATCCGGCTTTGCGGAACCGAGGAACTGATCATACCAGGGGCCCACAATTTAGAGAACGCTTTGGCAGCGGCAGCCATTTCCTATTTCGCTGGCATTGAGCCGGAGATCATCGCCCAGGTGCTCACCAGCTTTCAGGGCGTGGCGCACAGGATGGAATTTTGCGGACAGGTGGACGGTGTGCGCTTTGTGAACGATTCTAAAGGAACCAATCCTGACGCTTCGATCAAAGCAGTGCAGGCCATAGACGGTGGGATCGTCCTCATCGCTGGAGGGTATGACAAGGATGCGTCTTTTGAAGCCCTGATTCAGGCTTTTGAGGGAAAGGTGAAACACATGGTGCTGCTGGGAAAAACAGCGGCAAAGATCAAAGAAACAGCGGAGCGCATGGGATTCATGGATTCCATCATTGTCAAAGACATGGAAGCATGCGTCAGAGAAGGCTTTCAGCTGGCAGAACCGGGTGACACGGTATTGCTGTCACCAGCCTGTGCCAGCTGGGACATGTACACGGGATTTGAACAAAGGGGAGAGCATTTCAAAAGCTGCGTTGAGCGGCTTGGAAAATAAGGCAAGTACAGGTTGGAGACATTAATGAGAGGAAAGAAAAACAATTTAAAATCAGGGGACTTTTTATTGGTGATCCTCACGATGGGCCTGGTGATTTTTGGGATCATCATGGTGTTTTCCGCCAGCTACTATCAGTCTATCAACGAGACTTCCACTTCCGGCGAAGGGAACCCTTATGCCTATTTAGTGCGGGATCTGGCATGGGCGGCCCTGGGATTCGCGCTGATGATCTTCACAGCGCTTTTCGACTATCGGAAATACAGGCATATAGCGGTGCCTGCTTTGATCATCAGTTTGATTCTTTTGATTCTGCTGCTGATTCCGGGAGTGGGGAAAAACATCAACGGCGCTACCAGGTGGCTGGGCGTGGGAAGCTTCACCATCATGCCAGGGGAAATCGCCAAGGTTGCGCTGATCATCTTTGTGGCTTGGTTTCTCAGTGAAAAGCCCCAGAGGATCAAATCCTTTACCAGGGGCATTCTGCCGCTGTTTGTGATCTGCCTTGTCTATGGAGGCCTGATATTAAAGCAGCCTAACATGTCCACGGCCATTACCTTGGTGGCCATTGTCATCCTCATGATGTTCATCGCGGGGATGAACTGGATGTACTGCGGAGGACTGATCGGCTTAGGCGCGGCAGGCATCGCAGCCATTATTATCACCAATCCGGAGAGCCACTGGGCAAAACGGTTCACCAGCTTCCTCGACCCATTCGCGGATCCTTTAAATGAAGGGTTCCAAGTCGTTCAGTCTTTGATGGCCTTGGGATCCGGCGGGCTGTTCGGCGTTGGACTGGGCAAGAGCATCCAAAAGCACCTCTACCTGCCAGAGCCTCAAAACGACTTTATCCTAGCGATCATCGGGGAAGAGCTGGGTTTTGTGGGGATCTTGGTTTTGCTGCTGACTTACGTGGTGCTCATATGGAGGGGGATCCACATCGCGGTCAACGCGCCGGACCAGTTCGGCACTTTGCTGGCTTCTGGAGTCACCATCATGATCGCGGTCCAAGTTTTATTTAATGTTGCAGTCGTCACATCATCAATGCCGCCGACAGGCGTGATTCTTCCATTTGTTAGTTACGGGGGAAACGCGCTGATGCTGTTCATGGGCAGCATGGGGATCTTGCTGAATATCTCTCGGCATACGGCACAGGTGAAATAGGAGCATGAATGAATGAAAGTAATTATGACAGGCGGAGGCACAGGCGGCCATATTTACCCAGCTGTTGCCATCGCAGACAAGATCAAAGAACGCTATCCTGACAGTCAGATCCTCTTTGTGGGCACCGAACACGGGCTGGAAAAAAAGCTGGTGCCCGAATGCGGATACGCCATCGAATTTATCACAGTGGCAGGCTTTAATAGAAAGCATCCCCTGAAAAACATCGAAGTGATGAAAAAGCTTCGCAAGGGAAACCGGCAGGCAAAGAAAATCGTAGACGTGTTCAAGCCGGATCTGGTGATCGGCACAGGCGGCTACGTGGCTGGACCAGTAGTGCGGGCGGCTCACAAGGCTGGGGTGAAGACTTACGCCCACGAGCAGAACGCGTTTCCTGGGGTGACCAACAAGCTTTTGGAAAATTATGTGGAAAAGCTGTTTCTGGGATTTCCAGAGGCGCAAAAGCATTTTAAACATCGAAAAAAGCATGTGATCGCAGGGAATCCAGTAAGAAGGGCCTTTTTTGAGGCGGATCCAGTCCAGTCTCGGAAAAAGCTGGGCTTTTCGCCTGAAGATTTCGTCCTTTTGGCATTTGGCGGCAGCCAAGGCGCGGGCAGGATCAACAAAGCCATGCTCAATGTCATTGAGGTGATGAACGGCATGAAAGGCATCCAAGTCTGCATGGCAACAGGAAACAGGTACTACCATGCTATTTTAAATGAACTGCAGGAAGAGCGGGGCCTGGATATCGCGGACAACATCCATATCCTAGAGTATATCAGCAACATGGAAGAATATCTCTCCGCTGCGGATCTGGTGATCAGCAGGAGCGGGGCGCTGACTGTGGCAGAGGTGACGGTATGCGGAAAAGCCGCCATCTTCATCCCTTCTCCCATGGTCACGGGAAACCATCAATATTACAACGCAAAAGCAGTGGCGGACAATGGAGGGGCGCTGCTGCTGGAAGAAAAAGACCTGGATTCGGAAAAACTGATCGCCCAGATTTTGAAATTGAAAAATGACAGAAAACTAGTCGCGGAAATGTCGGCTCACAGCAAAGAAAGCGCCTTTGAAGACGCGGCGGAAATTATCTGCAACAATCTGGATATTCAGTAACTTAAAAAAGCCCTCCGGCATACTATGAAGTATGTTTCGGAGGTGTTTTTTATTTGGAAAGCTATCATATACGAGGCGGCAATCCAATCAGCGGAGAGCATGCCGTAAGCGGTGCGAAGAACGCGGCGCTTCCTATCCTGGCCGCATCCATTGTGACGGGGGAAGAAAATATTTTTTCAGGATGCCCTCGGATCGCAGACACAGCCATCATGCGGGAGATCCTGCGCCATTTGGGGTGCAAGACCTTGTTTTCCGGCGACCGATTGCTGGTGGACGCGTCAGGCCTTGATGGGGAAGAAATTCCAAAGGCCTTGATGGAAAAAATGCGTTCCTCTATTTTTCTCGTAGGACCATTGCTCACAAGACGCGGCAGGGCAGTCATCAGTCAGCCAGGAGGCTGCGCCATTGGGAAGCGGCCCATCGACATACATATCAAAGCTTTGAGTCAGCTGGGAGCGGACATACAGGAAAAAGACGGCCAGTTGATTTTTACAGGCACAAAGCTGACAGGCGCTAACATTCTTTTGGATTTCCCCAGCGTGGGAGCCACGGAAAACGTGATGATGGCAGCCCTTGGAGCCCAGGGAGAGACAGTGATTCACAACAGCGCCAGGGAACCGGAGATCATGGATCTGCAGGATTATCTCAATCAATGCGGCGCGCGGATCAAAGGCGCGGGGACTTCCCGTATCATTGTGAAAGGCGGATATCCGCTGCACGGAGCCAGCCATGAAATCATGGGAGATCGAATTGAAGCAGGGACATACCTGATGGCCGCGGCAGGCACAGAAGGGGAACTGGTTGTAACAGGGATCGAGGCGGATACCATAAAAAGCCTGCTCAAATATCTGCGGCACGCAGGCTGTAGGATCAAAAAACAGCCAGGCCAGATATGGTTAAAAGGACCAAAGCGCCTTGCCTCCGCAGGCAGGATGCAAACAGCGCCTTACCCAGGATTCCCAACTGATTTACAGCCCCAGCTCAGTGCGGTCATGACCATGGCAGAGGGCAAGACCCGAGTGGAGGAAACTATCTTTGAAAATCGGTTTCAATACGCGAAACAGCTGATAAAAATGGGAGCGGATATTGAAATTTTTCAGAGAATTGCTATAATAAAAGGAGTGGATTTTCTTCAGGGAGGGCGTGTGACAGCAGAAGATCTCAGAGGAGGCGCAGCCCTAGTGCTGGCCGGACTGATGGCTCAAGGTGAAACCATTGTGGAACAGACTGGTTTTATCGAACGGGGATACTGCGATTTGCCGGAAGGACTGAAAAAATTAGGCGGAGATATCAATAGAAACAAATGAAAAATAAAAAAACAAAGAAGCTGAACTGGAGTCCAGAAGAACATGCCATGTTTCAAGAAGAAACGGAACAGGACTACATAGAAAAGGAAGGGGAAGGAGCGGCACCGATCCGGCGCGGCCCTTCCCAATCAGAAAAAAAGCGGATTCAACGAAAAAAGAAAAAGAGAAGAAAAAAGCATTACATCCTGAAATTTTTTCTCCTGGTGATCATAGGCATTGGCCTTTACAGCTTTGCCCACTCAGATGTGTTCAACATCAAGAAGATCGATGTTTCCAAAAGCGACCGGTTTCAACCAGAGCAGGTCCAGGAAATGTGCGGATTGAAAACAGGCATCAATCTGTTTGAATTCAGCGCGGGAGATTGTGAGGACAAGCTTTTGGAAAACCCATATATAAAGGAAGCAGAAATCAGCCGCAAGCTGCCGGGGACTGTTAAGATCAAGCTGAAAGAACGCAAGGAAACCGCAGTTTTGCTCAAAGACAGCGCTTATGTGGTCATTGACGAGGAAAAGATCGTTCTGCGGAGCAGTTCAGAGCTGCCTCAGGTTCCGCTTTTGGAAGGGATCACTGTGGAAAAAGCAGAAGAAAATCAGGTGATCCAGGTAAAAGAAGGCAAAGTGCTGGAAACTGGGATGATGTTCCTAAAAAAAATGGAAGCCGCGGATTTGTACTTTAAAAAAGTCAATATTTCCGGTAATCAAGTCCAAGCCTTTGTGACAGATGACCTGTATTGCAGGGGAAAGACAGAAAATTTAGTCATCGGCATGGAAGACGAAGACTTGAAGGCTGTCATTTACGAGCTTTACAAAAACAAAATCAAGAAAGGAATCATCTATGTGGGTGACGAACAGTATTATGCGTTTGATAAACTGACAAAAGAAAAAAAGGCGAAATAAGAAAGATTTTATGTGAAAAAAGGTTATTTTAATTGGAAAAACAGGTGCAACGGACATTTCTTTATGATATAATGTAGTGCAAGTTGTATAAAATAAACAGGGGAGGTAATTTCTGATGTTACAATTTGAAATGAACGAGTCAACTCCAGCGAAGATAAAAGTAGTTGGCGTTGGCGGCGGTGGATGTAACGCAGTTAACAGAATGATAGATGCTCAAATGCAGAGCGTGGCCTATATTGCCATCAATACGGACAAGCAGGCGTTGGCCCGCTGCAAAGCCGAGACAAAACTTCAGATCGGCGAAAAGCTCACAAAAGGGTTGGGAGCTGGCGGAAACCCGGAGATCGGACAGAAATCCGCGGAAGAAAATCTGGAGGATCTGCAAAAATTCGTGGCTGGAGCTGACATGGTCTTCATAACTGCGGGCATGGGAGGCGGCACTGGAACAGGAGCCGCGCCGATTGTGGCAAAAGTTGCCAAGGACATGGGCATCCTGACCGTAGGCGTTGTAACACGGCCTTTTACCTTTGAAGGAAAAAAACGGAGCGAACACGCAGAGCTGGGTATCAAATTCTTAAAGAAATACGTAGACTCCCTTGTGATCGTTCCCAATGATAAACTGCTGGAAACAGTCGAGGAAAACACTTCCCTGCTGGAGGCCTTTGACATGGCTGACGAAGTTTTGAAACAGGGTATCCAGGGAATCTCCGAGCTGATCATCGATGACGCCCTCATCAATCTGGACTTCGCTGACGTGACCACGGTCATGAAGGATCGGGGCATCGCGCACATGGGCGTGGGCAGAGGATCAGGAGATGATCGGGTGGCTCAGGCTGTCAAGGACGCGATTGAAAGTCCTCTGCTGGAAACCAGCATCCAGGGAGCAAAAGCTGTGCTGATCAATGTTACTGGCGGTTATGATCTGGGTATGTTGGAAGCCAATGAAGCGGCCAGTGAGATTGAGAAAGCCGCTGACAGCAGCGCCATCATCATATTCGGAGCAGCGATCAAGGAAGATATCAAAGATGAAATTTATATCACTGTGATCGCTACAGGATTTGAAAGCAGGCCGAGTGCAGATATGATAGGCGGAACCGTGATTCCGGGAACTGAAAGCGTGCCAGAGAAAGAAAGCAACATCGTTGATTCCATTCTGGAAGAAAAGGTTGAAAGCGAAAGCCACAATCTGACAGACGATGCCTTTAAAATCCCGACCTTCTTATCAAACAAGTAGAAACAATGCCTATACATAGAAGAAGAGCCGGTGTTTGACCGGCTTTTCTTGAGTCAGGACCATATGAACAGAATCATATCAAAGGACAATCAAATATATAAATTGTGCAGCAAACTGGCTTTTCGGAAATATCGGGAAGCTTTTGGCAAGTACCTGATCGAGGGGGACAGGCTGCTGGATGAAGCCTTGAAAACAGGACAAAGATTAGATGCGGTCATTGCCCTGGAAGGAAAAAAACTCCCTGAACATCTGCCCTGTAAAGTGGTTTTCATGGAGAAAACACTCTTTGAAAAGCTTTCCCAGACTGAGGCCAGCCAGGGAGTTCTGGCGATTGTGGAAAAAACGGTCATGGGAGAAGCGGATTTTTTAAAACAAATCCAAACAAAATCAGGAAACGTGGTGCTTTTGGATCGTCTGCAGGATCCAGGAAACATTGGGACCATCCTGCGCACAGCTGACGCAGCTGGATACAGCGGTCTGATGACCATCAAAGGGACCGCGGACCTTTATGCGCCAAAGATCGTGCGGGCCGCGGCAGGCTCTCTGTTTCGGATGCCAGTGTTCGCGGCTGACTGCCCAAAGCAGGCGGTTTCTATCCTAAAAGCCGCGGGAAAGACCATTCTGGCCACGGGTTTTGACACAGAGCTGTGCTATTATGACGTGGACATGCGAAACAATATTGGGCTAATCATTGGTAATGAAGGAAACGGGATTTCCGCTGACCTGATGAACATGGCCCACCAGGTGATTCGGATTCCCATGGACGGCAACATTGATTCCCTGAACGCAGCTGTGGCCGCGGGGATCCTCATGTATGAATCCGTTCGTAAATAGACTATAATTTTGGAGAGGTAAAATATATGCAAACTCAATTGAATCAAATTTTGCAGGAGGCAAAAGAACAATTAGAAAAAGCCCAAAACCTAGCCCAGGCAGATGAAGTGAGAGTCAAGACCCTGGGGAAAAAAGGGCAGCTGACCCAGATCCTCAGAGGAATGGGAAAACTGAGTCCAGAGGAGAAAAAAGAGCTTGGACAGGCAGCCAACAAAGTGAGAAACGAAATCGAAACCTTGCTGGAAGAAAAAATGGCGCAGGTAAAAGCCGCGGCAAGGGAGGCCCAATTCAAGCTGGAAAAGATCGATGTGACGGAACCAGGCAAAGACATGAGCCTGGGAGTGAAGCATCCCATTACCATCACCATCGAAGAAATCTCTCAGATCTTCATGTCCATGGGATATTCTATTGCGGAAGGACCTCAGGTAGAAAGCGTGTTCAATGCCTTTGACGCCTTAAACTCTCCGCCGAACCACCCTTCGCGAGACATGACGGATACCTTTTACATTGCTAAGGACACAGTGCTGCGGCCTCATACGTCCTCTGTGCAGATCAGGACTCTCATGAGCCAGGAGCCGCCGATCAAAGTCATTGCCCCAGGCAGATGCTTTCGCTGCGATACGCCGGACGCCACCCACTCCCCGATGTTTCATCAGGTGGAAGGCTTGATCGTGGATGAGGGCATTACCATGGCAGATCTGAAAGGCACCCTGGACAGCATGGCAAAACAGCTTTTCGGTTCCTCCACAAAAACAAAATTCAGACCTCACCATTTTCCATTCACAGAGCCTAGCGCGGAAATGGACGTGTCTTGCTTTAAATGCGGCGGAACAGGCTGCAGGATCTGCAAGGGCAGCGGCTGGATCGAGATCCTGGGCTGCGGCATGGTTCACCCTAACGTGCTGGCAGTAGGCGGCATTGATACGGAGAAATATACTGGGTTCGCCTTTGGCATGGGTGTGGAACGAATCGCGATGTTAAAGTATGGTGTTGATGATATTCGTCTTTTCTATGAAAACGACATGCGTTTCATCAACCAGTTCAAGTAGGAGGTGCCGTAGATGTTAGTCCCAATAGAATGGCTGAAAGATTATACAGATATCAATGTGGATACAAAGGAGTTCTGTGACAGAATGATCATGTCAGGCTCCAACCTGGAAACCTGCGAGCATTTCTGCGAAGAAATGGAAAACGTAGTCGTAGGAAAAATCGAGAAAATAGAAAAACACCCGGACGCTGACAAGCTGGTGGTGTGTCAAATTAACGTAGGAAAAGAAGAATTGATCCAGATCGTTACCGGTGCGCCCAACGTGTTTGAAGGCGCGTATGTGCCAGTGGCCCTGCACAAGAGCCGCATCCCAGGACCGCTCCATGGAAAAGCAAAGGAAGAGGGCGGCACCAAGATTACCAAAGGAAAGCTGCGGGGCGTGGAATCCTTCGGCATGCTGTGTTCCGCCGGTGAACTGGGATTTGATGACAAAGTAGTGCCTGTGGCCCACAAGGACGGGATCTGGATCCTGGAAGAAGAATATCCTTTGGGACAGGATTTCGCCGAAGCCCTGGGTCTGAAACAGGCGGTAGTGGATTTTGAGATCACTCCCAACAGACCGGACTGCCTGTCCATGACAGGGATGGCCAGAGAAGCGGCGGCCACCTTTGGCGAAAAGCTGGTGTACCCGGACACTACATGCGTAGCGGAAACGGACAAGCAGGCAAAGGATTTCATCCAAGTGGAGATCAAAGCGCCGGAGCTGTGCAGAAGATACGCGGCGAGGATCGTCACAGATGTGAAGATCGGCCAGTCCCCTTGGTGGCTGCAAAAGAGACTGATGTATGCGGGGATGCGCCCGATTAACAATATCGTAGACATCACCAACTTCGTGATGCTGGAATATGGTCAGCCTATCCATGCCTTTGACATCCGCCAGATCGAGGAAAACAAGATCATCGTAGAATGCGCCCAGGAAGGGGAAACCTTCACCACCCTGGACAACACGGAACGTACTTTGACAGAAGACATGCTGCTGATTAAGGACGGAAAAAAAGGCGTGGCCATCGCCGGCGTCATGGGTGGACTGAACTCGGAGATCGAAGCGGACACCACTACCATTTTAGTGGAATCAGCTAACTTTAGCGGTGACAGCGTGCGGGCCACTTCCAAGAAATTAGGTCTGCGCACAGAAGCCTCATCCAGGTTTGAAAAGGGCATTGACCCAAATCTGTGCCAGGCGGCCGCGGACCGGGTGTGCAGGCTCATCGAGATTCTAGGCTGCGGGAAAGTGGCTTCCGGTACGGTGGACGTTTATCCGAAAACCTTTGAAGCGCAGGCTATCGATGTACGGGTAGCGCGGATCAATCAGGTACTGGGGATCCAGCTTTCCGCAGAAGACATGACAAAGATCTTTGAAAGCCTGGAAATGAAAGTGGAAGGAAGCGGACCGGTCCTGAAAGTGACGCCTCCGACCATCAGACAGGACATGCTGACAGAAGTGGATTTCATAGAAGAAGTAGCCAGAATGTACGGCTACGATAAACTGCCGGTGACTATTCCAAAGGGGAACGCAGAAGCCGGAAAATCCAAGGAAAGAAGCTTGGTGGATCATGCCAGAGACACTTTGTGCGCATTGGGACTCAATGAAGCCCAGACCTATTCCTTTGTCAGCCCTAAGGGACTGGATGATATCCGTATTGATGAAGATTCCTGGGAGCGGGATTTCGTGAAGATTCTCAATCCACTGGGAGAGGAAAACTCTGTGATGCGGACCATCCTCACGCCCAACATGCTGGAAGTGCTGGGTAGGAATTACTCTCGAAACATTGAAACCGTCAAAGCATTTGAGATCGGCAGCACGTTCACCACGAATTTCATCAAGCCAGAAGACCTGCCAGACGAACAGACAGGCCTTGCCATTGGCCTTTATGGAAATGACATTGATTTCTTCGTGCTCAAAGGCATCATAGAGGAACTGCTGAAGAACCTGGGAATCAAAGGGGTTTCCTATACCGCGGAAAGCGAGTATGGCGTATATCATCCGGGCCGCTGCGCAAGAATAGCAGTAGGCGAAGAGGAACTGGGCATCATGGGTGAGGTTTATCCAGACGTGGCTGACAAATTCGGCATTGGGACTAGGGCTTACTGCTGTGAGCTGTTCTTTGATTCCATGATTCGCCACGCGAACATTGAAAAGGCTTATGAACCTCTGCCAAAATATCCGGCTACCTCCAGGGACATCGCGCTTTTGGTGGATGAAGACATGCAGGTAGGCGACATTGAGACCGTGATCCGTGAAGAAGGAAAGTCCATTTTGGAAAGCGTGCGTCTCTTTGACGTTTATCGAGGAAAGCAAGTCGAAGAAGGCAAAAAGAGCGTTGCGTTCGCCCTGACTTATCGAGACAAGAGCAAGACCTTGACAGACGAAGAGGTGACGAAAGTCCATACCTGCGTCCTGGAAGCGCTAAAAAATAAAGTTAATGCGGTTTTGAGGGAAATATAAGGGGAGGTACGCCTGTGGAAAGCAACAAAGTAAGTGTAAAGATCTATGGACAGGAATATGTCATATCTGGGGAAAAGAACAGGGAGCATATCGTGAAAGTCGCTGCCTATGTGGATAACCAGATGCACCAGATCGCAAGCGCGGCGATTTCCTGTCCGGTCAATGATCTGGCAGTGCTTTCAGCTGTGAACATCGCGGATGAAAGCTTTGAATGCAAAGAAGAAGTGGAAGAACTGAAGAAGCTGAACCAGCAGCTGGAAAAAGACGCGCAGCATTATGTGCAGCTGTGGGATGAAGCGAAAAAGAATTTCCATCAATACAAAGAAGAGACCCAAGGCATGGTGCAGCAAAATGAACGGCTGCGCAAGGAGCTGGCAGACAAAGACAAGCAGATACAAGATCTGAAAGCTGCCAGTGAAAAAGCTGCGGAAAAGCTCCTGGAAAACTCGGAAAAGGAAATGGAAGAGCTGCAGGAAAAATGCAAGGAGCTGGAAAACACCTTCTTTGATCTGCAGATGGAAAACCTTCAGTTGAAAAAAGAACTGGAGTCTTATCAACGAGACGTAGAATAAAGGAAGCAAATGAAAAGAAAAACGATCCATGTTTTAGAATACAACAAGATCATAGCAAAACTTGGAGAACAGGCCGGCTCTGAAATGGCGAAAAAAACCATTTCAGAGCTGCGGCCTTTTCGTGAAGCCCCTGTGATCAGAGAATTGTTAACGGAAACCACAGAAGCGGTGACGCTCATCGTCCATAAGGGACCTTTGCCGCTCAGTGGTTTTTATGATATTGAGAACAGCCTCCATTTGGCGAAAAAAGGCGGCAGCCTGACCATGAAGGAGCTGCTTCAGGTTCATTATAACATGAGCCTGGCAAGAAGGGTGACTACCTTTCTTAGGAGCGACCTGCCGCCGCTGCCCATAATCCAAAGCATCGGCGAGGTGATCGCGGTCCACAAGAATCTGGAAGAAGAGATCGACAGGTGCATCTTGTCAGAGGATGAAATGGCTGACAACGCCAGCCCGGAGCTGCGGACCATCCGGCGAGCCATTGCCCGGCAGGGGGACGCATTGAAAGCCCGCATGAACCAGATCCTGAATTCCGCGGACAACAAGTCCATTCTCCAAGATGCTATTGTCACCATGCGGGACGGCCGGTACGTGATCCCCGTGAAGCAGGAGCACAGGGCCAAAGTACCTGGGATCATCCACGATCAAAGCGCCACAGGAGCCACTTTGTTCATCGAACCCCAGGTGATCGTCAACCTGAACAACGAACTGCGGCAGCTGGAATTGCAGGAAAAAGCGGAAATGGAACGGATCCTGGCAGAGCTTTCAGGCAGGGTGGCAGAACATCATAGGGAACTTTTGAACAATCAAAAGCTGCTGATCCAGCTAGATGTGATCATGGCAAAGGGAAAGCTTTCCATGCAGCAGCACGGGGAAGAGCCTTCGATCACAGAAGGGGATGAACTGGTTTTAAAAGAAGCCAGGCACCCGCTCATTGATCCCAAGAAAGTAGTGCCTATCAACGTCTCCCTGGGCGGGGCGTACAACACTCTGGTGATCACCGGTCCTAACACCGGAGGAAAGACTGTTACCCTGAAAACAGTGGGCCTTCTTTCCATGATGGCTCAGACTGGCCTTCACATACCAGCGGCCAGCGGCAGCCAGATCCCAGTGTGGCAGGATATTTTCGCGGATATCGGTGACGAGCAGAGCATTGAGCAGAGCCTTTCCACCTTTTCCTCCCACATGACCAATATCGTGGATATCGTGGAACAGGCAGGAGCAGGCTGCTTGGTGCTGGTGGACGAACTAGGCGCTGGAACCGACCCTACGGAGGGCGCGGCACTTGCCATTTCCATTTTGGAAAGCCTGTACAAGCAAGGGGCCAGGACCATTGCCACCACCCACTATACGGAGCTGAAAAAGTATGCCATTTCCACAGACGGCGTGGAAAACGCCTCCATGGAATTCGATGTGGAGACCCTCAGTCCCACTTACCGGCTGGCCATCGGCATACCGGGAAAATCCAATGCCTTTGAGATTTCCAAGAAATTAGGGCTCCATCCAGACATCATAGAAAAATCCAGACAGCTCTTAGATGGCGGGGACATCCGCTTTGAAGAAGTGATTTCTGCTCTGGAGGCTGACAAAAAGGCTGCGGAGGAAGAGCGGGACGAGGCCATCATGCTCAACATCGCTATGAAAAAGCAAAAGGAAGAGCTGGATAAAAAGCAGCGCAAGCTGGAAGAGCAAAAGACCAAGATCATCAACCAGGCTAAGGAAGAGGCCCGCCAGATGATCCAGGAAGCCCAGGAAGTTTCCAAAGAAGTCCAGGAAGAGCTGCGAAAGCTGAACAAGCTGGAAAGCATGGGAGAGCGCAATAAAAAGTTCGATGAGAACCGCAGGCGGATCAAAGACGCGGCAGGGAAATACAGGGAAAAGATCATTCGAGAAGTAAACGACAATCCTGTGGCTCCCGAAGATCTGAAGCTGGGAGATCGGGTCAAGGTGCTGAGCCTGGGGCAGAAAGGCGAGATCGTGGGGCTGCCGGATGACAAGGGCGAGCTGGTGGTTCAGGTAGGGATCCTCAAAGCCAAGATCAAAGTGGATGACATTATGCTCATTGAAGGCGGCGCCTTTGACACCAACCGGCAGAAAAGAGTCAGGAAAAGCTACGGTTCCATGTATCGGGCAAAGGCCCAGAACGTGTCAGTCAGCGTGGATGTTCGGGGCAAGAACCTGGATGACGCTGTCATGGACGTGGACAAATACCTGGATGACGCAACCATGGCAGGCCTCAAGGAAGTGACCGTGATCCACGGCAGGGGTGAGGGAATCCTGAAAAGAGGTCTGCAGGACATGATGCGGAGCCACAAGCATGTAAGCCGCTTCCGCAAAGGGACCTTTGATGAAGGCGGTGACGGCGTGACAGTGGTTACTTTAAAATAGAGGGAAAACTTATGTATGTGATCAGCGCCTGTTTGTTAGGCGAAAATTGTAAATATAACGGCAACAACAACAAATGCCAGTGGGTCTTGGATTTCGCCGCTACCCATAGCCATGTGGCAGTGTGCCCAGAGACCCAGGCTGGATTGCCTGCTCCCAGACCTCCAGCGGAAATCGTAGGTGAGAAAGTCCTGGATGAAAGGGGAAAGGACCTAACAGAAGATTTTATCAGAGGGGCGAAAGGATGCTGGCAGCTGGCCCAGGAAGCAGCAAAAGAGCGGGGCGAATCCATAGAAGGAGCCATTTTAAAGGCCAAAAGCCCTTCCTGCGGAAAAGACCAGATCTACGATGGGACATTTTCCCGAACATTGACAGATGGCGATGGCTATTTTGCTCGCCTGCTGAAAAAACATCAGATTCAGATCATTACGGAAAAGGAGAATATCAGACATGATTGATTACAAAGAAAAAATCGCGCAGATCTTGTGTACTGCGGTAGAAGGACTGACAGAAGAAGAACTGCGGCAAATGATAGAGGTTCCAACTGACAGCAAAATGGGAGATTACGCGTTCCCATGCTTCAAACTGGCAAAGGTGATGCGCAAAGCGCCGCCAATGATCGCCAAAGGAATCGCGGAAGCCATTGGCAGCGACCCGATCTTTGCCAAAGTGGAGCAGGTGAACGCTTATGTGAACATGTTCCTGTCCAGAGACGTATATGTGCGGGACACTGTGGCTGAGGTTCTGGAAAAAGGCGAAAACTACGGCCGCAGCGACATAGGAAAGGGCAAGAAGGTCATTGTGGAATACTCTTCCCCGAACATCGCCAAGCCGTTTCACATCGGCCACATCAGGAGCACGGTCATCGGTAATTCCATCTACAAGATCTATGACTTCCTGGGCTATGACACCGTGCGCATCAACCATCTGGGCGATTACGGCACCCAGTTCGGGAAGATGATCTGTGCTTACAGAAGATGGGGAAATAAAGAAGACGTGGTTCGGGAACCCATTAAGACCCTGCTTTCCTATTACACCAAGTTCCATGTGGAAGCAGAGAAGGACCCGAGCCTGGATCAGGAAGCCAGGGACATTTTCACAAAGCTGGAACAGGGAGCACCAGAAGAAAAGGAATTGTGGCAGTGGTTCAGAGACGAAAGCCTGAAAGAATTCACCCGTGTCTATGACATGCTGGGCATTGAATTCGACTCTTATGCGGGCGAAAGCTTTTACTCGGATAAAATGCCTCGCTTTGTCCAGGAGTTAAAGGACGCTGACCTGCTGGAGGAATCAGAAGGCGCACAGATCGTGAACCTGGAAAAATACGGACTGTCACCGGCTCTGATCACAAAATCCGATGGTTCCACGTTGTATATCACCAGAGACATTGCGGCTGCGGTTTATCGGAAAGAACACTATGATTTCTACAAAAATATCTACGTGGTCGCTTCTCAGCAAAACCTGCACTTCCAGCAATGGATTCAGATCGTGGAACTGCTGGGATACGATTGGGCCAGAGACTGCGTCCACATTCCGTTCGGGCTGGTGAGCCTGGAAGACGGCACCATGTCCACAAGAGAAGGACGGGTGGTGTTCCTGGAAGACGTGCTCAACCGCGCTGTGGACCAGACCAGAGAGATCATCAAAGAAAAGAACGTGAACACGGACAGCATTGATGAGACCGCCAAAATGGTAGGGATCGGGGCAGTCATGTTCCAAGAGCTTTCCAACAATAGGATCAAGGATTACGTGTTTTCCTGGGATAAAGTCCTGAACTTTGAAGGGGAAACAGGCCCTTATGTCCAGTACACCCATGCCAGGGCCGCCAGCGTGCTGAGAAAGGCAGGCGAGGACATTGTGGCCAAAGCCAAATCAGAGCCTGTGGACACTAGCTATATCACCAGCGACAGCGCATATGAACTGACTCGTCTGATCTATGCGTTCCCAGGTGTTGTGAAAGAAGCTGGCGATAAGTATGAACCTTCTATCGTCACCAGGCATATTGTAGATATCGCACAGGCCTTTAACCGCTTTTACCATGACGAACATGTGCTGGTGGACGATGAAAAAGAAAAGACATCCAAGGTGGCGCTGGTCATGGCGGCAAAGGATACCATCAAAAACGGGCTGGGACTCTTAGGAATCCAGGCTCCGGAAAAAATGTAAGGAGAGACGATCATGCGATATGAAGGAATGATTTACAGGCCGCCCAGCGAAGCCTACAGTTTGATCCTGCAGGTGACTATCGGGTGCGCGCACAATAAATGCACGTTTTGCAATATGTTCAGGGAAAAGAATTTCCGGGTCAGAAACCTGGATGAAGTGCTGGAAGATCTGGACATGGCCCGCAAGCAGTACAGTCGGGTGGGCAGGATCTTTCTGGCAGATGGAGACGCCCTGGTTCTGAGCAACAACAAATTGATGCGGGTTTTGGATCACATTAATAAGCTGTTCCCAGAATGTGAAAGAGTCAGCATTTACGGTTCCCCAAAGGATGTGCTTCACAAAACGCCGGAAGAATTGAAAGAGCTTTATGATAACGGCGTGGGCATCATCTATATCGGGGCCGAGTCTGGAAGCGACAAAGTGCTGAAGGACATCTGCAAAGGGGCCACGAGAGCGGAGATCATCGAAGCGGTGCGCAAGATCGAGGATTCTGGGATCAAAGCTTCTGTGACCTTTATTTCCGGCATGGGCGGTAGAGACGGCTGGGAAGACCACGCTATCCAGACCGGCACCATGATCAGCGAAATGGAGCCTTCTTATGTGGGACTGCTGACCCTGATGGTGGAAAAAGATGTGCCCCTGTATCAGGACATTCAGTCAGGAAAATTCCAGCTGCTGACCGCCGAAGAGGTGGTGGCGGAGACTTTGCTGATGTTGAAGCACACGGATGTGAAGAGAAACTGCGTGTTCCGCAGCAATCACGCTTCTAACTATGTGTCTCTGCGGGGCGATCTGCCGAAGGATAAGGAGAAAATGATGAAACTGCTGCGGCGGGCCATGCAGGACCACAACATGCTGAAAGATGAACGCTTCCGCATGCTGTGAGGACCGCTGGAATGAATGTGTTGCTTACGACCCTCAACGCCAAATACGTCCACGGAAATTTGGCGCTGAAATATTTGCATGCGGCAGGAAAGCCTTTTTGCCCGGGACTGGAGCTGCGGGAATTCACCATCAATAACAGCAGAGATTATGTGTTCGGCGAGCTGGTGATGGGCGGATACGATGCGGTCTGTTTTTCCTGCTACATCTGGAACATCCAGCAGACCTTGGAACTGGCCGAGGACTTGAAAAAAGCGGATCCCCGGCTCCTGATCCTCTTTGGCGGGCCGGAGGTGAGCTATGACTGGGAAGATTTTATGAAGCAGAACCAGTTTGTGGATTTCCTCATCTTGGGCGAGGGCGAAAAGGCTTTTGCCCAGTGGTGCGTCCAGTTAGAAGGAGAGCGGGATTGGGCGCAGGCAGCGGGCCTTGTGTTTCGGGAAAAGGGAGAAGGCCGGATTGTGGCCAGGCCGCCGGGAGCGCCTTTGGATTTGGCGGCGATCCCCTTTCCTTATGAAGACTTTCCCTGTGAGGGGGACAAAGTGATCTACTACGAAGCTTCCAGAGGGTGCCCTTTCAATTGCGGTTACTGCATTTCTTCCCTGGACAAAACCATGCGGGCCCTGCCTTTAGAGCGGGTCAAAGCTGACCTGTCTCATTTTTTGGAGGCCCGGGTCAGGCAGGTGAAATTTTTGGACAGAACCTTTAATTGGGATCGGCAGCGGAGCCGGGAGCTGTTTTCGTGGCTCATGGCTCAAGACTGCGGGGTAACAAATTTTCACTTTGAGATCTGCGCTGACCTTTTGGATGAAGAACTCCTGGCTTTGCTGGGCCAGGCCAGAAAAGGGCTGTTTCAGTTTGAGATCGGCATTCAGTCCACCAACGAAAAGACGCTGAGGGCTGTCAACCGGACCAGCGACCTGAAAAGGACTTTGGCAAGGGTGAAGCAGCTGGTTTCTTTGGGAAACAGCCACATCCACGTGGATCTCATCGCCGGGCTGCCTTACGAGGACTATCCTTCCTTTGCCAGATCCTTTGACCAAGTTTATGATCTGGGCGCAGATAACCTGCAGCTAGGGTTTCTCAAGCTGCTGAAGGGGACAATGATCAGGGAAAGGGCCGAGGAATTTGGCTATGTTTACATGGAGAAAGCGCCTTATCAGGTGATAGGAAACGATTTCCTGTCGCCTCAGGAAGTCTGCCGCTTAAAGCAGGTGGAGACTGTGCTGGAGCTTTATCACAACAGAGGCGGGTTCCAGACTTCTTTGGCCTGGGGGATCCAGGATCATGGGCAAGGTCCTTTTGCCTTTTACGAAGGATTTTCCCAGTATTTTCACCGCCAGGGGTTTCAGCATAGGTCCCATAAAAAGGAGGATCTCTACCGGATCTTTTACGCCTGGGGACGCTCCTTAGGACAGGGAGAGCAGCTGCGGCCTTTGCTGGAAGCGGACCTGGAAGCGGCCATGAATTTTGACGCAGTGAAGAAGTTTAAGAAAAAGGGGTGGGACATGCCCCAGGAGAAGATATGACAGAGAAAAAGAAAAAAACATTGGCCCAGTCCATGGGCATCACAAGGACCGTGATCAGGGATGCTTCGGAGTCTGATATCCAGCTGCGGGAAGACCGGATCGGCAGGTATTTTAAAAAGTATCTCAACAAATTCGTCTTTGACGAGTTTTCACCAAAATTCATGGAGCAGTCCAAAGCAGGCGACTTGATGAAGGGTGTTCCCATCCCTCTGCGGAAAAAGGACCTGAAGGCCTTTGCCGGCGGGGAAGGGCTGCCGATGCTGGTGATCGCCGAAAACATGACTTGGGTCATGGGCTGCGATCCCCATTTCAAGCATACCAAGGATTATGTGGCGATTTTGAGCAAGCTTTACAATTACAAGCTCTATGAAGGCATGATGAAGGAAGGCCGAGACGCTGCGGAGCGAGGGGCCATGGACGACGCCTGCATCCATTTTCGGGCAGCCCTGTGCATGAAGCCGGATTATCTCCATGCTATGTACAGCTATGCCAGAGCGTGTAGAGCCATGTATCTGAACAGCAGAAACGAAGAATACGTGGGACGCTTTAAAGCGGAGGCCCTTGATTATTTTGAGCTGCTCACTGAGACTCATCCTCGGTTCGCCCAAGGGTTCTATTACTTGGGATACGCTTATCTCAACATGGGACTGTACGTCAAGGCTGATCTCACTTGGCGGGAATTCCTTCGTTTCAGCAGGAACGGCAAGGATAAAAAAGAGATCCGCACCAGGCTGCAGCAGCTCCAGGGGCCGGTCCAGATCGAGCAGGGGTACAATGATGTGATGTCTGGGCGCTACGAGGAAGGAAAAGCCAGGCTGGAGCCATTTTTGAACAGTCAGTTCAGCAGCTGGTGGCCGCTCCATTATTATTTGGGCGTGGCATATGAAATGACCGGGAATCAAAGCCAGGCTGTGGGCAGTTTTAAAAGAGTCCTGACCATGAACGCCAGCCACTTGGAAACCATGAAAGAGCTGGTGGCCATTTATGAACAGGAAGGCGACAGGGAGAACCGGCGCAAGTACGAGAAAAAGATAGAGCTGATCCGTAAGACTCAAGAAGAAGACCAAAAAGCCTTTAAAAAGGAAATCGAGGAAGAAGACAAGCGGCTGCAGGAGCAGGAGCCGGAAAACCAGGAACCGGAGTTCATCGAAGAAGTGAAGGAAGAGCCGGAAGAGGGGAACGGTCGCAGGCGAAAGATCAGACGGCTGGATAAAAAATAAGGAGAAAATCTCATGAGTAAGGAAGAACATCAAGCAGGAAAAAGCAAGGTCATCGTATATGTGGTGATACGAGTCTTGGTGGTGGCAGTGATGATCGCCCAGATTTTCAATGGCAATTGGCACAATGTGTTCACCTGCGCCTTGACTCTGGTTTTGCTGCTGCTGCCGTCTATTCTGGCAAAGCGGCTGCGGATCGTGCTGCCCAACACCTTGGAGATCATCATTGTCTGTTTTATTTTCGCAGCGGAGATCTTGGGGGAAGTGCGGGAGTATTATGTGCTCTACGAACGCTGGGACGACATGCTTCATACCATGAACGGATTTTTAGCTGCGGCCATTGGCTTTGCGCTGATCGACATCCTCAACCGGCACGAGAAGGTTTCCATGAGCTTGTCTCCGATGTTCGTGGCTTTAGTTGCCTTTTGCTTTTCCATGACCATCGGTGTCTTGTGGGAGTTCTTTGAATTTTCCATGGATTATTTCGCTGGCGCGGACATGCAGAAGGATACCTGGCTTTCGTCCTTTAATTCCGTGGCTCTCAATCCAGAGGGAGCCAATGTGCCGGTTCATGTGGATGTGGAAAGCGTGACCGTCAACGGGCAGACCTGGGACAAATATCTGGATATCGGGTTATTTGACACCATGCACGATCTGTTCGTGAATTTCATCGGTGCGATCGTGTTTTCTATTTTGGGCTTGATCTATATCAAAAATAGGGGAAAAGGCGTGGCAGCCAAGTTTATCCCTACCAGGAAGGATGCGTGATGGGGATCTCAATCTGCATGATATAATCTTCGATTCGGTCGATGACGTTTTCATTGATCCCCATTTCATAGGAAAAGCCAGACAATGCCAGCCCATGTGCCTGCGCATAGTCTAAGATTTCCTGGTACTTTGCGGGGATTCCCTCCCAATCCCCCTTGTGGAAAGCTCTGATATAATCACCGCCGGGCTGTATGTGCAGTCCGGTTTTTTTTATGGGGAAGGGAATCTCAATGAAAAGCTTGCTGTAGTTTTCAAAATTTCCCCCGTACAAGTCCTGGACCGGAATCATGGTTCCGTAAGAAGCGTCGTGGAGGCGGCGAAGCTGGTATTTCTGGGTTTCCGCGGTGATCATTTCCACTTGCCGGTCAAAAGAGGTTTCTTTCGTAATGTCCACAGTGACCAGGCAGCGTTCTTCTTTTTGGATGACGCTGATTTCCGCTAGATCCATGGTCAGCAGAGTAGTCATGTTTTGGCGGTGGTTACACAAGGTTTTCCTCACTGCCTGCAAGTGCGCGATCTGCTGATCCAGGTCGCTGATCTTTTCGCTCAGCAGACACTGCAGGCTGGAAGCGGAGCGATTTTTCATAAACGCTTGTATCTCGCTGATGGACACATCCAGCTCCCGCAGCAGTAAGATCGTTTCCAGTATGGAGCTTTGGTGATAATCGTAGCAGCGGTATCCGTTCTGCGGATTGATGACCGCAGGCTTAAACAATCCGATCTCATCGTACCACATCAATGTTTTTTTGTTGATCCCGTGAAGCTGAGCGAATTGGCCGATTGTCAGCAGTTTGCTTTTTTGATCCATATTTCTCTCCATTTTCTCTTGACCGTACTGTTACTGTATGGTTTATGATACGGTATACAGAAAAGAAAAGCAAGAGAAAGGGAAGAAAATCTATGGAAAATCAAACTGCGTATCAAAAGCCTGTGACGCTGCGAAATATTTTGGCTTTTGCCGTGCCCACAATCGCTATGACCGTGTTTATGTCTTTTTATACTATGGTGGATGGTTTGTTCGTGTCTAACCTGATCGGCACCAAGGCTTTGTCCGCAATCAATTTGACAGCGCCCATCATCCAACTGGTCACTGCCATTTCCACTATGCTGGCCACGGGAGGCAGCGCAGTGATCATGAAAAAAATGGGAGAGCAGAAAAGGGAAGAAGCAAAAGAGGACTTTACCTTCCTGATCTTAGTCAATGTTTTTGTGGGCCTAGTGATGTGTGGGCTGGGCTATCTGGTCATGGAGCATATCTTCGCAGGCATGAATCTGTCGGCGGATGTGACAGGGTATTGCCAAGGATATCTAAAGCCTTATCTGCTGTTTACTGTGTTCATCCTGCTGATGAACAATTTCACTTTGTACATGATCGCCAGTGAGAAGGCTGCATTGTCTTTGATCTCTTCTGTGGCTGGCGGGATCTTGAACATGGCGCTGGATTATGTGTTTATCGCCGTCCTTCACATGGGGATCAGCGGCGCGGCCATTGCCACGGGCATGGGTTATTCGGTGACTGCTGCAGTGGGGCTGGTGGTGTTCAGCCGGAAAAAGAGCCTGCTGCATTTTAAGAAGCCGGCCTTTCGGCTCAGGGTCCTGGCAAATGCGGCCATCAATGGGTGCTCAGAGATGGCAACAGCCCTGGTAACTGGGATTGTGACCATGATGTTCAACTGGACCATGCTGCGCTATGTGGGGGAAGACGGTGTCGCCGCCGTGACCATCATTATGTATGTTTTGATGTTCGCCAGTTCTTTGTACACTGGTTATTCCTACGGTGTGGCCCCCATGCTGAGCTTTTACTACGGCGAGCAGAACCAGGACAAGCTGAAAAAGTTAGTGACCATCAGCCTGAAAGTGATTGGAGTCATTTGTCTTTTGACCACGTCAGTCTCTTTTTGGCTGACAAAGCCTTTAGTCTCTGTGTTCACGGATCCGGAAAATCCGGTGTACGATCTGGCTGTGAGCGGCAATCAGATCTGCACAATGGCGCTGCTGTTCATTGGATTCAATATTTTTGCCAGCGGCATGTTCACCGCTTTGTCCAATGGAGTGGTTTCCGCGGTGCTTGCCTTTTCCAGGTCCTTTGTCTTCATGATGCTCACCATGCTGACCTTGCCGGTGATTTTGGGAGTCAATGGGATTTGGCTGGCCACGCCTGCGGCAGAGCTGATGGCTATTGTCTTGTCAGCAGCCATGTTTTTCAAGTATCGAAAGCAGTATGGCTATTGAGGGTGGCCGTGATTCCGATGCGAATGGCCACTCTTCGTGCTCTTCGATCCTCAAGCAGGGAGAAACCTTATTTCCAGCAGGGATCAGGCCGATATATTATTATGGGAACGATGGATCAGTTAAGGATCAATGATTTCCATGAAACAAAAAGATAGGAGAGCAGACAATGAGGATCAGCGGCAATTTACCATGGCTTCAAATCAAGAATAGCTTGCCTGCGATGCAGAGCGGATCTTTCCAACGAATGAACACAGCAGGGAACATGACAAATCAGATCAAAGAGATCCAGACTTTATATGGAGGACGCAAGGAACTGACCAGAGAAGATGTGCTCCTGTCCAAGTATCACAGGGAAAATCCCATCAAGCTTTCGGACATCTTTGAAAAGAAAGAAATCAATTGGGTGCGGGACGCGTCTCAAATCCCTGCGGAATACATCGATGGATTAAATGACAGAGAAGTGACAGAGTGGGATGATTTCAGTCTGAAACGCGCTTTGGATTTTAACGAATACAGCGATGACTTGGAAACGAATCTTAACCGGCTAGCAGCCACTTATGTAACGGCTTTGGATCATATCAATACCCATTTCAGCGGCGCGCAGCGGGAGAGCTGCCTGGAAGAAGTGGAAGCCGCGGTTTCTGAAATCAAATCTACCATGGCAGAGCATTTCTCGAAAAATCTAGGCGGGTTTTTAGAGGAAAACGGATTTGCGGGGGAAAGCCAAAAGATCCATCATACGGTTTTGTCTGAATTCGATCATAGAGTCCAGCAATACAGTGAATTTCTCAAAGAAAACAAGGACTTCGCGAACCTGCAAGGCACAAAGGACGCATGGCTGCTAAACGATGTGTCATACATGGCCCAGGAGCTGCGGAAAACCTGTGATTTAAAAGGGCGAACAGAGGGAATTGAGGCTGCTCCTGACAATGATGGCAGCTATACTTTGGAAGAAGTTTCCTTAGCTAATCGTCTGGTGGGCGAGATCAAGGACAGCTATCTGATAGATGGAAACGAAGAAAGCATTGGGATGTACGCGGGAGTCATGCTGCTGAAGACCAATCTGTTCACGGAAAACAGCCAGGTGTCAAGGGAGCTGGCAGAGCGGATGACCCAAGCTGTGCGGACGCACATTGACCGCAGGATCGACAGAGCAAACGAACAAATTTTGAGCCTGTACGATGATCCATATTATGATAAAAACAGGAGACCCATCTATGACAAGTCGGCCATCTACGATGTCAGCGAAAGGATGCTCCTGCTGTATCAAACAAAGCGGGATTATTCTGAGGCCATTTTGGAAGGCATTGCGTATGCGCAAAACAAGAGCAGCAGCAAAAAGGGAGATGACAGATACAAAGTTTTGGATCGTTACCAGGTAGATCCTTATTGGAAATGGTTTTACGATAATTCCGCTAGATTCCAGTCCAAGTATTTTATGGATATACCCGGATATGACAAACGAACATCTTTTCAAAAATTGGTGGAATCCTGGAACGAATCTGCTTTGCGCATTTCCGGATCAGACGCGTATCAGTTGAAGCTAGATGCTTTTTCTGTGAAAGGGTGAGAGACAGGAGTTCAGAAAACCGTCAGCAGGGTCAAAAGCATGACCGGATGGATGAAGAAAAGGTATGAAACGTGAAAAAGAAGTGGCCCTATTAGGTAGGACGCACTTCTTTTTCTATGGATGAACACATGAGGGGTCATTTACCTTCGTATTTGCACCATTTTTCTCCATCTCTGTTCCATTCAGGGAAAGATTCGATCAGTTCATCGCAAGGATAGTCAATGCCCAGGATGCACACTACATTGCCTTTGCTGTCAGACACAGGGGCAAATGCGGACCAGCAGTATCCATCGCCATCATTATCCCATGCGGATCTCGCAGAAGCAGCAGCGCCTTCCCAGGCTTCCGTGAACTGGATCTCCCATTCGTATTCGGTTCCCCAGTCATCAGGATCCTCACAGCCATCAACTGTGATCAGGAAAGGCTGATTGTTGGTGTCTTCTGATGAAAGGGCAGGTTTGCCGTCTGCGTCAGGAGACAGCGCATAAATATATGTCGCGCCGCATTCTTTTCTGTAATCACTGAGAACCTTGACCATAGCATCGTAGTCATTGTATTCCCTTGCTTTGCCTGAGTTGACAAGATCGATATATTGGTCGCCCCAGCCGCTGTCAGTCAGCTTCTTGGCGTAATCCGCCGCATAGCCTTCGACTTCCGCTCTTTTGTCCATTACTTCTTGTGGAACTGTGATTTCAGCAGCTTTCTCGGTTTTCTCAGTCGGTTCCTCCGCAGGCTCTTCTCCGCCGCCTCCACAGGCAGTCATGGAAAAGGCCATAACCAGTACCATGAGTGGGATCAGCCATCTTAAGTTTTTTTTCATAAAGTCCTCCTATCATTGATGTATGAAATAATTACTGAATTATCTAAATTTTATCATAAATCAGAAAAGAACGCAAGTGAAATTGAAGATTGATTCATTGGTCGGAATTTATAGAAAGGAAGCTAGGAAATAAAAAAACGAAAGCTGCGAAAAACATTGAAGTTAGGCGCCTGACATGACGATAGGCGAGAAGATGAGGGATAAAGCGTGCTCAAAACCAGTATGTCTATTCATCACGGGGGTGTTGAATAAAGTGTGCATTATATGTTGAATAAAGTGTTGAAAAAGGATATACTATATTTGGGAGGCACACTGATATGAACATTGGAATGGAAACAGAATCCGTTGAGTTCAAGAAAACAACGGGAGAATTAAAAGAGGGAATCATCTCCTTGGCTTCTATGTTAAATAAGAACGGAAAAGGAGAGCTATATTTTGGTGTAAGGAATGATGGAGAGATCGTAGGTCAGCAAATTGGAGATCGTACCATGCGGGAAATCTCTCAGGGGATCGCCAATGGGATCAAGCCGCAGATCATCCCAACGATCATGATGGAATTACGAGATGATAAAAACGTAATAAAAGTCACGGTCGAAGGAGACGAAAAACCATATTCGGCATATGGGAAATATTATATGAGAGCAGCGGACGAAGACAGAGAAATATCACCACAGCAGCTGCGAAGGCTGATGCTCAGCGTATCGGATTCTATCGTAAACATAGAATCAAACAATCAGGAATTGACTTTTGAGCAGTTGAAGACCTTATATGTTGGAAATAATCTGTCACTTCGGGAAACCACCTTTAAACAGAATTTGAACCTTTTGACCCTTTTGACCCGTGAAGGGACTTATAATTTAATGGCAGGCATTCTTGCAGATGCCAATAGCTATTCGATCAAGGTGGCAGTGTTTCGTGGAACGGACAAAACGGATCTGATCAAGCGGAACGAATATGGTTACAAATGCCTGCTCGTAGCTGTGAAGCAGGTATTGGACTATATGGAAGCCTTGAATGACACTGCTGTGGATATGAGCAGCAGCCTTAGGAAAGAAAGCAAGCTGTTTGATTTTCCTTGTTTCAGAGAGGCGTGGTTGAACGCCTGTCTGCATAATCGCTGGTCAAGGCAGACACCGCCAGCTGTTTATATGTTTGAGGACCGTATCGAAATCATATCAGTGGGCGGTCTTCCAGATGGACTCACATTGGAAGAGTTTTATGAGGGAAAGAGCAAACCGGTGAATCTTGAGCTTCAGCAGATCATGGCGCAATTGGATTATATCGAGCAAACAGGGCATGGTGTGCCTTTGATCGTATCCAGATATGGAAGGGAAGTCTTTGATATCACAGAAAATTTTGTCACCGTGACGATTCCATTGAATAAGGGAAGATCAGAGCAGGATTTCTTGAAAACAGAAAAAATGGAGATTGATCTCAATGATCATAAGATACTTAGCCTGATGAAAGAGAACGCGGGCATTCGTGTAAGTGAAATCAGCAGATTGGTCGGATTAGGGACGACTACTATAACCAAAAGGATTCATCGGTTGAAAGAAGACGGGATTGTTGAGAGGAAGGGGTCCAAAAAGACGGGGCAATGGATCGTGAAGCAAGATTAAAGAGCCGTTCATTCCTTGGACTGCAGATTCACAATCACGATCCCCACACTGACGCACAGCAGCGCCAGCAGGTTCCTCACAGACCAGAGGGATTCCCCCAGGATGATGGCGGACATGATGACTCCGAAGACAGGAATGCTGCAGCCGAATATGGCCACCTTGCCCACAGGATTGTACTTCAAAAGCGCGGCCCAGAGCACAAAGCCCACTGCAGAAATGCAAGCCATATAGATCAGCAGCAGCGTGGATTTCAGATCAAAGGCTGCGATATGGCTGCCGCTGACAGAGCCGATGACGATCAGTATCGCGCCGCCGAAGAGGAGCTGGTAGGCGGTCAGGGCCATTGGGCTTAACAAATGGGAAATCACTTTCGTATAAACAGAACATGCGCCATAGGTGATGGTGCAGATGATGATCATTCCCTCGCCCCAGAAGGAAAACGAGCCGCCGATGCCGTTGAGATTGATCATGATGATGCCAATCAGACCCAGGAGGCATCCGGCCAGCTTTCGCCGGTCCATGGACTCGTTTTTCAGCAGAAAATGAGCGATGACAATGGAAACAAAGGAACTGGAGGCGTTGATGATGGAACCTTTTGTGCCTGTGATGTTGGCCATGCCGATATAAAAGAAGACATACTGGACTGTTGTTTGAAAAAAGCCCATGGCAAAAACATGGGGAACCGCTTTAGGCTGAATCCGCAAGTCTTTTCTTTTTAGCGCGCATGTCATGACAAACACCATGGCTCCCGCCAGAAAAAAGCGGTATCCTGCAAAGAGGATCTGGCTGCCGATAGTTTCGATTCCCAGCCACGCATAGCCTGTTTTGATGCAGGGAAACGCGCTGCCCCATAGAGCGCAGCAAAGCAGTGCCAGCGCATAGCGCACGCTTGTTTTTTGTAATGTTTGTTCCATATCGTCATGCTCCTTTATTGGTCTCCGTTGGCCACCATAAAGGAAAGGGTGGTCCACAGAGGGATTTTATTTTCTTGGCCCCCGATATACGCCGGCCCCAATAAGCATAGCGTTCAGCCCTAACTGGATCCGGCAGGAGGAAGTGGTAGCGCCCTTGTTGCCATTCAATGCGTATTTTATCATCTGCTCGCCCTCCTGTCCATCCTCCAATGCCATCCCGCTGGTAGAAAAACTTTTTTTGAACTGTTACTCAGATATATAGGCCTCGATTATCTGCGCTTGAATCAGGAGCTTTCCACCTTGTCGGGTGGTGAGCTTAAGGTAGCCGCGTCATCTTTGGAGGCGTGCTGGAGGAGATGAAACAATGCCCGTGCTCTGTGACAGGAGCCTATTTATGATGCAGTAGTAGGCCCTGGCCACGCAAATGACGGTGAGTAACCGTATTTACGGCAATATATCCGGAAGCCTTAAAAGATATGGTATGTTCTCCAGCAGGCACCACGATCCAAGGGGTAAGAGCATTGGAGAAACACGGGTTCCGGAGCGGTGTCATGGAAGCTGTCATCGCGACCTGTGAAACGGACCAGCGATTGTGAAAGGGTGGGCGTATTTGCGGATACCCTTATTTTAGATTTTATTTGATTCGGCATTTATTCCTGGGCTATGGCTGATTTTATGCTCGGATTATTTCAAATTTCCCGCATCAAATACAACTTTTAATAAATTAGACTTATTATTTTTATAGTTAAATTTGCTTTTTATGCAGTTTCAGGGTATTCTATAACGGAATTGATATTTTTAAATTCAAAGCGATGCCGAAAATGACAGTGAAGAAGATATCGAGGAACAGGAGGGCTGTGAAGGTGGGGAATATAATGTAGGAAAAATCAAAGGAAAGCAAAAGCAAAAAAATACAATTATTACAAAAATATCTTATATTGAACACAAAAAACGATTATGATATGATTGAGTCAAGAAATTGATTCAATATCCGGGCAAGCGGAGAAAGGAGATTGGGATGGAAGAGATGGAAAAGGGAACTGTCAAAGAAATGATCGAATGGATGACGGAAAAGGGGCACACTGAAGAAGAGATCATGGAGTGTATCCGTAGAATGGTCGGAGCAAAGCCAAAGGATCCGGCAGAACAGGCTGATTGAGTCAGCTGAATCAACATAACGAAAAAGCGGGCTTGCCACTGCTTTTTCCACCAGCCAGCGGCCATAATCCTCATCATCGTTTCAGGAGCTGCTGTGAAGGGAATGACCTCTGCGGCTTCTTCTATTTCTATGAATGCGGAAATCCTGCTTCGATACGCAGTGGGTGTGCACCCGAACCATTTCTTGAAATTCGCATAAAAACACTTGGGATCAGAAAAGCCGCAAGAAGAGCCGATTTCCGCTACTGGTAGATTGGTCGTGAGCAGATGGTGAATTTTGTTCATGTAATTTTTCTGACAGTAGACCAAGATTCGGGAAAACCGCGCATAAAGAGGCAAATTCATATAATTTTCTTTATTTAGAAAGGAACCCAAACAGATGCTAGAAATCAAAGGCACGAAAACAACAGCCATTTGCTACGCCAATATCATCGAAGAAGAAGCTGTCCAGCAGATTCGTGCCATGTGCGACCAGGATTTCACTCAAGGGTGCAGGGTAAGGATCATGCCGGATGTCCACGTGGGTAAAGGCTGCACGATCGGTACCACCATGACAGTGAAGGGCAAAGCGGTGCCCAATGTGGTAGGCGTGGATATTGGCTGCGGCATGTACACAGTCTGTCTGGGGAAACAAGACATTGACCTGAAAAAGTTTGATGAAGCCTGCCACTTCATTCCTTCGGGCATGCGCGCATGGGAAGAGCGGCAGGAGCGATTTAACCTGACTGGGCTTTCCTGTTACCGCTCCCTGAAAAAAACCAAGTGGATCGAGAAAAGCCTGGGCACTCTCGGCGGCGGCAACCATTTTATTGAGATCGACCGGGCAGCTGATGGAACCAATTATCTGGTGATCCACACAGGGAGCCGAAACCTGGGAAAACAAGTGGCCGAGCTCTATCAGGAAATGGCAGTGGGGCTGCATCAGGGAAAAGACGAGTATTTCAAAAAGAAAGATGCGCTTATCGCAGAGTATAAAGCTGCCGGAAGACATAGAGAGATCCAGCAGGCACTTTTGGAGCTGCGCTGGAAGGAGCGGCCGCTGACTATTCCTCCGGAGCTATGCTATGTGTACGGAGAATATTTTCAAGACTACCTGCATGATGTGGAAATCTGTCAGAAGTTCGCAGTGAGAAATCGTGAGTTGATTGCCGAGATTCTCTTGGAACGTACTGGGATTACGGGAAAAGATGGCTTTCACACCATTCACAATTATATTGACGTGAAAGAGATGATCCTGCGCAAAGGCGCGATCGCGGCTCATGCGGGGGAGAAAGTGCTGATCCCCATCAATATGAGAGATGGAAGCGTGCTGGCAGTGGGGAAGGGAAACCCGGAATGGAACTTTTCCGCGCCTCATGGCGCAGGGCGGCTCATGTCCCGCAAAAAGGCCAAGGAAACCTTGCGCTTGGAGGATTACAAGAAAACTATGGAGGGGATTTATACCACGTCTGTAAATAAAGCTACTTTAGACGAAGCTCCTTTCGCCTATAAATCACTGGAAGACATCATCTGCGGGATCCGTGAATCCGTGGACATCATCGACATCATGAAACCCATCTATAACTTCAAAGCCTCTGATTAGCCAGCGGATGCGAATATAGGCTGGCGGGAAGTGACCGGTGATGTTTTTTCAGCGAAAGGTCAGAGAAAAACAGAAAAGTTTTGCGGGCTAAAACGCATTTTTGGTTGCCTTCGTCATTGATCCGTAGTAGAATATCCATATCAAGAGGAAACCGTAATGCGGTTGACTTGAGGGTTTATAGAAACCGCCTAGTCCTCAGCTTTGGCGGTTTTTGTCGTTATCGTAATCCTCAATACACCCTTTTGTAATGTAATCGTGATTTTCAACGCCGAGACCTCCTGTATATGCAATTTGGATTTTTCACCATAGCTGCAGGGATAACATTCAGTCAACCGCTTTCGCCTCGTCCTCTTGATGTGATTACTGTACTACAAATATCTAAATTTGTCAATATTTTCATAGAAATAAATCACAATATTTTACACTATTTTCAAATTGATTTATCTTCTCAATCAGCAAGGCGGTCCGCCGACAGCATGCCCTTCAAAAAATTTCAAGAATTTTTCCAAAAGCGTCAGATAATCCGTTTCCCATTCGTAGTAATAAGTGATGCATCAAAATAGACCGGTCAGAAAATAAGGAGGAGACTACGTTGGATATCAATCAGGAAAACTTTTTGTCAGAGCTTAGGCAGAAGAATCCTCTAGCCATCGAATTTATCGTTCACCAATACGGACATTTGATGAAGAAAGTGATCCGTCAATACTTGTACGACAGCAGGGAAGCTTTTGAGGAATGCTTCAATGACGTGCTGCTGGCTGTTTGGAACAATCCAGATCGGTTCGATGATAAAAAGAGCGAGTTCAAAAATTGGCTCTGTGCCATTGCCAAATACAGAGCGATCGACACGCTGCGCAGGGAACAAAAGCGCAGGGAACGTTTCGTGAGCCTGGAAAGTGAGGTAGATCTGGATCACTGGGAGCAGCTTTCTGTCTCAAATGATCATGCAAATGACTGGGAAATGGGCATGGACGAAGCTGGAGAAGAGTTGAAAAAGCTCCTCAGCTGCCTTTCCGAAGAGGACAAGGATCTGTTTTTCCGCAGGTATGTGAAGGAACAGCCGGTGGATGAAATTTCCAAAGAGAAAAACATGAAACGCAGCCTGATCTACGCACGTATTTCACGAGGAAAAAAGAAAATGAAACGCCACATGAAGTGTCAAATGGGAGGTGCGGCAGAATGAATAAACAGTATGAAAACATTGATTTTGAGGCCTTTTGTCCGGATGGAGACAGCCCTTTCACGGAGGCGGAAGAGCGAGCTTGCATGGAGAAGTTTTACAGGAGCGCCGGGATCACTGGGAATGGAGGAGGCTGCCAGAAGACCGGTAGCAAGGGAATTCGCAGGAAATTCGCGGTCCTGCTGGCCGCTGTTATCATGGTCTTGGCCTTCGGCACCATCGCTTATGCCTCAGGGATTTTGCAGCTAGGCGTGATCCGTCATGCTGACGGTGAACAGGAGCAGTTTTTAGCCTTGGAAGATTCGGCGCAGTACAAAGCCGCACAGGAAGCTCTGGATGATGAAGAGAGCTTTTCAAAAGAAGAGCAAGTCGCCAGGTTAGAAGCAGAATGCGATGGAGGATTTGAATCAAAGGGAACGTGGAATGATCGTGAAAAATCCGTTACCTTCAAGGGGCCAGATGAAAAGACACAGGAACTGCTGGACAAGTATCATCTGGAATTCGAGCGCACCCATTATTATGTGAATTCTGCGAAAAAAGCCTTTGACAAAGCAGGCATCGGCAATGTTCTGGGGGATTTTCGGAACATCAACGCTTTAGAATCTAATGATGGATATGTGTATGATGATGGATATATTTATACGGAGAAAGGCTCTGTGACCATCATAGGAGAGGGAGAATCATCAGCGGACCCGGTGTATTGGGAACTTCATGTCACCCCGCACAATGTTTATCTCTCTCCACGGGACTACTTTGCTTCCTCGGAGGATAAAGAGAGTGATGGATTTAGACAATGGGATTTTGTGACCGCAGAGGGATACGCGGCAAAAGCCATTTCCTATCAAGAATCGTTGGAAGATGACACAGGAAAAGCGTACACGTATCGGAATTTTCAAGTGGTGGTCCACACCAAAGACCATCTGGTGACGCTTCTTTATAACATCTGCATCGATGATCCAAAGAATGATCTTTCAAATCGAGAATTTGAAAAAATGGTGAATCAGCTCGACTTTTCAGCCCTATCATAGAAAATAGCATCATGAAATCAAACGTGCCACGCAAGTATGGATTCCCTTTTCCCTGCCTGCGTGGTACAATTGGTGATAGATGCGGAGTTTCACATAAAAAGCAAAAGGAACAAGGAGTGAAGAAAATGATGCGCAGAAGATTCAACACGACTGGTGTTTGCGTCCCCGCCCTTCATTATATGGTGGATACGACAGAATTGATCGAGGAGATTGCAGGGAACTATGTTGACAATGGTGAATATTTTACCATAAACCGAGCTCGCCAGTTTGGAAAAACGACTACCCTTGAATTGCTTTATCAGAAATTAAAGGAAAAGTACTTAGTCCTAGATATCAGTTTTGAGGCGGCAGATGATTGCTTTGTTTCTTTGTACGCTTTAGCGCAGGGGTTTACCAACAAAGTGACTGACGCATTGGAAGAAAGCGGCGCTGACAAACAGTTGAAACAATTATGGAAAGAGCCAATTTCCAGAGAACTGCCGCTGGATTCTTTAAGCGCAAAAATTTCCAGGCTCTGCAAACTTAGTGAAAAAGATGTAGTCTTGATGGTGGATGAAGTAGACAGAAATTCAGATAACCAGATTTTTCTTTCTTTTCTCGGACTGCTGCGGGAGAAATATTTAAAGCAAAAAATGGGAAAAGGCAGCAGTTTTAAGTCCGTTATCCTTGCCGGGGTATATGATATAAAAAATTTGAAATTGAAACTGCGTCCACAGGAAGGATCAAAATTTAACAGCCCATGGAACATCGCAGCGGATTTTGATGTGGATATGAGCTTTTCCCTTTCAGGAATCGCAGGAATGTTAAAGGATTATGAAGAAGATTATCATACGGGCATGGATCTTTCAGAACTTGCGGCACAGATTTTTCAATATACCAATGGCTATCCGTTTCTAGTATCTTATATTTGTAAAAAAGTGGATGAAGAAATAGCAGGAAGCGAACGATTTCCAAGTAAGAAAGAGGCTTGGACAAAAGAGGGAATTCTGGAGGCAATCAAGCTGCTGTTAAAAGGGCCGAATTCTTTATATGATGATATGATCAAGCATGTGACCGAGTATCCGCAGCTGCGTGACATGCTGAACAATATTTTATTCGAGGGACAGGAATATGTATATTATGAGTACGATGAATCCGTAAACATTGGAAAGATGTTTGGATTTATAGCGGAGAAAAACGGATTAGTGACCGTGGCTAACCGTATCTTTGAAACGCAGCTGTACAATTACTTCTTGTCAGAAAGCTTGAAAAAAAGTGATTCTCAGAGAGAAGCACTGCCGGATCGAAATCAATTTATTAAAGATGGGCAGCTGGATATGGATTTGGTGATGACCAAATTTCATGAATATTATACCAGTCTGTATTCCCAAGGGGATGAGAAATTTACTGAAAAATACGGCAGAAAAATCTTCTTGATGTATTTAAAGCCGATTATCAACGGAGTTGGAAACTTCTATGTGGAAGATCAAAGTAGAAGCAGGCTGCGTTCAGATATTGTTATTGATTATCGAGGAAAGCAGTATGTGATAGAATGCAAAATTTGGCACGGAAATGAGTACAATCAAAGAGGAGAAGACCAGTTAGCGGAGTATTTAAACGCATATCATACAGATAAAGGGTATTTGCTGAGTTTCAACTTTAATCAAGAGAAAAATGTTGGCGTGAAGACAATAGAACACAAAGGAAAAACATTGCTCGAAGTTGTGGTGTGAATGGCAGTTTCACAAGGGAGGGCACTGAAATGCAGCTACAAACAAAGAAAATCCAATGGATCCCAGGCACGCCTTTTGGGATCAGCGTTTATCAAGTGGACTCTCTGTCCACGCAATTCCAGGAGGACGTGCTGGAAATCATCATGTGCATGGAAGGCAGCGTGACCCTCTCCTTTGGCTATGACGCGTTTAGGCTGCAGGCCGGGGAATTCATTGCCATGGATCAAGACGCGTATTATCTGGTGGATGGAAAGAAATGTGTCTGCGTTTCTTTTTTCTTTCGCCTGAGTCCGTATAAAGAGCGGGGTATCGTGTCCCAAAGCGCAATGTTCGCCTGTGGAGCTTTTCGCACCATAGGGAATCCATATGATGATACGGCAGCCAATAATTATGACAAACCAGAATACTTGGAACTGCAGAGCTTACTATTGGGACTGCTGGACTGTCTTAGCGGGCCGGAGCAGGAAAAGGCGGAATTTCAGGGACAAGTGGCCCGTGCCGCGGATCGGATCATGCGCTGGGTGGTGGATTATTTTGATATCTTGTACTATTATGTTCCCAGGGGAAAATTAAGCAAACAATACATCGCACGTTATCACAAACTGAGGGATTACATGTGGGAGCATCGTTTTGAAACCATTACGTTAAAAGAGCTTTCTAATGAGTTTCATTTGACAGAATCCTACATTTCTGAATTTTTTCGTAAATCGAATCTAAGCTTTAAACGGAGCGCATCCTATGATAAAGCTAACGCTTCAGAGGAGCTGCTCTTAATGACCAACAAAAGCATTGCGGAGATCGCCTCCATCTGCGGCTTTTCCGATGTGAAGCTGTATTATGCGGCTTTTCGCAGATGGTATCAATGCACGCCGGCAGAATTTCGAAAAATGTTTAAATTCGGCATCCAGGACGAACTGGAATATCTTGAGATTTCTCAAATCAAAGAGCAGATCATGGGCATTGCCTTGGAGAACCATAGAAGGCGGCTGTTTGCCTCTTATTGATAAATTCGTGTTCTTTTTACATGAAATCACCATAAAACAACTCTGTTTTTCCCTTCTAATTTTTGTATACTAAAATGAAATGGTATCGTTTGGTATATAAGAATAGGAGGAACATTATGAAGCTGAATGGAAAGCTTTCGGTTTTAGCGGCCAGCATGTGCATCAACTTGTTTGTGGGAGCGATTTATGCCTGGAGCGTGTTCGCAGGACCTCTCGGAGAAAAGCTCGGCTGGAGCGGGACGGCTATTGCCCTGACTTTCACCATTGCCAATGGCATCAGTCCGGTGACCATGATCACAGGGGGAAAGCTATTAGATAGATTTGGGCCCAGGTGGGTGGTGTTTGTCGGCGGCATCTTATTTGGAGGCGGCATGATCGCTTCGGGATTCATCCAGTCTTTAGCAGGGATCTATGTGACCTACGGACTTTTTGTGGGATTTGGTATGGGCATGGTATACAGCTGTACCATTTCCAATACTGTGAAATTTTTTCCCGAAAAAAAGGGACTGGTGGCCGGATTGGTGACCGGGTCTTATGGGATGTCAACGGTGATTTTAGCGCCTATTGCGCAAAAGCTGATCACTGGGATGGGAGTAATGGCGGCGTTCCGCGTTCTGGGTGCGGCATCACTTTTGGTAATCTGCGTTGGCTCGCAGTTTTTACGAAAAGCGCCTCAGCAGGACAGCGCGGACCATGGAGAAGGCATGACTTGGCGGCAGATGCTGAGAACTGGAAGATTTTACGCATTTTTGATCATGCTGGTGTTCGGGGCCACGGCAGGCTTGATGATGATCGGACAAGCGTCGCAGATGGCCAGGACCCTGGCCGGCCTTTCTGCGGCAAAGGCAGCGCTGTGTGTCAGTGTTTTAGCCTTGGCAAATGCTGGCGGCAGAGTCATGTGGGGCATGATCTCCGATAGATTCGGCTATTTTAAATCATTGTTCATTATGTTTTTTCTATTGACTATGGCAATGGGAGCATTGTTTGCTCAAGGGAATGACAGCATCGGTGTTTTCATCGGTGCGATCCTTGTGATCGGCTCTTGTTTTGGCGGATTGATGGGTGTTTTTCCGGCAATCACCGCTGGACAGTTTGGAATCAAGCACAATGGAACGAATTACGGCATCATGTTTTGTGGTTTTGCCATTGGGGGATTTCTCGGCCCTTATCTGGCAGCGGCGCTGCGGGAAACAGAATTAGGGCTTTATACCATGGCGTTTCTGGCAGCGGGGGTATTGAGTCTTGCCGGGTGCGTATTGGCCTTTATGTTAAGGAATTCTGTGGATCGAGCATAGCGGCCTTAGCTTTTAGTATGGTAAAATTCGTGTTATATACGATGGAAATTACCCTTAAAATTCTATTGCAATTTTCTGAAAATACTGTATCCTCTAACTAAAGAACAGAGCAAACCGCGCGGGCCTCTTTTAGAGGAAGGCTTTGTGGAAATTCATACATTGCTTTTATTCAGTTAGGAGGATCAAAATGGAAGAAAAAATGAATGTCACTCAGGCAGAAAACCAGGAATTAAAACGAGTCTTGAAGCTGCCGACTTTGGTCTGCCAAGGACTAGCCTATCTTTGTCCGGCATGCGTGCTGATGTACTTTGGCATCATCAACCAGCTGACGGGCGGACACTTCCCGCTGGCCTTGGTAGTAGCGGGGATCGCTATGGTATTGACAGCGATGAGTTATGCCAAAATGTGCCGCCGGTATCCGGTAGCTGGCTCTGTGTACAGCTATGTGAGCAAATCCATTGGGCCAAAGCTTGGCTTTCTGGCTGGTTGGACCATGATGCTGGATTATTTCTTGCTGCCTATGACCTGCTATCTAGGCTGCGGACTGTACCTGAACATTATGATCCCAGTGATCCCTGTGTGGGGATGGATCGTGATCGCTGTTTTGTTCGTAGGCGTTTGCAACTATGTGGGAGTCGGTATCGCAGCGTTCATCAATAATATCAACGTCATCGCCCCAATTTTAGCCATCATAGTGACTGTGATCTGCATGATCAAATTCGTCCTCGGCGGCGGAGGCGCAGGAACTCTGTTTTATGCGGAAGCCTTTTATAACGCGGATACTTTCAATGCCGGAACACTGATGACAGGAGCAGCGATCATGGCCATCGTCTTCGTTGGATTCGACTCTGTCACTACGTATTCAGAGGAAACCGTCAATCCGGAGAAGACCATGCCAAAAGCGGTTTTGATCATCTGTATCGGAGCGGCCATTGAGTTCATTATTGTCGCGTATCTGATGAATTGTTCCTGGCCGACAGCTGTTGGTGAAATGACTAACCCAGACACAGCGATCACGGAATTCAACGCCTATATCGGCATCGCCTGGATGAATGGGATCTTTGTGGCCATCAACACCCTTGCCAGCTTGGGCTGCTGCATCGCGGGTCAAGGCGCCACAGCCAGGATCCTGCTGGGCATGGGCAGAGACGGCTTCATCCCGAAAAAATTCTTCGGTTATGTCCATCCAAAATTCAAAACACCATCGAGAAACATTTTACTCTCCATGGCTATTGGTCTCACAGCCCTGCTGTTCCAGGATAGCCTCACCAATGCCATGTCTCTAGTAAGCTTTGGTGTGATCACAGGCTTTATTTTAACAAATATCTGTGTCATTTTCCGGTTCTGGATCAGGGATAAAGAACGGAGCGGGGCAGCTGTCATCAAGTACATGATCCTGCCCATCATCGCCGCCGCAGTCTGCGTTTACCTGTGGTTCAGCCTGACCACCACCGCAAAGATCGTTGGATTCTCTTGGCTGGCACTGGGCGTGGTTTTCCTGGCTATCAAGACCAAAGGCTTTAAAGAACTGCCGCCGGAAATGAATCTGTAGAAAATAGAAAACAAGAAACAAGGAAACAAAAGTTTCCATGAAAACATGAAATGGGAAGGAGTAATCATATGAAAACAGCGGATCTGGCATTGATCAACGGCAAAGTCCTGTCAGTGGATCTGCGCAAAAACGTAACTAGGGCAGAAGCTGTGGCGGTAAAGGACGGAAAGATCCTTGCTGTGGGCATGTCAGAGGAAATAAAGGAGCATATCGGAGATTTGACTGAAATCGTGGACTGCAGGGGAAACACTGTGCTGCCGGGACTAGCGGACGCGCACTGTCATCCATCTGCCAGCGCCAATACCTACGCTGCCTGTGATCTGTTCAACGTTGTTCAGGAAAACGGAGAATCCAATGAATCCGTGATCCAAAAATACGCAGAGCGGCTGCGAGCCTATATCGCAGAACATCCGGATTCTAAGGTGATCCGAGGCGGAGGCTGGAATCGGGCGTTTTTCAATGGAGCCAACGGGGATCACCGTGTCCCTGACCGCCATGACCTGGATGCCATTTGCAGCGACCGGCCCATGGTGCTGGATTCCTACTGTCTTCATAATGTTTGGGTCAACACCAAGGCTTTGGAGCTAGCTGGGCTAAACGCGGACACGCCGGAGCCGGAGACTGGTGTCATTAACAGGGAAGCCGATGGCACGCCCACAGGAATCTTTGAAGAAGCGACTGCTATTGAGTTAGTGAAAAACAATCTTCCAGATTACGACTATACAGTAGAAGAATACAAAGAGGTGCTGCGCAAGTATCAAAAGGAGGACGCGGGCCGTTATGGGGTGACGCTGGTCTGTGACGCGAAGCACACGGAGCACGCCAGGGAAGCTTACCGCCAGATGGCACAAGATCAGCAGCTGACCCTGCGGGCGCGGGGCGTGTACACCCTGGACAACCAGCAGCCAGAGAAAGACTGGCAGGCAGCGCAAAACCGAAAGGGCAAGGATAATCCCAACGATTTGTTCCAGATCAATACCGTTAAAATGTTCATGGAAGGGGAGCCGTGCATGATGGAGCCTTACAGACCGGAGATCAACGAAGGAAACGGCAATCCGCCGGATTACTGCGGAGCGCTGTTTTGGAACGTGGAAGAGGGAACAGCATATATGAAAAAAGCCATTGAAGCAGGATTTCAGATCCACATGCATTCCATGGGGAGCCGCACCACGAAGCTCTGTATCGACTGTTTGGAGGAAGCCCAGAAAGCATCCAAAGGCGATGACCGCAATGTGATCGCTCATCTCATGGAAGTGCGGGACGAGGATGTGAAACGGATGGGAGCACTGAATATCATGGCCAACTGCCAGCCTCGCTGGATGGTCCACGATACGGATGTAGAAGATTTTTACGCACCATATTTTGGAAGGGAACACGCTGAGCATTTTTACCCAAATAAAAAATTGCTGGACGCTGGATGCAGGGTGGCTTATGGTACGGACTTTCCTGTCACGCCGCCGCCTGATCCATTTCACGAGATCCAGTGCGCCATGACAAGGAGCGTTTTTCCAGATGCGCCGGACTATCAGCGTTTCCAGGGAAGAGTGCTGGATGAAGGGGAGCGGGTGAGCCTAATGGATGCCATCCAGTCCTTGACCATCAACAGTGCCTATCAGAACTTTTTAGAAGATGTGACAGGGAGCATTGAAGCCGGAAAATCCGCAGAACTGGTGTTGCTGGACTGTGACCTGGAACAGCTGCCAGTAGAGCAGATTTATGCTGTGAAAGTGGAGAAGACTTATTTTAAAGGAAAGCTGGTGTATGACCGTTCAGAATCAAGGAAATGATTGCCGGTAGCTGAAGGATTCCGGCTAAGCACCAATAGAATCAGATTGAGAGCCTGTCTTTGCCAAAGGCCAGAAGCCGTGGTAGAATGAACCCATGGATCGCAGCAATTTTGCTGTGATAAAGGATCCATGAAATCACGAAAGAAAGGCAGGCTCATCATGAAAGAAAACAGGGAGATTTCCTGGATCGCCCAGACAGGCTTTGGGATCAAAGCGTATTCTGTGGAATACCAGGTCCCGCAGATTCATGAAAACATTTTAGAGATCATTTACTGTCTGCAGGGCAGCGTGAAATTCTTTTACAGCTACGAGGAATTTTTATTGCAAAAAGGAGAATTTATTTCCGTGGACAAGGACGCGTTCTACCTTTATGACGGAAAGGACAACATCTGCGTTTCCTTTTATTTTGATCTGGATCAATTCAGTAGGAAATACCCTTATATCAAAGACATCTTGTTTATTTGTGAAGGGACAAACGATGCGGAATCCGGGTATCCGTCCCCGCGTCACGAAGAGATGAAAGGCGCGCTCCTCGCACTGCTGTATTACATGGTGAGAAGCAAAGAAGAACATATGGAAGCATCAGTGCTCAGCCAGATCCAAAGGGCCGCGGAGCACATCATCCAATTGATGGTGGATCAATTTGACATCCTCTATTATTACAAACCAAAGACAGCCTTCACGGATGCGCAGATGGAGCGGCACAGGGCGCTGCGAAGCTATATGAACAGGCACAAATTTGAAAAGTTGACTTTGCGGATGCTGGCTGACAAGTTTCATCTGACTGAAAAATACATTTCGGAATTTCTCGGCAAAAGTGGGTTGACTTATCAGGAAGCTCTAGCCTACTTGCGGGCAAACGCCTCAGAAGCGTATCTTTTGGACACAGAGCTATCCATTGTGGAAATTTCAGAAGCCTGTGGGTTTTCCGATGTGAAATATTATTACAAGGCCTTCCGCAAATGGTATCGATGCACGCCTCGGGAATTTCGCGCCAAATATCGGGAGGCGGAGCAGCAAGAACAGATGGATTACGATATTGATCCACAAAGCCTGAGAACAAAGATCGAGCATCAGATCTTGGAGCATTACATGGCAGCCCATTTAGGCTGACTCCAAGAAATTATAGGGCAGTTGGTTCCCATAGACTGCCAGATCAATTGCTGATTTCCGGTGATTTATACGGAAAAAAGCAATAAATTGTCATTGCCTGCTCGGACAATTCAGAATATTATAAAGAAAAAACAATATTTTGGAGGTGTCGCATGAGTACGGAACAAACAAATAATGGAGGCGAATTTAAAAAAGTATTAGGTCTAGGCTCACTGATCACCTTTGGGCTTGCTTACATGGCACCGACCGTGGTGTTCAATTACTATGGTCCTTTGTCAGTGGCGTCAAACGGCATGTATCCCACTTGCTTTGTGATCACGGCTATCGCCATGTTTTTCACAGCGTTCAGCTATGCCAACATGTCACGAGTGTTTCAGAAATCAGGATCAGCCTATGTCTACGTGCAGCAATCCCTGAACCCACATTTTGGCTTTGCCGCAGGGTGGGTCATGCTGCTGGATTATCTGCTGCTGCCTATGATCTGCATTCTCTGCGTGGCCATTTACATGGAAACTTATTTTCCAGTTATCCCAGCATCGGTCTGGGTCATTGCGCAAGTCATTCTTTTATTCATCATCAATGCCATGGGCATCAGCATGGCAGCCAAAGTAGACACGGCCATTGTAGCAGTGCAGCTGATTTTAATGGCAGTGTTCATTGTAGTAGGGATCATCACCATTACAAAAGGCGGCATTGATGGCACATCCAACGGTCTGATCGATGGAACTGCGTTTTACAATCCGGATGTGTTTGAATTAAGGCTGGTTTTATATCCGGCGGCGATTCTCTGCGTGTCTTTCCTGGGATTTGACGCAGTATCCACCTTGTCGGAAGAAGCCAAGAATCCGGTGAAGGATATTCCAAAGGCCATTGTGCTGGTATGCCTGGGAGCAGGGCTGGTGTTCACACTCATCGCTTACATCGCACAGGTAATGTGGCCAGTGGGTTATCAGAATTTGCAGGATCCGGATTCCGGTATCTTTGAACTGCTGGCAAAGATCACCATGATCCCCCATATGGATGTGGCGTTTTTGGTAGTAGATAACATTGGAAGCATCGCCTGCGCTTTATCGGGCCAGGCGGCAGTCGTGAGGATCATGTACAACATGGGACGAGACAACATTTTGCCGAAAAAAGTCTTTGGCCACATGAGCAAAAAAGGCGTTCCATTTTACAATCTGATCATCGTTGGCATCGTGGGCCTGGTGGCGCTATTTTTCACAGACAATATTTTAGGCGGCGTTGAACTAGTAAGTTTTGGTGCGATCACAGGCTTCATCTTAGTGAATATTTCCGTGCCGTTTTACTTCTTGAAGAAAAAGGGTGAACGGGGTGGAAAGGCCATGTTCAATTACGGCGTGCTGCCGCTGATTGCCACTGTGGTCTGCGTGTATCTTTGGTTTAACATGGCACAGACAGCAAAAATCATTGGCATCATCTGGCTGGTGGTGGGCATTATCATTTTAGCCATCAAGACAAAGGGATTTCAGACTTTGCCGCCAGAAATGGATATTGAATAAACCATAATGAGAGAGGTGAAAACATGAAAACGGTATTACGAAACGCGAATATTTATACATCATTTCAAGACGGTCTGAAAAAGGCAAAGGCTGTGGCCTATGATAAAGGCGGGGTTTTATATGTGGGTGAGGATGATCCGGCGGCTATCCAGCAGGCCGTGGGAAAGGATGCGGAGATCCTTGATCTTCATGGAAAGACCGTGCTGCCGGGATTCATCGATAGTCATATTCATCCAGGCATGCTTTCAGCCAGCGCCTGGCATGTGAAGCTGCCTTGGACTGAGAACGCAGAAGAACTGCTGGCTTTTATCAAGGATTACGCAAAGCAGCATCCAAAGGAAGAAATGCCGTTTTTGTACTTCGAGTATTATCCCACTTCCATGTTCGATGAACAGGGACCCAGGAAGGAGCTGCTGGACACAGCGGTCTCCGATCGGCCCTGCTTGTGTCAGGATTTTGGGGAGCATCTTTGCTGGATCAACTCTAAAATGTTGGAGCTCTTGCAGGTTGATGAGCATACGGAGGACCCCAGCGCCTTGGAAGTGTTCGTGCGGGACGAGGATGGAGTTCCCACAGGCTGGGTCAAGGAAATGGCCTGGCGGCATTTCGCGGAAAACATGTTCCAGGCCCTGAACTGGCAGCCGCCGGAAAACATGACACCAGAACATATGACCCCGTTTTTCGATTTTCTGCGGGAAAACGGGATCACGGCCATGTGCGATGGCTTCATTGAAACGGATGAACAGATCGAATCCATTCACAAGCTGGATCAGGCAGGAAAGCTGAAAGTGTATTACGATGGCATGGTGCGGTTCTGGAACTATAACGATTTATCGGAAAAGATCGCCAAGCTGCGGGAATATCAGGAAACATACACCACAAAGCATATCAAGATCAATACTATGAAACTGTTTTTAGATGGGACCAACGAAAGCGGCAACAGCGCGTCCCTCCACGAACATATCCACGATCCAGGAAATTTCGGTGAGATCATGATGGAGACAGAAGAGCTGACAAAGTGCTTTGTGCTCTGCAACAAAGAGGGCTTGGACCTGCATATCCATATGGTAGGGGATCGGGCTTTCCGAGTAGGCTGCGACGCAGTAGAAGCCGCGCGAAAAATCGCCAGGGAGGAAGGCACAGCGTGGGTCTGCCAGCCCATCTTCGCCCACTGTGAAGTGGTGGATCCGGCTGACATGAAACGGCCCGCGAAGCTGGGTGTCACCATTAACTGGAGCTGTCATTGGTCTGGCGGGTATTTTGGCGAAGAGGCCATGAATTACTATAGTGAAGAAAAATGGCGCAGGATGTATCAATTCGCGCCCATGATTGAGAGCGGCGCGCTGCTGGCATATTCCAGCGATGTGGTGACATTTTATGAGCTGAACCGGGCCAATCCGTTTTTTGGCATGCAGGTGGCGGCCACAAGAGTGGATCCCCAAGTCCCTCTTGATCCAGAGAGATACCCGGGCAGCGTCCGTCCGCCAGAAAGCGCCAAGCTGCCTCTGGCAGAGCTGATGCGGGGATACACCATGGGCAGCGCCAGGCAGCTTCACTGGGAAAACAAGATGGGAAGCTTGGAGCTGGGAAAAGCATCTAATCTCTGTATCGTATCAGAGGATCCTTTTGCGGTGGACGCGGCGCAGTTAAAGGATATTCGGTTTGAGACAGTGGTTTTCGACGGGGAGGTCATCCATGGCAGATTATAAGGCAGTGATTAAGGAGATACCCACTTATACAGTGTATTGCAAGCGTTATGTGGCAGAGTCCATTGACACGTTTTTCAATATTTCCGAAGAAGACAATTTTCTCATGGATTTGTCGGACCAGGTCTTGGCGGAAAATCCGCGGATCGCTTTGACAGAGCCGGACTATAACGTGATGATCTATGAAGATGGGGTTTTCTCAGACCATGATATTCACTATTTGTACTGTGACGCTGTGACCGCGAAGGGAAATGACTGTGAGGACTATGTCTTTGACACTTTGCAAGGGTGCGTAGCAGTGACGGTGAGGCACAAAGGCCCGTACTGCAAGCTGGGTGAAGCCCATGCTTTTGCCAGGCAGTGGCTGGCAGCCAACGGCTACGAGCAGGCGGGACCGCCTCGGGACAGCGCCATTGATGGCTGTTGGAATCAGGATTCGGAAGAAGATTATCTTACGGAAGTCCAGATTCCAGTGCGGAAAAGATAAAAAACAACAAAGTTCCCCTGTGGCTTACGGAAAACCATGGGGGATTTTGATTGGCACTTAAAGCGTAATCGCTACCACCCATTGGACAGGTGGTAGCGATTTTCTGTAATTCAAGAAAATATCACCATGATTCTTTGCGTTTTATAAAAATGTTTGTTGACAAATCCAAAAAATTACATTATCATAAAAATAAAAGTGTATAAAATGGAAAAAGAGGGGTAAAATGGATAGAATACAGGGAGGTCTGAGTACGTTGAGCGCCATGCAGCTCACAGCAGATATGGAAGGTTTAGACGCACAGAGCAAGACCATCTTACATAGCAGGGAAGTATTAGCAATCATTCTGCGGGAAACAGTAGCAGAGTATAGAGGTTATGGCAGGGAAGAAGTTATGGACTTCATAGAAGCTGATTCTATCACTGACATGAAGGAAGTATCATCAGGCAGGACTAATACTCAGGTCAGAGGCGATAGTGCGGAGTTTGTCCAGCTGAATGAAAAAACTTCAAATTTTGATCTTGCTTTTCGTGCTAGAAACCCATTACTTTCCACAGAAAGCGTGAGCGTTAGTCTGCATATAGATATAGAACCTCAGAAAACTTATCGGCCAGGCTATCCAATAGAAAAAAGGGGAATCTATTATCTTGCACGGCGCCTTTCGTCCCAACTATCGCTGCTTACTGACAATACAAACTACAACCAGCTTGAAAAGTGTTACGGCATATGGATCTGTAAGGAGGATATTCCCAAGAAAGACCATTATAGCATTTCCATTTATGAAACTGTCAATACGAAAAATACAGGTTCAGCAGCCACTACAAAAGAAAATTATGATTTAATGACGTTGGTAGTTATCAAATTAGGCAGCAGGGTGTATAATGGAGAAAAAGGTGATGAAGGATATGAACTGATGCGATTTTTAAATGCGATCATGTATCCTCGTCAAAGCGATTTTATGGATACGGTTTCTGAGTACATTGATTTTTCTAACAATGAAGAATTATGGAAGGAGGCAAAGCGTATGGATGGTTTAGGACTGAGCATTTGGGAAGAAGGGGTTCATGAAGGAAAAATAGAAATCGCCAAAGAAATGCTGCGTGATAATGAGCCCATCGAAAAGATCATGAAATATTCTAAACTTCCAATGGAGGAGATTTTGGAGTTGCAGCGGGCCTGATATTTTCTACAGAAAGGAGCCTTTGAAATGAGTCAAGTCTTACAGGAAGATCTGATCTACGAGATTTTGGCAGTGGTGGAGGAGATTCCAGAGGGCAAGGTCGCTACTTATGGACAGATCGCAGGGCTGATCGGCAGAGAAAAAAATGCCCGCCTTGTGGGAAAAGTCCTGGGCATGGCGGAATTTTACGGAGAATATCCTTGCTATAGAGTGGTCAACCACGCTGGCAGATTAGTGCCGGGATGGTGCGAGCAAGCCGATTTGCTGCGGAGAGAGGGCGTTGTTTTAAAGGATGAAGATCATGTGGACCTGAAGCAGTGCAAATGGGACATTTGACTGCCAGGATCCACTTTTAGGCGGCATTAGAGGATCTTGATGCCGTCTTTTAATTCTGCTTCAAATTCCATGCGGTGGTGAGGCGTGTTGAGCCCAGGCTGTCCGCCGGTATGGATGAAGATGATGGTTTCCCCTCGCTCGATCTTCCGGTCGCGGACCATTTGGGTGATGGCGTTGAAAGCCTTTCCCGTGTAACAGGGATCTAAAAGAATGGCTTCCTGCCGGGCCATGTGATAAATGGCTTCCCGTACTTCGGGCACTTCATTGTTGTAGCCACCGCAAATATAATCCTCATCAATGTGAAAATCAGATTTCTCCGCGTCAAAGTCCCATTGATACCGTTCTTTAACCCGATCAAAATAGTCTTTTGCAAAGGCCCGCACGCTTTCCTCATAAGGCATGACCATGGTTCCAGTGAGAGCCAGAGGGGAATCGATGTCCTTCAGGCCGCAGAACAGGCCCATGTAAGTGCCCATGCTTCCCACAGCGGTAATGATCCGGCTGTCGGAGATACCCATTTCCGCAGCCTGGATAGTCAGTTCCTGGGCACAGTCATAATAGCCTAAAACACCCAATTCATCAGAGCCGCCCATAGGGATATAGTACACGGTTTCTCCTTGTGCCTCATACCGCTCTTTCACTGCCATGGCTGTTTCATAAGATTGCGTGTCCAAAGAGCGGGTACGGTCATCTTCTTTCAAGATCACCTCCGCTCCAAAGAGCCGATCCAGCAGGATGTTAGCGGAGACCTCTCCAGGATAATCATCAATCGCTACGATGGCGCATTTCATTCCATATTTAGCGGCAATAGCAGCGGTCAGTCTGCCGTGGTTAGTCTGAGCGCCGCCTACAGTCAGCAGCATGGTGGCTCCCTGCTGCTGTGCGTCATATAGGAAATATTCCAGTTTGCGCAGTTTGTTGCCGCCCATGCCCAGACCAGTCAGATCGTCTCGTTTTAAATAGAGATTGATCCCCAGGTCCCTAGAAACATTAGGCAGGTATTCCAAGGGCGTGGGTAAATTCAAAAAGGGCACTTTTTTACAGTTTGTTGACATCGTAAACCACCTCTTTGCTTTGATTAGTTTTTCAGACTTTGCAGGGGAGCAGGGATCCTGCCGCCTCGATCAATCATTTTGGCAGGGGACTTTGTGTTCACCTTCATTACCGGGCCATTGCCCAAAAGACCGCCAAAGTCCAGTTCTTCTCCTTCTGCGAGACCTACCGCTGGGATTACTCTGACAGCAGTGGTCTTGGAATTGACCATGCCAATGGCCGCCTCGTCAGCGATGATAGCGGAAATCACTGCCGCAGTAGTGTCTCCTGGAATGATGATCATATCTAGTCCCACAGAGCAAACCGCGGTCATGGCTTCCAGCTTTTCAATGGAAAGAACCCCGTTTCTCGCGGCATCGATCATGCCTGCGTCTTCGCTGACCGGAATGAAGGCGCCGGAAAGTCCGCCTACATTGGAAGAGGCCATGACACCGCCTTTTTTCACAGCATCGTTGAGCATGGCCAGGGCCGCCGTAGTCCCGTGAGCTCCGCACTGCTCCAGGCCGATCTCTTCCAGGATATGGGCCACAGAATCACCGATTGCCGGAGTCGGAGCAAGGGACAAGTCGATGATCCCAAAAGGCACGCCAAGGCGCTGGGAAGCTTCTGTGCCCACCAATTGTCCTACTCGGGTGATTTTGAACGCTGTTTTTTTAATTTTATCTGCGATTTCTGTAAGATCTGCGTCAGCTGGCATTTTAGAAAGCGCGGAACGGACCACCCCTGGCCCGGAAACCCCCACATTGATCACGCAGTCTGGTTCTCCCGGTCCGTGGAACGCTCCGGCCATGAAAGGATTGTCTTCCGGCGCGTTGCAGAAGACTACCAGCTTGGCGGCGCCGATGCACTGTCTGTCTTTTGTCAACTCCGCGGCTTCCCGCACTGCGGTTCCCATGAGTTTTACCGCATCCATGTTGATGCCTGTTTTCGTGGAACCCACATTGACGGAAGAGCAGACAAAATCTGTTTCTGCCAAAGCCCTGGGGATGGACTGGATCAGGGCTTGATCTCCAGGTGAAAAGCCTTTCTGCACCAGAGCCGAATAGCCGCCAATGAAGTTCACGCCCACATCCTTCGCGGCTCTGTCCAGGGTCTTCGCATATTTCACGGGATCGCCGCCAGACGCGCCGGTGAGCATGGCAATAGGGGTCACGGAAATTCGTTTGTTCACAATTGGGATTCCGTATTTCTTTTCAATATCCTCGCCAGTCTTCACCAGCTCCTTGGCGCAGCGATAAATCTTGTCATATACCTTCTGACAAGAACGGTCGATATCGCTGTCGCAGCAATCCAGCAGGGAGATCCCCATGGTAATGGTTCGTATGTCTAGATTTTCCTCCTGTATCATGGTGATGGTTTCCATGATGTCATTCATATTGATCAACGTTATATTCCTCCGGTCTTTCTAAATTCTGTGCATGGAATTGAAAATGTCTTCGTGCATCACATGAATCTGCATGCTTGGAACATTCTGCGCCAAAGCTTGCTTCAATTCATCCAGGTCGCAGGTCATTTTCTGGATGTCGATAAGCATGATCATGGCGAAATAATCCTCAAGGATGGACTGGGTCACTTCCACTACATTGGCGTTCACATCAGCGCAGGTGCCGCTGACTTTGGCTAAAATGCCTACCATATCTTTTCCGATCACGGTAATTACTGCTTTCATATTTCCTCCTAAATTTGGTTTGTCACACTATTTTACCACAAGATGTGGATCATCCGCAACCGCAATGGCAATGGAACCATCGGGCAAATCGTGGGTTTGATAGTGGATCGTCAATTCTGGGTATGTTTGCTCCATGTGTTTTTTGTTGCATGCTTTGTGGCCGATCATGCAGGAAAACCACGTGGGATTGCTGAAAAAGGTGACTTCCTGGGATTCATAAGGCTCCCAGCATGGGGAAACAGATGAACCAGGCCGCCTGCGGGAAAGGCAAGTTTCTTCTATGAGCCGCGTCATTTTTTCCCGGGCAATTTCTCCTTCTACCAGCTGCCGGAAGGCGGGGTGAAAGGTGTGGCCGCTGATCTGTCCGCCATCTCGGATCAAGTCAGAGCTTTTCAATCCTACTCGGATGATGTTGATCCCTGCGTTCATGA
>CAJTYS010000023.1 GCA_910583765.1 uncultured Eubacteriales bacterium | reverse complement strand
CCTGCCCATCGTCTATCTGAATCCTCTGACCTATACGACCTCGATTTTCCGTTATGTCGCTCTAGGGGCGCGCACACTGACCACAGAGGAACTGGTCGAGCAGGGCATGGCCTTCTCCATTGGCGGATTTGTTATCACGCCGCTGATGGGACTGGCAATTACAATTTTAATCGGCACCTTTTTCTTTGTGCTGTGTGTCCGCAAATTTAACCGGGCAGACTTTTCCACCATCAAGGTCGCCGCAGGAATGCGGGGCGGCGGCGCTCCGGCGAGGAAGTAGCTTATGGAATTGCGATTTGAAAATATCACAAAAAACTATAAGAGCAAAAAGGTTCTAAAGGGAATCTCGCTCACCATGGGGACGGGAGTCTACGGCCTGCTGGGTCCCAACGGAGCAGGAAAGACCACCATGATCCGGATACTGGCCGATGTGCTGCGCCCCACAAAAGGGCGCGTCCTATATGATGGAACGGACATTCGCGCTGTGGGCGATGAGTACCGGGCAAAGATTGGCTATCTGCCCCAGGATGTCAGCTTTTACGGTAGCTTTACAGGCAGGGATTACCTGGAATATTCGGCGGCACTAAAAGGTATGGAAACAGCTCACGCAAAAAAGCGAATCGAGGAACTTTCCCGTAGTGTCGGCCTTTGGGACGATCTGAAGCGGAAATGTACCGCCTATTCCGGCGGAATGCAGCGCAGGCTGGGCATTGCCCAAGCCCTTCTGGACGATCCGGAGATTTTGATTTTGGACGAACCTACCTCCGGACTCGACCCCTATGAGCGAATCAAGTTCCGCAACATTATCTCCGCCTACGCAAAGGACCGCCTGGTGCTGCTTTCCACTCATATTGTATCCGATGTGGAGCAGATTGCCTCGCATATCATGATGATGGAACACGGCACCATCCAGCACATCTATACGAGCGGAGAATATATCCATATGATGGAGGGACGGGTCTGGCTCGTAGAGATGTCCCCAGAGCAGCTTATGGACTATCAAAACCAGACTGTCATCAGCAATGTCAGGACGAAAGACGGCCGCATGGAGGTTCGCGTCATTGAGGAAACAAAGCCTGCCAGCGGTGCGGTACAGGCCATACCAACGCTGGAGGACGCTTACCTATATCACTTCAACTACTTGCCCGAAAAGTCCAGGAGGTGACACTATGTCATTGTTTCGATTTGAACTACGAAAACTATTGCTCAACAAGAGAACTTTACTTTTGCTGATGTGCCTGCTTGTCCTTTACAGTGTGGTCGGCCTGACCTCCACCGTATTCCTAATTGGCGGCAATGACAGCTACCTCGCTTACGAGGAATTAGCCATTGCCTGGGAGGGACCGTTTGACAGCGAAAAAGCCGCAAAAGCAGAAAAAATCTATCAGGAAGTCAGTGCCCGGTACGGCACGGATGCGCGGATGATTGCCCGAAGCGTCAAAGATCAGCCGGAGATTATTCTGGCTGTGAATTACCACGCCTATGCTGAACGTGTGGAGGAATATTGGAACGGCACACCGCCGGAGAGCGCAGAGGAACCTTATGGTATCGCCCTTCTGCAAGCGAAGATCACGGAACTGGAAAGGCAGGGGAAGCGGGATACCACTGCCTGCCGGAAACTGTCCACCTCTCTGCAAAGACTGAAAGAACTGGGTGAGCCAGAGTTTGCCAACGCTCTGCTGTGGGAGAACCTGTTCAATAACTGGGGAGAGCATATGATGCAGTTCCTGCTGTTCGTGCCGCTGGCCTTTGTCATTGCCCCTGTTTTCGCTGTGGAACGATCCAGCGGCATGGACAACCTGGTCTTAAGCTCCCGAAATGGCAGGCGGAAAATCGTTACAGCAAAATTGTTGAGCGTACTTGTTGCCTCCACTGTTGTGGTCGTACTGTATCTGACCGCTACTTTTATATTTGGATTTCTGCCCCATGGAAGTTTTCACGGCTGGGACGCTGCCATTCAGTCCATTGCCACCTATGCTCGGTCCATGTTCCAATGGAAAGTTTGGCAGCTTGCCGCTGTTGGAGCTGTGTGGCTTATTTTTACCGGTGCGGTTTATAGTCTGGTCATCTGCTTTATTTCCTCCCGTATGAAAAGCCAGATGGGTACAGTGGGTATAGGTCTGGCAGTTCTGTTTGTGAATGTGGGTCTGGCGGCAATGGGCGATACCGTTGCGCAGAGGCTTGGGGCGCTTGTGGATTTCGGTCTGGCAAATGTCACTTTGGCAAAAGAGGTGTTCGGCGGCTATAAGGTTTTTCATGTATTGAACATGAACGTCAGTTATCCGGTTATGGCGATTCTCGTTTTAGCTGCCATTGCCGCTGCAGCTGCTTTTGGGATTTATCGGGGACAGAAAAGCAGAACAATTGCATAATCATGATTCATATCTTGAGTAGGAGGCGATTTGCGTCGCAGTGCGATCTCATGTAATCTCCTGCGGACTGGTTGCTGAAGTCATATTTTTCAGCCGCCTATATCGTCTCCTCAATGAATCCACTCTTTTTCTGGAGCCTGCTTCTACCCTTTCGCATACCTTTCAATCACGCATTCATGCCCCTTTTTCGCATCATAATTGATACCCGCCAACCATCCCAGCCGCCCACTTTCACAGCACTTCCACCTGGCAGCGATGCTCCTTTGTCTTCCGGTCATAGCTGATTCCTACTGCCAGGATCCGGCCCGTGTATTTTGCCTTTTCGCCGACTTTTCCTTGAAGCCGCAGCGCATAGTGCTTATCCTTGATCTGCTGGATGGCCTTTTCCGGTGTGCCGTTAACCTTTAACTCCAAAATCAACGCGTCCGCACCTCTGCGTTCTGGATAAAAAATGAAGTCCACGTACCCTTGGCCCGCTTTATCCTCCCGCTCCACGCGATACCTGTCCCGGGCGGCAAGATATGTTAAATTGACCACAGCTGATAACTCTATTTCACTATTATAGGAAAAAATCGGTGATTCCGTATCATGCGCAAGCTTTAAAATTTCCGACATGGTTTTCGTATCCCCTGCCAGAGTTGCCCGCAGCATGCGCTCAGATTCCTTGGCCAAATTATGGACATATCCCAAGCTTTCATTTGATAACAGCAGCTCATTAAATTTATCCATCAGCTCCCGATTTGGAATTGACACCTTGCCCGCAGCACTATGATAAGTCAGCAGGCCATACACAACCATTGCCGAAAGAATCTGCTCTCTTGTGCCTAATACATCGGCTGTGGCAGCATATTCCCGAATTTGAGATTCTACCTGCTCTCCCGATACCATCAGCGCCACATCATCTCTGAGATCTTCCACATTATTTTTAATATAGTAAAAGATTTCATCATATGGCCCGGAATTCGTCCAATAATTTCGCAGCTGATTGTCTGTCAACGCGCATACGATAGATCTTGGATTATACAATCGCTCTCCTGACGCAACCTCGTAACCATCGTACCAGGCACGCAGATCATGTCTTGAAATCTTAGGGTTCCTAGTGGTCTGCTGATAAATATCGAACAGCGCATCGACTTCCACATCTGAAAACCCAAAGTATTCGCTGAATTTCTCTTTGGTCGCCATGTCGTATTCCTTGAACATATTGATCTCCGAACCGCTGGAATACTTGGCAATGGGCAGCACGCCCGTCATATACGCAAGCTCTACATACGCCTGCCTCCATTTCGCTCTGTCAGGACCAACTCTGCCATATCTCTGAACTTTTCGTCATAGCCGTAAGAAATTGTTAATAACTTTATCTTAGATTCACACTTTTTCAACACAGAAAAATCATAATTAGTGTGTATATTAGCTTTAACAAAAGGAAATAAGGATAAAGGGAGGAAAATCATCATGGATAACTTTGATCAAAACAATTATCAATATACGAGCGGACCGAATCCAGGTCAGTTCGATCTCAATGGCCCGCTGATGCCAAGCGGCGATTCCGGGCGGCGCGGACGGCCAAAGAAGAAAAAGAAAAGCAAGCCCGTGACCCTGACCAGGACCAGCCTGGCGGCCATCATCGTGCTGTGCGTCTTTCTCTCCAGCGCTTTTGGCTTTGGCGGAGCTATGCTGGCAGGCAGCTATCTTCCGTCAAACAACGGTTCTTCGGGGATTTCCAATATCACCAATGCCCACACCACAGGCTTTGACCTGAAAGACGCGACTGGAAGCTCTATGACCGTGCAGGAGATCACTAAAAAGGCCCAAGATTCTGTGGTGGAAATCAAGACAGAATCCGTCCAAGCTGACAGCTGGCTGCAGCAGTACGTCATGGAAGGCGCGGGAAGCGGCGTGATCGTAAAACCAAACGGCTACATCATCACCAACAACCACGTGATCGATGGCGCTCGGAAAATCATGGTCACCACCAGCGACAAGAAAGAGTACGAGGCAAAACTGGTGGGCACGGATTCTGACACAGACGTGGCGGTTTTGAAGATCAATGCGAAAAACCTGTCCGCGGCGACTCTGGGAAACAGCGACCAGCTGAACGTGGGAGACATGGCAGTGGCTATCGGTAATCCTTTGGGCGAGCTGGGCGGAACGGTCACCGCAGGCATCATCAGCGCTTTGGAACGCTCCATCAGTCTGGATGGGAAAACCATGACTTTGCTGCAGACCGACACCCCGATCAATCCGGGAAACTCCGGCGGCGGCCTCTTTAACCAGTATGGCCAGCTGATCGGCATCGTAGTAGCCAAATCTTCAGGTTCTGGCGTGGAAGGCCTGGGATTCGCTATCCCGATCAACACGGCCTCCAATGTCGCATCTCAATTGATGGACGGAGGCTATGTGAAAGGCAAGCCTTCTACTGGCATGGCTTACGTGGATATGTCCTCGTCTTCTCAGCAGTCAGACAATGATATATTTGGCGGCATCTTTGGCGGTAGCGGCGGCAATGGCCATCAAACTCCTGGCAGCGTCTATATCCAGGAGGTCAATGGAGCAAATGCGAAAAAAGCTGGTTTCAAGTCAGGAGATCTGGTTTACTCTGTGGACGGAAAAGAAATCGACAGCTTTGAGACTCTTTCATCCATCGTCACTGCCCACAAGGTTGGAGACACCTTGACTTATATCATCCTGCGGGATGGCCAGTCCAAGGAAATAAAACTGAAATTAGAAGAGAAAACCTCCTCTTAAGTAAAGTAGATAGGAATCACAAGGCAAAACCCCGGCAGCTGCGACTGTCGGGGTTTTCCGCATATGTCATATGTGCTTCAAAGCTCTCTAGCCTTTCTTCATCCTCATCTCTGCCTCTTTGCTCTCCTTGACCATGCCGACAATGTCTTTTCCACCGAGGATGGCCATGATGAAAATCATAATGGTGCCAACAGCAAAGGATACCCAGGTCATTGCTATGCCTAAAGGCATGTTCACATATCCCAGCGACAGCACATAGTGTGCGATGAAAATCACTAATACACCGATCCAGAAAACTTTCCAGCTGCCTGTATCAGCGCCCAGCCAGCCGAAGAAGCCTTTGCCATTGCATTTTTCTGATTCTGGAATCAATGTGGTTTCCTTCATTTCTTTTCCTAAGGCTTTCCAGCTGGTCAGCTCTGCCTTTTCGTAATCCGGTTTTGTACACAAGCTGACGATGATCATCAGTGGGATCGAAACAATGACACCTACATGAACCGCATGAAGACCGAAAATCAAAGTGCCCGGGCTGCCGGTAGTCACCCATGCGTACATTGCCCATGCCAAAGCGCCTGCGCCGCCGCCAATGGTTGATGCCATTGCGCCTGCTGTTGTGGAGCGTTTCCAGAACCATGCGCTCAAGGTCGTGGCAAACAAACCAGACAAAACAATGGCCTGCGCCAGTACCCACAGCGGAACCAGGATCGGGAGCCACAGCGCAGCGACAATACCAATACCTACCACCACGATGACGGAAATTCTGCTTGCCATTAAGGACTGCTTGTCTGTCGCATTTTTATTGATGACTCTCTGATAAATATCTCTCGTAATAATCGTCACGCCATTCATCGCAAATGAAGAACCACAAGAGATGATCGTCATCAGCAAGCCAACTAAGATCGTTGCTCCAACTGCCGTGTTTGAGAACTCTACAGTAAACCACGCATACAGGCTGTCTCCCGATAATCCTTCCGGCACTGTAAAAAGTCCCATTCCAGCGCCAACAAGAATGACCATGCCTGCCAGGAATGGCAGCACATTGTAGTACGAGCCGCCTAACACAGCTAACATTCCATTGGAACTTGTTTTTGGAGATTCCGCGACATATGCCCACATGTACATCCATGGGTCAGCCAAGTAGAACAGTCCTAAGGTCAGCGCATAAGTTGTAAACACTGATCTGTCTAAGGCAAAGAAATTTGTGAAGCTTTCCGGCAGCATTGTGTAGAACGCCTTTGTAACAGCGGTCGGATCGCCAACCAGCTTGAACGCTACCAGTGCGAACAGAATGATGCCCACAGCCTGTAAAATGGACTGAAACCACTGTGTGATCAGTGCGGAATACTGCCCGGCTGTGATCAGATAGATCAAGATGATGACCGATGACACAATCACGCCAAACTCTGTACTTGTTCCAAACACCACCGTCATGGATGTGGCAATCGCTAAAAACTGCATGCCGGTCAAAATTGCCGGTCTTGCCAAGGCGATGATGCTTGCGGGCAATCTCATCACTTCGCCGTATCTGGTACAGATGAAGTCAGAGATCGTGACCGCATCCGTTTTTCTTCCAAAGTAGTTTAATCTTCTTGCGAACAGAACGGTAAAAATCGCACATCCTGTTACAACAAACAGCGATGCCCACATCTGCGAAATTCCTGACGCATAGCCATTTCCCACATATCCGGAAACGCTGGCACCGCCTACATATCCACCTAAATACGCAGTCGCAAGCAGCCAGAAGGGAGCTTTACGTCCAGCCAGTAAGAAGTCATCTGCTGTTGTCGCCATACGTTTGAACCACATTCCTGCGCCGATAAAGGCAATTACCAGAATCACCAGCACAACCAGCGCAATCATTACTGTTGTATTCATATGTACCTCCTACTTGTATTTTTGCATAATCTCTTCATTCAAATGAATCGGCGGTTCCATGTCTTCTGGGAGCAGGCTCTCGTAAACACGCCCATCCATTCGTTCTTTCCATTCATCCTGTGCTCTTTGCACTAAATCAGGATCGCAAATCAGATCTGCCGCGGTCATGGAAATCACCTTCGCCGCACAGTCCAAACTCTTCTGCCCCATGGTATCACCCGCGCATCTTGCCACGCCCCAGTGATGCCAGCCACAATCCTGTGCGCCCATAGCGATCCATGGAGCCGCATATGGTGCGTTCCAGCTGTATTCCGGAGTATCACATAATACCGTGTATCCGCCTTCAAATGGCAGCAGCTCTGTCGGTAATCCTGTCTCCGGCTTTCCGATCTCACGCTGGATCGCCTTAGCTTTGTCTTGTTCTTCGTCTGTGAACTGCGGGACTCCTATTTCCTGCATATTATCCCGGAAACGTTCTGCTAATGTTTTGTTAGGAATCTTATGGTGTGTGGCTGTGATGAATTCTGTTTTTACCTCTGTTTCTGTGGCCATGGCAGCAGCTTCTGCGCATTTCGTCACTCGCGCCAAGGCTTCCTGCATATCTTCTGTGGTGATGAATCTTCCGATATACCACACAGTCGTGTAATCCGGCACAACATTAGGGATTTCCGGCCCTGTTGTTGTAAAGGTGTAGTTGATGGTATTGGCTGCGTCCGGCGGACATCCTGGATACATATGCTCCCGCATCATCTCTACTGCGTGTCCTTGCAGCATCGCTGCGTCCATCGCGCTTCTTCCATGCCATGGGGAATTGCCGTGGGAAGTATTTCCCTTGAAATGATACTTGACACTAAAATATGCCTGGCAGCTATCATAATTAGTTTTCGTATAACTCCATGGGTGCCAGTCTAAAAACGCGTCGTAACCTTCAAAGCACCCTGCCTTTCCCATAAACGGTTTTCCCAAACATACTTCTTCTGCCGGGGTTCCCAATACACGAATAGTTCCCTTTAAATTGAACTTTTCCAATGCGTTTTTTACTGCGATCGCTGCTTTTACACCACCGGCTCCTAATAGATTGTGCCCACATCCGTGTCCCGGCGCACCTGGCGTAATCGGACATTTTTCCAGTTTCTCACCATCCTGTGACAAGCCAGGCAGAGCGTCATATTCTGCGCTGATCCCGATTACAGGCCTGCCCTCACCATAGCTTGCGATAAACGCGGTCGGCATTCCCGCGACTGCTTCTTCCACGGAAAACCCGTTGTCCCGCAGCAGATCCTTAAGCACTGCTGAGGATTTATACTCTTGCATGGAAAGCTCAGCGTGCTCCCAGATTTTGTGCGCAGCTTCATGGAACACCTCTTGATTGTTCTCATTCCAATCAATAATAAAATCCTTGACTTCTCTCAGTAAATCAGACATTTGTCATTTCTCCTTTCTGAACATCGACAATATAATCAAATAACTACGCCACAACAAAACGCAATGTGTGTGCCAATTTCATCAGAAGATATTCATATATGCAAAAAATTCTGCCCAAAGCCTTGGAATTGCTGAATAAAATTTTTTGACTAGCTTACGAATCCATGCCTCATGCTTTTTGTGATGTTTTGTTTTCATTCAAAATGACTTGTGATAAAAAAGAGAGACTTACCAATAAGTCTATATGACTTGCGATAAGTCTCTCTCCTGCTTTTCCTTACAAATCAATCATTCTGAATCAGGACTCGTATATTTGCGGATTTTGCGATAAGCGGTACTCTGGCTGATTCCCAAGGCCTTGGCCACTTTATAGCTGCTCCCATATTTGTGATATGCTTCGAGTATCATTTTTCGCTCCATGTCGTCCATGGTTTGTGGTTCATCCGGCACTTTTTCCTCTATGATCACGGGGCCTTCCGCTTCTTTATTGATTTCTGAAAGCTTCCCCTCTGTCACCACCAAGCGTTCTACATAATTCTCCAATTCTCTCAGATTGCCCTTCCACGGTTTAGAAAGCAAATGGTCAATACAGGATTGTTGAATCTGTAAATGTTTTTGATACAGCTTGGTGTATTTTTCAACAAAATGATAGACTGCTGGCATGATATCTTCTTTTCTTTCCCGAAGAGGCGGCATAACGATTGAAACAACATTAAGCCGGTAATACAGATCTGAACGGAATTCTCCCTTTTCTACCAGCGTTTCCAAGGGTTTATTGGTCGCTGCGATCACTCGGACATCCACAGGGATTTCTTCCGTGTCTCCGATTCTGGTAATCCGTTTGTTTTGCAGAAAATGTAATAGCTTGACTTGCAGCAGCAATGGCAATTCACTGATTTCATCTAATAGGATTGTTCCTCCCTCGCTGGCTTCTATCAATCCCTCTTTCCCTTTTTTGCTGGCTCCGGTAAACGCTCCGCTCGCATATCCAAATAACTCTGACTCTAACAACTGCGCAGGAATCGCTCCACAGTTGATTTCCGTCATTCTTTTATCCCGGCGATTGCTGTTGTCATGAATATATCGCGCCATCATACTTTTTCCCACACCGGTTTCGCCTTCAATGATGATTGTCGATTCCGTATCTTTTACTAAATCCACCAGCTCAAGAATATCCTTCATTTGCCTGCTCTCTGCGATCAACGTGTCTGCGAATCCGGGGAGAGGGTTCTTTTCTTTGGTCTGCTTCCAATATGCGGTCATATTGATCATTTCCTCGATGGAAAGGGCATTTGTCATGACGCGGAAAAGCTCTCCGTTCTCATCAAAAATGGGAACCCCTGCTGTAAAGTACTCCTTTTCTCCTTGTGCGCCCTTTATGGTCTGCAGCGCCACGATCCGCCTCCCTTCACGCAGGGCAATGGAACAAACAGACGGCGCGAAGATGTTGTTTTTCTCAATTTCGATCGTTTCTTTGCCCAACAAATCTTTACGATCCAACCCTGTCAGCTCTTCAAAATTCCGATTAATTCGCAGCGTCTTTCCCTCTGCGTCAGCGACGTATACGCTGGAAGGGTTTTGCTCCATGATAAAATTCAGTTCCTTGCTGGTGTCAATGATCCTGCATACCATTTCTAAAAGTTCTTCTTCATTTTGGGGCGGGTACTTTAACGCAGCGTATTCCATTTTCGCAAATCCAACATTTTGGATCGCTTCCTGATACTCTTGGACCTTTTGCTTTAATTTTTTATAAAACATTGTCATATCAGGTTTTAGCTCTGCCTTTTTGCTCTCACACATATTACTCACCATCCTGTTCGATTCCTTTTGGAAATTATAGATTTAGATTCACGTGACTTGCTTCTATATACGCATGATTCGTGCCAAAAATGAATTGCTCCTAAAAACACCGCTTCAGCGCTACGATTCGTTTACCACTTTATTGCTTTGAAAAAACAGCCCTGTAACAGAGCTGTTTTGCGTGTAATGAATATTTTTCTTGGGCCTGTGCGTTTTCTCACTGAGCTTAACTTATTTATACTGTTAGGCTATCCGCCAGCTGCTCCACTTCCGCAACTTTCAGTCCAGAATACTCTGCGATTTTCTCAATCGATAGTTCGCCGTCTTTAAGCATTCTAAGAGCAGTTTGCTTTTTTGTTTCATTGACACCTTGATCTTTCCCCTTATTTAAGATCCTTCTCGCTTCCGTATCGACCAATGCTCCAACCATTATTTCACCTACACCTTTCCGCACATTTTCGTATTTTCGCGCAATTTCTTTGATCACATCCCTGGAAAGCTCAATAATGGTTCGCTTGTCAAACGCTCCGATAATTTCTTCGCCCCCTGTGTAGTCTTCTCCGAAAATTTCATTGATCACTGGGATGATTAGCTGCCGGCAATCGTTCAAGATTGTCCGAAATGCCCCGTCATAAATGTTTCCCATTTGTCTGTCCCCTTTTGTTTTATGCCACAATCATATCACCTTTTTACCGAAAATTCAACCAAATCTGCTATTTCACCCTCACCGTCACTTTCCCGCGCACGCCATTTTGCGCCACTGCGAAAATCACGCATCTGCCTTTTTTCTTGGCTTTGATCTGGCCTTTTTTATTGACTGAGGCGATTTTCTGATTCGATGAGATCCAGCGGATCGGCTTTACGTGATTCCGCAGTTTCTTACCCCGTGCCATGATCACTTTTGCCGATGCCTGCTTTGTCTTTCCCTTAGCTATGGTCAGGTTTTTCTTGGATACTTTTACTTTGACCGGGTTGCCGTACTTGCCGTTCTTAGTGGCTGTGATGGCATGGATCTCCAAGGTCTTGCCGATCGCAACTTTTTTCCCTCTTTATCCTGTAAATCGTATCTTTTTTCTGTTGTCAGCATTGTACGCTGTGCAGGCAGACAAGTCAATATAATCGTGCTGAACAACATGTTTTTCAGGATAAACACTTTTCTTTCTCTTGCATTTTCAGGATCTCCTTGGTAAAATGGCAAGGAAGTGGCAGCAGAGAATGAAAAAAGGAGGTTCTCCCTATGGCAAAAGAAAAGATCAACTTAGAAGAGCTCACAGCTTTGACAAAAGAAGTGTTCCACGCCCAATACGCAGGGGAGCCGGAAAAGTGGTTTTCTTATCTCTGCTCGGATAGTATTTATCTGGGCACTGGGGAGCCACTATTGCTGGGCGGCAGCGCGATACGAGAACGATTCAAAGGCTTTGAGGGGAAAACAGCGGATATTGTACGGGAAGAATACTTTCCCATTCGGTTAAGCGACTACGCGGCGCAGGTCTGCGGGGAGATCATTGTGCAAAACCCAGGCGGCACCCGCTGCGCGATCACCCATTTCACGATTGGCTGGCGTATTATCAGAGGAAAAATCAGAATGGTCCATCAGCATAATTCCTATGAGTATATGCAGCAGGGAGAAAGCGATGTTTTGAAGCTGGATGTGAACACGATGCGGTTCGTCCGTGATCTGCTGCTGGATTACCCGTCCGGCCGGCGCATGGCCATACGCAGCGGCAGGCAGACTGTTTTTGTCAACCCCCATTCGATCCTGTATGTCCAGAGCCAGCGAAACAGGACGGAGCTTATCTGCGTTGACAGGGTGATCTCCTGCAACAGCCCTATAGGGGAACTGGCAAAGCAATTGCCGAAAACCTTTTACCCACTTCACCGAGGCTATTTGGTGAACACCTTATATGTGGTGGCGATCCGGCGTTTTGAGGCGGAACTGATTTCAGGCATCTGCATCCCCATCCCGGCCCTGACGTATCAACAGGCCAAGCAGGATCTGCAGAGGCTCATCAAAGGGGAATGAGAGAATAACGAAAAGTTCGACTGTATCAGCCTTTCATCCAGCCCCGCTGAACCCGGTCACTGCCCAAGAACACGATCCAGCTTGAATCATAACGGCAAAAGCATTATAATTGAAACAAATAAAGGGAACCACTAAGATGTCCACCCCAAGGCTCCGCACAGGTGCCTGATGGAAGAAAGGAGCCAAAAGCCATGACGCAAAAGCCATTGCCCGTAGGTGTGGAAAATTTTGAAATGTTAGTGACACGGGGATATTTCTTTATTGATAAGACCTGTTTCATCAAGGAATTGATTGATAAAAAGAGCGCCGTCAACCTGTTCACTCGCCCCAGACGCTTTGGAAAGACCCTGAACATGAGCATGCTCCAGTATTTCTTTGAGGATGAGCGGGAGCGGGACGGCGGCAAAAAGGACAACAGCGCTCTCTTTGAGGGTCTTGCCATCATGGACGCAGGAGAGCCATATCTGGCCCACATGGGCAAATATCCGGTCATCAGCCTGACATTAAAGGAGGCGAGCCAGCCTGATTTCCAAACGTCTTACACGCTGCTGACTTATGAAATCGCACGGGAATACGACCGCCATTCTTTTATATGCGCTGGAGAATGTCTGGAGCCTCATGAAAAAGAAAAATACCGGCGAATCATGGCCTGGAAGGGAACTGAGGCGGATCATCTTTCCTCTCTGCAGTTTCTCTGTTCCTGTCTCAAAAAGTATTATGGGAGAGAAGCTATCCTCTTAATCGATGAATACGATGTGCCCCTGGAAAATGCCTTTTTTAATGGGTTTTATGAGCAAATGGCGCGCTTTCTGCAGGGACTCTTTGGGGCTGCTTTAAAGACTAACAATTCGCTGGAATTTTCTGTGATCACCGGATGTCTGCGTGTTTCCAAGGAGAGTATTTTTACCGGCCTTAACAACCTGAAAATCATCTCCATTTTAAATGATCAGTATGACGAATATTTTGGTTTTACTAATGAAGAAGTAAAAAAGCTCTGTGATGCCTACCATATGCCGCAAAAATTCGAGTTGATCCAGGACTGGTACAATGGGTATCTCTTTGGAAAAGCCAATGTCTACAATCCTTGGAGCGTGATTCAGTTCGTGGATGATCTGAAAGAAAACCCACAGCGATATCCCTCCTCTTACTGGGCCAATACTAGTTCCAATTCCATTGTGCGCAGCCTTATTGATCGGGCGGATGACGAAACAAAGAGCGAAATCGAGGCCCTGATCGAAGGCAAGACGGTAGAAAAACCGATTCACGAGGATATCACCTATGGGGAAATGTATGACAGCATGGACAATCTATGGAACTTCATGTTCTTTACTGGATACTTTCGGAAAGCGCACCAATGGGCGAACGGCGATGGGCATCAATATGCGGAGCTTGCTATTCCCAATCGGGAGGTAAAACACATTTTCCGCACAAAAATTCTCAGCTGGTTTGAGGAAAAAATCCGCGAAAAAGATCTGTCAAATCTATATACGGCCTTTGTGAATCTGGATACGGAAACCTTCGAGCAGGAGCTGAACGAGCTTCTCATGGAGACCATCAGCTTTAACGATGCTTACGAAAGCTTTTATCACGGATTCATGGCCGGTGTTCTCTCCAAGATGAAAGGCTACAAGACCCGTTCCAATCGAGAAAGCGGCTACGGAAGAAGCGACCTGATCCTCCAGCCGATCACCAGGAGAAAAGCGGCTTTTGTTCTGGAATTCAAAATCGCCAAAAGCTTTTCAGAATTGGAAGAAAGAGCCCATGGAGCTCTGAGGCAGATTGAAGAAAAACGATACGAGCAGGAATTGAATAACGATGGGTACGCAGTGGTCCACAAGTACGGCATCGCCTTTTTCGGCAAGGACTGCCTCGTGCGGCTGCGGACAGAAAGCGGCGATTCTCAATAAGGCTGTATTGGGCAACCTAAACAAAGGCACAGAAGCAAAGCAGGATATGTTCCCTTTGGCATAGGGAAAGCATCCTGCTATTTGTGATTTTCGTCTTCCCTTTTTTCGACCCGCTTAACCTTTGCCAAGTGCCAATTGAACTTCACCGCCAGCAGCCGGATGGCCAGGGTGACACCAAAGCAAATGTACATGGAAAGCCGCATCTGCTGGAATATGTAAAAAGCCGCCATGAAAACGATGGCTCCGGCAATGGAAGCGGCGGCGTACACTTCTTTACGGAACACGAAAGGGATATCCTTGGCGAACACGTCCCGTAAACTGCCGCCGCCTGTCCCAGTGAGCACCGCCAAAGTGATGACCACAAACGGTGTATACACATTGTGAACCAATGCCGCCTGCGCACCGATGGCTGTGAAAGCCGCCAGGCCGATGGCATCGAAAAACTGGAGGATGTTTTGGTATCGCACTAGTTTCCGATAAAATACAATAATTACGATCCCCGTCCCGATGCTGATCAAAACATAGAGAGGATTCAATAAGGCCACTGGCAGCGGCAGGTCGATGAGCACGTCTCGGATGATGCCGCCTCCTACCGCCGTGATAATGGCGAAAAATATGATCCCGTAATGATCCAGTTCTTTTTCAATGGCAACTAGCGCCCCGGACACCGCAAAGGCCACGGTGCCGATGATTTCCATGATTGATATGAATTGCATGCTTCACCCTATTCCAATAAGTATCCTTCCCGATACGACCATTCCAAGTAATCCGGGTTTTGATAATATAAATCTGTGGAAAAATCTGAAATCTCATCGCTAATAAACGATTGAAATATCTGCATCATTTCCTGCACTTCATCACCTGGCTTCGCACAATCCATGATCATGATGCTGTATAATTTCCCAATGTCCAAATAACTGGGGATCGAATACTTACAATCAGAAATCGTGTCAAAATCGCCATTTTTTATACCATAGACTTCGATGATTTCATCGCTGACCTGCTCAAAGGAAAGGCAGTGGTTGACACCTGCGTCCTTCAACTGTTTCCGCAGGCCTTTTTCACCTATGCTCTGCACAATATCGCCTCTTTTATTCATTGTTTTTCTGGAAATGAATTCGATCAATGCGCAAACATAAAAAAGGTCATTTTTTTCATTAACTGTCATAGACGATCTCACTCCCTTCAAATGTTAAGCAGTCCAACGCCGCCAAAGTATGAAAGCTAATTTGATGTGTAGGATGCCTGAATTCCGCCAATACCCAAAATTGTTTTCGTGTGATGTTTCCCATCAGAAAATCATTTACATAATTCCAGATCGTATCGTTTGCCATAGGTCCCTCTACAATATCATATCTGTGAGATTCCCCGCTTCGACATTTTGCGATGAAGTCCAGCCACTCATCTGTCATTCCTTCAAATTTCAAAATAGAAAGGGAATTATCTGATTTGTAGTAATATTATATTTGTTGACAACTGGACTTCCTTTGCTGCGATTTGCCCACCGAACAGCCTGCTTATAATCGTTTGTACAATAAAATCCCCATGAAAAATCTTTTGTATATTTTGCTTTTCTAATTTCAGGGTATTCAACCACTTGTTTGCTGGCATGGTATAAAATTTTGGTTTCCATATCATTCACCTCACCATGTCTCAATTATATCCACGGCCATGACCCTCTTCAACCTATTTTTTTCTTTTTCCCAGCTTTTCCATGTTTCGGCCATGTCATCGCCTCACAAAAACGATGGCGACCGCACCTAAAAAGGAAATGACCGCCATGAGCACCAGACAGGACAGGAGTCCGAAGTGGTCCATGATAAAGCCCAGGCTCACCCCCGCAAAGGATGCGCCTAGGTAGGACCATCCATTGACGATTCCCACGCCTGTGCCGCCCAATCGTGTGCCCAGAATGTCGCCTGGCAGATTGAACTGCGGCGCTTGCACGCCTTGGACGCACCCACCCGCTAGAAACAGCAGCGCCCCCAGCGCTATAATGCCGCCTTTCAAATGGACCAGCGGGAGGCCGCAGAAATAGATGAGCAGCAGGCTGATGCCACTGACCGTGAATCCGATGACAATGGTCTGCCACCTGCTTCCCCGAAACACTCGGTCAGACAAATACCCGAAAAATATAGAAAAAACCGCACCACCCCAATGCATAGCCGAGGCGATGACCGTGGCTGTCATCAACACCAATCCAAAACCGCCGCCTGGGGCAGGAGCGGCAAGAATTTTCACCATCCAGTTCACCAGGCCCCAGCGCACGAACTGACTACAGACGGTGGACAAAGACACCAAAATTATGGCTCCATTTTTCATCACCGCCCCATAATCCTTCAAAGTTACAGCTTCTTTGGAAGTCTCTTCTTTCCATTTCACATCAAAGCCGCATTGCTGCGGAGAATCCTTTACCCACAGGGCAAAGGCCGCTGTCCACAAGAGCAGCATGGCCGCTGGCAGGAAAAAGGCTGCCCGCCAGCTGAGGTACGAAAGGGCAAAGCCAGCGATGGGGTAAATCAAGATGCCTCCGAGAAAGGCAAAAGCGTCAAATATACCCATGAAAAGCCCCCACCTTTTTTGGGGAATCCACTTGAACAATATGCTGCATCCCGGCGACCAGCCCATGGCCAGACACACCGCGTTCACAGCCCACAGGATGGAAAAAGCCGTCATATTGGAAGAAAGGCCAAATCCAATATTGGCGCAGGCCGCACCGATGGCCCCGATCAGCATAAGCATTTTGGGACTGTACCGGTCCCCCAAATACCCGGAGAAAAACTGCCCCAGGCCAAAGCATAAGGTGAAAATAGTAAACAGCACGCCGAATTCCACATTGCTGAGGGCAAAGTTTTTTTGGATTTCGCTGGCGGCCACGCCCAGGTTGTTGTTGCAGGTGAAATAAAAGGTGTATAAGGTGACCATGACGAAAAACACCCTCAGCTGGACAGGGTGGAATTCGTTTTCCTGTAAGACTGGTGACGCTTTTGGCAGCATGCGGTTTCTCCTCTTCTACGTTTCACCCTTATGGTATCACAAGAACAGCGTCATATAAACCGGCAGACAAAAAATATCCTTATCTTTTCTGGCGTTTTTGCTGCGCTCCAGGCCCACTGCTTTCATGATTTTGTCCCATACCTTCAATGAGTTTTACTGCAATATGCTTAAATCCAGCGTATAAATATAATCCTCTGCCAGCGTCTGCTTTTCTAAAAAACCTGCCAGATAAATCGGACAATACATGACTTTTCCTTTTGTTTGGATGTTTTCATTGCAAAAAACAATCGCTTGTTTCATGGCATACTGCTCGTTTTCCAAGACATGATCCAAGGCTCGATGCCTGGCGTAGGCTTTCCCTGATTTGACCTCGATAGGCAGCGGGCTCCCTTGGTATTCGATGATAAAGTCCAGCTCCCCTTGTTTTTTGCTGTTAAAGTAATATAAATCAAAGCCACGGGCCCGCAATTCCTGGGCAACGGCGTTTTCGTAAATTGAGCCAAAATTGATTTCTTTTTCTTTGTTGAGGATTTTTATTTGTAATCCATCGGCGTACATGGATGCCAAAAGACCTATGTCTGACAAAAACAATTTAAACAAATTTGTGGATTTTGAAAGCAGCAGCGGCACTTGCGGTTCTTGGACACAAAACGTGGGCAGCGCAACTCCCGCTTCGTTTAGCCAAATGAAGCTGTGTTCGTATCTGGAAAATTTGAAGTTTTCGTTCAAACTTTTGAGTATGAATCGCTTGTTTTTGCTGTTGAGCTCACTTGGAATCAGATTGAAAATATCCTCCAAATATAGCTTTTCATTGGGATCATATTTGGCAATGTCTTTTTTATACAATTGCACGATCCCCTGCTGGACCCGCAGCACTTCGTTGAGATTATTGGTTCTCAAATACACATCCACTGCGGCGGGCATCCCACCGACAATGAGGTACAGGTGGAATAAATCCAGCATTTTCTTGTGAATTAATTCGTCAATAGGCATTTGTTTTTCAAAGCACTCTTTTAATTTCCCCAGGACTGATTCGGCGACTCGATTCGCTCCACAAAATTCAAAGAAATTCAGGGGGAACATTTCATATATGGTCATATATCCAACAGGGACAGAATGGATATCCTTTAACTCTACGCCTAATAACGAACCACTCAGAATATAACGATAGCTGCCTTCATCCACTAAAAATTTAATGGCAGTGACGATTTCTTTGCATTCCTGCACTTCATCAAAGAATATGAGAGTTTTACCATTGATTAGCGGTATGTCCGTCAATGCGGAAAGCCGGAGCAAAATGTCTTCACTGCTGCATGCGTTTTCAAACAACTGGATTGCTTGGGGCTGTTCTACAAAATTAATTTCTATCACATGTTCAAAATGCTCTTTCGCAAATTTGCGAATCGTATATGTTTTTCCAACCTGCCGTGCGCCCGTAATCATGAGCGCCTCTTTTTTCTCGGTATCAAAGAATTGACTGATCTGTTTTTCAATATCCCTTTTAATCATTGGAATTCTCCCGTTTTGTGAATTCTATCCCCTATTTGCATTTTATAGTATGCCACAATCTGTCCGATTATACAATATGTTTTATAGCATTTTTGTCCGTTTTTCTAATTCAATTTATGGCCATTTTGTCCGATTTTCCAACATTTTGTGCTAACCAAGGTGTACACTGTGACCGTGACGAAAAACATTCTGATCCAGACCATGTTTCACTCTTATGGTGTCACAAAAACATGGTCATATAAACTGGCAGGCAAAAAATATCTTTATCTTTTCTGATATCCTTTGTATAAATCAAATATCTTTTCCATGTTTGCGCAGAAAATTTGTCCTGAAAAGCATCCAGCGAAGCGTGCGTTTTATAGCCGGAGGACTTTACTTCTATGGGGCAAATTTTGTTCTTTCTTGCCAACAGAAAATCAATTTCATAATTATGGTTAGAGGTCTCTTTGGGAAAGGTATAATAGAACAATTCGTTTCCCGCTGCTTTCAGCATCTCCTGCGATCACGCTGGAGATCTGGTATCGGGACGCATTTTTGTTTAACTCCGCAGGGATGGAATCAAATAGCATTCCGGCTCTTCTACAAGCGTCGATTTTCCAACTCTTCGTGCGCCTTTGATCAAAAGAGCGGTCTTTCCATCAAATTCTTCTTTCCAAGCAAGCATTTTTTGATAAAGTTTTCTTTTGAATATCATTTGCTAGCTCCTTCCTTTTGTTTTATATTCACATTCTGCCGAAAATCCCCAAATTTATTTCTACCGATTTGCCGAAAATCCCCAATTCTTTTTGCTATTATATGCCGAAAATCCCCTTTTTACAACTATAATTTGCGCCTGCCAAGTTTCGTGGTTCGCAAAATTCCTTGCACGGTCATTGTTTTTTGATTCCGAAGCAACAAAAAAGCAGGCCCTTCTTTGCTTTTTTCGACCTGCTTTTCTCCTAATGATTGTCTTGCTTTAAGATTTCCATGAGTTTTGATTTCACTTGTATTTGCTGCTCTTCTCCGAGGCCAGCCGCTTCCATGGCCTCTTCATCCTCTTCGATCAGGCACAGGGGCGGGAACAGCACGCACCACCAGTTTTGACCTTCCCCTTCTCCCAAGGTGACGTTGAGGGCTTCGTAGTTTCCAGCTGGGAAATACATGTCCCCATAAGTTTTGGCTGGAATCCAGCGTATACCCAGGTCCGCTTTGGCTGTGTACGTTTTGCCATTCTGCTCAATGACCCGCTCCGCGGTTTCTTCCATGTCATGCAAATGATTTTTCAGGTAATCCCTGGATTCCCCGATGTTTTCACTGCTTTCCAGGCTGCCCACCTCTTTGATGATTTCGTCTCGCACCTTCAGCTTTAGGTTCTGGTCTTCGGCACTGTCGCTGTTGGCGATAACGTGGAGCCGAATGATCCCCGTATACTGATTTTCGGGTTCGTCCGCATATGTATAAAAGAGAACGAACCCCATGACGATGACTAAAATCAAGCTGAGTATGCATTTTTCTTTGATATCTGTTTTTTTCATAATAAAAAATCCTCCTTGTATGTTAAGTGTTTCCCAAGGTGGATTTTTTTATACGTTGGTTTGGGATTAGATTTTGGGAATTTTTTGATGAACTAGAGCAAAGGATATTATGCTTGTTATGCGGCTATTTTGCTATCTCGTGAAAAAACGCTTGATTTCACGAGATAATCACGAGATAGCCACGAGATAATTCAAGGTCTAAAACCATTGGAATTCTCACGTCTTTCCCCTTCGTCTCATAGAAAAACACTTGATTTCACGAGATAATCACGAGATCATTCACGTTTTAAAGCGCCATTACTGATGTTCCAAAAAGCACCCCTCTTCATGGGAATAGATCACGCCTACTGCCTGCAAATAGGAATAAATAATGACTGTCCCCACGAATTTCATGCCCCGCTTCTTAAGGTCCTTGGACACGGCATCGGACAGCGGGGAGCTGGCCAGGCCTTTTTCGTAAATGACTTTGCTATCTGTCCAGTGCCAGAGGTAATTGGAAAAGCTGCCGTATTCTTTTTGTATCTCCCGAAACACACGGGCATTATTAACCGCAGCCTTGATTTTCAAACGGTTGCGGATAATCCCTTTATTTTCCCGCAGTTCTTCCATTTTTTCCTCGTCATACGCACAGACCTTGTCCAGATCAAATCCGTCAAAAGCCTGCCGGAAGGCTTCCTGCTTGTTCAGCACGCATTCCCACGAAAGGCCCGCCTGAAAGCACTCTAGGATCAGCATTTCAAATAGTTTGTGATCATCATGAACCGGCACGCCCCACTCTTCATCGTGGTAGCGCAAATAAAGATCGTTGTTGGGATTGGCCCATTTACACCGAGTTTTTCCGTCTTTCCATTCCATTGTAAAATGCCCTCCTTTATCGCTTACTCACACTGATTTTTTTGCTGCCCCACTTTCTTAGAAAAAGTATAACATACAATTTGTTTTAAATATAGACGATTTTATTCAGGTCCAATTTCGCATCCTATCCTATTTTATAGGTATCTGAATCTCAATTACATATTGGTCTCGATCAGCGCCCCGATCCCACGGTCCATGAATCGCGCTGGAACGCCCTGGTCCCGCCACTTGATAACCATTGGCCTTTATCCATTTGAAGACTGCCTCATATCCACTACCTATTGTTTCATAAGCGCCCTGATGCTCCATGCAAGCCGCCTGGATCGCAGGCTTTTTCACAAAACGATACGCGCCTGCCCTGCTGTCAGTTCCCAAGCTTTCAGTCATGTCGAAATAACGCACCCGCATTGGAGGCCGAGGTATTTGGCCCGCTGGATGCTCAAAATAATTATAATCCTCTGGTTCATCAGGGACTATGACATCAGGATTTTCCCCATGCATCATGTGTTCTAGATCCAATAAAACATTCTCGCCTGTGTTCGGGTCAAAAAAATCATTGTAATCCTCCACATCGTATTCCGCAGTATAGGCAAAATGCCCTGGAATTGTTTTGATTCTTATTTCCGCCATAAAACGCACCTTCTTTCATTTAGCGAATGAACTCACCGTCAAACATGACTTTGGATGGCAAAATTTCGTGTATTTCTTTTAACGGCACATTGAAAACATCCTGCTCCAGCACCACGAGATTCGCTTTCTTTCCTTCCTCCAGGGTCCCGATTTTATCTGCGAGCCTGAGAGGGATGGCCCCGTAACGAGTGTAACCTCTAATCAGTTCTTCAATCCCGATCTTCGCCGAGGCAGGAGGCCTGACGCTTCCAGGATATCGCTCTGGATCAAAGGGCTCATCGAGATCCACCCGCGTCGCTGAAATCTCCATTCCAAAAAAAGGATTCGCCCGATGCTCTTCCGATACGCCTGTGACATCGGAGCTGTATGTCATGATGGCTCCTGATTCGATCATTTCCGTGAAATCGTACATGGAGTCAAACCTGTCTTTTCCCAGATATTCTCTGCTGGCCTCACCGAAAAATCCGCCAGCCCAATGACAGGTCCAGTTGATGATGATGCCCAGCTCCGCCGGACGCTTTCTGTCATCTGGATGTACCAGCTCGCAATGGGCCAGTTCCATGTAGATCTTCCAGTCTTTTCCCGTTTCCTCAACCTGTGTTTTCGCAGCTTCGTATGCGTCGCATGCTGTGCGGAAGCCTCTGTCGCCCACTACATGGATGTGGAAATCGAGTCCTGCTTCATTGAGCCTGATCAGGCAGTCCGTCATTTGCTCCAGGGTCATGTTCATGACTCCACGGTCCGGCTTTCCCGAGCTTTTGACATGAGGCCCCAACAATGCGCTGTTGCCCATTTCGTTAGTCTGATCCAGGAAGAACTTGATCGTGTGGATCCCTACGTGTTCCGAGGCATATGTCTCTTGCCAGCGTTTGCACGCAGAAATAGCCTCATCCAGCTCACTGTAATCATTGAGAAGATAGGTGCCTCTATAATATAATTTTAATTTTCCAGCCTGATCCATGTCATAAAAAAATTTCATGGATTCTTCCCCTTCTGTGAAGCCATCCATCAGAGCTGTCACGCCCCAGTCGCTCAGCGCGCTGAGAAAAGGCTCCATCATTCCTTCTGTGATTTTTTCAGGCGGATACCAGCCGAGATTCTTGTACAGCTTTGCCTCATCATCGCTGAGAAGCAGAGGTTCAAACACTCTTCCAGTCAGGCCGTTCTCGTCTCTATCGTAAAATTTAGGATCTGTGTTGTCCACTGTCAATTCCATCAGCTCCATGGCCTTGGAATTCAGCCAGCAGCTATGGTCTGAAAAATCCATGAGCTTTACCGGTCTGTCAGAAACGTATTCATCCAGCCACTCTTTGCGCGGCCCTTTTTCATCAAAAAGGGTCGAGGGATAACTTTCCCCATAAAAATACGGCAATTCGTCTATGGGATGCGCTTCGCAATATTGCCGCACCCATGCCAATAATTCATGTGGATCGTCAAAGTCCGGCAGCTGGACGAACCATCTGCCTTTTGCCACTGCCTCCGGGTGCGTGTGTCCATCGATCAATCCGGGCAGCACCAGCGCCCCCCCGCAAATCGATCCGCTCCGTTTCAGCACCTGCGAACGCTTCACACTCCCGCAGGCTTCCCACGCACAGGAATTCCTTTCCGCCAATGGCCGCAGCCTCCGCGCGCTCTTTCTTTTCGTTGCTCTTATATATGTCGCAGTTGAAAATGATTTTGTCAGCTTTCATTGATTTCCCTCCTCAAAATCCTGTTCCACTATCAGTGTTAATGTTCTTGTGATATCATTATCAGGGATGGTTTCCTAAAATTGAATTGCTGATTTTTATGGTTTTTGGCCCATTTATCCTGTGAATTGGCATCACTTTTCGAATGTGCTGTGTTACAATACAGGAAACGGAGTAATCTTTAAGCAAGGAGAGCGCAATGAAATCATATTCGGTGCCATGTAAACGAATCCATTTTGAACATGATTTGAATTTCCATGCCCAATTATTGAACATCCGGCATTCCCTGCCGCATTTCCACCCGCAGGAACTCCAACTGTTCTTTTGTCTGGAAGGCGCGGTCAACCTTGTGGCTGGCCACCAAAGGGTGACGATTGATGCTGGCGAACTGTTTTCTGTGGATTATGATGAGATCCACTATTTACATGCTGATCGCGATAACCTTGTCCTGGTCATGTCTCTGGATCTAAAACGGATGCCCATATCCTGGAATTATCTGCAGCGCATCTTCTTCGCGTGCGAAAGCTCCCATTGCTATCCATATCAGCAGGCGGCCATGGAAAGGGTCATCGATCATGTGCTGGCGCTATCCTTCGCGTATTTCCACGATGAGGGCAGATCTTATGATTGTGCGGCTTCTGTTGCCAGCTTGATGGATTTACTCTGTCAGAGCTTTGACTGGTTCACCTATGACAATCAGGACGATCATTCCAATCCTGTGATGCGGGAACGGTTTTACAATGCCCTCCATTATTGCATGGAACATTATCATGAAAAAATTTCCGCGGCCTTTCTCGCGGAGCAGGAGCATATAAACCCCAATTATTTCTCGCAATTTCTCAGTAAAACTGTTTTCAAAAGTTTTAAAAGCATGCTCCTTTACATTCGCTGTTTCAAAGCAGAGCATCTCCTGCTCACTACGAACATGCCTAATTCTGAAATCGCCTACGCATGCGGTTTTTCCGATCCCAAATATATGTATCGAGGGTTTGAATCCTGGTGGAACTGTTCTCCCCGTGAGCATAGGGTCCATTACCAGGCCTACATGTCTGAGGAAACCATGGAAGAAAAAAAAGAACCTCCGGCCGCTGCCTTGCTCATCAAAGAATATATCACTCACTGGCATTTGAAAAAAGCAGGAATCAAGAACCCATAGAGCCCATCTGATCATGCCTCCAACCTTGCCAGCAACACAAAACCTGAGCATTCACCCCTGGCCTTTCCCAATTTTTCTATTCTAAACCATTCCGCCGGATGATGACACCCTTTGTTTTCATCACCATCCTGACAGTCGTTTTTCAAAAAATTTGACAAAATCAATATAAAAACGCGTTTTTTTAAGATAAATTGCCAATATACGCCCTGCCTGATTCATCTATAATAAAATTATCAGAATTCACAAACATGCCAGGCAGTTCAAAAATTTGTTTGGCTGGAAAGGAAGCCTCACGATGAAAACTACGGATAGAGCCAGTCACACCTCTACTATAAACGCCATCCAGCAGGTAGGGAGCCTGCTGAAAACAGAGGAAATGAGAACATTTTTGGAAGCTTTCACCACTGCCTACGCCAAGATCGGTGACAACGATCTTTATGGAGGAAAGCACTGCGGAAGCGACGCAGAGCATGAAGGCGCGGATTATATTTTTCAAACGCTGCGGGACATGGGGCTAGACGCTGAATCACTGCCGTTTCAGACCACCCGATTTCAGTTCAACGACGCAGCCATCACCATTCCTAATCAGGAAGACATCAAGCCCTACGCCTGTCTCAGCGTTGGCACTGACCCTCAGGGCATCGATGGTCCTGTCATTGACGTGGGTGAAGGGTTCACGGATTTTTATGGAAAAAACGACATCAAGGGCAAAATCGCCTTAATCGAAACAAAGGAAGATTTTGAGGACGGAACCATACTGGGAACCTTCCAAATGTACGAAGCGGAAAAGCACGGCGCTGCTGCGATCATCCTTTACACAAAGGAAAACATTTTTGATGAACACACCATACGGGCCACTTACAGCTGTTTCGCCTGTCACATCCCAGTAGTCACCGTTTCTTACCATGACGCGCGGCGCATCCTGCGCTATATGGAAAAGGCCCCTAATGGAAACATTCACCTCTATGTGGACACTGATCTGCAAATTGATGACGGCACGTCTTACGAAGTGATTGGGGAAATCAAAGGCAGGACAGATGAACGAATCGTATATTCTGCCCACTATGACCATTTTTTCCGGGGCATCCAGGACAATATCACTGCGGTCGCCACTTTGCTGGGCATCGCCAAGGCCATCAAATCCTCCGGCTACGCGCCGAACCGGACCATCACTTTTGTGTTCAGCGGCAGTCACGAGATCGGCCCCATGGAATCAGCGGCCCCTGACCTGCTGGGCGCCTGGAAGCTGCTGCATGAGTTAAAGCCAGAATGGGAAGGAAAGATCATCGCTGATATTAATTTTGAATACACCGGCCTTCCCGCCAGCCAGCTGCGGAGCTTCGCTTCCCATGAAATGTGTGAAACTTACTTCGACTTTTTGGATCATATGCCCGATGAAGCCCCTGGCTTTTCTGCGATCAACCATGAAATCGCTTTGGAAGATTATCCGCTCCTGACTTGGTGCGATGCCTGTCCTTTTATTATGAAAGGCGTTCCCGTGTTCATGAATGACGCGATCCATGAGCAGATTTATGAAAACACTTCTCTTTACATGGGTCGTGACCACACCAATATGGACAATTTTGATAGTTATTCCAAAGAAGCGCACCTGGGCAGCACCTGGTGGTACGGGTGTCTGGGCGTTTATCTGGACCAAAAACCGGTCCTTGCACCTGATTTTTCCAGAAGAATCCTCACCTTGGAATTGACAAAAGCGGAAACCGAGCTTTTAGAAAAGGAGCACGTCCCATATCAGGGCTATGAAAAACAGCTGCGGGCTTTCCAAGCCTATGGGCAGTTAGTGACAGAGAAACTGCGGACATTCAATGAAACATGCCAGGACAGTCAAGAGGCGCAAAAGATCAATGCCGCATTGCTGAAAATACAAAAGCTCCTGGCTGACGGCACGGACGGACTGACCACAGCCATGCCATCCATGATCACTGTCCCCCACAAAGTTTATCTGGAAAAAGGCGCTCTTTTCCAAGAGGCTCTGCGGCTGGAGCAGAAGCAGGGTTATGAAGACGCCTATGAGCAGGCTCTGCGGAAAATTGATCTGACAGGGTTGAAGGACCGGTTCAGCCCTGAACTGCCGCAGAAAATGAAGCAATGGGTGCTAAAGGAAAATCAAACTTGGAATCAGCATAAATGTAAGAATTTCTTTACTGACCAGGATATGACCGCAGCCAACTGGAAAACCGCTCACGAAAGGAATCGGGCCGCCATCCAGGAAACCTTACAGGAAGAAACCACCTGCCTGGAAGCAGTTAACGGGCTCTTGGTCCAGCTGCTGATCCAGCTGTCAGACCAGGCTGACATTCCTCAAATGATGGAATGGATCAAAGGCTTCACCAAGCTGCCCCACCGCAGGACTGGTACAGAGGAAGGGAAAAAATCAGCTCAATACGTCATAGACACTTTCACGAAGATCGGCCTGGCCAATGTGGAGGAAGAACTGGTGCCATCGGTGTGCATGGATTGTGACACCTACGAACTGGAAGTGGACGGCCAGGCCATGGACTGTTTTTTTATCAACGGCGCTAATCGAAAAGCCTTGACCGGAGATTTTGATTCAAAGGTCGAGAACGCAGAAATCGTCTACCTGGGAAAAGGAAACGCAGAAGACTTTGCTAATGTGGACGTCCGAGGCAAAATCGTGCTCTGCGACATTCATTTCAAATCCCTGCATCCTATGCAAATGCTGGATTGGATAAAAGACGCGGAAATCTATGATCCCCAGGGAAAAGCTGCCAAGCCTCTGCGCAAATACGATATTTATACGCCGAACAACTGGCCTTATAACTATCTGACCGCCATGGAACAAGGAGCTGCCGGTTTCATCGGAATTCTCTGCGATTTCATGGACTGCCACTATTTCCATGAAGATTACATGGACATTGTGGAAATCAACGGATACATGAAGATCCCCGGCGTATGGATCTCTGCGGATGACGGGGAAAGTCTCAAACATAGACTGCGAAAACAACCATTGACTGGGAATCTTCGGGTCCACACGGTCTATGAAAAAAAATACGCACGGATCGTCAAAGGCGAGATCAAAGGCCGGTCAGATGAGGTCATCGTCATCCACTCTCACCATGACGCGGTGAACCAAGGCGCTGTGCAGGATGCCAGCGGCATGTCCGTGGTGTTTGGAATCGCTGATTTCTTTATCAGAAACCACATTAAGCCGGAAAAGACCCTGATGTTCACAGCCACTGACTCCCACTATACGGATTACGAGGGGCATGTGGGTTTTCTGGAAAACAGAAAACAAAATCAAGAGCAGATCATACTGGATTTCGCAGTGGAACACATTGCCCAGGAAATGAACCTGGATGAAAACAATCAGATTCTGCTCACAGGCGAGGCGGAAACTCGGATGATGTACGTGTCGGATACCAGCGGGCTTTTGGCACTGGCAAAGGAGGCCGCTGAACTCTATGATCTGGAAAAAACAGTGTTTTTCCCGGTCCGTAAGAAATCATCGGGAGCTTACACCAATGACGACGTATGCTCGGACGCTTATGATTTCAACGCTGCGGGGATTCCGGTAGTCAGCCTGCTGTCCGCGCCAATGTATTTGTTTCACAACAGCGACACTTTGGAAAAAGTCCATCAACCATCATTGAAAATCGTGTTGCGCGCATATTTATACATGATTTTAAAGGCATTATTTCAATTTTAGCGCATTTTCTGGTCAGGCATCGTGACATCTCACAAAAGCCTTTTACCCGAAGCATCGAACCAGACCATGCGCCAATCCCAGAAGGAGGAAGATAACATGTCAAATCAGTTATCATTGAAAGCTGGCCTATCGAGGCAAGCACAAATCATCAGTTTTATCATGATCATTATCATTGGAGTCATCAGCAATTACATCTATGTTTTGGCCGTATACGTAGGCCCGCTAAATGAGGCCCACGGCTGGTCCATGAACATGATCGTGGCCACCTACTCGCTGTCCATGTTCTGCGAATTTCCAGCCTTTCTCTTTGGCGGGATGCTCGTCAACAAGTTCGGCATGAAAAAAGTCCTGACGTTCTGCGGCATCTTATATGGGCTGGCGATCTTAGGCAGTGGCCTGGCGCCTAACGTCATTACCTTCATGATCTGTCAGGGTATTTTGGGTTCTCTGGCCATGTACGGCATTTTCATCGCTACATTGGCTCTGATCAACGTATTGTTCCCGGATCGCAAAGGGCTGGTCATGGGTGTGCTCTACGGCAGCCAGGCCGCAGGCGGAGCGTTGATGGCCCCACTTGCTAATTACTTTATCGCAAGCTTTAATGTAAGCATGGCTCTGATTCTGCAGGGCGTGATTTTTACGGTAATTCTTTTCGTATGCTGCCTACTGGTTAAAGATCCAACCAAAGGGGACAAGGAATTACAGGCCAAGCTCCAAGCGGAAGCTGACGAGGAAGAGGCCGCCGCAATCCAAAAGGCCGAAGCAAAACAGCCGACTATGGGGTGGAAAAAAGCTTTCACTCATCCGGCCCTGTGGATGGTGTTTTTTTCCATCATTTTGATTCAGCTAATCGGAAACGTCTTGATCACAGATATCTCTGTGATCGGGGAATCCACATATGGCGTCAGCGAAACACAAAGCGCATGGGTCGTTTCCGCCTTTAACATCGGCGCTGGCATCGGTGGCATTGTGATCGGATTTATTTCTGATAAAATTGGGCCTTACCTGACCACCTTCTATTTAGGCATCATTGATGGGATCTTGCTGGCGATCCTGGCCTTCGCGGGTGCGGGCAGTTTCACGCTCTTTGCAGTCATCTGCGTCATTCAAGGATTCACTTATAACGGAATCACCACCTTGAATCCGATCATGATGTCAGATTCCTACGATGCCCGGGATCTGGGAACTGTCATGGCCTTTACAGGAATCGCTGTCATCATTGTCGGCGTGCTGGGTCCTCAGTTCGGAATCATGCTGCCATTCGCGCCAATGCTGCAGATCTGCGCGGTCTCGAGCATCATCGGCGGTATCCTTGCGGCGCTGGCAGCCAAATCCTTGAGGAAATACTACAAATCCATTGGCAGCGGCTGTGTTATTCGGTAAATCTATAGGGAAAACGTGCGCTCGATTTGATACTGGCATAAATATTCTTTAATGGCCCGATAGCTATCTGACGCAGAAAGGGTCATGACCTCTGCCGGCTGCTTTTGATACTCTCCGTACCATCTCTTCAGCTTGGCAGGAGTCATGTCCCACCAGTCCTTGAAATGCTTGAAAAAATATTTGGGATCGGAAAAACCGCAGATGTTGGATATCTTGACCACGCTCTCCTCTGTAGTCAGCAGCAGCCGTTCCGCCGCATCGCAGCGGATAAAGTTGAGCATGGAGTTGAAACCGTCAAAGCTGGTATGCTTTAAAAACACGGAAAAATAGTTTTTGTTGATGTGCTCCCGCTCAGCCAGCATGGAAAGGGTGATCTTTTCCGCATAATGGGACAGGCAGTACTGGATGGTGCGGCGAAAGCGTTCTTTGAGCAGCGTGTTTTCTCCGATGGGATCCCAGATAAAGCTGAGCCAGTCAAAATGCTGAATCAGAGTATCCAGCAGCTCCCGGGCGGCATAACTGGAGTCAGGCATTTCCGCACAGACCGATTCAGGCGCGAAAGCCTGCAATGCCAGGGAAAGCATCAGGTCCTTGACCCGATACATGGCTTTTATCTGCAGTGGCGTGATGTACTGTGTTTCGCAGGCAAAAAAGCAAGTGGATATCATGTCCTGTGGGCAAAAATCATGATCAATATTGAGATGAACAAAAAGGACTAGGTTGTCCGTATCTGAATACACGCAGTGGATATCGCCGGGATCCATGGAAAACACGTCCCCTGCCCGCAAAGTGACATGCCTGTGGGAGGAACGCAGAGAAACACTGCCTTTGAGACAAAACAGCAGTTCAATGGCATTGTCATGGTAATGGGCCTCTTGATGGGTGATTTTCTGCAGCCGGACGCACAATGGATCCTGTGCGAAATCAACGTTTTTTTCCCTCACGAGCATCTTTGTCACCTCCCAAAACATTGATACGTTCAGTCAATAGATTCAGTAGAACCATATAACAATTTTCAGCCCTTGTCAAACGGTGGATGGAAAAATTCTATTCTCAAGGGCAGCATTCAATCATAAAAGGAACAAATTATGAAAAAACAAACAGCGGATATCATTTTAAAAAATGGCAAATTTTATCTTGGAAGCGAGTCTGGCAGCGACAAAGGCGAAACGCCTATTTTCGCAGAAGCCGCCGCAATCCAGGGCCGCAAATTCCTTTTCGTGGGCACCAGCGAGGAATGTCTTGCCTTTCAGGAGCAGAAAACAGCAGTGGCGGATCTGCAGGGGCAGGTAGTGCTGCCTGGGCTTCTAGATGGCCACACCCATCCTATATCGATTGCCAAGACCATATGGTACGCAGCCACGCCCGCGGCTGACAGCAAAGAAGAGCTGCTGGAAAACATTAAGAAGGTGGCCCAAGCCCATCCTAAAGAAGAAATGCCCTACTTTTACGCAGAAGGCTACGCAGCGGAGCTCTTTGGCAGCGAAGGTCCAAAGAAGGAACTGCTGGACACTGTGATCTCCGACAGACCAGCCCGCATTCAGGATTTCACGGACCATGCCTGCTGGTACAATTCCATGGCCATCGACATGCTGGGCATCCGGGACGGCAGTGGCAGCGTAGGAAGCCCTGCGGGAGAAGCAACCTTTATTCGAGATGAAAAGGGAGAACCCACTGGCTGGGCTTTAGAGGCGGGCCCGGACTCTGACTACGGTATTTATGAAGCTCTGGGCTGGCAGCCGCCAACGGGAACAGAAGAAGCCTCGGTCAAACCCTTCCTCGATTCTCTGAAAGACAAGGGCGTGATTGGTCTGATGGATGGCTTCACAGAAGGGAAAGCGGCCATGAAGCTTTTCCACGACTTAGATGAAAAAGGGGAACTGAACATGTATTACGAAGGCGCTAGTTTGATGCAAAACTTCCAGGACCTGGAGCGCTCCATCCGGGACTTGCGAGCCTGGCAGCAGAACTACACCACAGAACATGTCCATATCAATACTGTAAAAATCTTTGTGGACGGCACCAATGAAATGGGCAACAGCGCCAGCCTGGAACCACTGAAAAACGACCCTGCCGGCAAAAACTACGGCGCCATCAATATCGAGGAAGATCAGCTGACAGAAGTGTTCCTTCGCCTCAACAGAGAAAAAATCGACGCGCATCTTCATGTGGTCTGCGACCGAGGGTTCCGGGTCTGCTGCAACGCAGTGGAGCGAGCGCAAAAGATTTGCCGCCAAAAGGGTCAGGATTGGGACATTTATGTGACCCTGGCTCACTGTGAATTGATTCACCCCGAGGACATGGCTCGAGTGGCAAAGCTGGGCATCTTCATTGACTGGACCGCTCACTGGGCCGGCGGCTATTTTGGCGAGGCGGCCATTGAATATCTGGGTAAAGAACGTTGGAACACCATGTACGATTTCACGAAAATCCTCGCTGATGGTGGAAAAGTAGGTATCTCCAGCGATGTGTTTAGCTATTCGGAAGCTTACCGGGCCAACCCGTATTTTGGCATCCAAACTTCCATGACCCGCATTGACATCAAATATCCATTGGATCCAAAGCGATATCCGGGCAGTGTCCGCCCGCCGATCGACGCGAAGCTGAGTTTGGGACAGCTGCTGCAAGGCTATACTGATCACAACGCTTATCGCATGCGCCTGCAGGAGCGCACGGGCTCTATCGAGGCGGGGAAGATGGCGAATTTGGTGGTTTTGGATCAAGATATTTTTGCCATACCAACTGAACGGATTCATGAGATCGACCCAGTGGCCGTGATGTTTGAAGGGACGTGGATTAAGGGCGGGGAGTGATACTCGCCCCTCCGTTTATCCTCTCTGCTTGATCATTCCCCAATGCCTGCTGGGGCAATTGATCTATGATAAAACTTTGATAACAGGCGGTAAATTTTTTGTATGAAAAAAGGGGGCAAAATCCAATAATTTTCGCTCCCCTTTTATGTACCAGCAGCTCGCGCCAAAGATAGGCACAATCCATTTTACATCAGTGTCTCCTTTCGAAGCTCTTCGATCGTTGCTTCATCTACGCCAGTGATTTCCTTGATCAAGCCTTGATCCATGCCCTTTCGCAGCATCTGCACAATGATTTCCTTTCTTTCTTGCTTGATCCCTTGTTCGATTCCCTGCTCGATTCCTCGTTCGATCCCTCGCTGAATTCCCTGCTCGATTCCTCGTTTTTCTAACTTCTCTAACGCTGAACACATATTGATGAATCCTCCTTTCTGTTCCGCAGCCTGGTTTATGATATGCGTTGATTCCGTGATGGTCCCGATCACGATGGCCAGTTCCGCCTTGATGTCACGATTTCCATACTTTTTCTGAATTTCATCGAACTTCTCCGCGAAGATGCACTCCGAAATCTCAAACACCGTTCGCACGTCTTCATTGCTGAAATCATACTTGCTGCTTTCCCTGACCTGCGTTAAGTTCATCCTGTAATCCGAAAAAACGTCCGCGATCTCATCCGGCATGTCCACGATCATGTCTTTCAGCGACAGCGGGCCGTCCCATGGGTCTTCGCCGTAATATACGACGACGCTGATGATAGGATGCAGCCGGTCGTCTTTCCTCAGGGCGGACAAGAATTCCTCCACCGTCATCTTGTCGCCCGCCTTTCGGTTGCTTCTTGAAATCTCCTGATATTCTTTCCAGTATCCAAGCGCGTCATACAGCATGACTCGCAAAGGCATGGCGTAATGCGTCTTCATTTGCGATTCGATTCCCAGGATCACGAAGTCCACGCCATACGCGGTCTTCTTCACCACGTCGCGAGACTTTTCCAGGGTTTCCCTGTATTCTTTGAGTTCAATGACATTCGACACCTCCGTGTCCACTTCCCGCAGACTTTCCGGGTGGATCACCTCTTTTCCCTGGAACACCACGGCGTTGAACAAGCTGGCGAATCGTTCGTTGTCTCTCCAGAAATCTTTCAGCACCACGTCCGGTTTCAATTTCTCCATCTGAGCCTCCTTTCCCAACCCCGATCAATACGTCCTTTTTACAAGGTTATTTTATCAAAGATCAAGCCCTTTGGCAATTCAATTGCAAAATGCCCTTTTTGACCCCGATATTGACGTGATCAAAGGCACATGGTATTATGACACAAGGGCAGTTGCTTTTTCGGAAATACATACCATGGAGAGATAAATTTTCACGAAAAAATCTGAGATGAACGCTAATATTTACCCCAACAGAACATACGGAGGTAGGCTTATGGGTTATGCAAGGGAACGATCTGAACAGTCCAGCGAAAGTTTGCCGGTCATCGAAGGCCGTGAACAGCACAGCAGCACGCAGAGCGTGCAAAATCTGGAAGTTGTCATCAATGAGGGTCTTCGCGTCGCCCTGCTGGAGGAGACTCCTGACCAGTCACTGGAGGTGTTGTTGGAGCACCTGGGAAAAGCGCTGAACGGGGAACGCACCTATATATTTGAGCGGAACGAGTCCGGCGGCGATGATAACACCTATGAGTGGGTGGCCGATGGGGTGGAACCGGAAAAGGAAAATCTTCAAAATGTTCCCTCCAAGGTGTGCGCCAGCTGGTATCAAAATTTTAGCATTGGCAAGCATATTGTCATTAAAAGACTGGAAGAGATCCGTGAGACTTCCCCTATTCAATATGAAATCCTGAAACAGCAAAGCGTCCAATCCCTTGTAGTGGTCCCCCTTTATGATGGTAAAAAGCTCATTGGCTTTTACGGTGTGGACAATCCGCCTGTAAAATCCATAGAATACGCATCCAACATGCTTCAGACCGCGGCATACTTTATCGTATCCTCCTTGAAACGGCGTAATCTGTTTCGTAAGCTTCAAAAGCGGAGTTATAATGTTCTCCATGCCCTCAGCGTGGATTATTTGGGCATCTATCAGGTGAACTTTGACACAGACGAGTGCGAGATATACCGAGACAATGAACGAATGAGGATGGACTTGGGCGCCAATTTTGAAAATGGCTATCAGAAGGCTATGGAGCGGTATATTTCCCAATATGTGATCCCTCGGGATCAGGAGCGGCTACGTGCCATGACGGGAAAGGGCTACGTGCTTGCTCAACTCAGGGAAAAAAAGAAATTTTCTATCCGGTACCAGGTGAAAGACAATTCCTATGGTCTGAAACATCTGGAGATTCATTTTTCTGCCACAGGAAAGGCAGAGGAAGAAAACTGCGCTATTTTTGCCCAGCGAGACGTCAATGCCGTGGTGGAACAGGAGGAAAAGAACAAGCTGGAGGCAAGACAGGGCCTGGAGGACATTCTGGAGGGAGCCAGAACTGGCATCTGGACCATCGAGTTTGAGGACGGGTGTGAGCCGAGGATGTACGCGGATCGAACCATGCGGATCCTCTTGGGAGTGCCGGATGAAATTGGACCTGAGGCCTGTTACCAACACTGGTTTGAAAACATTGAGCCGGACTATGTGGAGATGGTGCAGGAATCAGTGCGGGAAATGTTAGAAAGCCAGCGTTCCGAGGTGATTTACCCTTGGAATCATCCAGAGCTGGGAAAAATTTATGTCCGCTGCGGAGGTCTGCCGGACAAAACATTCAAAAAACCAGGCGCCTGCCTGAACGGATATCATCAGGACATCACAGATACCATGGTGACGCGAAAAAAACAGGAGCAGGCCATCATGGAACTGCTGGAAAAGGTGAGACGAGCAAATTCGGCAAAGAGCGAATTTCTTTCCCATATGTCCCACGATCTTCGCACGCCGATCAACGGGATCCTGGGGATGCTGGCCATCATAGAAAAAAGTCCGGAGGATTTGAATCGGCAAAAAGAATGTTGGGAGAAGATTCGCGTGTCAACGGAGCATTTGCTATCACTGGTCAACGACGTTCTTCAAGTCAGCAAACTGGAGAGCGGAAGGCCAGTAGTGGTAGAAGAGCCATTTGACCTTCATGATCTATTGGAAAACTGTGTCACGGTCTTGTCTGTCCAGGCAGAAGAGATGGGTATCCGGTTGACGGTGAAAGAGGTCAACTTGCAGCATAGCAGGCTGATTGGAAATCCGCCGCACCTGACGCAGATCCTAATGAATATCATTGATAATGCCCTCAAATATAATCGTTCTCACGGTTCTGTGTTTGTTCAGGTGAAGGAAATTTCCTGCCAGGACGGGATGGCAAACTATCAGTTCGTGATTGAAGACACTGGGATTGGCATCGGAGAGGATTTCAAAAACCATATTTTTGAACCTTTTACCCAAGAACATCAAGGCGCGAGAACCCATTATACTGGCGTTGGGCTTGGCATGTCCATCGTAAAGAAGCTGGTGGACCAGATGAAGGGAACCATTGATGTGGACAGTCAGATCGGCAAAGGGAGCGTGTTTCGGATCACCCTGCCTATTCAAATCGACGAAGCGTGGAACGCGCAGCCTGTGGATGAGAAGCAGGCCGCACAGCACAATATCGCTGGTATGCGCGTCCTTTTAGCAGAGGATAATGAAATCAACCGCGAAATCGTGCAGTTCATGCTTGAGGAGGCAGGTGCTAAGGTTGTGACCGCACAGGATGGAAAGGCTGCCGTGGACGCATTTGCGGCCTCCGATCCAGGAACCTTTGACTGTGTGCTCATGGATCTGATGATGCCAGTCATGAGCGGGTACGAAGCAACCCGCGTGATCCGAGGTCTGGATCGGCCAGACGCAGCAATCGTGCCGATCATAGCACTGTCGGCTAACGCCTTTGATGAGGATGTGGCAATGGCCAAGGACGCGGGAATCAATGAACATCTGGCCAAACCGGTGGATACCAACAAAATGTTCAAAACCATGTGTCAGCTGAGGTATCAGCAGTAGCCACGGGAGCGCTTCTTTCGCAAGCAAAAATTTTATCGGCAGCTTTAAAAACTGCCGATAAAAATTCAAACTTGTACATGTTACTGAGCCTGCTTTCTACATCAAAGTCTCCCTTCGAAGTTCTTCGATCGTTGCTTCGTCTACGCCAGTGATCTCCTTGATCAGGGCTTGATCCATGCCTTTTCGCAGCATCCGCAGAACGATTTCCTCATTTCTTTGAGTGACTCCTTGTTTGATTCCTCGTTCGATTCCCTGCTCAATTCCCCGCTTTTCTAACCTCTCTAACGCTGAACACATATTGATGAATCCTCCTTCCTGTTCCGCGGCCTGGTTTATGATATGCGCCGACTCCGTGATGGTTCCGATCACGATGGCCAGTTCCGCCTTGATATTGCGATTTTCATACTTTTTCTGAATTTCGTCAAACTTCTCTTCAAAGATATACTCTGAAATCTCAAACACCGTTCGCACGTCCTCATTGCTGAAATGATACTTGCTGCTTTCCCTGACCTGCATCAAGTTCATCTTGTAATCCGAAAAAACGTCTGCGATCTTATCCGGCATGTCCACGATCATGTCCTTCAGCGACAACGGTCCATCCCATGGATTTTCACCATAATATATGACGATGCTGATAATGGGATGCAGCCGGTCGTCTTTCCGCAGAGCGGACAAGAACTCCTCCACCGTCATCTTGTCACCTGTTTTTCTGTTGCTTCTTGAAATCTCCTGATATTCTTTCCAGTATCCAAGCGCGTCATACAGCATGACTCTCAAAGGCATGGCGTAATGCGTTTTCATCTGTGATTCGATTCCCAGGATCACGAAATCCACGCCATACGCGGTTTTCTTCACCACATCGCGCGATTTTTCCAGAGTCTCTTTATATCCCTTGAGTTCAATGACGTTCGACACTTCCGTGTCCACTTCCTGTAGATTTTCCGGATGGATCACTTCTGTTCCCTGAAACACCACGGCGTTGAACAAACTGGCGAATCGTTCGTTGTCCCTCCAGAAATCTTTCAGCACAACGTCTGGTTTCAATTTTTCCATCTGAACCTCCTTTCCCAACCCCGATCAATACGTCCTTTTTACAAGGTAATTTTATCAAAAATCAAGGCCTTTGGCAATTCAATTATAAAGTGTCAAATACACTCTGCCTTTTATCTTTTTCCAAAAAACATCGTTTGACACGGCTGCACAAAAATTTTAAAATAAGCATAGAAAAAACAAAGAGCATATTCAGAATCTAAAAATTGATATTTGGGAGATATCACAAACAATATTTCCTGCATAGTAAAACGATGAGGACGATGGATGAAAAATATTAGAATCGCGATCATAGCGGCCTTGATCATGGCGGCGCTATGGATCCCGGCAACGACTGTTTCAGCAGCCAGCGTTGGCGAAACAGTGAGCCAGAACACAGTAAAAGAGCTGCGGGCAGTTGACTATGAAAATAATGAAGAAATAGGAAAATTGCTGGCACCATCTCGATATTCCGGGCCGGAAAAACTGAATAAAAGAACTGAAATCTTCAAGCGGACCGGAAGACCCTTTGATAGCATTACAGAGGAAGAAGTTATCAAGGAGCTGAACCAGGACAATATAAAGGTCATGTCTTTTGGTGAGGCTTTCGCAGACGTGCAGACAGAAATCGAAACGATCATCCAAAGAGTGGTTGACAATACTTCTAACGCAGAAAGCAAAGGCGCGGCCTTTTTTACGAATAAAATCCTTCAGAACAAAGAAAAACTGCTGCTGGGGCTCACATACCTAGAGCGGCTGTACGACTTTGACATGGGCGGACACAATATCAAGGCCGTTCTTCTTTATGAGCCTGGTGCCTACGGGGTTTCCACTGATGTCCTGGACTGGCTGATAAAAATCGGCGGCGCTGGAGGCGAGACTTTAAAAATTTCCAACAATGACAAGGTATTTGGTTATAATAAGCTTTTTTGGTCTGTGACTTCCTCTATGACGTTAAACGCTTTTCTGGAAGAAAACAGGCAAAAGTGGATACCGAACACGCCGATGAACCAATGGTTTTCCCAGGAGAGCCCTGCGTATATGCTAGAAAAGCCATCTGCCTGGGACAGCAAAGATGCCGGAATCTACAAAAGGCTGTATGATAACGCGGTTTCCCGTGCCTATATTTTGCCGCTGCTCACTGTATCAGAAGACAGCGTCTACGTGATCGCGAACTCCGCTACCATCACATATGGAATCGTGGATTGTTATATCCATAGAGACCTAAAAGGAACAGATCCCCTGCGTTATAAAGAATCCCGTGAAAAATTTCTGCTACAGCTGGAACAGGCCGCGGAACAGCAGAAAGCTTTTATCGATTTTTGGCACCGGATCGCAAAGCCGGAAAAGAAGAATCTGCTTTCTTCTAATCGGGTTGTTTTAGATAGTCTGCGGATTGATCCTGACACGACTATTCAATGGTCAGATAAGTTTGGAGAGAACGCTTCCCTGGGTGTCAGAGAATTCATTGCTCCCCTGAATTTGTATGGCACCTATATGTTTGCCGATGGCGTGGCAGAAGGCGACCGCATCCGTTACTATGTGTCCAAGGCTTTGACCGAACGGGGATTCGCCACCTATGCCCATGAACTGACGCATATGCTTGTTTCTCAGGTAATGCTGGGCGGGCATGGCTCCCGTGACGGCATGCTGGCAGAGGTCTATACGAGAGGAATGTTTGAGCCTTACGAACTGAATGATCCGCCAGCCTTTAATCTGAATTTGATCTATGACCGCCTGGCTGCCAGCGACCGATATCATAATGGCCGGCCTCAACGGTTCCAGGATGAAACGGATTTGCAAAGCTACATGCGCGGCATCCTGGATGTGGTTTATACACTGGATTACGCAGAAGCCGATGTCATGCTCACGAAAACCTCGGAGGAGAAAAAGAAGTGGTTCCACAAACTGGAACAGATCGAGGACCCAAACAATCGACATAATCAAGGCGCGGATGGCTCCAAGCACAATCTGGATTCGGTGAGAGAGCTGACTCTGGATGAGGCGGAGAAGCTGAACTCCATCGATGATCTGATCCGTGACAGCATTATCGCGTCCCGTTATGAAGTAAACGGAACACAGACAACAGGAACCATGGCAAGAGACGGCTATTATGTGGTGCCGCTTTTTAGCGCTAATTATGCGGGAGTACAGAATGACTATGGGGTGAGCGGCGATGCCATGATACGGCGGCAGGCCTTTGAGCTCCTTGCCGAATACGGATATTACGGCGGCATGGTCCCATATATCTCCAACCAGTACAAAGAAGCTGCTCAATCAGAGCAGACGATCCTGTCAGATGGATATGTGCTAAAAAAGATATTTGGCAGCGCTTATGAAACCATGGCTGATTTTAAAAAAGCGATGTTTCAGAGAAGGATCGAAAATGTCGATGAATTAAAACCAGTGACCATTATGTGGAAAAATCAGTCCCTTACTATCGATGATTTTGAAACACTGCGCATGCTGATGAAAGAGGCAGTGGAAAACGATCTCATAAATGTCACCCCAGTGTCGGGCGGTTCCAATAACATTCGAGCCCAGGCGACAGAGGTCGAACGTCTGAAACAGGAAATATTCAAAGCATATTTGATCCAAACAGAGGATTTTAGTAAATCCATTTATGCCACTGACCCCGCGCCCATAGAGCCACCGGAGTCGGAAGTCACACCAGGAGAGGCCCCGGGAAATACGGAGCCTGAGGAACCAAAGCAGCCAGATACTGCGCAGCCCGAACAGCCAGATACGGAAACTGGCACTCCGGGTGCTGGCTCCATTCATCTAGACGCAGGGATTAGCAAACCAAATGTTGGCACAGACAAGCCAAGCACCGAAACCAGCAAGAAAGATAAGGATCCCCAGCTCCTCCTTTGCAAAGTGTCTGCGTCTAAGACCTCCCATACGCTTCGCTGGAGCTCTGTGAAGTCAGCGGATGGATACGAAATATATGGAGCGAAATCCAATGGAAAATATAAACGGCTCCAGACAGTCAGCAAAAAATCTGTCAAGTGGACGCACAAAAAGCTGAAAAAGGGAACGCAATACAAATATTACGTCAAAGCCTACAAAAAACTTGAAGAAAAATCAGTGACCCTGGCCAAATCTCTGACTGTCTATAGTACGACAAAGGGTGGAAAATACGGCAATCCTGCCAAGATCCAGGTCACGAAGACGCGCATAAGCGTGAAGTCTGGCAAAAAAGCCCGTATCCCTGTGAAGGTGACTGGGAAAAAAATACGTAAAGCTGATAAAAAGGTACGTTATGTCTCGTCTAATCCGTCTGTGGCAAAGGTGTCCAAGGAAGGGGTCATTGCCGGAAAAAAACGCGGCAGCTGCACGGTATACTGCGTTGCGCAGAATGGCCTGTATCAAAAAGTGAAAGTAACGGTGAAGTGAAAATTGTTATGTCCGCGGCCTGTTTCTATTTCCACAGGCCGCTTTATCCACCGAATAGAAGGAGGATTCATTAAAATGCCAGTGCGTTTATCAAAAAAAGATCCACATTTTCAAAAAACATTTTAAAAGATGCATTACTGACTTTAATGGATGAAAAACCACTGCACAAAATCACTGTTAAAGAACTTTGCGCTGTGGCAGACGTCAATCGCTCCACCTTCTATGCCCATTATGAGGATATTTACTGTATGGTTCAGGATATCGAAAAAGGTATCATTGAAGGCATGCCGCTGCTGCTTTTCCCAATGATCGAAAAACAGTGCGAAATTCTAGGCTATGCAGAATATATCAACAAGAATTATAAAGCAATTGATTTGCTGGTCAAAAATGGCCTTTTTACACAAGCAGCCATTGACCATTTTGTGGATTATTATATAGATCAGAAGTTACCACGGCAAAATTCCTTTGAGGACAACACAGGGCGTACATAATCTCTGAACATGACCAAAAAGGCTATTGCCCGCAAAATAGCAATAGCCTTTTCAGGACTCGCTTTTAAATTGCTGTTTTTCCACCATCAATCGGAATTGTCTGTCCTGTGATGTAGGAGGCACCGTCCGATGCGAGCATTGTGACCAGTCCATCCAACTCTTCCACTTTTCCAACCCTACCCAATGAAACGATTGATTTTACTAAAGCATTGAATTCCTCTGCGGCATATCTCTTCAAGAAGCATATCTAAACGGCTATTAAACTTAATTGGCAAACTTTTTCAAAAAATAAAGTAGACATCAATGTGAAATCTAAAACCCCTTCGGCTTCTTTCAGATTTGGCCAGGGGCTTGTTGCGTTTTTGTTGCGTTCAGATCGCTATAATAAAGTAGTCTCGGAAAGAGCGCATATGGCATTTTTTAATTTTAGAAACGAATGCATTGTACATTCAACACACTATATGCCCTATTGGTGTAAATTCCCTTTACAAGAAATTTTTTATATATTATATTATGAAAACACGCAGAAAAGAGGTGGTATTTATCGACATCAAAAAAGAGAGTATCTGCGAAGATACCCTGTATATTGCACGGGAATATTACCATTTGAACACAGAACCATTATTTTCCGTGCTTGCCAAAGACTGCGTATGGCTCAATATCGGGAATCTTACCGTTTGTGGCGCAGAAGCAATCAAAGCACAGTTTAAGGATGACTTTGTCATGCCGCCTTTTGAGCTGGAAGAACCGGATTTTCGCCAGATTGAAACCGGGAATGATGAACAGCTCATGGTACTTGGAGAATATATGCTGTACGCATCGGAAAACGAAGAAATCATCTGCATGGGAAAACAGCGGCTGACATTCTGTTATCGCATGGCAGAAGACCGGTATCAGCTATATCACATGCATGTTTCCAATGAGTACAGCGAACTGGTCGGCGATGAAGTCTTCCCTGTCCAGATCAGCCGCCAGACCTATCAGTATGTGCAGGAATTGTTGAAAGAAAGTGGAAAACACAGCAACCGCAAACTTTCCGTTAAGGAACATGGCGGATTGAGCTTTGTGGATACCGACATGATACAGTATATCGAAGCATTGGAACGGGAAAGCATCCTGCATTTAGTCAATAAAAACAGACAGGTGCAGACTTCGATTAAAGAAATGAAAGAAGAGCTGCCTGAACATTTTTACAGGCTGCATAGAAGCTACTATGTCAACTGCAACTATGTGGCAAGGATCGAACGATATAAGCTGACCCTGATTACAGGGGACGAACTTCCGATACCGAAAATGCGGTACACGCAGATACGGGAGGACATAAAAGAAATTATAGAAGAGAAAAGAAAAGGGCTTGATACGAATGTTTAGAAATCGCTGCGCTTGTGACAGCCAGCAAATAAGCCTACCATTATTAGGGTACCATTACAGCGGAAATATGGAAATTGTAGAATTTCCGAGGCCGCTTATATTTATAGGAGGTGTAAAGCATGGAAAAAAATGATTTATTTCGAAAAACCGCCTTAGAAAATGTTTCTTCACCAGAGCAGTTGAATCGGTATATCCGAACAGCCACTCCCAGCATTATTGTCTTGGTGTGCGCATTGTTGCTGGTGCTAGCTGGCGCTCTGGTCTGGGCCTTTGCCGCGGTGCTTCCCGAATCCGTATCTTTGGAAGGGATCTTACTTACTGACGGCAAGGAGCAAATCAATCGTATTGCCTGCGTCGTGGATGAAGATACCACAAGCCGGCTGCGATCAGGCATGGAAGCTCAGATTTCGCCAGGTTCCACGGACAGGGACGATTACGGCTATATCGAAGGGACTGTGGAAAAAATCACTACCTATCCAGTTTCCCTGGAAACCCTGACTCAGCTTGTGGGAAACAAGGAGCTGGCCCAATCCATGTACGGAGAAGGGGGCGGAAAGCTCGTCACGATCTCTTTCAAACAAGATGCGAGTTCGTCCAACGGATTGGCCTGGTCCTCACAGCAGGGGAAACAGGCTCGGATCTCCCAAGCGGAAAAGGCGGCCGCGCTTGTTATTTTAGCGGAATATCACCCAATTGACATGGTGTTAAAGAGAGGTGAGTAGAAACACATGAAAGCAGTAAAAACACCTGTAATCATGCAGATGGAAGCTCTTGAATGCGGAGCAGCGTCTCTGACAATGATTTTAGCCTACTATGGGAAATGGATCTCTTTGGAAGAAGCCCGCGTTCAGTGCGGCATCTCCCGCGATGGAGCCAGCGCTAAAGATCTGTTTCACGCAGGCAGAAATTACGGACTCGCCATGAAAGCCTATCGGTACGAAACGGAGAACGTGGATGAAATTCCCGTCCCCAGCATTATCCACTGGAACTTTAACCACTTTGTCGTATTTTGTGGCACTAAGGGTGGCGACAAGAAAAAAGTGGTGCTTAATGACCCGGCCCGCGGGCGAGTAATCGTAGATATCAGCGAATTTGATCGCTCCTTTACCGGCATTGTCATCCATGGAGAACCTTCAGATGAATTTGAAAAAGGCGGAGCGCCGGCCAGCGTCTTTCGTTTTGCCCGCAAACGCCTGGCTGGAACCATGGGCGCCTTCGTGTTTGTCATTATTACCAGCTTGCTGGCAGCCGCTGTTGACATTGCCGAACCCCTTTTTTCCCAGGTGTTCACCGATGAGCTCCTGCCTGGCAGGCATCCTGAGTGGCTATGGCCGTTTTTGGGAGGCATGGCGGGTGTCCTGGTCTTTAATATGATCGTAACTTATTTAAACAGCGCATATTTGCTGCGAATAAGAGGAAAGTTCGCCATTACATCCAACTGCGAATTCATGTGGCACCTTCTGCGGCTTCCCATGGGATTTTTTTCTCAGCGCTACGCCGGGGATTTACAGGCCAGACAGACTACCAATGAAGGCATTACAGAAAACCTGCTTAACGATCTAGCCCCTGTGGCCATTAATTTGCTGACAGTGATTTTGTACCTATTTATCATGATCCGGTACAGCCTGATTTTAACACTGGTAGGCATTCTGGCGGCAGTCGTCAATTTGGTGTCCGCGCAGTTTATTGTTCGCAAAACCATGGATATCACTCGAGTGGCCATGCGGGAAGAAGGTAAGAGCTCCAGTGCTACCATGTCAGGAATTGAAATGATTGAAACCATCAAGGCCTCTGGAAGTGAAAACGGGTTCTTTGAACGCTGGTCCGGATACATGGCGAGTGAATCCTATGAAGCCAATCGAGTTCTGAGAATGACCAGTCTGTTCAACACCATCCCAGAATTGCTGGTGTCTTTGTCAGACGCGATCGTTCTGATCTTGGGATGCCTATTGATCATAAAAGGCCAATTCACAGCTGGAATGCTATTAGCCTTCCAAAGCTTGCTGCAGTCTTTTATTTCTCCAGCATTGGAGGTTTCCCAAGCGACTACTGCCGTGCAGGAACTGCGGGCTTCCATGGAACGGGTAGAAGACGTGATGCAGCAGGAGCCAGATGTCCGGTTTGACCAATCCCAGTCCTTGGAAGGGGATCAAAAGCTGAGCGGCGACATTGAGATCAAAAACCTTACTTTTGGTTATAACCCCAACAAGCCTCCTCTGCTTTCCGACTTTAGTTTACATATTCATCCGGGGGACAAAATCGCCTTTGTTGGAAGCTCCGGCTGTGGAAAGTCCACCCTGGCCAAATTGATTTCTGGTCTGTACCAGCCCTGGAGTGGAGAAATCCTTTACGATGGAAAACTCCGGAAGCAAATTGATCCAATGGTCTTTTCCAGCTCCATCGCCGTTGTGGATCAGGACATTATCCTGTTTGAGGATACCATAAATAACAATATCAAAATGTGGGACCAGTCCATTGAAAACTTTGAAGTCATTTTGGCGGCTCGTGACGCTCGAATCCACGATGACATCCTTTTGAGAGACGGATATAACACCCGTCTTCTGGAAGGCGGCAAGAACTTTTCCGGAGGTCAGCGGCAGAGGATGGAAATGGCTCGGGTCCTGGCGCAGGATCCCACAGTGGTCATTCTGGACGAAGCCACCAGTGCCCTGGATGCCAAAACGGAGTTTGAAGTCATTGAAGCATTAAAGGAAAGAGGGATCACATCCATTGTGATTGCCCATCGGCTCTCTACGATACGGGATTGTGATCAGATCATTGTATTGGATCAAGGCGTCGAGCAGCAAAGAGGAACCCACGAAGAACTTATCCATCAAGACGGCTTGTATCGAGAATTAATTACTACGGAATAATCAAGAAAGGAGATCCCCTTATGGGTTTTTTGAAAGAACAATTGACCATGCGCAGAGAGCTGGATGAGCAAATGTTTGAAAACTCGTTTCAGCAGTTGTCCGAAGTGATCACTGGCCCAGGAAAAACAACGGCCTCCATGGAACAAAACCAGGTGGACGCACAAAGAGCCATTGAAGAAATCTTTCGGTATTTGCGTCTTGATCTAATAGATGTTCCCGATGATCTGAAAAGCATGAACGAGCGGTTGGAATTCATGCTTCGTCCCACTGGTGTCATGCGCCGCAGAGTGGAGTTGACAGACCATTGGTACAGAGACGGAATCGGTCCCCTTCTGGGGAGCCTGAAGGATGGAACCGTCATCGCCTTGCTTCCATCCGTGAAAGGATATCGGTATTATGACAAAGCTAAAGGGAAATATCAGCATGTCACTTCCCGTATCGCAAAAAACATAGAGCTGGATGCCTTTTGCTTTTACAAAGCTTTCCCTCAAAAAAGTCTCAACATCGCGGATCTTGTGTGGTTCATTGCCAGATCCCTTAGCCCATGGGATTATGCCAAGATTTGCCTTATGACGTTAGTGGTGACACTGATTGGCATGGTCACGCCTTTTGCGACACAACGCTTTTTTCAAGACGTGATCCCTCTTGGAAAAATGGAGACCGCGGCTCCGGTGGCCATATTTTTGATTGCCGCTTTGATTGCCCAGTCCCTCTTTTCCGTCACCAACAAGGTGCTTTCCGCCAGCATTGAGACAAAGATGAACATCCAGGTCAAGAGTGCGGCAATGGCTCGTTTGCTCAATCTTCCGGCATCCTTTTTTAACGGATACTCTTCCGGTGAATTGGCCTCCAGACTATCCTCTGTGAGTGAGCTATGCTCGGTGCTGAAGGACGCGATTCTTTCCTCCAGCCTGACATCCATTTTTTCCCTGGTGTATGTGGCTCAGATGTGGTCATACGCGCCTGCTATGGTGCTACCAACCATCATCGTGCTGCTTCTCAATGTGGCCTATACCATTTTGTCCAGTTATCTGCAAATCAATCACCAGCGAGATTTGATGAAGGCTTCCGCAAAATTGCAGGGAATCGTTTTTGCCCTCATATCGGGGATACAGAAAATCAAGCTGGCCAACGCAGAAAAGAGGATGTTCGCCAGGTGGGCAGGCTTTTACAAGGAAAAAGCCCATTGCCAGTACCATCCTCCTCTGATCATCAAGCTGGGATCAACCATCAGCGTGATATTTTCCTTTGGCGCCCTTTTAGTGATCTTCGCCTCCGCGGCTCTGGCACAGGTGGACACTGCGTCCTACATGGCTTTCTACGCGGCTTATGGCATGGTCAGCAGCGCACTCTTGCAGTTGGGAGGCATCGCTAACTCTGTGGCGGAAATCAAGCCTATGTTGGAAATGGTTAACCCTATTATGAAAACCGCTCCAGAACTTTCTCCTAACCGAAAACCTTTGACAAAGCTTCGGGGTTCCGTTGAGCTCAACCATGTGTCTTTTGCGTACCAGGAAGATGGCCCCAATGTCATTGATGACTTGAGCCTAAGCATCAAAGCCAACCAATATGTGGCTATCGTAGGGAAAACGGGGTGCGGAAAATCCACCCTGATCCGTTTGATGTTAGGTTTTGAAAAACCACAAAAAGGCGCGGTCTACTACGACGCAAAGGAATTGGAATCTCTGGACATCCGTTCTGTGCGGCGAAATATCGGCGTTGTCCTTCAAAATGGAAAGCTGATGGCAGGAGATATCTATTCCAATGTCATTGTCTCTGCCCCTTGGCTGACTGTGGATGAAGCCATGGAAGCTCTGGATATGGCAGGGATGTCAGAGGATATCGCCAATATGCCCATGGGGATCCGCACCCTGATCTCAGAGGGAAGCGGGGGCATTTCCGGCGGCCAAAAGCAGCGCCTAATGATCGCTCGCGCCATCGCGCCAAAGCCTCGGATCTTGATCTTTGACGAAGCCACCTCTGCTTTGGACAACATCACGCAAAATCAGGTGGCTCAGTCCCTGGATCGTTTGAGGTGTACCCGCATTGTCATTGCCCACCGGCTTTCTACCATACGCAAGTGTGACCGGATCATCTTCTTGGATAAAGGCCGAATCGTGGAGGACGGCACCTTCGATGAACTGGTGGCTCTAAATGGACAGTTCGCGGAAATGGTCAATCGCCAGATGGTATAAAGAAATGGCGAAGCAAGCGACAAATCAACCGGATCTTAACATGGGGGAAGAATGGGATCTGGAGAATGACGATTTTTTCGCCCAAGTTTACGAGCGGTACATGCCCCGCGTCTTCTACTTTTTTTATTCCAGGATCCAAAACCAGGCGGACGCGGAAGATTTGACAAGCAATGTTTTTATGAAAGCTTTGGAAAAGCGCGGTTCCTTTGACCCTGAGAAGGCTTCCTTCGCAATCTGGATTTTTTCCATTGCCAGAAACCAGTTGATTGACTATTATCGGGCCAGGCGAATCCATGTTCCCCTGACCCTGGAACTCATGGAGGTTGGAACGGGCGGTATTGTCTCTGACGCTGGAGTCGCATCAGAGGAACGGGAGCTTTGGACGCAGATGGCATCATTTCTTTCGGAAAAAGAAATGATCGTCATGCGAGGCAGATATCACTATGGCTGGAACAACCGGCAGATCGCCAAGTCCGCGGGGATAAACGAAAACACGGTGTCCACTCTGCACCGCAGGGCTTTAATAAAGCTAAAGGGCAGAACAAGAGAAATCTTTTAAAAAATTGAACGACTTTCCAAGAGGAAATCGTATGTATGAATAGGCTAAAGAAAACAGGCCTGAAAACAGATATGATGACAGGAGGTAAAAATTAGATATGGATATCAATAAAAATCGAACAGAAGCGGAGCTGACAGTCGTTCTGACAGGCAGACTGGACACAACCACAGCACCTCAGCTGGAACAGGCGCTGAAGGATGAGCTTGACAACCTGGACTCACTGATATTAGATTTTGAAAAGCTGGATTATATCTCTTCTGCGGGACTTCGAGTTCTGCTTGCCACACAAAAGGTCATGGGGAAAAAAGGCGGAATGGTCATCCGAAACGTAAATGACACAGTTATTGAAATTTTTGAAGTAACAGGGTTCATCGACATCCTGACAATCGAGTAATGGCAGACAAAAATCAGTTAAAACAAAGTGACGACTTCTTAAAGCATGCCTACTCGAAGGCCCTGTTGCCCTGCATGCTTTCTATTTTAAGCGGAAATGTGAATATTTTGGTGGACGGCGTTGTCGTGGGCCAGAAGTTGGGGATCAATGGGCTGGCCGCATTAAATTTTTGTCTGCCCGCAAGTTTGATTCTTTGTGTGGCCGGCTCTTTTGTGGTGTCCGGATGCGCGATCAGCACGTCCATCGCCATGGGGAAAAACGAAGTGGACAAGGGGCAGCGGCTTTATCATCTTTCTATTGGCCTTTGTCTCATAGTGTCCCTGTTCATCATGGCTGCGGCTTTTTGTTTTCCTGATGCCATCACTTCCATTTTGTGCAGTGATGAAAGTCTGCGGCCCATGGTGTGGGAGTACGCCAGAATCCTTCTGTTGGGAGCGATGCCAAAGATCTTTCTCTACGTCCCCTTTTGGTATTTGAGGACGGATGGGCGAAATCGGCAGGTCACGGCAGTCATGGCGCTCATGGCTGGAACTAACATTATTTTTGATTTCATCTTTTTGTTTGGACTAAATATGGGGATTTCCGGCGCAGCGTTGGCAAGCGTGATCTCAACACTAGTGGCGGCGCTCTTGGGGTTCTTCTTTTTGTGCGATAAAAAAAGCGGTTTTTCCTTTGGAATCCGTTTTCGCGCAACAGGAGAAACCTTGGCACAGATCTGCAAAAATGGGAGTCCTATCGCTTTGAACAATCTGGCGCAGACCCTGCGGATTCTTGCGATCAACTCCATTCTCGCTCTTTACGCCAACACCCTTTATATTGCCATGCTGGCCCCTGTCAATTGCGTTAGTGAATTTTCTTTGTGCCTGATTCAGGGAGTGCCTCAGGCAGCCATGGCCATGCTGGGCGTTTACTGTGGGGAACAGGATAACGGAAGCAGCCGAATTTTGATGCGATTGCAGTGGAAATATGGAAAAACATATACGTTGCTGTTCGGTATAGCCGCGGTAGGATGCGCCGGACTCATCACTGCTCTATATGGGCTCTCCGTTTCTTTGTACTTACCCATGCTTTGGCTAGCAATCAGCCTTTTTCCGGCACTGGCCAGCGGTATATTATCCAGCTATTACAATGTGTCTGATCACACGCTTTGGGCCAATGGGATCGTGCTTTGCAGGGTTTTTTTATGTCCATCGGCAGGATTGCTCGCACTGTATCACTGGCATTTGGATCCATGGAGTTTCACTCTCATTGGGGAAGGAACCGCTCTTTTACTCTGGTGGATCTGCATCGGACTGTATCAGAGAAGGCATCAACATCTAAGCAAATATTTGCTCATGAACGACAGCCTGGAAAAGGAGCGGAGAGTACTTGATTTTTCCGTGGAAGGATCCGTGGAGGCTATCTGTGACGCATGTGAAAGGATTTCTGATTTTTGCGAAGAAAACGGCATGTCCATCAAACAGGTCATGCGAATCAGCCTTTCCATGGAAGAGTTGATGACCATGATTTTAAAGATCAACGAGCAAAGAGAGGTGGTCTTTGACTTGCGGCTTTTCGCCATTCAGGACACGAAAGGGATCCGCTTTCGGTACAGCGGCATGGAATACAATCCCTTCAGCAATAAGCAGGCTCTTGAGGAAGAAGACTACCTTGGCGTTCGCATGATCTATGATTTAGCTGAGACTTTTACATATCAAAGAACCTTCGGCATGAACATGCTGCAGATTCTGATTTAAGAATAGGAGAAATAGATGAAATTTAAGGAATATGAAATTGAACGCTTGCTGGAAGGCATCCCGAACTTCACACAAAAAGCGCATCAGGCCCAGAATATCTGTGATGAAATGCTGGGAAAGGGTCTGTACTCAGAGGAACGAATTCGACAGATCTGCCAAAGCCAGGGCCACTATTTTTATCTGGTCATGAAAGAGCAAAATGTTGTCGGTATTTTTTATTGTTACAGAGAGCAGTCTGAAAGGGTGTCTTTTTTGCAGGATATCCAGACTCCTTTCTTGGAATCCGATTCTCTTGTTGGCATTGGACAGTCTATCGCTTTAAAGAAGGAGGCCAGGGGCAAAGGCCTTTCCGAATGGCTGCTGAATCGCGCCACCCGGATTTTGTTTGATGATGAGCAGGTGGCGGCCATTTTGATCCCCGCCTGGATGAAGGGGGATCATATCCCTGCGGACAGGCATCTTACCAAATGCGCTTTCACGCTGCTGCAAACCCTGCATCAGCCCTGGGCCTGTCATGAAGGACTGGAGTGCCCTGTTTGCAAAACAATCCCTTGTAGCTGCGACGGAGCAATTTACATAAAGAGGAGGACCTCGAGCTATGAAAAATGAAAAAAAGTATCGTAAAAAATTATCCCTTAAATTTGCAGTGGGATTCCTGATCTTAGGGTTGTTTGTCATTATTTCCAGCTGCATGATCGGTTATATCAAATACACAGACGTTATCGAAAAGATGTATAACAGCAGCGCTTACCGCATTGCCGATACGGCCATGGAAAACATTGACGGGGATTTGATCGAAGATTACGCGGCGCGCGTCCATCAGGCCAACGCAAAGACACTGCCTTCTGTGCGCCGAAACATACAATCTGAAGACGCTTATCAGGAGCTTCTAAACACCCTGACGGTTTTACGAGAAAACATGGAAGCCAATTATATTTATATCGCGGATCAGAGAGACGCAGAAGGCAAGGTGGGCAGCACCTTGACTTATTTGTTCGATGCGGAGAATCCAAAGGATGATTTTCCTGCCTTTGTTCCCGGCGACACGGGGAAAATAAACGAGAGCTTTTTAGCGGATTCCCACTACATATATGAGACGGGAAAGCGGAGCGACAATTATTTTTATTCTCACAGTGATTTTGGCTATAACACTTCCGCTATCGTGCCGATTCAAAATTCAGACGGCCAGGTGGTAGCCATTATCGGTGTGGAACTCACCATGAAAACACTGCAAAGCGCCCGCGTGGAATATATCCTGTACACGGTGCTTTTGGGAGTGGTGCTGACGGCCTTTGTGATTTTCCTGTTCCTGGGATATATCAGGTGGAAGATGCTCAAACCGATTGGCGTCATAACAGAGGAAGCGGAAGCTTTTGTAAAGAATGAAACAGAGATTTCAAGCAGGCTTCCTCAAATCTCCACTGGAGATGAAATCCAGCGTATGGCGGATAACATCCTTCAGATGGAGTATGATATTAGGAACTACATTCAAGAGCTCACCCAGGTAACGGCCGAACGGGAACGCATTGGAGCGGAGCTGAATGTGGCCACCAGGATTCAGGCGGATATGCTGCCGAGCATTTTTCCCGCCTTCCCAGAAAGAGATGAGTTCGATATTTACGCTTCCATGGTTCCGGCCAAGGAGGTTGGAGGCGACTTTTATGATTTCTTTATGATCGGCGAGAATCGTTTGGCCATGGTGGTGGCTGACGTGTCCGGCAAGGGAGTGCCGGCAGCGCTGTTTATGGTCATTTCCAAGACTCTTTTGAAAAATCACGCTCAAAACGGTCTGTCCGCCAAGGAAATATTGGAGACGGTCAATGACAAGCTGTGTGAAAACAATAAAGCGGATATGTTTGTCACCGTGTGGCTGGGAATCCTGGACATTCCTTCCGGCAAACTGACCTGCGCCAACGCAGGGCACGAGTATCCGGCCCTTTATAGAGCGGGACAGCAGTACGAGCTGCTAAAGGATAAGCATGGATTTGTTTTGGCTGGGATGGAGCATACCCGGCAGCATGAATATGAAATACAACTGAACCCAGGTGACAAGCTGTTTCTCTATACGGATGGCGTTGTGGAGGCGACCAACACAAATGAGGAACTGTACGGCGTAGAGCGCATGATAAAGGCTCTGAACAAAGCCACTGACACGGACACTGCGCAAACTCTGACGCTCCTACAGTCAGATATCGATGAATTTGTCAAAGACGCGCCGCAATTTGACGATATCACTATGCTGTGTCTGAAATACAAGGGAGCAGAAAAGGCCATGGAAAACAATTCGAAACAGAATGCCCGGACAGCCGGACAGATGGACTCAATGGATACGAAAGCCACTATCATCAGCAAAGCGAAAGAATTGACGCTGGAAGCGACTCTTGAAAATGTTCAGGCTGTCTCTGGTTTTGTGGAAGAGGAGCTAGAGGCAATCGACGCTCCAGCAAAAGCCCTGGTTCAAATCAATATCGCCATTGATGAAATTTTCAGTAACATCGCCCGTTACGCTTATGCCGGGGAATCCTCTGCGGGAATGGCCACTGTGCGGCTAGAACCCTTGGCAGATAAAGCCGGCGTGATCCTCACCTTTGTGGATCAAGGAACCCCTTACAATCCTTTGGAAAAGGAAGACCCTGATGTAACCCTTTCCGCGGATGATCGGGAAATCGGCGGCTTGGGAATTTTCATGGTAAAGAACAGCATGGATGAAATGCGGTACGCATATGAGAACGGACAAAACATCCTCCGCATTCGCAAGAATTTTTAAAATCATGCTTTTCTAATCCTACAGGTAACTGAACAGATGCCCTTCGGGGCTGAAACAGCAAACAGCAGCATAGCGCTTCGCGCCATGCTGCTGTTCTATTTTCACTGATGTTTGAACTGATCGTTTCTTATCTTACCTTTACTTTGATCTTGGTCTTCACACCGTTCGCGCCTACCGCGTAGATCATGCAAGCGCCTTTCTTCTTAGCTTTGATGGTTCCGCCTTTCGCTGCCACGGTAGCCACCTTTGGATTGGTGGAAAAGTAGCGCAGCTTTGGCACAAGGCTGGTCTTCAGCAGTTTTTTCTTACTGGACTGCTTTGTCACTTTCACGCTGATCTTTTTTGACTTGCCTGCCCGCAGCGTCACGCTCTTTTTCGCCGCCTTCACGCGTTTCGGGTTGGTGTAAGTCTTGTTGCTCTTCCCAACCGTGTGCATGGTCAAGCTGGTTCCGACATATTGCTTTTTCCCTTTCACCACGCGGTAAGCCTTCACGGCCACCTTATAGGATCCCGCGGGGCGCAGCTTTTTCCCCTTGATCTTCTTTATGGTGTAAGTCGTCTTCTTCGCTCCCTTGATGGTTTTGACTTTGGCGTATTTGTTTCCGTGCGCCGCGGCGTACACCTCGTAACCATCCGCGCCGCTCACTTTGCCCCATGTGGTCTTCAGGTTGTTCTTGTTCCAGACCACCTTGATATTTTTGTTCAGGGCGTTGGCGTTGGCCGCGTACCGCACGGCGCTTGGCTGATTCGCGTTGGCCGTATCGGTCTGCCCGCCGCTTGGCTTTGTCTGATTATCGCCTGGTTCGCCCGCTGGCGGCGTCTGCTCGTCCTTTGCCGGGTCACCGGTCGGTCCCGTGTGATCGATGCCGGTCAGGGCCCGGAAGACAGCGGGATTTTCCTCCAAATCTCCGCGCGCTCTCACATAGAAGACACCGTCATGGGTCACTCCCACGTTGCTGGTCGTCTTGTATTGGCTGCACAAAACGTCCTCCCTCGCGGACCACTTGTTGGTCTTGGCATCGAAGGCCCAAGTGTCCCTGCCATTTTCTTCTCCCCAGTTTTGAACGGGTCCGGCAGCGATCAGGCCGCTGTTGGTGGCACCCACGGCGTAATCCAGCGTTTGGCTTTCGTCAAATCCCCCGAATTGATCGGAGAAGAAATTGTCCTCGTCCACCGTCCATTTGGTTCCGTCATAGACCATGGTGTCCGCACGTTCGGCTTCCTCGTCTCCAGCAAACATTCCTGCAGAATCCGCGTAGCCCCCATAAAGGATGAGCAGGTTTCCAGAGGCGCATAAATTCGCTCCGACCCGCGCTTCTGGAAGATCCGGCAAGGAACCGACGGTCTTCCCCGTGTCAGGGTCCATCACCTTGACGCTCTTTAACGCTCCTTCTTCAGCCGCGCCGCCAGCGGCGATCAGCTGATCTCCGTAAACGGCTATGGCTTCCGCTCCTTCCAAGTCCTTGGTGACAGTGGTCTTCCACTTCTTGGATCTGGTGTCATAGACACCGATCTTCCCCTCATTATTCCCGTCCAGATAGGTCAGATATAACTTTTCCTTGCCGCCTGTAAATTTGTAACAATCCGGCAGCCCAAAATTAACCACCAGGTCATCTGGCAGTTTGGCCTTTTCCCAGGTGTCCGTGGCCACGTCGTAAAGTTCCATGACGAACTCAGACGTTTCTCCCAAAAGCCCTATGAAGCCGACCTTGCCGCCAGCGGCCGCCATGCCCACAGGCGTTAGATCCTCGGAAGTGAAGAAACCATCCTCATCATACGTGAGTTTCGGAGCGGACAGCGCCTTGTACCCAATGGTGTCCGGAGAGATGGAAAAGTAATTCTTGCCGTAAGCCGTCCCTGCGTTCCCGCCGCTCCTGACGACGCGGATCTCCTTTTTGCCGCGGGTTCCCTCCGGGAGCTGGAAGGCGATTTCGCGATCTTTCCAGGTGGAGGCGCTCACCTCTTTGCCGTCGATGGTCAAAGTCCCCTTGGTGTCGCCAAAGAAAAAGCCGGTCAGGGAAGCCGTGTCCCCCTCGACGCTGAGATCGTTTAGCACGGGCACGCACTGGTTCTTGTCCAAAGCGGCCGCGGCGTCAATGAATCCATCGGAAATGGATTTGTTCTCCAGGCCCTGGTCATCTTTCCGGTTGACGCCGCCTCTGATTCGAGCGGCGATCTCAGCGCCCTCGCATCCATTGCTGGCCAGAAGTCCCGCCAGGCCAGTCACCATAGGTGCGGCCATGGAAGTGCCATCGGAGTAGAAATAATCAGACGCCTTTTTCCCAAGGCCCAGATTGTCAAGACGGAAAACAGGCTTTTCCCCATCCGGGCAGGCTTGCATTTCCGTCTCTGCCTGAAGACACAGCTTAATCTCACCATCTATTGGATTTGTTATAAAGGAAGCGCCATCGATTTCCTGTGTCGATTGGTTCCAGTTATGATCTGAAGCCCTCAGATAGGCGGGAAAAGGGCCTTCACTATCCTCGTGCGTACTCATTAAGGTCTTCCATGATTTAGATTCAACATCATAGTGTTTGATCCGAAAGATCTCATCGTACATGATGTTGCCGAAACCCGCCTGAAAAGCCAGATACACGTTATCGGAGGCTTGAATGTTCTTTAAGTTTTCACTGTTGGCCGGAATGCCGATCTCGATCGAGAAGGTCTCTCCCACCGGAATTTCATCCAGGGGCAGCTGTAACCCTTTTCCGCTTGCGCAACCAGGTGTTAGAGCCTCCGCGGAGGACACGACGACTTTCTCATCTTTGTCTAGAAGCCGCAGAGACACCTGAGAGGCATTTTCGTTTTCAAAATCCTCGTAAAACCAAGAGTCGCCTTCGTCCATGATTTGCGGCAAATATTGAGTTGGCATATCATGTTTCTTCATCTCCAGCAGACCGGTGTCCGTGGTGGTGGTGGATAAAATTTGCGTTCCCGGAGCGAACACGTCCACAGTTTCTTTTCCATATTGGGAAAAGGCGGCCGCAGTCCCCGTGCTGTCCATGGCACCCACTTCGATCATGTAAGGTCCCTGCTGGACGGAGCCCGTGTTTTTATCAAGGTCCACGCCATCATTTCCAGCGGCGAAACAGGAAATCACGCCGCATTCTTCCCCAACCGCGTTAGCGGCGGTTGACACGGAGCGAGGCAGGCTTCCATCATAGACGCTCGGCCCCCAAGAGTTGTTGACTGCCACGACGTTGACTCCGTTTTCCACGGCGGTTTGGATGTACGCATAGGCCTTAAGCGCGTCTGACATCAATCCTCCGCCTTCCAAACCCAGAAAACGGATCGCCATGATTTCCACCTGGTTCTGCTCCGAGTTGATCCCTGCTACGCCAGCCTGATCCCATTGTGTCGCGATGATGCCTGCGCAGTGGGTGCCGTGCCCGATATCCGTGTCCATTGGGTCACGGCTGCTTTCCCCCGCTCTGACATTATAACCATACCTGCCCCCGCCCATCGCTTCTAAAGCGGGGATGTCGCGGCCATCGTCCCACATGACGCCCTTCAGCGCCGGGTGCTCGTAGTCCACGCCACTGTCAATGACCGCCACCACCGGATTTTTGGAAGGAGTGGATTTTTTCCAGGCCTCCTTGAAGTTCGCGTCAACCGCGGGGTTCGCTGCGGTTTGGCCGTTATTGTTTTGGTTGTTCAGTCCCCATTGGTACTTGTACCCTTTCACTTTCGTCGGCTCCGAGATAGTGGAGGGCTTCATGATGTAGTTTGGCTCTGCGTACTCCACGTTCGGATCCTTCCCAAGGGTCTTGATCAGCGTCTCCGTGTCCATTTTTTCACTCGTGACCAGAACCAGGCTTCCCTCTGGGGACGACAAAGCGGCCGTGCGGGCACCAGTCCCTTGCTCTGGCTTGATTTCCATCAAAGTCTCCATTTGGAAAGATGCGTTCCGTTTCACGGACTTGGCCGAAGCCGCCCTTCCCTTGATGCAAACAACGGCCTGGCCCTCCGCGTAATCCTCTCCCGGCTTGCCATAGTCCGGCTGACCGTTAGTCTCCGCCAGACTGGTTGCTGGCGCGATCCCCAAGGCTAAAACGGCCGAGAGAATCAAACATAGCAATCGTTTTTTCATTTTTCCTCTCCTATATCTTAAAAGTAACAGGAAATATCCTCTGTGGATATTTCCTGAATGTCAACAAAATCCACCGCTGAAAAGGGAGCAATAAAGCTGACTTTGTTCTTTTGGGCCTAAAAACTATATAACAAAGAACGCACCTCTCGGTCCGTTCTTCGTAATTACATTTCAGCCCGCATGGCGCAAAAGAAGGTACTGGCTATTTTTTCAAAAGACATTCTGTCGAATGCCCGGATTGCCTGAAATATCCGCACTGACTGCAGGTGTTTCGCAATGTTATTCCTATGTAATTGTTGGAGCCGCGAATGAAACCCGCACATTTGGGCATCATGGGGGCGCATCCCGAAACCTCTGCGCAATAAGTGTTCGTGCCGCCGAAGACCTGTTCCAACTCATTATCGGTGATCTCCAGTGGGTTTCTTTTAAACTCAGACATCTTATCTCCGCCCTTCTTGTGTTCTGAAAGCCGACTATTCGATTTCGCTTAATTTACACAACTGATAACCTTTAGCGCACCACATGTATCTGCACTGCGCACAGGTTCCTTTGATGGCGATGGCTTTATAATTGTTCGGACCTTTGTTAAACTTGCTGCACTTTTTTGTGATACCTGTTATGATTTTGTACTGTTTGCCATTAACAGTGGCGGTCGCTCCGCCCGCCGCATCCAGTTCTTCCAATGCCTCTTCAGGGATCTCAATTGCGTTTTTTTCCATTTCACTCATGTTTTTTGCCTCCTGTTCATGTTTTTGATTCACTATGATTTTTCTGAAACGTCAAACTGAATGGTGAAGATCGAAATGCGCGCCTATCTTCTTCAACCCCCTTTGTTTTTCTGTTTCACCCATAGATACGATTTCCCTTTAGAAAGTCGTTCAATTTTTTTAAAAAATTTTATTCTAACATTGAGTGCGAATTTTTATAACGCAGGAAACGCTCTATTATGCTGTTTTCTGCCATACTGGCGAGTGGCCATTGTGCCTTACGGATTTTTATGAAAAACAGCATCACGAATGCCCCGGACCATCTAAAAACGGCACAGGGGATTTTCCCCTGACTGTTCCCATTTCCACAGGCCGCGATGATTTGAACATGCCCGCCGCGCATGTTCACACGTCCAATTTCCCTTCTTGTGTTCACAGTAAAAAAATGATATGATTGTGCCAACATTAAGGCTGCGCAAAGGCAGAAGGAGTATGAGGACATGAAACCAGTCATTTCAATTGGAAATCAGGATTTTCGTTCCATTCGGGAAAAGAACCGCTTTTATGTGGACAAAACATCCTTTATCAAAGAATGGTGGGAAAGAGATGATGTTGTAACGCTGATCACTCGCCCTCGCCGCTTTGGCAAAACGCTGAACATGAGCATGGTGAAATATTTCTTTTCTATTTCAAGCGCGGATCATAGCGGCCTATTTGAAGGACTTTCCATTTGGCAGGATAAAACCTATCGAGAATTGCAGGGAAGTTATCCTGTCATCTTTTTAAGCTTTGCTGCCATCAAAAGCCCCACCTATGACGGCGCGAGGGAGGGTATCATTCAGGCGATTTCAGAAGCATGTTCTGAGTTTTATTTTCTGCGCGACAGCGATGCTTTGAACCAAGTGGAAAAAACATACCTGGAAAACATAAAGGAGGACATGTCAGACGCAGCGGCGGCAGCGGCTCTGCGTAGATTGGCGTTATGCATGAATCGTCATTATGGGAAAAAAGCACTGATTTTACTGGACGAATACGACACGCCTCTCCAAGAAGCATATTTGAACGGCTATTGGGATGAGCTGGTGTCCTTTGTCCGCAGTTTGTTCAATGCCACGTTCAAGACCAATCCTTATTTGGAGCGAGGCCTTCTTACGGGCATTTCCCGAGTCAGTAAGGAATCCATCTTTTCAGACTTGAATAACTTGAAAGTGATCACCACCACGTCAGATCAGTACAAAACCGCCTTTGGATTCACAGAAAGAGAGGTCTTCGGCGCACTGGAGCTTTGCGGCATGTCTTCCCGCAAAGAGGACGTGAAACAATGGTATGACGGCTTTATTTTTGGAGATCAGGCGGACATCTATAACCCTTGGTCCATCACCAATTTCCTGGATTCCAGCCAACTGGACACCTATTGGGCCGACACCAGCAGCAACGCCTTAGTATCTTCTTTGATCAAAGAAGGCACGCCTGAAATGAAAATGCAGATGGAAGATCTCCTTGCTGGAAAAGAAATCCGTGCGGAACTAAAAGAGCAGGTCAGTTTCGAGCAGCTCCACAAAAGCAGCGAAATGATTTGGAGCCTCCTCCTCGCCAGCGGTTACTTGAAACCCGTGAGACGCAGTTTTAATCAAAGGACCCGAACAACCATATATCATCTAAAAGTCACGAACCTGGAGACTCTAGACATGTTCGCTGACATGGTCACAGGATGGTTCCCCAAATATGAATCAACGGCTTATGGCAATTTCCAGAAGGCTCTCCTCGCAGGCGATCTGGAGTTTATGAATCAATATATGAATCAAATTTCCAGCCAGACGTTCAGCAGCTTTGACACCGGGAAGCAGCCTTCTGATCAAGCAGAGCCCGAACGCTTCTATCATGGATTCGTCTTGGGCCTGATCGTTGACCTCGCAGATCGATATCGGGTCACTTCTAACCGAGAAAGCGGCTTTGGCCGATATGATGTGATGCTGGAACCGCTGGAAAAAGACCTGGACGCAATCATCATGGAATTCAAGGTCCGGCAGGCAAAAGAGACAGAACTGGAAGATACGGTAAAAGCCGCCTTGCTGCAAATCCAGCAGCGGGAATATGATACGGAACTGCTCGCCCGGGGGATCCCAAAAGAGCGCATCCGGCATTATGGCTTTGCTTTTGACGGGAAAAAGGTGCTGATCGGGTGATGGTGTCGCAAAACATATGGAATATACTAGCAAAATATACATCCTTTTATCCATCTAACCTGCCATTGATCGTTTGTATCCATTGGCTATTATTTGTGGAAAAATACTCGATAAACTTACCAAAATTAGTGCTCCCCTCTATCGTATCATCAGCAGGGAATTTTTTTATCCGCTCCCGCATTTGCCAATAGTTTTCTTTTGTGATCCGAGAGAACAGCTCCTGACGCTGGTCCGCTCTGCCTTTGTAACCTTCTATTCCTGTAAGGTCAAAAATAATCGGGGCATTTTTCTTCTTTTTGTGTGAAGTAAGGACCACATCGTCCCAATGTTCAATAATAATCTGCATAGTGCAGGGATTTCCATATATGATGATCTGTCCGCAGCGTTTTCCACCCCATGAAATTCATTGATCTTCTGTTTGATGTCAACATACTGTTCGTAGGGCTTTTTGTCTGTGTCACAGAATATTAGAACCAAATCGTACGAACCATTTTGGAATTTATCCTGATATCGGGCCGGAATATTTCCATTTCCCTCAGCATTCTCTAATTGAAAACGGTACTCTTTACTCCACATGTCTAATTCTATCAATTTTTTTAAATACTCATATTCTTCATCCCCTTCACATATAATACATATTTTGCTGCCTGTAAAAATCTGAGGAAGCCTATTCACCATGGTCAAGCGCCTCCTTCCGATTTCCTTTAATACTCAATAAAGAACGTATCAGTTCTGGATCAGGCAGGGCCCCCAGCACGCCCTTCCGGTATTTCTCCATGATGTCCGTAGTGTCTCGCACCCCTTGCTGCGCTGTGAACTCTGCCAAGGAATAAACATAAACACCGTTTTCATCCTTATGGACGAACCAAATTTGTTCTTTCCGAAACATCCTTTTACAATCCATCAGATTGATATCATGCACCGTAAATATCATTTGCGCATTCGTGTTCAATTCATTATTAAACATAGCGACGATGGCTCTGGTCAGTTTAAAATGAATGCTGCTGTCCAGTTCATCGATAACAAGGATCCTGCCTTGTTCGATCCCTTCTATGATATAGCTTGCTAGAGCCGCGATTTTTTTAGTCCCTGTGGAATCAAAAAGCACACTAGGAACCGGAACGCCTTTATAGACGGATACCAGCCGCATCTGATCGAGAATTCGCTCTGGAATATCAAGGGCTTTTTCCTCGGGTTTTTCTTCGTTAGGATCTATTTTTATATGGAGCTGATCCACATCCACACATTCAAAGTCATCCATATAAAGGTCCGCATTTTTGATAAACTCCACTACTTTTTTTTGAAGATCGCTTTGGTTTTTCATAAGGTCAATCGTCCGTTTCAAAGGGATATTATTCATATTGACAATATCGATCTTGGAAGCGAACTTTGTCACGATCCTCTTCATCTCTGCTAGCTGCCCAAATTTATTGGCATCTAGCAAATAAAACAACAGATTGCTTTGGGATATAAATGGCATCATTTTTAGAAGATCCTCACTATCATATTGATAGTCGCTGTTGATCACATCTTTTAAAAGCCAGACATTTTCTTTTTCATTCCCATATTGGTCTTTCATGATTTCTGAAAATTTTTCATATGGATATTCCTTATTTTTTTCATCATACCAAAAATCATAGGAAAATTGCCTGCCCTCTTCTAGAAAAGTGATACCCAACTGGCATATGGCGCTTTCTTGAAAAATATTTCGCATGATACGAGGCTTTTGATTCAGCAGAATGTTCTTAGCGCTGCGGATACATTTTACCAAGCATGTTTTTCCTGCGTTGTTCGGCCCATAGATTCCTATTGCTTTTAAAATGTTAAAATGATTCTCGCTATGAACATTGGATGCGAATTTTTTACTTCTCATATCCGCTTTTGCGGAAAATATGATTTCATCCGAAAATGAAAAACAATTTTTTGCCCGTAACTCTATCAGCATGCTTGTTTCCTCCAAAGTTAAAAATACATTTCTATCTTCAATGTTATATATTATATCAAATTTATATTTTTTATGCAATAAATTTTCATAAAAAATATAACTATTACATTTTCCACTATAGTAGCAAGACTCAACTCATCCCACTTGCGTATCTTTTCTTATGAAAACCAGTACCACAAACGCCCCGCGCCATCCAAGAAAACAGCACGGGGCATTTCTTTAAAATCTCAATATTTCTGCCGAGACCATGGGCCTGCCTCTGACACGCCCGATGAATGAGCTTCCTGCGTTCTCAACGAGGTAGCGATTCAGCGAATCGGTGATTCAAGCCGCTATTTTACCACCAGCAGCCGCATTCCTTCCCGCAGGGCCGCACCTTCTTCCATCTGATTAACCTCTTTGATCGCGTCCATGCTGACTTTGTAGCGTTTGGCGATTTTCCACAGGCTGTCGTCTTTTCTTGTGATATAGATGACCATGGAGGATGGCCGCTTTGTCTGGCTGCTTTCCACGAAGCAAGGATTTTTAATGAGTTTCAGGGCCTTTTCTTCAATGACTGCGGATTCGATCTGCAGGCTGGCGTTGACTTCCACTTGCTTGCCGTTGATTTTGTCGAACCAAAGGTCTTTGATTTCCACTCGGCTCTCGGCTTTCATGGTTTCCAGGGCAGCGGGAACTTCCATCGCGCCTCGGAACGGGATCTCCTGCTTGATGGCAAAGGCTTTTTTGTCATCGCTTTCCGGCAGACAAATGATCTGACCTTCTAAAACGCCTTCCACCATGACTCTCCCACGCTCCACAGTGCTTTTGGCTTCTTTTACGTTTCCATTGATGTACACGATTTTGTCCGCTTGGCCGCCTGACTCTGGTACGTTGAAAATTTCCCGAGCAGAAGCTTCTGTCATGCCTGTGCCCATGATGGCTTCCACCTTGTTTTCCGCAGAATCGTAGGTGGTGTCTTTGACATTGTGGTACAGATCTGTGACCACCTCTTTTTCCAGATTGGACAAGATCTCCACGGAAGTTTTGATGCTCCCTTTCAGGCTGAAACCGTCTTCGCTTTCGTTGATCTTCACTTCCAGGTCCTCTTGGCTGAAAACGGTTTTACTCATGGCGATGTTTTCTTCTTTGTCCATGAGGATGAACTGGGTAAAGTCTGTTTTTCCCTGGAAAAACCCTGGGCGGCTGATGGTTTCCCCGTCTTTTTCTTCCTGACCTATGTACAGCACGTTTGCCATGACATTGGCGTTGATCACCATTTTTTCAGAAGTGATCTGCTTGTGATTTTCCACTACCCGAATATCGGATTTCAGGATTTTGACAGGTTTGAGACTGCCCTCTTTTAATTTCAGCTCTTCGGAAATATCAACGGAGTCTTCTTTTCGCAGGGCCACATGGCTCATTTTGATGGTTTCTTTCAGCAGCTGCAGTTCCTCGCCTCGGATGCTGTCAAAGAGCTGCATTTCCTTTTCCGCGTATTCCGTGAGGGTCAGGGCCACGGTGGCTTTTGCCCGGAATTTTCGCTCGTTGATGATGCTGTACTCGATAGTTTCCACCTTTGCTCCTATAGAAAGACTGGACATGGGCGACGCGCCTGCCTGCCAGTCGGTTTTGAAGGGCAGACGGGACTGAATGATGGAAATAGCCTCCTCGCCGCCAGCCTCTGGCAGATAAATGGTCTGCAGCGATACTTCTCCCGTGACTCTCACAGAGCCATCGTCGTTTTGGCCCACCTGCAGTTCCTTGCTGGAAAGAAGGGCTTTTCCCTCCATGGAAAGGATGTTGATCAGGTCCGGTTTCACGTCTGGCACTAGGATGTCCTCTTCCACTAGAACCGTGGTCTCCAGCTTTTGCTGAGCTGTTTTCATTTTTAGCTCGTTGTAGATCGCTGTGTTTTCTAAAGGCACCATTTTCACGGTGTCGGCAACTGGCATCGCTGGTTTTGCTTCCGTTTCTTCCTGTTCCAGCACCACGGGCTGGACAGCTTCTTCTGCTGGGGCTGATGATGGAGCCGGCGCATTGTGGTCCTGCGGCGGTTTTCCGATGTCCCCAGGGGCTCCCAGTTGGAGTTCCTGCTCTGGGTGATTCGCCTGTCCTGCTGGTCTCTGCGGCGCTTCTGCCTCTATCTCTTTTTGTTCCGGCTCCTGTTCCTCTGATATTTGCCGCTGTCCTGCGCTGCCCTCTGATGTCACTGTGCTCTCTGTCTCTGGTTCAGCAGGAACCAGCAGTCTATCGTAAGGAGTTGGGTCAAAGCCGTCATCAATCATCTGCGCGTCCGGCGTTTCTGCTTCCTTTGGGTCTTCACTTGCGGATTTTGCTGGCTGAAGCGCGAATTCAGGTATTTTTTCCTCATAGGTCATGGTTGTTCCCCCTCTGCTTTCCTATACATATTCTTGGTATAGTCTATTCAGGGGGAACAGTGTTCATGCCTTTTTCTTATGTAAGGGCCGTTGCTTACAATATTTCCATATTTTTTACCTCAGCCACCTTCTCTTGCCAAACGTCACATGGATTTCACGTCTATGATTTCCGCGGTTGTGCTTTTTACAAATTCGAGGCCTCCTATTTTCATTTTGAACACTTGAAGCATTGAGAAAACAATATATAATCCTGTCTTTGACAGTTAGAAGATTAAAAAATCGCTGTATCCCTTGTGCT